>JBEKSM010000007.1:0-156503 GCA_049517075.1 Steroidobacteraceae bacterium | reverse complement strand
GCTCAATGCGCCGCATGAGGGCTGCGGGTGGCTGCCATTGGCCACCTCGCGCGACGAATCGACTGGCAGCGTCAGCAACGCTCGCGAGGGGATCGGGTGAGTCAAACGCCAACGTGAGCTCCACGCGGGCCAGCACATGGGGATCCCACAGTGGGGATACCATCGATCCATCGCTCTCAAACGTCGTCATACTGAATACTGAGCGGACCGCCGCGATCGGTCGACCGTTCATCAATTCGACGACGACCTCGGCGCTGCGCACGCGCTGGCGGGAAAATCGAGGGAGGCGGTGGATTTTAGGGAACCGGAGCATGCGGTCGAAGGCTGCGCTCGGGAGGCGGTATAGGGTGTCGTCCCGATCGAGCAAGAACATTCGGATGGATACGCTCATCGCGGTTCTCCGCGCCTTCTCGGCTACCTAAAACCCGTTACGCCGCGCAGGGAGACGGAGTCCGGGGTGCGCCGTAGAGCGCGCGCGGTCTGCAGTACGGAATTGAGCGCCCGCGCATGCGCGAAGAAGCGCCAGCGGGTCGCCTCAAGTTCCTGCTCGGTGGCGACGGCGCTGCGGTCGCCATTTTGGATGGTGAGCTCGAGATCCGCCTGCTTGCGCAATAGCAAAACGACTTCACTTACGTTGTCCATGGGTTTTCCTCTTCAATCGGCGGTGGGGCGCCGTTTCGATGGTGCGGGTGCTTTCTGGCGGATTCGTGGGTTCGGTTTTGCTTCAATCTTACGGCGCGGCTTCTTCACCGCCAACACCCGGTTGTTCGCGATCGCGCGCGAAATGCCGGTTGCGAGCTGGCCGCGGTAATCCTCGACTTAAGATTCTAGATCGGAAATTCGTGCATCGCGCGCCCGAAGCGAGGCGCGGTCGGTGGCGAGCTCCTGCAGCAGCAGATTCACGTGCTCTCTCGCATCGGCGAGCGCGCATTCGCGCACGCGCGCGGCGGTATCCCATTCCTTCGCCCGGAGTTCGACGGAGCGGGCGCGGGCATCGCTAAGGGCAGCAAATTCTGGTCTTCGGGAGGCTGAAGGTGTTTTGACGCTCACGGAGTCCCTGTACAAAGCGAGGCGTGCGAATCTCGATGATCTTGAACACGCAAGAATCGATTTACAAAGGATTGCGGCAGAACGTTTCATGCTGATATCGGAAACAGCGCTGGCCGCGCGGGATGTGGAGCGGACTTTGAGGGCCCGGGCCTTTCCGACGGCTTTAATGCAACGAGTGGGTGTCGAGTCTGCTGATGAATATCTCGACGGCACGCCATAACCGATGGGGCACGAGCAAAGCGCAACAGCGGTAGAGCTGCTGCGAAAATGGCACGGCGGGGGACTCAGTTTTCGGCGTCCGGCCATCGCCGGTGCATCGACATTGTTACGCTGCTTTAGACACTGTTCAGCGTTTTCACTGCATATACCGGGGTACGTACTCGGGGTATGCAAGATCGGTGGGGATGAGTAAATGTTGGGCCGACAACAACTTATACAGGCTTTTCGATTCCGACCCTAGCCTCCATAACTCGCGACTTTGAGACACGCCCTTCACACTGGCGGCGGAGTCGGCGCAATTCCGCGCAGGGGCTCCAGATAAAAGAGCCGCCAAGCGATCAGCAGGCCCACTGCCCAGAGCGCGCCGACGAACGCAGCGACACCGAGCCAGCCCTGGGCCGCATAAAACAGTCCGCCCAACGTGCCGGCGACACTCGAGCCCAAATAATAAAAAAACAAATACATCGACGCCGCGTGCGCTTTGCCGCTGAGCGAGCGCCGGCCGACCCAGCTGCTGACGATCGAGTGACCGCCGAAAAAGCCGAACGTGATCACGATCATTCCCGCGATGACGATCCATAGCGAGGCCGCGGTCGTCAGCAAGACGCCCGCGAGCATCAGGACGTACATCGCCCAAAGCACCTTGCGCCGGCCGAGACGCCCGGCCAAATGTCCGACCCAAACCGAACTGACCGTGCCGACGAGGTAGACGCTGAAGATCAGCCCGACCGCGGCCTGACTCAATCCGTACGGCGGAGCCATGAGCCGATAGCCGATGTAGTTATAGATCGTGACGAATGCACCGAGCAGCAGGAAGCCCTCCGCGAACAACCATGGCAAGCCGCGATCGTCGAACAAGGAAGCGTAGCGCGCCGGCAGGCTGCGCAACGCGAGCCGCTGCGCCGTGAAGTGGCGCGACGGCGGCAAGCTCCGCGTAAAGAGTAGCGCCGCGAGCAAACCGATCAGACTCATTGCGCCGATCCCGATGCGCCATCCGAAGTAGTCGGCGAGCACGCCGACGAGCAGGCGGCCGCCCATGCCTCCGACGGCGCTACCGCTGATGTACAGGCCCATCGCGAGTCCGATCGAATCGGGATGCATCTCTTCGCTGAGATAGGCCATGGCGACCGCGGGCACTCCGCTCAGGCTCAGGCCCAGCAAGCTGCGCAGCAGCAGTATGCTCGCCCAGTCGGGTGCAATCGCGGTCAGCAGCACCAATATCGCCGAAACCACGAGGGAAATAGACATGATCGCCTTGCGCCCCCAGGCGTCCGACAGCACGCCCGCGAACAACATCGCGAATGCGAGCAAGCCCGCGGTAACGGAAAGGCAGAGGGAACTCGTCGCCGCGCTGACGCCGTAATATCGGCTGAAGGCGGGCATCAAGGGTTGAACACAGTAGAGCAAGCCGAACGTCGCCACGCCGGCCGCGAACATCGCGAGATTGGTGCGCCGAAAAATCGGCGCGCCGTGACGAATGAATTCTTCCACTAGCCCCAGTGTCTGCAGTAGCTGCGGACACTATAAACGAATCCCGCCGGCGGCTGAGGCGACGGCGGGATGGGACTAGCGCCGGTGACCACCCGCGAAATGGCCGCCACCCGCGCCGCCGCGGTAGCCATAGCCACCGTGCCAACCGTAACCGCCGTGATAGCCATAGCCACCATGCCAGCCATAACCGCCCCGGAATCCGAAACCGTAGCCCCATCCGAGGTAGGCCGGGAAATAGGGGGCGTAGGCGTAGGGCTGCGGGTAATAGGGTGCCGGGGCCACGCCGACCGCGACGCCCGGAACACCGACAACCACGCCGGCGCTGGCAGGCGCGCTATGCGTCAGTCCGGCTAGCAACAGTGTGGACCCGAGAGCGAGCGATGCGAGCTTGATCATGGCGAGACTCCTAAAATGACGTGACCGATGAATAAGTCAACGCGCTACGCGGAACTCGGTTGACCGGCACGCCGCAGCGCGAAACGGCAATCAAGCGCGCTGCAGCAGCAGCAAAGCTTGCGCGGGTGCAATCGAAGATGATTGGTGGAATAATGTGGGCATGGACGCTCGACCGCAGCGCGCGGCAATGCTTCTCGGAACGGTGGTGTTGGTCGCCGCGTTTGCTATCCATGGCGCGCGCGCGACGCCGGAGTCGCAAGCGCAGCCGTCGGCGCAGGACGGACCGTCCGCAATCCCGAGCGCGTGGCAGCATCACAAAGCGGAATTCGATTATTTCGGCGTCACGACGCTCTACACCTGCGATGGACTCGAAGGGCAGGTTCGGCGCATTCTTGAACATCTCGGTGCGCGTAAGGATATGCATGTGCAGGCGCGAGGATGTCCTGGTCCCGCCAATGCGCCGAGCCATACCGCTTCCGTCGTCGCGGATTTCTATTCGCTCGCTCCGTCCACCGACGCGAGCGAGGCCAATGCCGTGAAGGCGCAATGGAGTACCGTGGAATTGACGGGCCGGCGGCCGAATTTCATGGGCGATGGCGACTGCGAGCTCATCGATGCCATGAAGACGCTGATCTCTCAAAACTTCCGTCCGCGCGACCTCAATTACCGAACCACCTGTATCCCGCGCGAACTCGAGATCGACGGCTTCGCGGTCAAGGGCGAATTCTTGCACGCAATTCCCGTCAAGCCGGGTTAAGTCCAATTGCCGCGCGATCCTTAGTGGTTGACGCCCCGTGCGCCATGGGGACAGTCCCGTAGTGTGTTTGCCCAGTCTCCACGCACGCGCAACCGGCGCTGCCCATGCGATACTATGCGAATAGTCGGCCTCTGAACGGGGGCCTCCAGGGAGATCAAGAGAGGATGGCGTCGGACGTCGGGAACTTGCTGGGTAGCGGTGTTGTATCGACACCGGTGCGTTCGGGCACAGCGCGCTCGGTGTCGCTCGAATCACATCCCGTGGTGGCCGAAACGATTCGTGCGACGGTGCTGTTCGTCGACTTGCGTGGCTATACCGGACTTGCGGAGAAACTGCCACCGGTCGACGTCGCGTCGCTGCTCGATGAATTCTTCGGCGTGCTCGCAAGCGCAGCCGAGCGCCACGACGGACAAATCTTCTACATGGTCGGCGATGGCATGATGGCCGGTTTCGGCCTGCGCAGCTCGGCGAGCGTGGGTGCGCAGAACGCGCTTGCAGCGGCGCAGGGGATGCTGACGGGCTTCGCGCCGATCGTGGAGCGCTGGCAGCGTGAGTTGTCGATAGAAACCGGGATCGGCGTGGGCGTGCATTTCGGCGATGTTGCGCGCTGCCTGCACGGGCCGCCGGGCCAGCGCATGCACACCTTGGTCGGTGACACGGTCAACGTGGCTGCGCGGCTCTGCAGCCGCGCGCGCGCCGGTGAGGTGCTGTTTTCGGCCGCGGTCGCGGCCGCGCTGCAGGCAGAGCGCGTGGCTGACGAGAAGGCGAACGAGTTGACACCCTGCATTCGATTGCCGCAGTTTGCACTGCGCGGCCGATCACTGCCGCTGGACATCTGGTGCATGCCGGCGCCGCAGCGCCTCGCGCTGTGAGGCGAAGCGCCTAAATCGACGCGAGATAACCGCCGTCGACGTAGAGAATTTGGCCGGTGACATAGGCGGCGGCGTCGGAGCACAAAAATACGGCCGCTCCCTCGAGGTCTTCAAGTCTCCCAAAACGGCCCAAGGGAATCTTCTGCAGCATCGATTGTTGCCACTGCGGGTCGGCATAGAAGGGCTCGGTCATCGCGGTTCGAAAGTATCCGGGGCCGATACCATTGACGCGGATCCGGCGCGTGGCCCACTCGGTGGCGAGCGTGCGCGTGAGGCCGGCAAGGCCCGCCTTGGATGCGCCGTACGCAGCCGCGCCGGAGATCCCGACTTCGGAACTCAACGAGCACAGGTTCAGGATGCTGCCCCCATGCGGCATGCGCCGCGCCGCGGCTTGCGAACAGAAAAACGCGCCCTTGAGATTGGTGTCGATGATCCGGTCCCAGAGTGCCGCATCGACCTCCAGTGATGGGCAGGGCTGCTCGGTTCCGGCGTTGTTGACGAGGATGTCGATGCGCCCGCGCCAGCGCAACGCGGCATCGAATGCCGCCTCGATGCTGGCCGTATCGCTGACGTCCGCCGATAGATGCACCACGATGCCGCCGGCAGCACACAGCTGCGCTTCGGTACTCGCGAGCGCAGCCGGATCTCGCCCGAGCAACACCACGGCCGCCTGCGCGCGCGCCAAGGCGAAACACAAGGCGCGACCGATACCGCGGGCTGCACCGGTGATGACCGCAACCTTACCGGATAGGGAAAAAATCGAGTTCGGCAAATGCGCACCTCGTAACGGCACTCAGCGTCGAGAGCCGATTGTGGTTATATTGTAACGATGTCGCGCGCTTGGTTGGATTCCGCCGAATTTGCGAGGCAGCCCCGCTGATGCCGGCGATCGCGCGCCGCCATTTCCTGCTTGGCGGAATCGGCGCTGCCGGCGCGCTCGTGGTCGGCTGGTCATTGATGCCGGTTCGCGGGCGTCTGATCGGTGCAAGGCCGCTACCGGTCGAACCGGCGCAAGTCGCCATGAATGGCTGGGTCAAGATTTCCGCCGACGATTCGATCACGGTCATGGTCTCGCAGGCCGAGATGGGGCAGGGCGTGCACACGGGACTCGCGATGCTGCTCGCAGAGGAAATGGATGCGGATTGGGAGCACGTGCGTGTCGAGCAATCGACATTCGACGCGATCTACAACAATCAAACCGCGATCGTCGATTCGCTGGCGTTCGGATCGGCGGATCGCGGATATGCGCAGCGCGCGATCGTGCACATCGCGCAAAAGATCGTGCGGGAAATCCCCGGCCTTCTGATCACCGGCGGATCGTCGAGCATCCGCGATCAGTGGTTGCCGCTGCGTGAAGCGGGAGCCGCAGCGCGCGCGATGTTGCTGGCCGCGGCTGCCGAGACTTGGCAGGTGCCGCTCGGCGAATGCCGCACGGAGCGCGGCCGCGTGTGCCACCAATCCGGCAAGCAAGCCGCATACGGTTCGCTCGCGGCGCAGGCGGCGCGGCTTGCGGTGCCGGCGCGCTTGGAACTCAAGGCCCCGCGCGCATTCACGATGATTGGCAAACCGATGCGCCGCATCGACACGGGCGCCAAAGTCGACGGCACGGCTCAATTCGGTCTCGATGTGCGGCCGGCGGGGCTCCTGTATGCACGCATGACGATGTGCCCGACGCTCGGCGGTAGGCCGGCTCGATACGACGCGGCCGCGGCGCTCACGATGCCCGGCGTCCGCAAGATCGTCGCGCTCGAGCCGGTATCGGGCGGCCTCGGTTCAGTCGGGTCGACGGCCGGTGCGGTCGCAGTGATCGCCGACCGACCGTTCCAGGCGCTGCAGGCGTTGGAGAAGGTCGTCATCGCTTGGGATCACGGCGCCGCGGCTTCGGTCTCGAGCGCGGCGATCGCGGCCGAACTCAAGCGCTCGTTGTCGAGCGACGGTGGCAAGGTTCATCACGCGCATGGCGATGTCGACGCAGCGCTCGCCACGGCGTTCAAAACGGTCCGAGCCGACTATTCGGTGCCTTTTCTCGCGCACGCGACCATGGAGCCGATGAATTGCACGGCGCAGCTCAAGAATGGCGCGTGCACGATCTGGGCGGCGTCGCAGTCGCCGGGCTTCGCGCGACACGCGGTCGCCGGTCTGCTCCGGATCGATGCGTCGCGGATCGAACTGCGCGTGCCGTATCTCGGCGGCGGATTCGGCCGGCGTAACTGCTCGGATTTCATCGTGCAAGCGGCGGCGCTCGCGCGCGAGACGGACGGTGCGCCGGTGCAACTCGCCTGGTCGCGTGAACAGGACATGACGCATGATTATTTTCGGCCCGCCTATGCTGCGCGTTGCGAAGCCGGGGTCGATGCCGCCGGCCGCATCATCGCCTGGAAGCTGACCTCATCGGGCTCCAGCCTGGGAGCGCCGGCGATCATGGATGGTGTAACGGAAGGCGCATCCGATACGGCGTACGCGTGGCCGGCTGCGCAGGTCGCCCACCACTCGATCGAGTCCGCGGTGACCGTCGGAATCTGGCGCTCGGTCGCGCATTCGCAGAACGCGTTCTTCACCGAGTGCTTCATCGACGAAGTGGCCGCTGCGACCGACCAGGATCCGGTCGCGTTGCGCGCCTCGCTGCTCGCGGGTGATGCGCGCCATCTACGGGTGCTGCGCCGCGTGGCCGAGTTGGCACAATGGGACACCGCGCCGACCGCGGCGCCCGATGGCCAAAACAAGGCGCGTGGCATCGCGATTCACCGCAGCTTCGGCTCCATCGTCGCGCAAGTCGCGGAAGTGTCGGTGTCCTCCGACCGCGCAATTCGCGTACACCGTGTGGTTTGCGTGGTCGACTGCGGCATCGCGGTGAATCCGAACCTGGTTCGTCAACAAATGGAGAGCGCAATCGTGTTCGGTCTGTCGGCCGCGCTCAACGGCGAAATCACGATTGAGCGCGGGCAGGTTCAGCAGATGAATTTTGACGGCTATGCGCCGCTGCGCATCGATGCGTGTCCGCTCATCGAGATCGAGATCATGCCGAGCGAGGCGTCCCCCGGCGGCGTCGGTGAGCCGGGCACGCCGCCGATCGCGCCCGCAGTTGCCAATGCGATCTTCGCGCTGACCGGCGAGCGATTGCGCGACCTGCCGCTGCGTTTGAACCGGGCTGCGAGCTAGGAATCGGGCCGCGCCGATTCACCGCTCGCGACGCATCCTAAGGTACACTTGCGTGCAGTGCCCCGGTGGCGAAATTGGTAGACGCAACGGACTTGATTCGATTTGAGCGGCGGGGATGGAAACACTCCGCTGGATCCCGTCAAAGTCGGCGAACCCCCTGGAACAAACCGAGGCAACGCCGAGCCAATCCAGCCCCTATGAGCGCGGTGCTGGCAGGTGTAGAGAGTGGACGGCGGGGACCTACGGGAGCAGTTCGAAACAACTGCATCACGGTCGTGGCGCACTCCAGACTCCAAACGCGCAGGCGGCGCAGCGGCGAAAGCCGTGGTGAGTAAGAAAATCCGTTGACCGCAAGGTCATGCCGGTTCGACCCCGGCCCGGGGCACCATCGCGACCAAGCGGTAGAGCGCGGCGCCGGTCGCTGCGCCCAACAGGGGCGCCACCCAGAACAGCCACAACTGGTCGACCGCCCAACCATGTACGAAAACCGCCGGGCCCGTGCTGCGAGCCGGGTTCACCGAGGTGTTGGTCACCGGGATGCTGATCAAGTGAATCAACGTGAGCGTGAGGCCGATCGCGAGCGGTGCAAAACCCGCCGGCGCGCGCTTATCGGTTGCGCCCATGATCACGAATAGGAACATCGCGGTCATGACCGCCTCCGTGAGGAATGCGGCCGCAAGGTCATAATGCCCCGGGGAGTGTTCACCGTAGCCGTTTGCCGCGAGGCCGCCCGCGAGCACATTGCTGCCGTTGCCACTGGCGATCACGAGCAGCACTCCCGCGGCGACGATGGCACCGGCGACCTGGGCGATCCAATAGGGCAGGATTTCTTTCGCGGGATGGCGGCCGCCGACCACGAGGCCGAACGTGATCGCCGGATTCAGATGACACCCCGAGATATGGCCGATCGCGAATGCCATCGTCACGACCGTGAGCCCGAATGCGAGCGCAACACCCAATAGGCCGATGCCGACGTGCGGAAACGCCGCCGCGAGTACCGCGCTGCCGCAGCCACCCAGCACCAACCAAAATGTGCCGATAAACTCCGCGCCCAGCTTCTTGGAAAGTGGCATAAGACACCCCGGTCGTTATGAATTGTGAGCTCGAACAAGCCTGCGGCCGCGCAATGCAAAAATATCAGAAAGAAATCGCGGCTGCCCTATGTATATAATCGGTGTTACATGAATTGGTTGAGACAACTGATTGATTTCACTGAGAGCACAGGGTGAGCACTGCGCGCTGCCGACTCGACGTGGATCAAGTCCACGTCTGGCGTGGTGATCGCCATGTGCTGCGCGGAACCAGCTTTCGCCTGGACGGCGGCGAGGTCCTGCATGTTTGGGGACCCAACGGCACCGGCAAGACGACGCTGCTGCGCGTCGCTTGCGGGCTGCTGCGCCCGGAGCAGGGCACGGTCTCGTGGCTGGGTCGTCCGATCACGACGATTCCCGCCGATTATCAATCGGCTCTCGCGTATGCCTCGCACGAGGCTGCGCTCAAGGGCGATCTGACCGCGCTCGAAAACCTGCGTTTCACGGTTGGTATGAAGCGCACCGTTAGCCTCGCCGAGCTCAAGGAAACGCTCGAAAAAGCCGGTGTCGGCGCCTGCGCCGACTTGCCGACGCGCGTGTTGTCGGCCGGTCAGAGGCGCCGCGTCGCGATGGCGCGCGTGCTCGCGGTGCGCGCGCCCCTATGGCTGCTCGACGAGCCGTACACGAATTTGGATGCGCATGGAGCGGAGTTCATGTCGGCGATGCTCGCAGAGCATGTCGAGCGGGGCGGTGCTGCGGTCGTCGTCGCGCATCACGATCTCGCGCTCGGCTGTGCCGTGCGGCGCTTGGAGCTTGCGGCATGAGCGTCGGCGCGGTTTCGGTGCTGCGGCTTGTATTGCGGCGGGAGCTGACATTGAGTTTCCGGCGACCCGGGCAGCTGTTGCAGCCGCTGGTGTTTTTTTTGATCGTGACGACGCTCTTTCCACTCGGATTAAGTCCGCAGCTGTCGCTGTTGCGAGACATGGCGCCTGGAGTTCTCTGGGCTGCAGCCTTGCTCGCCTCATTATTGTCAATGGATGGCTTGTTCAAGGGCGACTCCGAGGACGGAACCTTGGAGCAGCTCGTGCTGTCTGGACAGTCATTGACCTTGATTGTGATCGCCAAGACGCTCGCGCATTGGCTCGTGAGCGGCGCGGCACTCGTCGTGGTCTCGCCGATTGTCGCGACGACTCTCGCGGTTCCGGTCGAGGCGTTTCCGATCATGATGCTGAGCCTCGGCCTCGGCACACTGACTTTGAGCTGGCTCGGAGCGATCGGTGCGGGACTGACCGTGGGTCTGCGGCGCGGCAGCGTGCTGTTGTCGCTGATCGTGCTGCCGCTCGCGATGCCGTTGCTGATATTCGGTGCCAACGCGACGGATCGCGCGATCGGCGGTGAGAGCGCCGCCGGGGCGCTGTATTTTCTTGCGGCGCTATGCGTATTTACCACTACGTTGGCTCCGATTGCCGCTAGCGTCGCACTGCGCATAACGCTCGAATAAAGGTTCATAATAGAAAGATATGTGGACGTGGTTTTATCGGCTCGCTTCCCCTCCCTCCGTCTATCGCGTTGCGGGGGTGTTTGCGCCATGGCTGCTGCTGAGCGCTGCGGTGTTCATCGTCTATGGCATCATCGACGGGCTTGCATTCGCGCCTCCCGATTATCAGCAGGGCGACGCCTTTCGAATCATCTACGTTCACGCGCCCGCGGGCTGGCTGTCGATGTTCGGTTATACGCTGATGGCGATCGCCGGTGCGGTCGGGCTGATTTGGCGCATCAAGATGGGCCATGCGGTCGCCGCCGCGGTCGCACCCGTCGGTGCCTCCTTCACGGTGCTCGGTTTGGTGACTGGATCACTGTGGGGCCGGCCGATGTGGGGTACTTATTGGGCCTGGGACCCACGGCTGACCTCGGAGCTGATTCTGCTGTTTCTGTATGTCGGTGTGATTTCGTTGCGCGCGGCGTTCGAGGATCCGAACCGCGGCGACCGCGCGGCTGCGCTGCTCGCGATCGTCGGCGTGGTCAATGTGCCGATCATTCATTATTCGGTGCAATGGTGGAATTCGCTGCACCAAGGAGCGACGGTCGCGAAATTCGCGAAGCCGTCGATGCCCGGCAGCATGCTGTGGCCGCTGCTCGCGATGTTCATGGGCTACATGTTGTTCTTCTTCGGAGTGCTATGCATGCGGGTGCGCGCCGAAATTCTGAATCGCGAGCGCCAGGCAAGCTGGGTGCGCGAGGTGGTGCGCGCATGACGGTCGGCAGCTTTTTTGCAATGGGAGGTTACGCGCGTTATGTGTGGCCGTGTTTTGCGCTCGCTATCTCGATTTTGCTGTGGAATGTCTGGTCTGCGCGACGCTATCACGCGCAGGCCCTGAAGCGCGTGCGGCGCGCGTTGGCGATGGCTGGGAGTAATGGATCGTGACGCCGAGACGCAAGAGATTGTTGGTCGTGGTCGGTATTCTCGGCGGTGTCGCAGCCTCGGTCGCGCTCGCGGTCATGGCTTCACGCGAGAACATCATGTTTTATTACGACCCCAGCCAGGTAGCGACCGGCAAGGCGCCGGCCTCGAAGCGCTTTCGTATCGGCGGAATGGTCGTCAAGGGCAGCGTCGCGCGCAAACCCGGCGATTTGCAAGTGCGTTTCGTGTTGACCGATTTCGCGCACGAGGTTCCGGTAGAATATACCGGCGTGCTGCCCGACCTGTTTCGCGAAGGCCAGGGGATCATTGCGCACGGTTCGATGGGCGCCGACGGCGCCTTCGTCGCCGACGAGGTGCTTGCGAAGCACGACGAGAAATACATGCCTCCCGAAGTTGCGGCGTCTTTGAAGCAGAAAGGCGGCCCAAAACCGCCGGGTTGAGGTTTCAATTGCGGAAGGCTTCGGCTTTGGGGGCAATGGTATGGCACCGGAATTAGGTATATTTGCGCTGATCTTGGCGTTCGTGCTGAGCCTGTCGCAGGCTTTTTTTGGGCTCGCGGGCGCCTGGCGCGACAAGCCCGTCTGGATGTCGGTCTCGCGTCCTGCGGTGACCGGACAATTCGTGTTCGTGGCGATGGCCTTCGGCTGTCTCGTCTACTCGTTCGTGTCCAATGATTTCTCGGTTGAGTACGTCGCGAGGAATTCCAATTCGCAGCTGCCGCTGTTTTATCGGGTCGCCGCGGTTTGGGGCGCGCACGAAGGCTCGTTGCTGCTGTGGGTATTGATCCTCTCGATCTGGAGCGTCGCGGTCGCAGCCTTCAGTCGCGCAATGCCGCAAAGCTTCTCGAGCCGCGTGATCGGGGTCATGGGTCTAATCAGCGCAGGCTTCATGCTGTTCACCCTGTGGACGTCCAACCCCTTCGGCCGGCTGATTCCCGCCGCAGCCGACGGCGCCGATTTGAATCCCGTGCTCCAGGACTTTGCGCTCGCGATCCACCCGCCGATGCTCTACACCGGCTATGTCGGCTTTTCGGTCGCATTTGCATTCGCTTGCGCCGCGATGCTCGAGGGACGCCTCGATCAGGCTTGGGCGAAATGGACGCGGCCCTGGACGATTTTTGCGTGGATGTTTCAAACGATCGGCATTGCCCTGGGCAGTTGGTGGGCCTATTACGAACTCGGCTGGGGCGGCTGGTGGTTCTGGGACCCGGTCGAAAATGCCTCGTTCATGCCCTGGCTCGTCGGTACCGCACTGATCCATTCGCTCGCCGTGACCGAAAAGCGCGGCATTTTCAAGAGCTGGACGCTGCTGCTGGCGATCTTTGCGTTTTCCTTGAGCTTGGTCGGAACCTTTCTCGTGCGGTCCGGCGTGCTGGTCTCGGTTCATTCGTTCGCGACCGACCCGAAACGCGGACTCTATATTCTTGCGTTCCTGGTCACGACGATCGGCGGCTCGCTGTCGCTCTATGCCTGGCGCGCACCAAAGTTGTATGTCCCCGGCGGCTTCGAAATGTTTTCGCGCGAGTTCTTCATCCTCGTCAACAACGTGCTGCTCGTCTGCATTGCAGGGCTCATTTTGTGGGGAACGCTGTCGCCCTTGCTCTATGAACTGTTGAATATCGGCAAGATATCGGTCGGGCCGCCGGTCTTCGCCGTGATGTTCCTCGTGCCGGCAGTGCCGCTGCTCATGTTCCTCGTGTTCGGTATGCATTCGGCCTGGAGGCGCGGCAAGCTCACGGTGTCGGCGAAGCCGGTGTGGTGGCTGCTCGGCGCTGCGATCGCGCTCTCGATCGCGATTCAGGGCCTCGTTTTCGGCGAGTTTCACTGGGTCGGGCTGCTCGGCTTCAGCTTGGGCTTCTGGGTCATTTTCTCGGCGCTCGTCGATCCGATCCAGCGTCTGCGCCGCCGCCAATCACTGACCAGCGGTCTGCTCGGAATGGCGATTGCGCACATCGGCATCGGCATGTTCGCGATCGGCGCGAGCGGCGTCGAGAGCTACAAAATCGAAAAGGACGTCGCGCTCAAGCCGGGCGGCAGCTTCTTGATCGCGGGCTACAATTTCAAATTTCTGGCTGCGACCGACGTGCAGGGACCTAACTACGATGCGGTCGAAGCGCTCATGGAGATCACCAAGAATGGCAAGCCGGTTGCAATTTTGACGCCGCAGAAACGCCATTTCCGCGTGCAGCAGACCGACAACAGCAAGGCCGCGATTTCGGTGAACTGGGCGCGCGACTTGTTCGTCGCTATGGGCAATCCCTTAGGCGAGGGCGCCTGGAGCATGCGCATTCAATACAAGCCGCTCGTGCGCTATATCTGGTTGGGCGCGCTCGTGATGGCGATCGGCGGATTCATCGCGGCGACCGACCGGCGCTATCGGCTCAAGGTGGCCGCGGCCTCCGGCAGCCCCGCCGCGCTGCCGCCCGACCGCGATCCGCACCCCAGCGCGGGTGTCGCCTGATGTGGAAGTTTCTGCTACCCATTGCCGCGTTCCTCGGGCTCGTCGTACTGTTCGTGTTTGGCCTGAATCCGAATCGCGATATTCGCGCACTGCCGTCGCCGCTGATCGGCAAGCCTGCGCCCGCTTTCAATTTGACCGACGTTCTGGACCCGAGCCGCTCGGTCAACAACACCGCGCTGCAGGGCCAGGTCTATGTCTTCAATGCCTGGGGCACATGGTGCGTCGCATGCCGGGAGGAGCAGGAGGCGCTGTTGCAAATCGCGCAGCAGCGTGTCGTGCCGATCATCGGGCTCGACTTCAACGATGACCGCAACAAGGCGCAGCGCTGGCTCAAGCAGCTTGGTAATCCCTACACGGCTGTCGCATTTGATCCCGAAGAGCGCACCGCAATCGATTGGGGGATTTATGGAGCGCCCGAGACCTTCCTCGTTGACGGCAAGGGACGCATCATCTTCAAATTCATCTCGCCACTGACACTCGAGGTCTGGCAGAAGGAATTCCTGCCGAGAATCGAAGCGGCACGCCGGAGCGGGGCATGAAATACGCGATGTTGATCCTGCTCACCTTGCTGCTGTGCGACGGCGCTGCGCGCGCGCTCGATGCGAACGGGCAGCTCGAAGACCCGGCGCTCGAAGCGCGCTACGAAGATATCACCAAGCAGCTGCGTTGCTTGGTCTGCCAAAATGAATCGATTGCCGACTCGAACGTACAGCTTGCCGAGGACCTGCGCCGCCAGGTGCGCGAGATGCTGCTCGCACACCAGAGCGACGCCGCGATTTTCGACTTCATGACCGCCCGCTATGGTGAGTTCGTGCGATTCAACACGCCGCTCGAGACCAAAACCTTGTGGATCTGGGGCTCGCCGTTCGTGCTGCTGCTCGTCGGTGCCGTGATCGTGGTTCGCGTGGCGCGTGCACGATCCCGGATGCCGATCGACGATGACTCCTCGCCGCCGTCAGCCGAGGCTCCGCCCGGGTCCGCCTCAGGGTCGCGTTGATGGTCGCTTTCATCATTGTGGCAGCCGTCATGGCTGCGCTCGCCGCGGCTGCGGTTGCGGTGCCGCTGCTGCGCGATCGCAGAAGCCGCATTCTCGGCGTGATCTCCGCCGTTCTGGTCATCGGCGCCGCCTCCGGGCTCTATCCGCTGTGGTCGAATTGGCAATGGAACGCTGCCGCAGCCGGACACGCGCTGAGTCCCGATGTCGCAGCGATGGTCGCCAAACTCGAGAAACATTTGGTAGACCAGCCCAACGATCTGGCGGGTTGGCTCATGCTCGGACGCTCTTATGAGGCGACCGGGCGCGTTGACGAGGCGATCGTCGCCTTCGATCATGCCCACCAGCTCGATGGCGGCAAGAATATCGAGGCGACGATAGGTCTCGGCGAGGCGATCAGCATGAAGGCGGGCGGCGAAGTCACGGCGCAGGCCGCGCAGCTGTTCGAACAGGCGCTCGCACAAGAGCCCGAGAATCCGCGCGCACTGTTGTACGGCGGCTTTTCGGCGGCCGTTCAGGGCGAGATCCCGCTGGCGCGTAGCCGCTGGGAGAAGCTCAAGGCCATGCATCCGCCGCAGGAGATCGTCGAGATGCTGGATGCCCGGCTCCAGGAACTCGCGTCGGTAGCCGATGGCGCCGAGGGTGGCCCGGGCTCCGGCACACCGGCGATCGGTTCCCCGGGCATGGGCGGCCCTGGCATGGGCGCAGACGCCGGCGGTCCCGGCGCCGCGCGGGCAGCCGTAACCGCCGACCCGGCGGCCAAGGCGACCGTGAATATCACGATCGCGCCGGCTCTCAAGGCGCGGCTGCGCACCGGCGCACCCTTGTTCGTGTTCGCGCGCGAACCGGGCAGCAGAGGCCCGCCGCTGGCCGCCAAGCGCCTGACCGACGAGGCGATCGGCACACGCGTCGAATTGTCGGCCGCAGACTCGATGATGCCCGGCCATGCGCTCGCGAGCGGCCAGCGGGTATCGATTACGGCCCGTGTCTCATTCAGCGGTCAGCCGACCCCGGCGTCAGGGGATTTATTCGGCGAACTCACTTATGATGTCGGCCGCGACGGCGTACGTGACCTGGTGATCGATCAGGTCGCTCCCTAGCGCTACCGCGGCAACCGTGGATGTTTACGCCAACGCCTGCAACTTTGCGCGGCCTCGTGTGTATTGACTAGGTAAGGCCGCTTGAACTTGGGCTCGATCGGACTGTCTCTCCATAACCTGGGGAGGCACACTGATCCACGGGAATGTCATCAATGGGATCGTCACCGACTACGGATTCGAACAGCTTCGCGAGCTGGCTGGTCAGCCGGCGCAGCTTATGGCTCTTCGGCGCGATCGCGATCGCAATCGCGGGATTGCTCGTGTTCCGGCTGAACGCCCTGAGTGCTGCAAAAAACAACCTTTCGGACAAGTCCAATACGCCGACGGTCACCGTAACCTCGGTGTCGCTGACTTCGGTGCCGACGACCGTGAGCATCATCGGGACGATCGGGGCGCGGTACGACATCCCGATCGGCGTCGAGGGCGACGGCGGTCTCGTCAACGCGATCTACGTCGAAGCGGGTGACCATGTAAAAAAAGGCCAGCTGCTCGCCCGCCTGAGCACGACCGTGTTGCAGCCGCAGGTCGCCAGCCTCGCGGCCGCGCTTGATCAATCGCGCGCCGAGGCCGAGCTTGCCGCGGCGGAATATCACCGGGCCGTCGCGGTAGGGGCGGCGGGCGCGCTGTCGACCGAGGAAACCGAGCGGCGGCATTCAACGGCCGTGACGGCGGCCGCCAAAGTCAAAGTGGCAGAAGCACAGCTCGCGGAAGCTCAGGCGCGCGTCGATCGCGCGGAAGTGCGCGCGCCGGCCGATGGCACGATTCTCACGCGCAGCGTCGAGCTGGGTCAGACCGCGACCCCGGGCGGTCCCGCGCTGTTTCGCTTGGCGCAGGGCAACGAAATCGAGCTGCGTGGCGAGGTTGCCGAGCAGGATCTGCCGCTGTTGAAACTCGGCCAAACCGCGAATGTGAGCTTGACCGGCGTCCCCCGCATCTATGCCGGCCGCGTGCGCCTGTTGGGCGCGGTCATCGACCCGCAAACGCGCTTAGGCATGGTGCGCATCACGCTGCAGCCGGATCCTAATTTGCGTCCCGGCGCCTTCGCGCGCGCCGAGGTCACGATCAGCAACGCCGAGCACGCGGTGCTGCCGCAGACTGCGGTCTTGAACGATGAAAAGGGCAGTTATGTGCTGATCGTCAACGCCGGCAACAAGATCGAGCGCCGCCCGGTGCGCTTGTCTGGCGTCGTGCCCAACGGGGTGACGATCGCCGAAGGACTGGGCGCGCAGGACCAGGTGGTTGCGACCGCGGGCGGTTTCCTGCAGGAAGGAGAGACCGTCAAACCGGCACGTGCCAACGCGGGTGGCGCGTGAAAAATATATCGGCCTGGGCGATCCGGCATCCGGTGATGCCGATCGTGCTGTTTTTCGTGCTGTTCTTCGTCGGCGTCGTCGACTTCATCCGATTGCCGGTCAACCTCGACCCGGACATCACGTTTCCGATGGTCAACGTCACCGTCGCACAGCCAGGCGCGGCGCCTACCGAGATGGAGACCCAGATCGCGCAAAAGATCGAGGGTTCGATTTCGAGCATCGGCAACGTGCGCAACATCACGACCTACATCGTCGAGGGCTCAGTCGGAATCAACGTGCAGTTCCAGATCGGCACGCCGGTCGATCGGGCCGTGACCGACGTACGCGATGCGATCGCGCGGGTGCGCAACGACTTGCCGCAGGGGATTTTCGAACCGCAAGTGCAGCGCGTGAGCTTCAGCGGTCCGTTCGTGTATTACGCGGTCACGACGACCAGCATGTCGCCCGAGGCTCTGAGCTGGTTCGTCGACAACACCGTGACCAAGCGTCTGTTGGCGGTTCCCGGCGTCGCGCAGGTGTCGCGCAGCGGCGGCGTGAGCCGTGAAATCCGCGTCGAACTGGATCCGGCGCGCATGCAGGCGCTCGGCATCACGGCCTACGAAGTCAACGAACAGCTGCGAACACTGAACCTCGATGCGCCGGGCGGTCGCGCCCAGTTGGGCGGCGGCGAGCAGGCGATCCGGATCTTGGGGGGCGCGAAAACGGCCGCGGCCCTCGGTGACAGCCAGATCTTCGTGCACGGCGGCAAATCGGTGCGCCTGCGCGACCTCGCGGACGTCCGCGACGGCGTCGAGGAAGTGCGCACGATCGCGCGGCTCAATGGCCGCCCCGCAACCACGTTCGGCGTTTCCAAGGCGATCGGCGCCTCCGATGTCACGGTCGCAAAGGCCGTCGACGAGGAGCTCAAGAAGATCATGGCCGAGAATCCCGGCGTCAACAGCCTGACGACGATCTTCTCGACCGAGCCGCATACCGAGCGAACCTACCATTCCTCGATCAACGCCCTGATCGAGGGATCGATACTCGCGGTCGTCGTGGTCTGGTGCTTCTTGCGCAGCTGGCGCGCGACCGTGATTTCGGCGCTCGCGATTCCCTTGTCGGCGATCCCGACCTTCATGTTCATGGACCTCATGGACTTCACGCTCAACCAGATCACGCTGCTCGGACTGTCGCTGGTCGCCGGCGTGCTCGTCGACGACGCGATCGTCGAGATCGAGAATATCGTGCGCCACATGCGCATGGGCAAGAGCGGCTTCCAAGCTGCGCTGGATGCCGCCGACGAGATCGGCCTCGCGGTCGTTGCGACCTCGTTCACGATCATCGCGGTGTTTCTGCCGGTCAGTTTCATGAGCGGGATCACCGGTCAGTATTTCAAGCAGTTCGGCCTAACGGTTGCGGCCGCCGTGTTCATATCGCTGCTGGTCGCGCGCCTGATCACGCCGGTGCTCGCCGCCTACGCGCTGAAGCCCGATGCGCTGCTGCAGCACCCGGTCGACGGCCCGATCATGACCCGTTATCTGCAGACTTTGCGATGGGTCGTCGCGAACCGCTGGAAGACGATCGCGTTCGGTGTGTTGTTCTTCATCGGTTCGCTCGCGCTGCTCGTGACGATCCCCCAGGCCTTCGTACCGCCCGAGGATTTCGCGAGCGCCGAGCTCGATATCGAGTTGCCGCCGGGCGGCACGCTCGACGACACGGCGCGGGTCTCCGCTGCTGCGACCGTGCTGCTGCGTAAATCGCCCGAGGTCACCGACGTCGTCGAATTCGTCGGCAATGACGAGGTTCGCAATGCGACTCTCTACATCAGTCTCGTGCCGCGCACCGAGCGCAAGCTCAGCCAGAAGCAGTGGGAGCAGAAGATGGCCCCGCTGATGCAGACCGTTCCTGACGGCCAGCTGAATTTTTCCGATAACGGCGGCGGCCGCGACGTGCAGCTGTATTTGACCGGCGATGATCCGGTGCTGCTGGAGGCGACGGCGCACAAGGCTCTTGCGGAAATGCAGGCGCTCCCCGAGCTTCGCAGCGCGCGAATTCGCGGCGATTTGCCGCGTCCGGAAATCATCGTGCACCCGAGGCTCGATATCGCGGCGCAGCTCGGCGTCAGTGTCGAGTCGATCAGTCAAACGATCCGGATTGCGACACTCGGGGATCTTCCGCAAAACGGCGCCAAGTTCTCGTTGAGCGACCGGCAGATTCCGATCCGCGTGAGCTTGCTCGAGTCGGCGCGGCGCGATTTCACGACGCTCGAGAACCTGCCGGTGCCGACCGCATCCGGATCGAGCGTGCCGCTCAAAGCGGTCGCTGACTTGAGCTTCGGGCAGGGCCCTTCGGCGGTGCGCCGTTACAATCAGAGCCGGCGCGCCTTTCTCGAGGCGGATCTGGCGCCCGGTGTGGAACTCGGGACCGCGACGAAGAAGCTCTATGCGCTGCCGACTCTTTCTCATTTGCCGGACGGCGTGCACCGGGTAGAGACCGGCGATGCGCAGTTCATGACCGAACTGATGACGAATTTCCTGCTGGCAATCGGTGCCGGCGTACTCATGGTCTTCGCGGTGCTCGTGCTGCTGTTCGCTCGCGTATTCCAGCCGATCACGATCCTCTCGGCGCTGCCGCTGTCCTTGGGGGGCGCAGTGCTGCTGCTCATACTCACGGGCTACCCGTTCTCGCTGCCCGTCGTGATCGGAGTTCTGATGTTGATGGGCATCGTTGCCAAGAACTCGATTCTGCTCGTGGATTTTGCGATCGAAGAGATGCGTGCGGGTAAGCCGCGGCTCGAAGCGCTGCTCGAGTCCGGGCACAAACGCGCGCGGCCCATCGTCATGACGACGATTGCGATGGTGGCCGGCATGCTGCCCGTCGCGCTCGGGTGGGGCGGCGACAGCGATTTTCGCGCGCCGATGGGGATCGCGGTCATCGGCGGATTGATCACCTCGACGATGCTGACGCTCGTGATCGTTCCGGCGGTTTTCACGGTGTTCGACGACATCGAGCGCTGGGTTGCGCCGAAGGCGAGCAAACTGCTGGCATCCAGCGACCCCTCGACGTCGGCCGCCTGAACCCGCGCCGCTGCACAGCGGACGTTCGAGTGGCGAGGACCCGTCGCGCGCGCTAGAGTGGCGCCAAGCGCGCGCTCCCGAGTTGCGTGCATCAATAACAACAGCGTAAGGCATCCTCATGACGTTTCGATCGATCAGCTGCGCATTGCTCGTGCTATTGCCGCTCACCGTGGCCGTGTCCCAGTCGGATCCCGCAGCCCCGGCCGGCGGCCCGCTGCTCGGGTTCAGCGCGCCGAGCGTAGCGCCGCAGCGGGCCTTGGAGAAAAAGTTCCAAGACGGCATCTCGGCTTCGAACATCCGCGAGAACATGCGCCGTCTGAGCGCACGTCCCCACCACGTCGGATCGCCCTACGACAAGGACAACGCGGAATGGATCCTGGCGAAATTCAAGGCTTGGGGATTCGATGCGAAGATCGAGCGGTTCGACGTGCTGTTTCCGACACCGAAGATTCGCGTGCTCGAGATGCTCAAGCCGACGCATTTCACCGCATCCTTGGTCGAGCCTGCGATTGCCGGCGACCCGACCTCGGGCCAGTCCGCCGAACAGCTGCCCACCTACAATGCCTATTCGGCCGACGGCGATGTCACCGCGCCGCTGATCTACGTGAACTACGGCAGCCGAGAGGACTACGAGCAACTCGAGCGGCTCGGCATATCGGTCAAGGGTGCGATCGTGATCGCGCGTTACGGTGAAGGCTGGCGCGGGATCAAACCCAAAGTCGCCGCGGAACACGGCGCTATCGGCTGCATCATCTATTCCGACCCCAAGGGTGACGGCTACTATCAGGGCGAGGCCTATCCGGCCGGCGGCTGGCGCCCGAAGCAGGGCGTGCAGCGCGGCAGCGTCATGGATACGGATTATCCCGGGGATCCGCTGACGCCGGGCGTCGGTGCGACGCCGGATGCGAAACGCCTGCCGATCAAGGAGGCGAAGACCATCACCAAGATTCCGGTGCTGCCGATCTCCGATGCCGATGCGCTACCCCTCCTATCGGCGCTCAAGGGGCCGGTCGCGCCGGAAAGCTGGCGCGGCGCATTGCCGATCACCTATCGCATCGGTCCGGGACCCGCGCAGGTCCACCTGCAGGTTGCATCGAATTGGGACATCAAGCCTATTTATGACGTGATCGCGGTCTTGCACGGATCGCAGGCTGCCGACCAGTGGGTCATCCGCGGCAATCACTTCGACGCCTGGGTCAACGGCGCCGAGGATCCGATCTCGGGACAGGCACCGATGCTCGAAGAGGCGCGCATGCTCGGCGAGCTGCATGCGCAGGGTTGGACGCCCAAGCGCACGATCATCTATTGCGCCTGGGATGGCGAAGAGCCGGGGCTGCTGGGCTCGGTGGAATGGGTCGAGACTCACATCGAAGAGTTGAAGAAACACGCGGTGTCCTACCTCAACTCCGACAGCAACGGCCGCGGCTATATGTTCCCGGGTGGCACGCAGGACCTCGGCAGTTTCATCAGCGGCGTCGCGCGCGACATCGTCGATCCCGAAACCCGCTTGAGCGTCTATCAGCGCGCGCACCTTGCGAGCATCGCGGCGGCGAAGAGCGCCGAGGAGCGCAGCGATCTGCGCAAGCGCAATGATCTCGTCGTCGATGCGCTCGGCGACGGTTCCGACTTCACGGCGTTTCAGGACTATGCGGGAATCTCCACACTGAGCGTCGAGTTCGGTGATGAGGACGACGGTACGGAGTACCACTCGATCTACGACGATTTTTACTGGTTCACACATTTCTCCGACACCGAATTCGTGTACGAGCGTGCGCTGTCGCAGACGGCGGGCACCGCGATGCTGCGATTGGCCGACGCCGATTTCATCCCGGTCGACTATGCGCCGCAGGCGCAGGCGATCGCGAAATACGTGGATGAGCTCGAGAAGCTGCTCAAGGACAAGCAAGAGGAATTTGCCGAGAGAAACCTGGAACTCAAAGAGGGAGTGTTCGATGCGACGCGCGACCCGCGCCGGCCGATCGGCCCGCCGCCGGCCGAGACCGTGCCGCCGTATATGAACTTTGCGCCGTTGAAGAATTCGATCGAGCTGCTGCAAAAGAGCGCCGATCGCTATTCACGCGCGCTCGCGAATCTGTCGGCGCAGGGCTCGCCGGCTATTAGTGCGCCCGCCCTGGAGACGCTCAACGCGGATCTGCTGCGGGTCTCGCGGCTCTTCCTCAATCCAAAGGGATTGCCGGAGCGGCCATGGTTCAAGAATCAGGTCTATGCACCGGGCGCGTATACCGGCTACGGCGCAAAGCCAATCGCCGCTGTGCGCGAATACATGGACCAGAAGAAGTGGAAAGAAGCCGAGGGGCAGGTTCCGCAGGTTGCCGAGATCGTGGCCAATGTCGCTGCGGGAATCGACAAGGCCGCCGCCGATCTCGAGAGCGCATTACCGAAAGCGCATTGAGTCCAGGCGCGGGCCGGCGATGATCAGTCCATGACCGCATTCGGGTCGGTGATCGTGGCCGCGCGGCTGCGTGGTGGCGGGCGGATCAGAAAAATCAGCGGCATGACCACGACGGTCAGCACGAGCATCAGCCAGAAATCGTCGAGGTAACCGATCATCGTCGCCTGCAGCGTGACCGCGGCATCGAGCGCCGCCGCGCCGGTCGGACGGCTCACGTCGTAGGCGCTCGCGATCGCGGGATTCGACCAAGCCGGATTCAGCAAAGTTGCGCGCTCGACGAGGTGCGCATGCGCAACCGCCGTGCTGCGGATCAGCACGGTCTGCACCATCGAAATGCCGATGCTGCTGCCGATGTTGCGAATCAAGCTGAAAATCGCCGTGCCTTGCGCGCGCATCTCGGGAGCGAGCGTCGAGAAGGTCGCGGTGCTCAAGGGCACGAAGATCAAGCCGACGCCGATGCCCTGGATCAGTCCGGGCCAGACGACATCGCTCTCCGATAGATCCAAGGAATAGCCGCACATTTCCCACAGTGCAAGCGCCGAGAGGCCGAATCCGATGAACAGCACCAGGCGCAAATCGATCTTGCCGATCAGCCGGCCTATCACGAGCATCGCGATCATCGTACCGATGCCCATCGGCGCCGTCACCAGGCCGGTAGTTGCGACCGGATAGCCGAGCAGATTCTCGAGCAGCGTTGGCAGCAGCGCACGCGTCGCATAGAGCACGAGACCGGTGATGAAAATGAACACGAGGCCGGTGGTGTAATTGGTGTTGCGCAGCAGCCGATAGTCGAGGAAGGATTTCTCCGCGGCCGTGAGGAACGTGTGCGCGACGAAATAGGTCGAGGCGATCACGACGATGATCGCCTCGATCCAGGTTTCGGTCGATCCGAACCAATCGTTCTGTTCACCGCGATCGAGCAGCAGCTGCAGCGCGCCGATCGCCAAACTCAAGGAGGCGAATCCGAACATGTCGAACTGCATGCGCCGCGTGCCTGGCACCGCGGCGATATAACGCCAAATCCCGTACAAGGCGACGATGCCGATCGGGATGTTGATGAAGAATACCCAGCGCCAGTCGTAGCTGTCGGTGAGCCAGCCGCCGAGCGTTGGCCCGAGGATCGGACCCACCATGACGCCGACGCCCCAGATCGCCATCGCCTGGCCCTGTTTCTCGCGCGGATTGATTTCCATCAAGACGACTTGCGACAAGGGTACGAGCGCCGCACCGAACACGCCTTGTAGCAGCCGTGCGCCGACGATTTCAGCGAGCGACGTCGAGACGCCACAGAGCGCCGAGGCGAGCGTGAACCCCGCGACCGAGGCGACGAAGATGTTTTTCTGACCGAAACGATCACAGAGCCAGCCGGTCAACGGCGTCGCGATCGCGGCCGCGATGATATAGGCGGTCAATACCCAGGCGATCTGGTCTTGGGACGCCGACATGCTGCCCTGCATATGCGGTAGCGCGACGTTGGCGATCGTACCGTCGAGCGTCTGCATGATGGTCGCGAGCATGATCGACAAGGTGATCATGCGTCGATTGATCGGCGCGCTCATTCGGCGGCTTCGACGATGCTTTGTATTTCTTCGAGCACTTCGGTCGCGGCGCGCAGCTTGTCGGCGGGCACGCGCGCGAGCAACTCGCGCCGGAACCGCTCCGCCTCGGCCTTGACCTTGGCGTAGAGCGCATTTCCCGCGTCGGTGAGCACGACTCGCTTGACGCGCCGGTCGGTCTTCGAGGGTTCACGGACGACGAGCCCGGCTTTGACGAGGCGATCGACCATCGAGACCATGGTCGCGCCTTCGACGGCGAGGGCGTCCGCGAGTTCCGATTGCGACAGCGGTTCCGCGGATTTGGCGGCAACCGCGATCGTTAGCCAACTTGCCTGACTCACGCCCAGATGTTTGATACGCCGGTCGAGTGCCTGGCGCCATGCGCGCGCAGTTGTGTGCAACGCAGCAGAAAACCGCTCGTTGAGTTCGGTCATCTAATGAGAACCCTAATGATTAGCATACGATATAAATATACCACAAAGCCGTTCGGCACGGGGGGCGGGCGTCCGGAATTGCTAGCGCAGGCTTTTGCGAACAACGAGTTTGAGGCCCGACCAGACCTCGGTGACTGCGCATACCTTGATGTCGACAAATCCCAGGGGCAGCGCCAGTTCGCGAATCGTGTGCTCGGTGACCGTCGTGGGCAGCTTGGACGCCTTCTTGGGCCAAGAGACCCAGACCGCAGCCTCAGGCGCCAACTGCCTGCGCAAGCGCGTGAGCGCCTTGGCGAGGCGGCCGCGATCCACTTCGAACAGGTGTACCAGTTGCGTTGCCGCGGTCGGCGCCGACTCGAATCGGACACCGGCCGGCAAGGGCTCCAGAAGCTCGCGATAGCCGGTCGGCGGATTGATCAAATGGATCTGGCACCCGGGCTTGAAGCCGAGTTTCTTGGCTAGGGGTGTGCCCGAGTAGCCCGCCATGGGAGGCCCACGATCCTTCAGTCGATGCAGCCCGTCAGCCCTTGAGCCAGGTGACCGTCGCGATCCCGGCGATGGTCATCACCAACGAGCCGACCACGTGGATCGCGATTGCCGACAGCGCCCAGCTCGAGCGGCCCGACTGCAACAGCACGACGATTTCCGCAGAGAATGTCGAGAACGTAGTCAAGCCGCCGCAGAATCCTGTCGTCAGCAACAGCCGCCATTCCGGTGCAAAGCCGGGATAGGCCGTGAAAAACGCGATCGCGACGCCGATGATGTAGCAGCCGATCAGATTCGCCGCGAGCGTGCCCGGCGGAATCGTCGGGAAATAGCTATTCAGCAGCAGCGCGAGCGCCCAGCGCAGCAGGCAGCCCAACACGCCGCCGACCGACACCGCGATGAATGAACGCCACATCTAGCGCAGAACCCGCTGGCGGCGAACGACGAGATACATCGGAACTCCGAGCGCGAACAATGCGCAGCCCCACCAAACGGCCTCGGCACCCGCGCCGATGATGGCCCAGAGGGAAAACAAGCAGGCGAGTACGCCCACGGTCGCGAGCAACCCGGTGCGATTGCGCCTCGGTCCCATGCGCCCGGTCCAGGTCAGGCGCAACAGCGCGAGGCTGCACAGCGCATACATCACGAGACACGCGGTCGTGGACAGCAGCACCATGAACGTGAAGATCTTGACCATCGATTGCTGATAATTCATGAGGATCAGCGCCGTTACGAGGCCGCTGCTGAATACGAGCGCGAACGTCGGGGTTTGGCGCGCAGAATCCTGCGCAAACGCGCTCGGGAAAACACCGCCTTTCGCCATCACGTTGGGCAATTCCCCCTGCAGCAATATCCAGCCGTTGAGCGCACCGAAGGCGCTGATCGCCGCAAACACCGCGAGCCACTGGCCGGCCGCGGCGCCCCAAAATTGTTGCGCCACATCGACGAACGGCGCGTTCGATTGCGCGAGGATTGCCGGCGGCACGAGCAGAACCACGCTGCTGCAAGCGATGATGCAAATGAGCGCCGTGATCAAAGTGCCGGCGAGCGTCGCACGGGGAATCGTGCGGCTCGGATCGCGCACTTTGCTCGCCGGAATCGTCGCCGATTCCAGTCCGAGCAGCGCCCATAAAGTCAGCGTGGCGGCGGCCGTCGTTCCGCTGATGCTCAGCGGCACGATCGCGGCCTGCGCGAGCTGATGCGCGCGCACCGAGGCGATCCCGAGCACGGCGATCGCGAGCAAGGGCAAGACTTTGAGCACGGTCGTGACACTCTGCACCCAACCCGACGCCTTGATGCCGTACCAGTTGACGAACGTCAAGCCCCACAGGATCAGCAGCGTGACCCCGGCCGAGGCTCCGGGAACCGTCGCGACCCACGGCAACAGCGGCGACAAATAGCTGACCCCGCCGGTAGCGATCGCGGCGTTGCCGACCCAGATCGAAATCCAATAACCCCAGGCCACGATGAACGCGGGGAACGGACCAAAAGCCAACAGCGTGTAGGCATACGGTCCGCCTGCCTGCGGATGGGCGTGGCTCAATTGCGAGAAAACCACCGCGAGCAGCAGCGCACCGACCGCGGTGAACGCCCAGGCGAGCAGACTATTGAGGCCATAGGGCGCGAGCGCCGAGGGCAGCAAGAAGACACCGGAGCCGATGGAATTGCCGACCACCAGGGCGACGCACATCCAAAAGCCCAGCAACGGCGGACGAGCGTTGACAGATGGCACGACTCGGATCCTAATTGAGATCTGCTTGCGAATCAAAGCCATGAAGAATCTGCACATCAAAACCGAACTGCCGGGCCCGAAGGCCCGCGCCCTGTTGGCCCGAGACGCGCTCGTGGTGTCTCCATCGTATCCGCGCGATTACCCATTCGTGATGTCGCACGGCCGCGGCGCCGAAGTCTGGGACGTCGACGGCAATCGCTTCCTCGATTTCGCGGCGGGAATTGCGGTCTGCAGCACCGGGCACTCGCACCCGGTGGTCGTGCAGGCGATCAAGGACGCGGCCGACAAGTTTCTGCACATTTCCTCGGACTATTGGCACGAGGGCCAGGTGCGCCTCGGTGAGCGGATCGGCGATCTCGCGCCGATGAAGGAGCCGGTCATGAGCTTCTTTGCGCAATCCGGCACCGAGAGCGTCGAGGCGGCGCTCAAACTCGCGCGCTATACGACCGGACGGCAGCGCTTCATCGGTTTTCTCGGCGGCTTCCACGGGCGCACGATGGGATCGCTGGCATTCACGTCGAGCAAATATACGCAGCAGAAGGGCTTCTTTCCGGCGATGCCCGGCGTGACGCACGTTCCCTACCCGAACCCCTATCGGCCGCTGTTCGACGGCAAGGATCAGGGCGAGGCGGTGCTGCGTTACATCGAGGATGTGTTGTTCGCGAGCAATGTGCCCGCGAGCGAGGTCGCCGGGATTCTGATCGAACCGATTCAGGGAGAGGGCGGCTATCTCATTCCGCCGGACGGATTTCTCGCGGGCCTGCGCGCACTTTGCGATCGGCACGGGATTCTGTTGATATTCGACGAAGTCCAATCCGGCGTCGGCCGAACCGGAAAGATGTTCGGCTGCCAGCACTGGGACGTCGTGCCCGACATCATGACGCTCGCGAAGGGACTCGGATCGGGTTTGCCGATCGGCATGGTCGTCGCCAAGCGAAAGATCATGGAGCGCTGGACGCGTGGTGCACACGGCAATACGTTCGGCGGCAATCCGCTCTGCTGTGCCGCCGCGCTCGCGACGCTCGACCTGGTCGAGCGCGAATATTGCGCGAATGCGGCCGCGGTCGGCGGCTATTTTCTTGCGCAGCTCGAGCGCTTGGCGAGCAAATTCCAGGTGATCGGCCAGGTTCGCGGCAAGGGATTGATGATCGGCATGGAGCTCGTGAGCGATCGAGAGAGCCGCCGGCCCGCGAAGTCGCTCTGCGATGCATTGATCGCGCGTGCCTATCACAACGGCTTGATCCTGCTGTCCTGCGGCCAAAGCACGGTGCGCTTCATGCCGCCGCTCATGATCGGCAACGCAGACGTCGATGAAGCGCTCGGATTGCTCGAGTGGAGCCTCGTCGAGGCGCTGGCCGGCGGCCACACGAATTGATTCCATGCGACGAACAGCGGCTCGCTCGGTGAGAGGCGCGCGCATCTCGGCGCTCACGGCGCTCGCCTTGCTTGCGACTTTGGGGTTGTGGAACTCGGGAGCCGGCGCGGCCGAGGAGAAGCGGCTCTATATCTACAACTGGGCGGATTTCATCGGGCGCGACACGATCGCCAAGTTCGAGCACCTCACGGGCATCAAGGTCGTCTACGATATTTACGACGCTGAGGAGACCATGGAGGCCCGGCTCATGGCCGGCGAGTCGGGCTACGATGTCGTCAGCGCATCGACGAATTTCTTCGGCCGGGAAATCCGCGCAGGCGTCTATATGCCGCTCGACAAATCCAAAATCCCAAACTGGAAGAATTTGGATCCGCGGATTCTGGCGATTCAACGCGATTATGATCCCGACAACGCGCACGCCATGCCTTATTTGCACGCGATCAACGGTTTCGCCTACAACGTCGAGATGATCAAGGCGCGCATGCCGAACGCCCCGGTCGGCAGTCTCGACATGATCTTCAAGCCCGAAATCATATCCAAGTTCGCGGACTGCGGCGTGACCTTCTTGGACTCGCCGGAAGACGTGATCGAGCTTGCATTGACCTATTTGAAGCTCGACCCGAACACGCGCCGACCTGAGGATTTCAAAGCCGCCGAACAGCTATTGCTTTCCGTGAGACCGTTCGTCCGCTCGTTCGATTCGACCGAATATATGAACGGGCTCGCAAACCAGGAGGTTTGCATCGCGATGTCGTGGTCGAGCGATTATGCAAACGCGCGCGCGCGTGCACAGGCCGTCGGCGTCAAGGTCGATCTCGCGTTCACGGTACCGAAGGAAGGTGCCAACGAGTCGTTTTCCTCGTTGCTGATCCCCGAGGGTGCGCCGCATCCGCAGGCCGCGCATCGGTTTCTGAATTATATGTTGCAGCCTGAGGTCATCGCCGCGATCACCAATGAGATCTACTACGGCAACGACAATTTGGCTGCCCGGCCGTTCGTCGATCCGAGCATTCTCAACGATCCCACGCTCTATCCGACACCGGAGATCGAGACCAGGCTGTATCGGTCGGCGGAGATCACGGGTGCGACCGCGCGCCTCATGACGCGCACCTGGACGCGCATAAAAACGGCCAAATGACATGACGGGTGGGGCTCATCGATGACGCGTACGGTCGGTTTTCGACGAATGCAGGACGGCACGCGCGAGGATTACGAGCTGCTCGACCAGGTCGAGCGCGAGTACGCGAAGAGGCTTCCGGAGAGCATCCTCGCAGCGCTCGGCAAGCTTGACCACACGCTCGATGGCTATCCGGTGAGCCGACTGGTGCATTCGCTGCAGGCCGCCACGCGCGCGATGCGCGATGGCGCCGATGACGAGTTGATCGTGGCCGCGCTGGTGCACGATATCGGCGATGAGCTCGCGCCTTACAACCATCAGGAAATTGCGGCCGCGATACTGCGGCCCTACGTGCGGCCGGAAGTCACCTGGATCGTCGAGCAGCATGGACTATTTCAAAACTACTATTACGTGCACCATCTCGGCGGTGACCGCAACGCCCGCGACCGATTTCTCGGGCATCCGTGGTTCCAGGCATGCAAGGACTTCTGCGCGAATTGGGATCAATGCTCATTCGATCCGGACTATCCGACCGAGCCGTTGTCCAGCTTCGAGCCCTTGGTGCGCAGAATTTTCACGCGCGCGGCGCATGACCCGCGCTACCTGACGGCTGCGCCTTAGCTCTCGGCCATCTGGGTATCGACGAGGCGTTGACGGTCGCTGCGGCGCATCAGGTAACCTGCAAAGACCACGCAGATGCCGACCGCGCAAATGACCAGGCTGGCGAGTGCGTTGACGTCGGGACTCACGCCGAGTTTTACCTTGGAGAAAATCACCATCGGCAAGGTGCTCGCACCGGGCCCGGAGACGAAGCTCGAAATCACCAGATCGTCGAGCGAGAGCGTGAACGAGAGCAGCCAGCTCGAGGCCAAGGCGGGCGCAATACCCGGTAGCGTCGTATCGACGAACGCGCGCACCGGGCCCGAGCCCAAATCCATCGCAGCCTCCTCCAGAGAGCGATCCGCGGTCTGCAGGCGCGAGCGTACCGTGATCGTCACGTAGGCCGTGCAGAAGGCGATATGCGCGATCACGATCGTCGTGAAGCCGCGATGCGGCCAAGCGAGCAAATGCAACATCGCGACGAACAGCAGAAGCTGGGTGATGCCGGTGATGATCTCGGGCATCACCAGCGGCGCGTTGACCATGCCGGTCAGCAGCAGGCGGCCGCGAAAATTCTTGAAGCGCACGAGCGCGATCGCGGCGAGCGTACCGAGAATCACGGATCCGGTCGAAACGACGACGCCGATTCGCAGCGAGAGCCACGCGGCGTCGAGAATCTGATCGTTGTGCAGTAGTTGCGCATACCAGGTCGTCGAGAAGCCGCCCCAGACGCTCACGAGCGCGGAGGCGTTGAACGAGTAGGCGATCAATACGAAGATCGGGATATAGAGGATCGCAATCCCGAGATACAGCACCGACATCAACGACCACGGCGCGCGCTCTTGCATCGTCAGGCCTCGATCTGTTTGGTGCTGTAGTGCTGGTAGATCGCGATCGGGCCGACGAGCAGCACGAGAAACACGATCGCGACCGCGGAGGCCACGGGCCAGTCCCGGTTGCCGAAAAATTCATCCCATAGCACGCGACCGATCATCAGGTTGTCGGGTCCGCCGAGCAGCGTCGGGATCACGAATTCACCGATCGCCGGAATGAAAACGAGCATCGAGCCCGCGATCACGCCGGGCATCGACAGCGGCAGCGTGACGTCGATGAACGCCCGCCAAGGCGGACTGCCCAAGTCCGCGGCGGCCTCGAGCAAGGACCGGTCAAGCTTCTCCAAGGTCGCGAACAGCGGCAGCACCATGAACGGCAAGTAGGTGTAGATGATCCCGAGGTAAACCGCGGTCGTCGTGCGCATGATTTGCAGCGGCGTGTGGATGATTCCGAGCCAGAGGAGGGCGGAATTGAGCAGGCCAGTCTCGCGGATGATGCCTTCGAGCGCGTAGACGCGCAGCAGAAACGAGGTCCAAAACGGTAGAATGATGATCAACAGCAGAATGCTTTGGGCGGTCTTGGAGCTGCGTGCGATCGCGTACGCCATCGGGTAGCCGATCGCGAGACAGATCAGCGTCGAGAAAAATGCGGTTTTCAGGGAATATAGGTAGGCGAGGCCGTACACCTGGTCGGCGAACAGGTACTTGAAGTTGCCGAGATTCACCGTGAGGCTGATGTGCGAGTCCGGACTCACGGATAGAATGTCGGAGTAGGGCGGTACGTGAAGCGCGGTGTCGGCGAGGCTGATCCTGAACGCGTAGGCGAACGGAATGAGAAAGAATACGAATAGATATAACAGGGGCGGGAGAATGATGAACCATTTGCCGTGTTTCTTCAGCCAACCGCTGCGATCACTCATCGGGCTTTCCTTCCTAGGGTGAAACGAGCCACGAAAAAATCGCCGGCTGCGGCGCCTGCGCCGCGCGCGCGCTCATCGAACAGCCGCCAGCGCCAGCGCTTGATCGAAGCGTGCATATCGGCTCTGCATGTCTATGGCCCGTCGCGGACCACCGTCGAAAAAGTCGTGGCAATCGCAAAGATGTCACCCGGTATCGTCAGATTTTATTTCGACTCCAAAGCCGCGATGCTGGTCGCGTCGCTGCAGTATCTCGCATCCGAGTTCGAGGAACGCTTGCTGGTGCCCGTCGCTCGGCTGGAGGGGCGACCCGTCGCCGCTCTGGAATTGATGGTCGACCTGTATCTCGATCCTGATTTGGCCAGCCCCCGCAAAGTTTCCGTCTGGTACGCCTTTTGGGGCGAGGCCAGCTCCCGCCAGGAATACTACGACATTTGCGGCAAGAAGGACGAGCGCTTTGCCGCGCTGGTTCGAGCACTCGTCGAGCGCCTGATCCAGGAAACGCGCCAATCGCAGCTCGACCCGGATAGCATCGCGCTCGGGCTCATCGGGGTGTTGGAGATCCTTTGGCAGGGTTTTGCGTTTCAAACTGAGGCGACGATCGATCGCGCGGCCGCAAAGCGCCGCTGCATGGCGTATTTGCGCTCGATTTTCCCGAGTGAATTCACCCAAGATCGGCTGCAGCGGGAATCGCGCGGCGAGCCCTTGGCTCCCGATCGAAATCTGCCCCGGTGGAGCTACGATGACGCCGGTCTCGCGGCGGTCGAACGCGCTGATCTGTTCAGCGGTTCCTGGCAATTCGTCGGTCACCGGCAGCAGTTCGCGCACGCGGGCGACTATCTGGCTGTGGACATCGGCGCCGACCGGGTTTTGTTGGTGCACGACGAGGCAGGTGCGATTCATGCCTTGCGCGACTGCTGTCCGGAGGTACCGCACCGGTTGTCCTCGGGCGGCGAAGGCCGTTTAGCGGGTGCGCTCGAATGCCGCGTACACGGGCTCGAATTTGCATTCGATGGATCACGGCGACCGCGCGGCGCGGGACCGAATCTCGTGGCCATGGATCTCGATGTCCTCGGCGACCTGATGTTCGTGCGCGCAAGCGGCGCGTACGCAGCGGCGCCCTCGAGCGTGGTGCAGCTCGCCGGTCGCGACGACTTGCCGATGCGACTGATTGCGCCGCAGACCGAGATCTCGATCGCGGCCGACTGGAAGATCGTGGTGGAACAATGGCTCGGCAGCGCGTTGCCCGACGCGACCGCGGAGTTCGAATCCAGCGCCGAGGGCGCGGCAGCGCCATCGTCGTGGAGTCAAGCGCGGCTCAAGCTAATGGATCCCTCGCAATTCTTCGACTGGTCGGGCATGCTCGCACACACGGATTTGCGCTGGAGCGGCGTGCGTTACCGGAGCTTGGCCGTGCAATACGCGGCGCGCGAATCGCAGGGCGCAGGCGGGCTGCGCTGGCGGCGGTGGTTTCTGCCGCCAAATCAAATGATCGAGCTCCGGCCCGACGGCCTCTCCGTACTGCAATCCCTGCCGACCGGTGTGGGCCGCACGCGTGTGCGACGCTCGGATTATACGTTCGTCGAATCGGAGCGCGCCGCGCGCGCACTGAAGTTCCTCGCCGAGCGATTGGCTGCGGGCCTGCGCCTCGAGTCCCTCGGCTTGGCGCAATCGATTCAGCAGGGCATCGTCGCGTTCGGCTACGCGCCCGCCGAACCAACGCGGCCTACGCGCGCGCAGGGCGAGTTCCGCGCCTGGCTGCGCCGGCGAATCCCGTCATTGCGCCGCGATCAGGGGCCGACCTCCCGGCCATAATTCACTATACTGGCGCCGCTTGTGTTTTCCATGGAGCAATACGAATGAGCTTACTTTCCCTGACGACGAACGACTGGCATACGCGCGCGGCCAAGCTGCGCTATGAAACGCGGCATTTCATCGATGGTAAATACGTCGACTCCATCGGCGGCGGACGATTCACGGTCGTCAATCCCGCCACCGGCGCGGCGCTATGCGAAGTGAGCGCCGGCAGTGCGGCCGACGTCGATGCCGCAGTCGCCTCGGCGAAACACGCGTTCGCCTCTAGGGTCTGGAGCCGCAAGGCGCCGCGCGAGCGGGCCGCGGTGATGCAGAATTTTGCACGACTGATCGGCGAGAACACCGAGCGTTTCGCCTTGCTCGATACGCTGTGCATGGGCAAGCCGATCCGCGACATGGTCACGATCGACGTGCCGGCGGCGGCGACGAATTTCACCTATTTCGCCGAGCTCATCGACAAGATCGATGGTGCGGTCACCGCGACCGCGGCCGATGCGTTTCACTACATTTTGCGCGAGCCGCTGGGCGTCGTCGGCTGCATCGTGCCTTGGAACTATCCGCTGCTCATGGCCGCGTGGAAAGTCGCTCCGGCGCTTGCCGCCGGCAATTCGGTGGTGTTGAAGCCCGCGGAGCAGTCGCCGCTGTCGGGACCCTTGATGGCGCAGCTGTTCGTCGAAGCGGGCGGCCCAGCGGGCGTGTTCAATGTCGTCGGCGGATTGGGTGAAGCCGTCGGTGCGCCGCTCGCGCTGCATAACGACGTGGCCAAAATTGCATTCACGGGATCGACCGAGATCGGCAAGCAAATGTTGATTTATGCGGGGCAGTCGAACATGAAGCGCGTGAGCTTGGAATGCGGCGGCAAGTCTCCGCAGATCTTCCTCGCCGATTTGCCGGATCTCGACGTCGCCGTGAGCTACGCAATCAACGGCATTTACGGCAACATGGGCGAAGTTTGCAATGCCGGATCGCGCCTGTTGATCGACAAGCCGATAGCCGAGGAATTCCTGGCGCGCTTCATCGAACGCGGCAAGAGCGCCTATCGCGCCGGCGACCCGCTCGACCCCGCAACCAACCTAGGGCCGCTGGTGACCGCTTCGCACCGTGCTCGCGTCATGAATTACATCGGCCGCGGCAAATCCGAGGGCGCGAAGCTGGAATTCGGCGGCACCTCACCCGACTTGCCCGGCGCGTTCGTCAATCCGACGCTGTTCTCGGGCGTCAACAACCAAATGACGATCGCCCGCGAAGAAATCTTCGGGCCGGTCGCCTCGGTGATTCAGGTCAACGGCATCGAGGAAGCGCTGGCGATCGCGAACGATTCGATCTACGGGCTCGCGGCCTCGGTGTGGACCCGTGATCTCAACGTTGCGCACAAGACGGTCCGTGATCTGGAGGCGGGCGTGATCTGGGTCAATTGTTTCGACCATGGCGACATGACGCAGCCGTTCGGCGGCTACAAGCAGTCGGGTTTTGGCCGAGACAAATGCGTGGAGAGTCTGCTCTCCTATACGCAAACGAAGTCGGCTTGGATCCACCTCGGATAACACGGCCGCCGGGGCGGCGCTCGGTCCGCGGCAGGCGATGCGTACCGGCGGTCGGTCTCTGGGTCCTGCTGTCTGCGCTGCCGGGCGCGGCCGAGGCGCAAACCGCGCTCCAGCCGCCGCTGCAAGCGCCGCAGTCTCAGGGCGAGCCGATCGAGCCGCCGGCCGATTTTACGGTCGGCCGCTTCGTGGTCGAGGGTGAAGATGCGCGCTATGCGGCCGCGACCGAGCGCATCCTCGCAAAGTTGCGCGATCACCCGGTCAAGCTCGAGGCGATCCGTGCGGCTGCGGCGCAGATCCAGCAGCTATATGTCGCCGCGGGGCATTTCCTCGCGCTCGTGAGCCTGCCGTCGCAGGACGTACCGGCCGGAGGTGAGTTCCGGCTACAAGTGATCCACCGGTCGATTCAAGTCGTCAATGTCGACGGCATCCCGAAGCCCTATCGAGATCGCGTGCTGGCGTTCATGAAGCCGATGCTCGGGCGCAGCTCGCTGACGCGGGCGCAATTTCAGCGCGCGATCCTCAACGCGAGTGCGCTGCCGGCGCTGAATCTGAAGTCGACACTCGAGACGGGGGCGACCGACGACGCGGTAACGCTCGTGCTGACCGGTGACTATCGCGCATTCAGCAATGTCTTGAGCGTCGACAATGCGATGCCGGCGATCGTGGGCCGTAATTCGGTGACGCTGCTGAGCGCCTATAATCCGGCGCTGCGCTTCGTCGATCAGGTCTCGCTCGCGGTCAGCACGGCGGCCGATGCGGACGGGCTCGGCGCGCGGTCGCCGCGGCGCCTGCTCGAGGCCGCCGTGCGCACGCCGATCGGCATCAGTGGCGCAGAGATCGACTATCGCTACACTTGGTCGGCGATCAATCCAAGCGCGCTCGCAAACCCGGACCAAGCCGACAATGCTTTGCTCGATACCGACAGCATCTATCGGCGCGCCGCGGTGCATGCGACCTATCCGCTGATCAAGATTCACTATACGAGCCTAGTCGCGAGCGCAGGCATCGACGCGACGGCGCTGATACAAACGGCCAATCCCTACGGCAGCGCGCGCTTCGATGATCAGCTGCGGGTTCTGCATCTAGGGCTCGCGCTCGAGCAGATTTTCGATCCCGGCACGCAATTGACGTTGGGCGCCGACTTCTCGAAGGGCATCAACGGTCTCGGCAGCCGCAGCCCGGCGCAAGCCACGCCCGCCGCTCCGCTGTCGCAGGCGGGCGCATCGAACACCTTCACGAAATGGGAGGCACATGGGACGCTGCACCGTGATTTGCCTGCGAAGCTCGCTGCGGAACTGCAAGTACGCGCGCAGTATGTCGCCGACAATCCGGTGCTGCTCACCGAGAAATTCACGCTGGGAGGGCCGACGGACTTGTCGGCCTACGACTACGCGAGCTTCAGCGGCGACCGCGGCTGGGTCGCGCGTGCCGAGCTGCAGCACACGGTCAAGTGGGATCGGGGCGGCACGACGAATGCCACCCAGAGCTACTTGTTTGCGGCACGCGGCGAGATCGTGAATCTGGGGGTCATCGCTGCGGAGCCACGCACCGAAGTCGGTGCGGCCGCGGGTCTCGGGCTACGCGCTTCGCTGGGGCGTGCGTCGGCGCACGTTGGCCCCGTGGATCTCTCGGGCGAACTCGCCCGGCAGTTCAACCCCGTATCGAGCGGTGCGCCATCGCATTGGCGCGTCAATTTTTCGGTGTCCATGCACTTCTGAGCGCAGCGACAGCGCCATCGTAAGCTCAGGCGAAGTGCGCGGGAGCGCTCGGCAGTTTCACTTCGGGGATCCGGTCGCGCAATATCTGGTGGAATTCGAACATCCAACGCTCGAGCTTCGATAGGGGCCCCGGTTGGTAGCTGCTTGATGCGAGACCGCGCTGCACGCGCTGGCACAGCCAGCGGTCCTCGTTGTTGACCTGCGTGTTGATGCGGTTGCTCAGGAACCGCAACGCACGTATCTGCGGCGGCGCATCGGGCAAGCCGAACAGGCCGCTGCGGACCAGGCATTTGCCTGGGCCGGCCGGCAGCACTTGAAAGAAATCCATTTGATCCGGGAACACATCGATCCCGAGATTCGGCAATGCACTATAAAAACGCCAGCTGCGGCGCTGCTTCTCAGGCAGATGCGTCGCGATGCGGCTCACGAGGCGCTGATACATGCGCTCCGACCAGACCGGGGATTCCTGCTCGCGCAACCAGCTGACTCCGCGCGCGACGGTCGCGACGGCCGATTGGTCCTCGTAGTCCGGCGTGAACATGCGATTGAGCCCAGGATGACCGATCGGCACGTGGTAGGACTCGAGGTAATTGTCGATCGCGATTTTCCAATCGACGTTCCAGGTGTCGTATGTGATCGGGCCGAGCGGCACCATCTCCTCGATGCGATACGGCGCCAATTCCTCGGCCAACGGTCCCCAAACCTGCGAGACGGGCGGTGGATCGCCGCGCAGCGCAACGAACACGAACCCAAATGCGGTGTCGATGCGCACGGTCTTCAGGCCGAATTCGGCGCGGTCAATGCCGGGAAAGCTGTCGCGCATCGGCACGCCGACCAGCGAACCGTCCTGCCGGTAGCTCCAGCCGTGATAGGGGCAGGTGATCGGCCCCGGGCAATTTCCGGCGTGATCGAGCAGCCGCGCGCCGCGATGGCGGCAAACGTTGTGAAATCCGCGAATCTGCGCGTCACGATCGCGCAGCACGACGATGCTTTCCTGCCCTAAGTCGAAAGTCTGGTAATCGCCGGCCTTGGGGATCGAGTTGACGTGGCAGACGATCTGCCAGCTCGGCATCAACACGCGCTCGAGTTCGAGCCGATTGAGTTCGGCGTTGTTGTAGACCCAGGCCGGCAGCGCGCGCGGCAATGCGGCGTGCGTGGTGCTTTCGGCGGATGCGAGGGCGACGCTGGACATGTTGGGCTACTCCGCCGATTTTATATAGTTGTTCAATGTAAACCCAAGCCGCTGCGCTTGGCAAGTCTGTGCGCTCCGGCATTCATGGCGGGTGTCTGAATGACGGTATTTTCATTGAAAATCCGCGGATCCAACGCGTCGTCGATCGATCCGGCAGACGCCGGTCCGGAGCGCCGCGGCGGCATTAATTTATATGGTCATATAATATTTCTGGACGAGCGCTGCAGGCAATGTTAGGGTCGCATCGCTGCGCGAAGAAGGCGCCGCCCGGTCCGTGGCCGTCGGCGTCGCTGCCGCCGCCGGGACGTCGCGGTCCATGGGCGCTCGACGCGTCGAAAGATTCCGATAAAACACTTGCGGGGGACGTCATGGCCAGAACCTTGAGCAAAAGCAATGCGCATTTTCAGCGCGCCGTGAAGCGCTTGCCGCTGGGTGTCGCATCGAATTTCCGCTATTGGGGTGACGATCGCACGATCTACGTCAAGCAGGGCCGCGGTGCACGCATCGTCGATCTCGACGACAACGTCTATGTCGATTACCGCATGGGATATGGTCCGGGAATCTTAGGGTACGCAGATCCACGCGTCGATGAAGCGGCGCGCGCTGGTATGGAAGTCGGCGGTGTATTCGCGTTGTCGACCGAGCGCGAACTCAGCGTCGCGGAGCGGATTTCGAAGATGGTTCCGGCCGCCGAACTCGTGCGCTTCTCGAACTCGGGGACCGAGGCGGTCATGGCGGGACTGCGCTTGGCGCGCGCCTATACCGGCAAGGACGATTATGTGATTCTCGAGGGCAGCTACCACGGCCTATTCGACGCGGCGATGTGGTTCACGCCGATGGACAAATGGTCGCAGGTCGGAGAGCCCGAAGTGCGGCCATACAGTGAGGGCGTGCCGATCTCCTCGCGCAGCTTCGCACACTTCGTCCAAGCGAACGACGCAAACCAGCTCGAGGACGTCTTCAAGCGCAACGCGGGTCGCATCGCCTGTATGCTGATCGAGCCGATCATGGGCAATTGCCTCGGCATCGCGGCCGAGCCCGAGTATCTGCGCGCGGCACGCGCGCTGTGCGATCAATACGGCGTGGTGATGCTGATCGACGAGGTCAAGACGGGCTTTCGCGTCGCGCGCGGCGGCGTGCAGGAGCTTTACGGCGTTCATGCGGATCTCTGTACCTTCGCAAAGGCGCTCGGCAATGGCTATCCGATTTCGGTTCTCGCGGGTCGCGAGCACATCATGCGCAAGATCGGCAAGGGGGTCGCGCACGGCGGCACCTACACGGCGCACTCGGTATCGCTCGCGGCGGCGGAAAAGACGCTCGAAATTCTCGACGAGACGGACGCGCTCGAGCGCATTGCCGACTTCGGCACGCGCTTGCGCCTCGGCATGCGCGCGGTCTTGAGTGCACGCGGCATCGCGCACAGCTTCGTCGGCCATCCGTCGATGAGCGGCCTGTACTTCGCGCACGAGCCGCCGCGCAACTACCGGGCATGGAAGAGCAGCGACTACTCGTTCTACGATGCGATGGCGCAGGTGTTGCATGATGAGGGCGTGCTTTGCGAGCCGGATTCACGCGAGCCCTGGTTCATATCAGCCGCGCACGATGCCGCGTGTCTTGCCGATACGCTGAGGGCGTTCGAAACCGCCGTCGATGCGACTTTGCAGGCGGGCAAGGCGACGCACAAAGTCCCTGCTTGAGCACCCTGGCGGTGGCTGCGCCCAAGGATCTCGATGCGATCATTGTCGGTGCGGGCCACAACGGCCTGGTCGCGGCCTGCTACCTCGCGCGTGCGGGTCTCAAGGTGTTGGTGCTGGAGCGCCAGCCCTACATCGGCGGCGCCGCCGTGAGCCGCAAGCTCTACAAGGATTTCACCTACTCGAATTGTTCCTACGTGTGCAGCCTGCTGCGGCCTGAGATCATTCGTACGCTCGAGCTGCCGAAGTTCGGGTTGCAAGTGATTCCGTACGAAGGCGGCTGCACGATGATGCAGGACGGGGGCCATCTCGCGCTCTACGACAATCACGATGCGTTGCGGCGCGAGATCGCGAGGCACTCCAAGCGCGACGCCGAAGCCTACGACCGCTATTCGCGCGACGTCATGCGGCAATGCAAATTCATCAAGCCGCTATTGATGCGTGAGCCGCCGGACCCGACATCGTTCAAACCCCGCGACATCATGGAGCTGCTGTATTTGGGACAGCGCTTTCACAATCTCGGCGAGCAGCGCATGTACGATACGCTGCGCTTCTGGACGATGAGCGCCGCCGATTTTCTCGACGAATATTTCGAGAGCGAGATCGTCAAGGCCCATTTCGCGGGCAGTTCGATCATCGGCACCGCTCTGGGACCGCGCTCTCCGGGCACGGCCTACGTGCTGCTGCATCATTACATGGGCGACATCGACGACACCGTGGGCGCATGGGGATTCGCGCGCGGCGGCATGGGCGCGATCAGCAATGCGCTGGGCGCCTCGTTCGAGGCGAGTGGCGGGCTGCTACGAAGCGCCGCGCCGGTCAAGCAAATCCAGGTGCGCGGCGGCCGTACCTGCGGCGTCGTGCTCGAGGACGGCGAGGAAATCGCCGCGCCGCTGGTGATCTCGAATCTCGACGTGCGGCGTACCTATCTTCAGACCATGGATCCCAAGGATCTGCCCGACGATTTTCTACAGAAGGTGCGGAACTTCAAAATTCGCGGCTCGTCCGGAAAATTGAATATCGCGCTCGATGGGCTGCCGCGGTTCCCGGCGATTCCACAAGGTGCGCCCTGTACGCGCGGCGACATGCACGTCACCGACACGATCGCAATGATGGAGCGTGCTTACGACGACTGGAAAGACGGGCGGTGGTCACGCGCACCCTATATCGACATGCTGATCCCGTCGCAGATCGATCCGTCGATGACGCCCGACGGAAAGCACTATATGTCGGTTTTCGTCCAATACTGTCCCTACGAATTGGCGGATGGGGAATGGACCGCGGCCAAGCGCCAGGCCTTCGGCGACACCGTGATCAACACGATCGCCCGGCACAGTCCCAATTTCAAGGACCTGATTTTGCATGCGGAGATCCGCACGCCGTGGGATATCGAAAATGAGGTCGGCTTGACCGAAGGCAACATCTTCCAGGGTGAACTGACGATGGATCAGTTGTTGTTCAATCGGCCGATCCCCGGCTACGCGCAGTATCGTGGGCCGGTGCGCGGCATGTACATGTGCGGCTCGAGCACGCATCCGGGCGGCGGCGTCATGGGCGCTCCCGGCGCAAATGCGGCACGCAGGGTGCTTCGCGACCTGGGCAGGGCGCAGTGAACTCGACGATCGACAAGCCGGGCGCGAGCTACGACGTCGTCGTGATCGGCGGCGGCCATAACGGCCTGGTCTGTGCGAGCTATCTGGCACGTGCCGGACGGACGGTGCTTGTGCTCGAGGCCAACAGCCGCCTCGGCGGCGCGGCCGTGACGCGCGAATTCGCGCCCGGGTATCAGGTTTCAGCCGGCGCGCATCTGCTGCACCTGATGCCGCGCGAACTCATTGCCGAGCTGCAGCTCGAAACGCACGGCTTGGCCTGGGCCGGCACGGGCCTTGCGACCACGGCACTGCTCGAAGGGCGCGCGCCCATCGACCTTGGCGCGGGACGGTCACGTGCTGCCACCGATTTGGGCAGCGATGCGGCCTCGCTCAGCATCTACACCGCCCGCATGCGGCGCTTCGCAGCGGCGCTCGCGCCGCTGTTCGCGAGCGTGCCCCCACGGCTCGGAACGAACCTCTGGTCCGACCGCCTCGCGATGCTGCGTCTCGCTTGGCAAATCCGCCGTCTCGGCCGTACCGACATGCGCGAGCTGCTGCGTATCGGCGGCATGAACGTTTACGATTTGCTCGAGGAAAATTTTCGGTCACCGGCGCTCAAGGGGGCGCTCGCGTTCGACGCCGTTTTGGGCACGAATTTCGGACCGCGATCGCCGGGCACGGTATTGACCTTACTGTACCGCCTCGCGGCCGAGTCTGCGGCCGGCGGCGCGGGGCTCGCCCAACCGCAAGGCGGCCTCGGCGGCTTGTGTACGGCGCTTGCCAAGGCCGCAAGCGCCGCAGGCGCTGAACTGCGCACGACGGCGCCCGTCGCGCGAATTCTGGTCGCAGCGGACCGCGCGAGCGGCGTCGAACTCGAGTCGGGCGAGCGGATCGCTGCGCGCGCCGTGATCTCGAGCGCGGATCCAAAGACCACCCTGTTGAAACTGCTCGGTGCACGCCATCTCGATACGGGCTTCGTACGCCGCGTGACGCATTTTCGTTCGCAGGGTTTGGCCGCCAAATTGCACTTGGCGTTGGACCGCGCACCGCAGTTCACGGGTGTCGGTGCGCCTCAATCGGCCGGCCGCCTGCTGATCGCGCCGTCGATGCAGCATATCGAGCACGCCTACAATCACGCGAAATATGGCGAATTCTCGCAGCAGCCGGTCATGGAGCTTACCGTACCGACGATTGCCGATGCGTCGCTCGCGCCGGCGGGTCACCATGTTCTCTCGGCGATCGTGCAATATGCGCCGTATGCGCTGCGCGAGGGGTGGGAGGCGGGACGACCGCGCTTCGTGGAACTTGCGCTGGCAATGCTCGAGCGGCATGCGCCGGGGCTGCGAGCGTCCATCGTCGCCGCCGAACTGTTGACGCCGGCGGACATGGAGCGGGAGTTTCGGATCGAGGGCGGCCACTGGCATCACGGTGAACTCGCATTCGACCAATTCTTCATGGTGCGTCCGGTGCCGGGCGCAGCACAGCACCAAACGCCGCTCGGGGGGCTCTATCTGTGCGGAGCAGGGTGCCACCCGGGCGGCGGCGTCATGGGCATCGCCGGCCGCAACGCCGCGCGGCAGGTATTGAAACAGGTGGCTTGATATGTCGACGACAGAAGCGCTCGCACCCCACTTCGAACAGCCGCTGCTGAGGACGCCGTTTCACGAGCGCGCTCGGGCGCTCTCGCAAGTCGACAGCTACATTCCGTGGTCGGGCTATACGACGGTCGACGTGTTTACGACCGTCGAGCAGGAATACTTCGCGATCCGCAACGCCACGACGCTCTACGACCTGACCCCGATGGTGAAGTATCGGATTGCGGGTCCCGATGCGGTCCCGTACCTGAACCGGCTCGTCACGCGCGACATCTCGAAACTCGGGCCCAACCGAGTCGCTTATTGCGTCTGGTGCAACGATGCCGGGCACCTGATCGATGACGGCACGGTGTTTCGACTCGGCGAGAGCGAATACCGCCTGTGTACCGCCGAGCGGCAGCTCAACTGGCTGTTGGACTCCGCGATCGGCTTCGACGTCGAAATCGAGGAAGTCACGGCGCAGATCGCGTCGCTCGCGGTGCAGGGGCCCACGTCTTGCGCGGTGCTCAAGGCGGCCGGGCTCGCGGGCATCGAGAAGCTAAAGCCTTTTGATATCGGCCACTTCGAACTGGCCGGCGCTCCCGTGACGGTCTCGCGCACCGGTTTTACGGGCGATCTCGGCTATGAGGTTTGGATGGAGCCGGCGGCCGCGCTCGCCGTTTGGGATGCCTTGATGCGGGCCGGGCGCTCTCGCGGCATTCGGGCCATCGGTTCCCAGGCGCTCAACGTTGCGCGCATCGAAGCCGGGTTCATCAGCCCGCATGTAGATTTCGTCTCCGCGGAACAGACGATACGCACGGGCCGCGACCGCTCACCGCTGGAGCTCGGCCTGGCTTGGCTGCTGAATTTCGAAAAGGGCCATTTCACGGGTCGGCGCGCGCTGCTTGCCGAGCGGCAGGCGGGACCGCGCAGACAGCTCGTCGGCCTCGACATCACCGGCAACAAACCGGCTCATAATGCGCTCGTCTATACGGATCGATCCGGCAAGCGGGAAATCGGCCATGTGAGCTCGGCGGTCTGGTCGCCGACTTGCAAGCGCAACATCGCTCTTGCTATGGTCCAGGCGCCGCATTTCGCGTTATCGTCGACCGTCTGGGTGGAAATCTACTTGAATCGCGAACTTCTTTGGGAGCGGCGCATGTCGCAGGCGCGCGTCGTTGAACGCGCCTTCTTTTCGCCCGTGCGCCGCTCAGCGACGCCGCCTGCCGAATATTAGGCGGATGATTTCCGCTCAGCAAAAGAATATCGCCGATCGGCCTTGGCTCGATCCGAACGCCGAGCCGCAAATCGTCATCGAGAACATCAACAAGACCTTCGGCGCCTTCACGGCGGTCGACAACGTGAATCTGCGGATTTTCAAGGGTGAAATGTTCGCGCTGGTCGGCGCCTCCGGATGCGGCAAGACTACGCTGCTGCGCATGCTCGCGGGTTTCGCGAGCCCAAGCGGCGGGCGCATCATGATCGAAGGTGCAGACATGACGAACGTGCCGCCCCACGAGCGGCCGGTCAACATGATGTTTCAATCCTACGCACTATTCCCGCACATGAGCGTGGAGCAGAACGTGGGCTACGGACTGCGCCGCATGCCGATCGACGGCGCCGCCCGGGCCAAACGCGTTCAGGAAGCATTGGAGATGGTGCAATTGGGGCCGCTCGCCAAGCGCAAGCCCCACCAGCTCTCCGGCGGCCAGCGGCAGCGCGTCGCGCTCGCGCGCGCGCTGATACGCAGGCCTAAGGTCTTGTTGCTCGATGAGCCCCTGAGCGCGCTCGACAAGAAACTGCGGGAGCAGACCCAGTTCGAGCTCATGAATATTCAGTACCAGGTCGGGATCACGTTCGTATTCGTCACGCATGACCAGGACGAAGCGATGGCGCTGTCGACGCGCATTGCGGTCATGAATCGCGGTCAGGTCGTTCAGGTCGGGACGCCGTCCGAGATTTACGAGTTTCCCCAGAGCCGCTTCGTCGCCGACTTCGTCGGCACGACCAATTTGTTCGAGGGTACCGTCGAGGGGGTCGAGCCGGGCCTGATCACCGTGCGCTGCCCGGAGACCGGCTGCGATTTCTGTGTCGACGAGGTCGGGCGTTACTCCCAAGGGCAGCGCGTATGGCTCGCGTTGCGGCCCGAGAAAGTGCGGCTGACCAAGGAGCCGGTCGCGGGCGCCCGTACCAATCAGCTCAAGGGCGTCGTTTGGGAGCTCGGCTATCTCGGCAACCGATCGACTTATCGCATCAAGACCGAATCCGGCAAGATCGTCACCGTGTTCGCGCAAAACGACCGTCGCACGTCGGAATGGGCGATCGATTGGAGCGATCAGGTATATCTGACCTGGACCGCCAATTCGGCTGTTTTGCTGCAACAATAATTGAATCGATGGTCGCGGGATCGTCGGGGGGAATCTCGCATGGGCACAACGATCCGCCATTGGCTACTCACAGGCGCCGTGCTGGCGTCGATGCTGTCCTCGGCCGCCGGCATGGCGGCCGCCCCGCCGGCGACCGCAACGAATACACGCACCGTCGTGCTGATCGTGACCGACGGCTTGCGCTGGCAGGAGGTATTCACCGGCGCCGATCCCACGCTGCTCAACGAAAAGGACGGCGGCAGTTGGGTTTCGGAAGAGGACTTGCGCAAGCGCTACTGGAGCGATGAGGTTGCGACGCGCCGCCAGCTGCTGTTTCCGTTCCTGTGGGGAACGGTCGCGAAAAACGGCCAAATATTCGGCAACCAGGCACGCGGCAGCATCGCCCAGGTCACGAACGGCAAGGCCTTCTCGTATCCCGGGTACAACGAGATGACGACGGGCTATCCGAACGATGCGATCGACAGCAACGAATTCGGGCCGAATCCCAATCCGAGTGTCTTCGAGTGGCTCAATAACCAGAGCGAGTTTCGCGGCCAGGTCGCGGTCTACGCCACCTGGAACGCGTTCGACCGGATATTCAACAAGGAGCGCAGCCATCTCGTGATGCAGACCGGCTGGACCTTGCCGAAAAAGGCACACGAAACTGCGCGCGACGCGCTGCTGCGCGAGCTTTATGCGACGACCACGGAATTCGACGAGGAGGACTCGCCGAATTCATTCTTGCAGATCCCGCTGCTCGATTACGTCAAGACCGCGGCGCCGCGTGTTCTGTTCGTCGGTTACGGGGAAACCGACAATTGGGCGCACCAAGGACGCTACGATCTCGTGCTCGACAGCGCCCATCGCTTCGATCATTTCGTGCAGCAACTCTGGGATACGATGCAGGCGATTCCGCGCTACCACGGCCGCACGACCTTCATCATCACGACGGATCACGGACGCGGCAGCGGACTGACCGAATGGAAAGAGCACGGCGTCGAGGAGAAGGGCTCGGAAAACATCTGGATCGCCGTCATGGGTCCCGACACCAAGCCGCTCGGCGAGCGCAGCAATACGCCGCGCGTGACCCAGGCGCAGATTGCCGCGACCGTTGCAGCCTTCGTGGGGCGCGATTATCCGCGCGCGGCGCCTAAAGCTGCGCCGCCCTTGACCGACGTGCTCGGCGCGGCTGCCGGCGGCACGGCGGCAAACTAGCCCAGCGCAGCCGGCACGAGCGACGCCTCGCGGGTCCGAAAGGTATCCGCTGATTGGCGCCGCACTCATTTTTTATATTATAATGGTGACATTATAAATGCGCGGCGCCGCGCCGTAAGGGATGTTACGCATGCGATCAGTGAGGACACTCGGCCTGTTGGGTACCGGCGTCATTGGCGGCGGTTGGGCGGCACGGGCGCTTCATTTCGGCATCGATGTGATCGCCGCGGACGTCAAGCCGGAAATGGAGTCTTGGATACGCGGTGCGGTTGCCAATGCCGAACCCGCGCTGGCGCGCCTGACCTCGGCGCCGCTGCCGCCCAAGGGCACGCTGTCGTTCACGACGGACTTGACGGTCATGGCGAAGCGTGCGGATTTCATTCAGGAAAATATCCCTGAACAACTCGAACTCAAGCAGCGCATGTTGGCGCAGGTGAGCCGGCACGCCGGCGCCGATGTAATCATCGCATCGAGCACCTCCGGGCTCACGCCGTCGGATCTGCAGCGCGACATGGTCGCGCCCGAGCGCTTCCTCGTCGCGCACCCGTTCAATCCGGTCTATTTGCTGCCGCTCGTGGAACTCGTCGGCGGATCCAAGACGGCGCCCGCAACGATCGAGAGCGCGGCGGTATTTTTCAAATACATCGGGATGCATGCCTTGCACGTGCGCCGTGAGGTGCCGGGCCACTTGACCGACCGCCTTCAAGAGGCGCTGTGGCGCGAAATCCTGCACATGGTCAACGATGGTGTGGCAACGACCGGCGAGCTCGATGAATCGATCATCTATGGGCCCGGCCTGCGCTGGGCTGCCATGGGCACCAACATGATCTATCATCTTGCCGGCGGCGAGAGCGGCATGCGCCACATGCTCGCGCAATTCGGTCCTTGCCTGAAATGGCCGTGGACCAAGCTCGAGGCGCCGGAGCTCAGTGAAACGCTGATTGACCGCATGGTCGAGGGCACGCAGGCGCAGGCCGCCGGACGCTCGATTCGTGAACTCGAACGTTTGCGCGACGACTACCTCGTCGCGATCCAACAGGTACTGCGCCAGTACGACATCGGAGCGGGATCGACGCTGCGGGCGCTCGAGGAGCGGCTGTACATCGACGCGGGCGTGTCGCTGTCGGACACGCGTTTCACTGCCGGTAAGGCTTTGCGTCTGGTGACGACCGCGGTTCGGCCCGAGTGGGTCGACTACAACGGCCACATGTCGGACTTTCGCTATGTGCAGCTGTTCGGCGACGCCATGGATGTACTGTATCGCGAGATCGGCGTCGATGAGGCCTATCGGCGCGCCGGCCATATGTTCTATACGGTCGAGAGCCATGTCACACACCTCGCCGAAGCGAAGTGCAGCGACCCGATTTACGTGACCACGCAGATCTTGAAGCTCGACGACAAGCGCCTGCATGTGTTCCACCGCCTGCACCGGGTCAATGACGATGCGCTGATCGCAACCGGTGAGCAGCTGCATTTGCACGTCGACACTGCGGCTGCGAAGGCCGCGCCGATCGATACGGCCGTTTACGCGAAGCTCGATGCCATCCGGCACGCGCAGTCCGGCCTGGCGGTGCCCGCTGAGGCGGGACGCCGCATCGGTCAAGGCAAGCCGTAGAGGCCGCGCGCATGCCCAAGATCGTCGATCATGCTAAGCGGCGCGACGAAATCGCGCACGTGACCTGTCAGGTCGTCGCGGAGAACGGCTTCGAACGCACCACGGTGGCCAAGATCGCCGAGGCGGCCGGCTATACGACCGGTATGGTCGCGCACTACTACGAGTCGAAGCAGGACATCATTCTCGCCGCACTGCGCCTGATCCTGCTGCGGATCGAAGAGCGGCTCAACCGCCAGCACGAGCGCGGCGAAACGAGTTTGCTCGACGTGCTCAGCGAGGCGCTGCCGATCGACGAACAGCGTTTCACGGAGTGCGCGTTCTGGATGGCCTTTTGGGGGCAAGTGTCGGCGGACAAGAAATTGCGCAGGCTCAATGCGTGGGTACATCGCGAATACATGCGCCTGTTCGCTCGATGCTTCGCACAGCACTGGCCCGAATCCGCGAAATGGCCCAAGTCGATGCGCGACCAGGCTCTGCGCTCCGTCGTCACCTTCGTCAACGGCCTGACCGCGAGCGCGGTCACGAGTCCGAGCGATTGGCCCGCGGAATTGCAGGTTCGGCAGCTGCGGCTGCAGCTTCAGCTGTTGCGTCAATGGACAGAAGCAAGAGACCTACCCACCGCAGCCGCCGGCTGAAGAGGCCACCCGATGGATTTTTCCTTATCCGATGAACAGCAGCTGATCGTCACCTCGACGCGCGAGTTCGTGCAGTCCGAACTGTATCCGCACGAGAAAGAGGTCGAAGAGACCGGCGTGCTGCGCGAAGATCTGCACCGCGAGCTCAAGGCCAAGGCGATCGATGCGGGACTTTATGCCGCCAATATGCCGACGCATGTCGGCGGCGCCGGCCTCGACACGGTCACCTGGGTGCTCTACGAAAAGGAACTCGGCAAGACCAATTATGCCTTGCACTATTCCTGCGTCGGCAGGCCGTCCAATATTCTTTTGGCCTGCGAAGGCGAGCAGCGCGAGCGCTACCTGCTGCCCACGGTTCGCGGCGATCGCACCGAATGTCTCGCGATGACCGAACCCGGTGCGGGATCGGATCTGCGCAGCATGAAGACGACCGCGGTAGCCTCGGGCGACGATTTTGTCATCAATGGGACGAAGCATTTCATCAGCCATGCGGACCACTCGGATTACGTGATCTTGTTCGCCGCATCGGGTGAGGAAACGACTACCCAGGGTTCGCGCAAAAAGATGACGGCGTTCTTGATCGACATGGGCCACCCGGGATTCGAAGTTCGGCCGGGATACAAGAATGTCTCTCACCGCGGCTATACCAACAGCATTCTCGAATTCAATGAGTGCCGCGTACCCAAGAGCGCGATACTTGGCGAACTGCACCGCGGCTTCGAGGTCGCCAATACCTGGCTCGGGGCCACGCGCCTGCAAGTTGCTGCGACCTGCCTAGGACGCGCCGAGCGCGCTTTGGAGCTCGCGACGCAATGGGCCGTCGATCGCGCCCAATTCGGCCAGTCGATCGGTAAATTCCAAGGCGTAAGCTTCAAGCTCGCCGACATGGCGGTGGAATTGCGCGCCGCAGAGTTGCTCGTTCTGCAAGCTGCGTGGCGCCGCGATAATCGGATCGACACCGATACCGACATGGCGATGGCTAAACTCAAGGCGAGCGAGATGCTGGCCATGGTCGCCGACGAGGCGCTGCAAATTCACGGCGGTATGGGACTCATGAGCGATTTGCCGCTGGAGCGCATTTGGCGGGATGCGCGCATAGAGCGCATCTGGGACGGCACGAGCGAGGTTCAGCGCCACATCATCTCGCGCGCGATGCTTCGCCCCTTGGGCGGATGAGCCGAAGCGTCGATCGCCTGGCGCGGCAACGAATTGGTTCCGGGCGGCAAATTGATCACGATCCCGTGCGACCATTTCGATGGCTTCACCCCGCCGCAGCGCGGGTAGATCTGCGCGCTCGGCATCGCATCACCGGCCGCGGAGTCGCTGCTGCACAAACTCATGTCCGTGAATGCCGGCGTGCAGGGCAGCCAAAGCATCGGCGCGAGGCGCGCAAGGAGTCCGATGATTCGCATGGCGTTGCAATCATAAAACCGGACCTGTCGTCTCGCAATCGGCTCGGAGTTGCGCCGCGCGGAGACATCTGCGATGTTGCGAACCGCCGGCGGGATGTTTGTCCGGCAGGGAAGACATCGATATGCGTGCGGCTGTTGAAATCAGCATGTATCCGTTGGCCGGAGAATATCGGCCCCTGATTCGGGCGTTCATCGATCGATTGAAGCCCCACAAAGACTTGGTGGTGCGCACGAATTCGTTGTCCACGCAAATCTGGGGTGAACTCGACCAGCTGATGCGGGTGTTGAGCGACGAGATCTCGCGCTCCGCGAGCGGTGGCCCGCAACTCGTGTTCGTGCTCAAAGTGCTGCCCGGACTTGCGCCGCCGGCGGACCTGGTTCCGAGCGATCCTGCATAGCGCAGGGCGCGGGTGCCCGCCATGGCGATCATCTCGGCGTCAATTCTCCACGATTTTCTCGAGTGTCCGCATCGGGTCACGATGGACGCGCTCGGCGCCGCTCGGCTCAAGGATCCTGTCAGTCCCTTCATGCAGTTGCTATGGGATCAGGGCACGAGCGTCGAGAAGCAGTGCGTCGAGAGCCTGGGCACGCCGTTCTTGGACCTGTCGCCGTTGCGCGGCGAGCAGAAGGAAGTGCAGACACGTTCGGCAATCCAGCGCGGCGAGGCGCTGATCTACGGCGGCCGTCTATCGGACGCCGAGCTGCTCGGAGAGCCGGATTTGCTGCGGCGCGAGGGGACCGGTTACGTCGCAATCGACATCAAATCCGGCCCAGCGGAGTTGCGCGGCAGCGACGACGATGCCGAGGCTAAGCCGAAGAAGGCCTACGGTGTTCAATTGGCGTTGTACACCGATCTGCTCGAGCGCGCGGGCGCGTCGTCAGGCCGCTACGGGTACATTCGCGATGTGCACGGCAAGGAGGTTCGCTACGAATTCGATGCGCCTCTGGGTCCCCGCAGCGCATCGATTGCAATCGCTTATCGCGAACTCAAGGCCGCGGCCGCGCGTGCGCTCGATCGAGAATCCGCGACCCGGCCCGCTTTGAGCGCGGCATGCCGGCTCTGCGTCTGGAAGTCGAACTGTTTGCGTGAATTGAGGGCCGAGGGCGACCTGACGCTGCTGCCGCGGGTCGGGCGCGCGAAGCGCGATGCGCTCGTGGGTGCATTTCCCACCGTCGAGTGGCTGGCGTCCGCGGATCTTTCGCGCTATGCGAAATCGAAGAAACCCCCGTTTCCGGGCATATCCGCGCCGATGCTCGTGAGGCTGCAGGTGCGCGCACGACTGGCGGTCGCTACGAATCCAGCGCCGTTCTTTCGCGAAGCGGTGCAGTTGCCGACCAACCCGCACGAGGTGTTCTTCGATATCGAGGACGACCCGATGCGCGGGCTCGTGTATTTGCATGGATTCGTCGTGCGCACGCACGGAGATCGGAGCGACGAGCGCTTGGTATCCGTGTTTGCCGAACATGCGACCGAGCAGGGCGAGCGCGACGCGTTTGCTGCGGCCTGGTCGTTCTTGAGCCGGCACGCGGATCACATCGTTTATTACTATTCGAAGCACGAGCGGACTAAGTACCGCGCACTGCAGGCGAAGTATCCGCGCGTCTGTTCGGCCGCGGATGTCGAGGCGCTATTCTCACCGCGACGCTCCTACGACTTGTACGATGACGCGGTCGCGAAATCGGAGTGGCCGACGCTGGATTGGTCGATCAAGAGTTTGGCGACATTCCTCGGCTTTCGGTGGCGCGATTCGGATCCGTCCGGCGCCGCGTCGATCGAATGGTTCGATCACTGGGTCCGTACTCACGATGCTGCCACCAAGCAGCGGATCTTGGACTACAACGAAGACGATTGCAGAGCGATGCGGGTGCTGCTCGACGCGATGAGGAGTATGCCGCAGAACCCAGGCTGAACGCATTCGGGTACGCAATTCCCCTGATGGTGCCGGCGGCAGCCCAGCGTACGATATTACCAATAACCCCATGAATCAGGGAGTTTGGGCGCATGTATACGAAAATCCTGGTGCCGGTCGACGGCAGTGAAACGAGCCTGCTGGGTCTGCGGCACGCCATCCTTCTCGCGAAGGATCAAAAGGCCGCGCTTCGGTTGCTACATGTCGTCCACGATTATTTGGTCGCCGAGGGTCGTCATGGGCTCGTGAAATCGGGCGAGTTGCTCAAGGAATTGCGCGAGCACGGACAGGCGATCCTCAATGAAGCGGTCGCCAGCGCGCGCAAACAGGGTGTCGCGGCTGACACCGAAACCGTCGAATCGCCGATGGGGCCGGTGGGAGCGGCGATCGCCGAGTACGCGGAACAATGGCCCGCGGATCTGATCGTGATCGGCACTCATGGCCGCCGTGGGATTCGCCGGCTCGTCATGGGCTCGGACGCCGAGTACGTCGTGCGCACGACGCGTGTGCCGGTGCTGCTCGTGCGCGGAACAAATTTGCCTGCGACCGACTGATTCCATCGCAGCAGCGCCGGCAGCTCGCCTTTCAGATTGGATAGCTGCCGGGCAGTAAAATGCTGCGATCGACCGCGCCGATCGCGGTACGGCCGCAAAACGCCATCGTCAGATCGAGTTCCGTGTGGATGATCTCGAGCGCCTTGGTCACGCCGACTTCGCCCATCGCGCCGAGTCCGTATAGAAACGCGCGACCGATGTAGGTGCCGCGAGCGCCGAGCGCAACCGCCTTGAGCACGTCCTGACCCGAACGGATCCCGCCGTCCATATGGACTTCAATTTTCTCACCCACCGCGGCCACGATGGCCGGCAGTGCGTCGATGCTCGAGGTCGCGCCGTCGAGCTGGCGTCCGCCGTGATTGCTGACGATCAGTGCGTCGGCGCCCGAGTCGACCGCGAGCTTGGCATCCTCGGCGTCCATGATTCCCTTGAGGATGAGCTTGCCGCCCCAGCGTTTCTTGATCCATTCGACGTCGCCCCAGTTGAGCGTCGGGTCGAACTGCGTCGCGGTCCACTCGGAGAGCGACCCGAGGTCGGTCACACCCTTGACGTGACCGAGCACGTTGCCGAACTGGTGGCGGCGCGTGCCCAACATTCCGAGGCACCAGCGCGGCTTGAACATCAGGTTGAAGATATTCCCGATCGTCGGCCGGGGCGGCGCGCTGAGCCCGTTCTTGAGGTCCTTGTGACGCTGCCCGAGTATCTGCAGGTCGAGTGTGAGCACGAGCGCGCCGCAATTCGCCGCTTTGGCGCGGTCGATCAGGCCCATCACGAAATCGCGATCACGCATCACATAGAGCTGGAACCAGAACGGTGCGCGCGTGTGTGCGGCGACATCCTCGATCGAGCAAATGCTCATCGTCGACAGCGTGAATGGAACCCCGAACTTTTCGGCAGCCCGCGCCGCATGAATCTCTCCATCCGCATGCTGCATGCCGGTCAAGCCCGTCGGTGCGAGCGCTACCGGCATTTTGACGTCGACGCCGACCATCGTCGTCGCGGTGCTGCGCCCTTCGAGGTTGACCGCGACGCGCTGTCGGAATTTGATGCGGCCGAAGTCGGTCTCGTTGGCGCGGTAAGTGCGTTCGGTCCAGGAACCCGAGTCCGCGTAATCGTAGAACATGCGCGGCACCCGCTTCTTCGCGATCAGCCGCAGTTCGTCGATCGTCGTGATCACGGTCATGGCCACCATTGTAGCGTCTTCAGCAGCAGCGCCGGTCTTATCTGAAGTATTTGCCGGTCACCGCTCCATCGAGCTTGCGAATACGCAGCGGTCGCAAAACTTCCGGGTCCATGAGCCTTGCGTTGACGCCCATGCGCTCGGACTCCGGGTCCAGCGACGCCCAATGGGTCACGCAGCCGCAGGTCTTGCAACGGTGAAATTCGATCCGGCGTTCGCCCCAGATGTAGGTGTCGGTGCCGCCCGACGCGGGCACCACACGCACGTGTTTTGGGGAATAATAGGCCCATAGCGTGCCGTAACGACGGCAGATCGAGCAGTTGCAATCGGTCAGCGCCTCGGGCGGGTTGTTGATTTCCAGCCGGACCGCGCCACAATGACAAGACGCTTCGATCGTCGTTTTCACATTGCCCTCTATCGGCGGTGTTTCGTAGAACACCGCGAGTATAAAGACCGGGGCGGGGGCAAGGGAATGAGGAATTCGATCACCGATGTCCGCGTCGGCCGGTTTGCTGCGCATAAGCTTGTGGAGGTGTTCATATCACGATGCGCCAGCTTCCCATCCCCAAAGACCGAATTATGGCAACGCCCGCCGAACAGGCGGTTGCGCTCGAACTCGTCACGGAGACGGACCTACTGCGTCTGAAGGCGATTGCGCGTTTGCATGCGAGGGGCCTTCCGCCGGACGTTGGCTGGGAGGATTTGCTCCAGGAGACATTTGCTCGCGTATTGGCCGGGTCACGGCGCCAGCCGCCAGGCGTACCGACGGTCGCCTTCCTGTCCGGCGTCATGCGCAGTCTGAGGGCCGCCCACTGGGGCCGTCGCATGGCCCTCGCTGATCCCGCTTCACCCGCAAACCGTGAATTCCGGGTCGCGCCGGCCGATCTTGCGGTTCGGCCTCTTGCAGCGAGCGATCCCACGCCCGATCCGGAACGCGCCTTGTGCGCGCTGCAAGAGATTGCGGCGATTGAACGCCTGTTCGCCGATGATCCGGCCATATTGCAGATCATCGAGGGGCTCGGCGAAGGGCTCACAGCCGAGGAAATTCGCTCGGCTTCCGGCCTAGCTTCGATCGAATATGACACGGCGAGGCGGCGAATGCGGCGCGTATTGCTCCGCGAGGGACTGACATGCGGCAACTTGTGAATGAGCGTGGTCCACAAGCGGCACTCGAGCGGATCCTGACCGCTTTGGAGCAGGAGCTGATTGCGGCGACGGACGAGGAGATCTTTGCGGCGGCGAAAGATCTCGGGATGAACCCGGCAATGCGCGGGTCGGCGGCCTTTATCGGGATAAAATATGCGGCCCGGTATTCCGTGGCGGACTGGCTTTCAGGCTTCGATCCGGCCTTGCTGCGGCGATTGGGAATCGCGCCTCGCAGCGAGGGGCAGGCGAGTTCGGCGACATTGCCAAAGGGTCCGATCGACGAGTGACTGGCCCTAATCTCCCGAGGAGTAACGATGATGTCGAGCTTGGACGAGCCCGTACCCGCTCCGCTGTTGCCCGCGCCCGTGCCGCGCCGTGGTCGATTGCCCTTGCACCGGTTTTTCCGCACTTTGCGCGACAACATGGTCGCGACCTATTCGCAGGAAGCCTACGAGCGCGACATCGTCGAGACGAAGATTTTCGGTCGACACCGGTTTCTCGTCAGTGAGCCGGCGGCGATCAAACGCGTGCTGCTCGACAATGCCGCCAATTATCGGAAATCGGAGATCACGCGCAGAATTCTCGAGCCAGGGCTCGGCAAAGGTCTGATCACCTCGGAAGGAGAGACATGGAGGCGGCATCGCCACACGATGGCGCCGGCCTTCGACCATCGAAGCATCGCCTCGTACGCGCCGACCATGACCGCGGCCGCCGATGAGATGCTCGAGCGGTGGAACCGAAGCGGTTCCGGTACTGCGGTCGACATCACGCGGGCCATGATGGAAGTGACGCTCAACATCATATCGAGAACGATGTTTTCGTCCGATTCGGACCAAATTCTCGCCATCATGCAGCAGGGCGCCGGGCGCTATCAGGCGAGGATGCGGCCGAACATCATGGACTTCCTCGGTTTTCCAGCGTGGCTTGCGGGATTGGGCCGAATGCGTGTCGCCGATCGCACGCTTGGCGAATTCGATCGGCAAATCGATCGACTGATCAAGTCGCGGTCCCGTGCAGCCGGGAACGGCCCCAGGGATTTGCTCGACCGTCTGATCGCCGCGCGCGACGAGCAGACCGGCGGCGGCATGAGCGCACAAGAGGTCCGCGACCAAGTGATCACGATTTTTACGGCGGGGCATGAGACGACTGCGATGGCGCTGACCTGGACGTGGTATCTGCTCTCGCAGCACCCGGCCGAGGAGGCGAAGTTGCATGCCGAACTCGATGCCGTGCTCGGCGGTCGCGCGCCGGGCGAAGCGGATTTGAGCGGGCTGAAATTCACCCGCATGGTCGTCGACGAATCGATGCGGATCTATCCGCCCGTGCACACGATCGGGCGCGAGGCACTCGCCGACGATGCGCTCGCCGGGCGCCGGGTGCCGAAGGGCTCCACAGTCCTGATTGCGCCGTGGGTGCTGCACCGTCATCGCAAGCTTTGGCAGAATCCGGGGCGCTTCGATCCCGAGCGTTTTAGCCCGGAGTGTTCGGCTGCGCGCGCCCGCTTTTCCTACCTGCCCTTTGGCGGTGGCCGGCGGATCTGCATTGGCGCCGCCTTTGCGACCATGGAAGCGACAATGCTGCTCGCGAGCTTTGCGCAGCGTTACCAGCTGCGGCTCGCGCCGGGGCAACGCGTCGAGCCGCAGGGATTGATCACGCTTCGCCCTCGCTACGGGATGGAAATGCTGATCACACCGCGTGATTCGAAAGCCCGGTAGGGTGGCCGCGATTTGCGGGCTAGCGGCGCGGGAATTCCAGCAGATCGCCGTGATCGATACATCGAGCCGCTAGTGCCTGGCCATGGGCTCGGAAGCAAAATCCGAGCTCGTGATTCGCCGACTGACCCGGGAGGCCGCCAAGTTGGGCGCCAACGGCCTTTGGCTGCAAGGAATTCGTGAAGGCAAGTCGCGGCAATTCGACGCGGGAGTCGGGAGCGAGCGCGACAGCGCGCATGGCACGATCAAGCTTGGATTGGGTGGGGCTACCCTGTTTGAAACGCTCTATGGCCGGAGAATGGCAATTTACCTCGCACCGAGCACTTCAACCGGACTCCCAGAGTTCCCGTTAGCAAGCGGCAGGCGCTAGGATCACTGACGGGAAAGGCACTGCGCGAAGGAGGTCGAATGCGATCCGAGGATGTTGCCGGTGCGGGACGCGCGCTGTTTGTGATCGCCCTGGGAGGAATGGGGCTCTTGAGCCTTGTTTATGGGGACTTTGCGCTGCAGTGGCAACCGTTCCCTGCCGCAGTGCCGGCGCGCGAGCTCATCGCGCGCATTTCGGGATTGGCGATGGTCGCAAGCGCAATCAGGATTTTCTTTCAGCGCAGCGCGCCCGTGGCCTCGACCGTGCTTTGCGGCTACCAACTCGTTTGGGTGCTGCTGCGCTCGCTGTCGGGGCGGGCTAGGGCGGTCGACGGGGTCGGCGTTGCTCGCGTGTTGTTTGGGCTATGCTGCATCTCGTTCGGCCTCTCGCATCTCGCCTACGCCGACTTTACCGCGCAGATGATTCCGGCATGGCTGCCGGGGCGATTATGGCTCGCCTACCTGACCGGCGCCGGACATCTGGCGGCGGGTATCGCGCTGTTGCTGGCCGTCATTCCGCGAACGGCGGCAATCTTTGAGGCGGCGATGATGAGTTCCTTCGTCATCCTGGTTCATCTACCGAGCCTATTTTCCGCGCCGCCTCCCGATTGGGCGCCGACGAGCCGTGTGCAATGGACCGCGCTCTGCATGTCGGCGGCGCTTGCGGGTTCGGCTTGGCTCATCGTCGGCGCGCTGCCCCGGCGTCGATAGCGAGAGCCGGACCGACATCATATGGTCGCGGATCGAATATCCAATGCTGGTGTGCGCGTTCCGCAACTCATTTATGGAACCGCGTGGAAGGGGCCTGAAACCGAGCGCCTCGTAACACTCGCGATACACGAGGGCTTTCGCGGCATCGATACGGCCTGCCAGCCCAAGCACTACGACGAAGCCGGTGTCGGCGCCGGACTCGCGGCCGCTTTGGCAGGCGGGTTGTCGCGTGCGGACATTTACCTGCAGACTAAATTCACCACCGTGTCGGGACAGGATCCGCAGCGCATCCCCTACGATCCGCGCGCGCCGCTCGAACAACAGCTGGCCCAATCATTTGCCGCATCGCTGCGTAACCTGCAGACCGATTATCTCGATTGTTTGGTGTTGCATTCGCCGCTGCCGACCGCGAAGCAAACCCTGCAAGTTTGGCGCGCGATCGAGGCGCTCCTCGATGCGGGCAGCATCCGGCAGGCGGGGATCAGCAATTGCTACGGACCAGCGGAATTTCGGCGCCTTTATGCCGCGGCGCGCATCAAGCCCGCAGTGCTGCAGAATCGATTCTATGCTGCCACCGGCTACGACCGCGAACTGCGCGCCTTTTGCCGCGAACAGCGGGTCATCTACCAAAGTTTTTGGACGCTGACCGCGAACCCGCAGTTACTCAACGATGCGACGCTCGTCGCGATCGCATCGAGCCACGGGCAGACATGCGCGCAGGTCTTGTTTCGCTATTTGACGCAGGCCGGCGCAGCGCCGCTCACCGGGACCCGATCGCCGACGCACATGCGCGAGGATCTGGCGATTTTTGATTTCGAACTCGCGGCTGCGGAATGCAGCGCGATTGACCGTTTGCTGGGGTCGTAGCGCGGTGCCGTTCAGGCAAATACGTCGAGCAAGCTGCCCATCATTTCGTTTGAGGTGCTGATCACGGCCGCGCCGGCTTGCGTCAGCGACAGCGACTGGGTTGCGGCAACCATGGGTGCAATGAAGTTGGCGTTCGCTGGATTTGCGACTTGTTGGGCAGCTTGATTCAACTGTTGACTGGCGGCCGCGATTGCGGCCAGACCGCTATTTTGGGCGGGCGTGTAGTTGACCGATGACGAGATACTGCTGATGGTGCTCATGGGGTGGGTATCGGCAGCATGCGGCCTGACTTTAGAATTTGGTTATATTTGACAGAATCCGGCTCGGGGCGCCGCGGCCACGTTAGTTGTGTACTGGTGGAGATAATAATCGTAATACCATGATGTATAAATAGAAAACTCCCATGTGCGGACGCTCGGCATTGCGGCGGCCGGTCGATTTTCGCGGTGGCGGGGTGGATGTGAGAGGATTCGCGCATCGCAAGGTTTCGCGGGAATACACGATGCCCTACGGCGCCAACGAGGAGCTTCCGGAGTCCGTGCGGGCGCATCTGCCGGCTCACGCGCAAGACATCTTTCGCGAGAGCTTCAACAGCGCCTGGCACAGCTATGGCGTCTCGCAACCGCAAGATCGCGAGCAACGCGCATTCCGGGTCGCCTGGGCGGCCGTCAAGCGCCGCTACCACAAGGTCGGCGATTCGTGGATCGAAACCTAACAGCCATCGCGGAGCACAGCACCATGGATCACCCCGCACTGCAGAGATCCGCAGGATTCGGCAGGATTTTCGGACTGGACCCAAGAATCGCGTTTCTGATGTTCATCGTCGACCTCATGCTGTTCGGCAGCGAGGCATTGTCGCTGGGACTGTTGATACCGGTGGGCGTCGTTGTCGGCGTCGTGCTCGGGTACGTCACGGCCCGCGCACAAATCACCTGGTACGGCGATGATCGCGAGTCAGCGATCATCAAGGGCATCATCGTGGGCTTATTGACCGCGATCCCGAGTCCATTGCCGGCCGTGGTCTATGTTCCGTCGGCGCTCGTTGGCTGGATCGATCTGCTGCGACGTCGGCGCGTAAGTCGGGAGCTGCAGCGTTTGAGCTAGAGCGAGCTCCTCGTCGAGCGCGCGGCGATTGGTTGCCGCCGCTCATGAAATTGCCGATCATGTCTTATCGGCAGCACGCAATCGTTGATGAACGCGGTACTGCGCAGCCGACGGCGGGTAGGCTTCTAAATCGGATGGAGGTTCGGGCGCGATGAGACCATCGGTGGACTGCGGGGCGATTCGTTCACGAGAGACCTCATTGCGGATCGAATGGCTGGACGGCACCCAAAGCGAGTTCGCGAGCATTTGGTTGCGCGATAACCTGCCGGAGGATCGGGACGCGCGCAGTGGGCAACGGCTAATCGACGTCACGCAGCTGCCCGTCGATCCTCGAATCGCCGCGGCAACGCTCGCCGATCGGCATGTATGCATCGAGTGGCGCGATGAGACCCGTGTCTCGAGGATTGCGCTCGACTGGCTCCATGAGCAAGCGACGGTCCAGGATCGCCGCCCGGAACTTGCGGTGCGCGCGTGGCTCGAGGGCGCGACGCTCGAACCCAAGCGCGACTTTGCGTGGCGGGCGCTCGCGGTGCTGCAGGCAGATCCGCGTGAACGCCTACGCTGGCTTACCCGATTATTGCAGGACGGGATCGCGTTCCTCAGCGAGGTTCCGCCGATAGACGCAGGCATCCTCGAGGCCGTGGAAATCGTTGGGCGCATCGCCGAGACCAACTACGGCCGGGTATTCGATGTGCGCACCGTTGCCGAGCCCGAGAACCTGGCCTACTCGGATCTCGGGCTTGGTTTGCATACCGACAACCCGTACCGCGAGCCCGTGCCGGGCTTTCAGGCTCTGCACGTGCTCGTCGCCGCACCGGACGGCGGCGACAGTCTGTTCGCCGACGGTTTCGCGCTCGCCGAGTACCTGCGCGGCAGCGCTCCTGAAACCTTCGCAACGCTGACCTGCACGGCAGTGCCGTTCGTCTACCAATCGCGCGACGCCGATCTCTACGCGCAGCGTCCGCTGATCGAACTCAGTTGCGCCGGTGCGATCGCGGCGGTCAATTACAACAGCCGGTCGATTGCACCGCTGCAGCTGGCCGCGCAGCATTGCGCGTCGTTTTATTCCGCCTACCGCCATTTTGCGAATCTGCTGCGGGAGCCCAGATTCCAAGCTTCGGCGCGGCTCGCAAACGGCGATCTCGCGCTTTTCGACAACCGGCGCATTTTGCATGGCCGCACGAAATTCGCATCTTCGCGGTACGCACGGCACTTGCGCGGCTGTTATCTGACGCGCGACAGCGTGTATAGCGCGACCGCGCTGTTGCGGCGACAATGCGCGGCAGAGGGCAGCTGAGTGCGGTGGGTCGTCGCGAGTCTCGTGCTGATCTCGACGCAGGTCTTTTCTGCTGAGGCGACGCTGGAGATCGTTGCCGGCCAGCAGCGACTCGTGTTTTCTCAGCCGCAGTTGCTCGCACGTGGCGACGTCGAGACGATCTCGGTTCCCGATAGCGAATACCGGCGCCGGTTTACGCGATTCAAGGCGATTCCGATTGCGCATCTATTCGCCGGTGTCGACGTACCGGAACTCGCGGTCGTTCAGTGCAATGCCAGCGACGGATTTTCGGCCAATCTGGAGAAATCTCGCCTGTTCAGTACGGACCCGAAGGCCTCGAAGGCGTACCTTGCGATCGAGGATCCCAAGCGGCCTTGGCCGCGCTTGTCGGAGAAGACGGCTTCTGCCGGTCCGTTCTATCTCGTGTGGACGAACCCGGATGCTTCCGGCATCGGTTCGGAGGAATGGCCCTACCGCATTGCCTCGTTCCGCGTGTTGTCCGACCCGAAGGGCGTGTTTCCCAAGATCTACCCGGCTGCCGATGCGTCGCCGGCCGTGCAAAACGGATTCAGGTCGTTCCAGAAGAACTGTTTTGCCTGCCACACGATGAACGGCAATGGCGCGGGGTCGATCGGACCCGACCTGAATCTTCCGATGAACCCGACCGAGTACCTGCAGGCAGCGGCATTGGTCGCCCTGATACGGGATCCGGCGAGCCTGCGGACTTGGCCGCAGCGTCGGATGCGCGGATTTTCGGAAGCCGCACTATCGGATTCGGAATTGGCGGATTTGATCGCCTACCTGCAGCATATGAGCACACGCAAGGTCTTGCCTTGACGCGCGCGCTCGCGAGCATTCTTTGAAATCAGGAGAAGAGAGATGACGGGCGAAATCGAACGCAAGTGGCGCGATGACGGTGTCAAAGTCATCAAGAGCGATCGACTCGACAGCCAAACCGCGCAGACGCCGGGCATGCTGCGCGCCGCCGCGATCAATGCTGCGCGGGGCTCGCAGAAACTCTGGGCCGGCACCGTGATCATTCATCCGAACGCCAAGACCGGCGCCCACCACCATGGCGCGCTCGAGAGCGTGATCTACGTGGTGCGCGGCATCGCGCGAATGCGCTGGGGCGAGCGGCTCGAATTCGTTGCCGAGGCCGACGCCGGCGATTTTATCTTCGTGCCGCCGTATGTGCCGCATCAGGAAATCAACCGCTCGAGCGATGCTCCGCTCGAATGCGTGCTGGTCCGCAGCGACAATGAATCCGTGGTCGTCAACCTGAATATCGATGCGGCCGAGCGAGTCGAAGAGGTCTATTGGATCGATCCGATTCATCGCACTGCGCCGAAATAGCGCGATCCGCGCGTCGTTCAAGCGGACTGCGCAGGCGTCGCGGAAGGCATCGCAAGATAGGAAAGCGCGAGTAGTGCCGAGAGCGAGAGCGCGGACGAGATCAGCAGCGTGGAACTGCCCAGATTCTCGATCATGAGACCGAACAGGAATGGTGCGACGGCCTGACCGACGCGCGCGGGCGCTGAGATCCGGCCGATGCGCGCGCCATAGCCTTCCGGACCATAGAGCGCCAGCGGCAAGGTTGCGCGGCAGATCGTGATCATCCCGTTGCCCGCGCCGTGCAGAATCGAGAACGCGGCGATCAGGGGCACGCCGCCGATCGCGAGGATCAGGGCGGCTGCCGGATGCAGTAGCGTGGCTATCCTTGCGCTGATCAACGGATTGACCCAGTGTCGGGCGCTGTATTCGAAGATTCTCGCCGCAACCTGAGCCGGGCCGAGCAAAGCCGCCGCGGCGACTGCCGCGGCCGGCGCTGCGCCAATCACGGCAAAGAAGCGCGGCAAATTGGTCGCCATGCCGTTGCTGACCATGCCGGATGCCATCATCATGAATCCGAGCAACAGCATCCCGCGATCGGGACGCCGTGCGGTGACAGGCGCTCGGTCGTGGCTGAGCGGGTGCACCGCAGCGGGTGTGGCATTTCCGAAGCGTAGTGCCCATGCGTTGAGGGGTAGTCCGATGCCCAAATGCAGCGCGGCCCAGGTCAGGCAAGCGCCGCGCCAACCGAACGCGTGTTCGAGCAACGCCGAGATCGGCCATGCGACGGTGCTCGCGAAACCCGCGATCAGCGTGATCCCCGTGATCGCACCGCGGGAATCGTAGCCGTAGAGTCGAGTCAGCGACGCGAATGCGGCTTCGTAGAGTCCCGCCGACATCGCGACACCCAAGATGAGCCAGGCCGCAATCAGTGAAATGGGGCCGCGGGCAACCGCCAATACGACAAGCCCCGCCGCAAATACGAGATTGGACGCGCACAGCACCGGCCGTCCGCCGCGGCGGTCGATCAGGCGCCCCAATGAGGGACCCAGTACGGCCGAGACGCCGAGACCAAGCGAAAGCGCGGCGTAGATCCAAGGCGAAGAAAGGCCGATGTCCCTCGCCATCGGCGCCGCAAGCACGCCGGGCAGGTAGTAGGACGATGACCAGGCGAGCGTTTGTGTCGAACCCAGGGTCGCAATGATCCCAACCCGGCTCTTCATCGCTCGATGCTCACGTATTCAATTCTCGGTGGCTTTGACGATTCAAGTATCACTTAGTTCAAGAGCGATATAAACCCGGCACGCACGCGGCAGCATCACGGCTGAAAGACGATGGTGTTGGCCGCCCGTCCCGTAGACTAAGCGGATGCAATCACCCAACGAACGCAACCAAGTCAGCGAGAACATCGAAGCGGTTCAGAGCTTCTATGAAAGCGAGGAGCTGAAGATCAGCCATTCGCAACGCCGGCTCGAGCGCATCAGTCATTTCGCAGGGCGGCCGTTCTTCCTCGGGTTCATCCTGATATTCGTTGTGCTCTGGATTCTCATCAACCTCATGTTGCGCCGGTTCGGTGTCGCCGCATTCGATCCGCCGCCGTTCCAGTGGCTGCAAGGCATCGTCGGCCTCGGCGCGCTGCTGACCGCGACCGTCGTGTTGATCAAGCAAAACCGCCTCGCAAAGCTCGCCGAACAGCGTGCGCACTTGGATCTCAAAGTCACTCTGCTCACCGAGCAGAAGACTGCCAAGCTCATCGATCTGCTCGAGGAGTTGCGGCGCGATCTGCCGAACGTCAAGGATCGCCACGATCCCGAGGCGGCGTCGCTGCAACAGTCGATGAATCCGGAGCTCGTGCGCGCGGCTCTCGACGAGGGCGCGCCGAAGGAGCGTCCGATGCCGCCCGCAGTCACCAAGGCAGTGCGTTAGTTATTGCCATGCGCCGGGGCATCTCGCTTCGCTCGCGCGTGGGCTTGCGTACCGCGAGTGATGACGCGATCCTGCGGCAGGATGGCCTCGATTTCGATCTCGGGCAACTGCGCGATCTCGGTGTACAACGGCCCGAAGTCGGTATCGAGCGTCTGGCGCAGTAAATCCGCGAAGCTGTCGATCACGAAGTAGCACTGCTGATAGTCGTCGATGCGGTATTTCGTGCGCATGACTCTCTGCAAATCGAAGCCAAGGCGGTTCGGCGAGCCGTCTTCGAGCGCAAATACCGATTCGCCGTAAGACGAGGCAATTCCCGATCCATAGAGCTTGAGCGCGCCGCCGTGCCGGATCAAGCCGAATTCGACCGTGTACCAGTACAACCGCGCGAGTTGCTGGATCGCGCCATGACGCATCGCGCGCAGGCCGCCCTCGCCGTAGGCTTGCATGTAGTCGGCGAACACAGGATCCGCGAGCAGCGGCACATGGCCGAACACGTCGTGAAAGACGTCGGGCTCCTGCAGATAGTCGATTTGCGCTGCGGAGCGGATGAAGCGCCCGGCGACGAAGCGGCGGTGCGCGAGATGCTCGAAGAAGACCTCCTCGGGTACGAGGCCCGGCACGGCCACGACCGACCATCCGGTCGTCCGGCGCAGGCGTTCGGACAACTCCTCGAAATCCGGGATGCCGGGCTTGGAGAGTCGCAGTACGTCGATTCCGTCCAAGAATGCCGGTGCGGCCCGCGTCTCGAGCAACGCGACCTGGCGCGCGAACAGCGTGTCCCACACCGCATGCTCTTCGGGCGTATAGGCGCTCCAATTCTGCGGGACCGTCCAATCGTTCATGTGTTCACTCGCTCGTGAGTCCCAGAGATCGTTCGAGGCGGCCGAGGCCGCGCAAGAATCCGCGCAGCTGCGCTTCGTTCATGCAGGAGAGCAGTGCGCGTTCGCGCTCGAGCGCGAGCGGAACCAATTGTGCGTAAACCCGATGGCCGGCCGCGCTGAGCCGCAGCGAAATCTCGCGGGCATCCTTCGAGCGCGGAGCGCGTTCGAGTATTTTTCTGCGGGTCAGCGCGGCAACCGCGCGGCTGACCCTGGTCTTGTGCAAACGCGCGCTCGAGGCAACCTGCTGTGCGGTGCAGTCCGGATGCTCACCGACCGTGACCAGCACGCGCCATTCGGGGATCTCGAGGCTGAAGCGTTCCCGATAGATCTCGGATAGATGCTCGCTGACCGCCGCGGCCAGACGATTGAGCCGAAACGGAGCGAATTCCGCCAATTGCAGCTTCGCGGGCGCGGTTTGCGGATTTCGGGCCAAAGACTCGTCACCGTTGACAGTTGCACGTGCAACTAACTACCATGATGGCCTGATCTCCTTCGCAAGGCAAGCCGGCATGAACACACCGCGGGAAGAGCAGCCGACCTCGTGGGAAAATCCACTGGGCACGGACGGCTTCGAGTTCGTCGAATACACGGCACCCGATACGGCCGCATTGGGGCACTTGTTCGAAGTCATGGGTTTCAGCTTGCTGGCGCGGCATCGCTCGAAGGATGTGTGTCTCTATCGCCAGGGGAACATCAACTTCATCGTCAATTCGGAGCCCAACAGCCTCGCGCAGAATTTCGCGCGGCAACACGGACCGAGTGCCTGCGCGATGGCGTTTCGCGTCAAGGATGCCGCGCGCGCGCTGCGCGACGCCGTGGCGGCCGGCGCCAAGGAGGTTCGCGGCACGATCGGCCCGATGGAACTCAATATTCCGGCGATCGAGGGCATCGGCGGCAGCCTGATCTACTTGGTCGACCGCTACGACAGCCCGACGATATATGACATCGACTTCATCCTGGAGCCCGGCGTGCAGCGCTTCCCAACGGGCGTCGGCCTCGCCGAAATCGATCATCTGACCCACAACGTCGGCAAAGGCCGCATGGACTTTTTCTACGACTTTTACCGTCGTGTGTTCAATTTTCGCGAGCAGCAGTTCTTCGACATCACGGGCGAATACACCGGCCTCACGAGCCGAGCGCTGTCGGCGCCGTGCGGCAAGATTCGAATTCCGATCAACGAATCGAAATTCGAGGAAGGTAGCGGGCAAGTCGACCAGATCCAGGAGTTCATCCAGCAATACCACGGAGAGGGCATCCAGCATGTCGCCCTGCGCACCAACGACATCTTGAAGAGCTGGGACGCGCTGCGGGTCAACGGACTCAAATTCATGACGCCGCCGCCGGACACGTATTACGAGATGCTCGAGGAGCGCGTTCCGGGCCACGGTCAGCAAATCGAGGAACTGCAGAAGCGCGGCATCCTGCTCGACGGTCTCAACGGAAAGTTCTTGCTGCAGATCTTCACGCAAACCCTGATCGGGCCGATCTTCTTCGAAATCATCGAGCGCCAAGGCGACGAGGGTTTCGGTCAGGGAAATTTTCGCGCGCTGTTCGTGAGCATGGAGCGCGACCAGGTGCGCCGCGGCATCCTCAAGGCGCACTGAGCATGCGCCGGCGATGAGCCTCGTCTACCAAAGCGGCTTCGCGAACGAATTCGCGACCGAAGCCCTCGAGGGAGCGCTGCCGCTCGTGCGCAATTCGCCGCAGCGCTGTCCTTTCGGTCTCTATGCGGAGCAGATTTCCGGCACGGCATTTACTGCGCCGCGCCACGCGAATCGGCGATCTTGGCTTTACCGCATTCGTCCCTCGGTCGTTCACGGGTCTTATCATCGCATCGACGGCGGTTCGATCGCCGAGCGCTTCGATGCGGCTCTGGCCTCGCCCAACCAACTGCGCTGGGCGCCGTTGCCTATTCCTGAGGCCGCGACCGATTTTCTGCAGGGACTCGTGAGCGTCGGCGGTTGTGGTTCACCGGCCGCACAGAGCGGCTGCGCGATCCACTGGTATGTTGCGAACCGGTCGATGCACGGGCGGTTCTTCTACGACGCCGACGGCGAATTGCTGATCGTGCCGCAACTCGGACGATTGCGGCTCGCGACGGAACTCGGGATCATCGAACTCGGTCCCTTGGAGATCGCCGTCATACCGCGCGGCATCCGTTTTCGCGTTGACTTGCTCGATGCGGCCGCTCGCGGCTACGTTTGCGAGAATTTCGGCGCGCCGCTGCGCCTGCCGGAGCTCGGCCCCATCGGCAGCAACGGACTCGCGCGGCCGCGCGACTTTCGCACCCCGGTGGCCGCGTTCGAGGATCTGAGCGGCGACTTCGAGCTCGTCGCGAAATTGTCGGGTGCTCTGTGGTCGGCTCGAATCGGTCACTCGCCGCTCGACGTCGTCGCATGGCATGGCACGCATGCGCCGTACAAATACGATTTGCGCGACTTCAATACGATCGGCTCGATCAGCTACGATCACCCGGACCCCTCGATATTCCTCGTGTTGCAATCGATCAGCGATACGCCGGGCGTCGATTCGCTCGACTTTCTGGTGTTTCCGCCGCGCTGGCTCGCGATGACCGACTCGTTCCGGCCGCCCTGGTTCCATCGCAACATCGCGAGCGAATTCATGGGCTTGATCGAGGGTGTCTACGATGCGAAGCAGGACGGATTCCTGCCCGGGGGTGCCTCCTTGCACAATTGCATGAGCGGGCACGGCCCGGATGCCGCGACCTATGCAAAGGCGATCGCCGCGGACACGACGCAGCCCGCGTACCTGGGCGATACGATGGCCTTCATGATCGAGACGCGCTGCTTGATATGCCCGACGCCGATTGCGCTGGGGCTGCCGCAGCTCGATGCCGCCTACGCGCAATGCTGGCAGACGCTGCCCCGCCAATTTACCGGTCGCAGCGGCGGCGCATGAGCATCGTGCCGAATGCGACACACGAGCCGGGGCTGCGCAGCTGGGTCGCGAGCGCAAACCAGCCGCAAACCGACTTCCCGGTCCAAAATCTTCCGTTTGGCATCTTCCGACCCGCCGGGAGCCGCGAGCGATTTCGCGGCGGTGTCGCAATCGGCGATCAAATTCTCGATCTGGGATCGCTGAATGCCCGCAAGCTGCTGTCGGGAGCTGCGGCCGAGGCACTCACCGCCGCTGCCGAGCCGAGTTTGAACCGACTCATGGCGCTGCCCGCTGCCGTGCTAGGCGAGTTTCGCGCCGCACTGTCGGGGCTGCTGCGCAGCGGTTCGCCGGCGGTCGCGCAATTGCAAGCCGACCTCGTTCCGCAATCGGCTGCCGAGTACGGTCTGCCGGCGCAAATCGGTAATTACACGGATTTCTACGCATCGATTCATCACGCGACCTCGGTCGGACGCCTGTTTCGGCCGACGAATCCGCTGACACCGAATTATCGCTGGATGCCGATCGCCTATCATGGTCGTGCCTCGTCGATCGGCGTCTCGGAGCAGGAGTTTCACCGCCCCTGCGGACAATCGATGCCCGTGGGCGCCGAGCGACCGGTGTTCGGGCCCAGCACGCGTCTCGACTACGAACTCGAAATGGGTGTGTTCATCGGCGAGGGGAATCGACTCGGCGAAGCCATTGCGGTTGCATCGGCCGAACACCACGTGTTCGGCCTGTGTCTGCTCAACGACTGGTCGGCACGCGATTTGCAGAGCTGGGAGGCGCAGCCGCTCGGTCCGTTTCTCGGCAAGAATTTTGCGACGACGATCTCGCCGTGGGTCGTGACCCTGGAGGCGCTGGCGCCGTTCAGGGCGCCGTTGTTGCGCGCGCCCGATGAAGCCGAGATGCTCGGCTACCTCGATAGCCCCGAGGTTCGGGCACAAGGCGCGTTCGCCATCGAGTTGGAGGTCTATCTGCAAACCGCGACCATGCGGACGAGGGGCGCGGCGGCCGAGCGCATATCACGCGCGAATTTTCGCGACGCCTATTGGAGCATTGCGCAGATGATCGCTCACCACACGGTCGGCGGCTGCAATTTGCTGAGCGGTGATCTGCTCGGCACCGGCACGCAGTCGGGACCGACCGCGGCGGAAGCCGGATCCTTGTTGGAGCTCAGCGTCGGTGGCACCAAGCCGATCACGCTCTCGGACGGAGAGACGCGCACGTTCCTCGCCGACGGCGACCGGGTGGAGCTGCGCGCCGCGTGTCTGCGCGAAGGCTTTGCACGCATCGGCTTCGGGACGGCGAGCGGAACCGTATTGAAAGCGCTGAGCCCGGCGATCTAGGAATTGACGAGGCCCAGCAGTGGCCCCACGAACTTCTCGTAATGGCGCCAGCGCCCGGCCGATGAGCGGTGAATCTTCTGGCGAACTTGCCACTTGCTCGCGGTGATCACGACGCGATCCGTTTGATGGAAATCGAGACAGCGCGCGTCCCAGGGCAGCCCGATGAATTCGAGCATTCGTCGCGTCCAGCCCTCCTGGTCTTCAATCAGCGCCTCATAGGGAAGCTCGAGCAGGGCGCCCGCGGGCAGAACGGCGCGCCAATGATTCATGATGCGAACATATTCGGTGTAATAGTAGGCGAGGTTCCCGAGATCGTTCGCATAGGGACCCATGTTGAAGAAATTCTGAAAATAGATCGACAAGCAGGTATCGATCGGGTGGCGCTGCATGTGGATGATTCGCGCGCGCGGGAATGCCGCGTGAATCAGTCCGGCATACAGAAAGTTCACCGGCATCTTGTCGATGACCCGCGATGCCCCGCCCGATAGGCCCGCGAGGCGCTCGAGATAGTCGCGGGCCATTCCGGGTATGAGCCTCGCGCCGGCATCCGCATCGGCTCCCGCCTTTTGAAATGCGACATACGCAGAGTTCCAAAACGTCAGTTCCCCGGCGCCGAACACCGAGGGGTGCGATGCGAGGATCTGCTCGGCCAAGGAGGTGCCCGATCGCGGCATGCCGACGATGAAGACCGGCAGCTCGGAATCCGAGGCGCCCTCGTGGCAGCGTCGCAGGAACGCTGCATCGAAGCGGCCGATGATCTGATCGATGCGTTGCGTGAGCTTGACGCGGTCATAGTTCGCTCCGAATCGCTTCGTGAGTTCGTTCGCGCGTCGATAATTGCCGAAGGCGTTCTCGTACTGCGCGAGGTCGTCGAAATATTTGCCGAGAGCGTAACGCAGGCTGATTTCCTGCGCGAGCGATGGCTGTTTGCCGAGCAGGGCCTCGACACCCTGCAGCCAGGCGCTGTCGCCCACGGTCATGCGCCGATGTGCCGCAACGCTGCAATAGGCGGACGAGAAATCCGGCTTGAGCGCGATCGCTCGCTGAAAGAGCCGCTCCGCCTCGGCGAATTGCCCGCGATCGGCGCCAAGTTCGCCGAGCAGGCAGAGCGCGGGTGCATAATTGGGATCGATCGCGAGCGCGGCCCGACAGCTGCGCTCGGCATCCGCTGCGCGATGCTGCTGGCGCAGCGCCACGCCGAGGCTCAAGTGGGCCAGCGCGCTGTCCGGATCGAGAGCGAGCGCACGGCCGAAGCTCGCCGCCGCCTCGTCGATGCGGCGCATCTCGAACAGCACGTTCCCGAGGTTGCAGTAACTTTCGGCGCGTTTGGGATCGAGCTCGATCGCGCGTGCGTAAAGGGCGGCGGCTTCGCGGCGCTCGCCGAGATCACGCACGGCGTTGCCGAGATTGAGCAATGTCTCGACATGAGCGGGGTTCAGTGCCATCGCCTGCCGGTAGCTCGCAACCGCTTCCTCACGACGGCCGAGTCCGGCCAGCATGACCCCGAGATTGAAATGCGCGGTACTCAACGTGGGCTGCAACGCGATCGATCGCCGCGTACAGGCGACGGCCTCCTCTATGCGCCCCAGTGGCCGCAGCGCATTGCCGAGATTGCACAGGATTTGCGCGTCGTCGGGTTTGATTTGAAGCGCGAACTGATAGCTGGCTGCGGCCTGCTCATAGTGCCCGAGTTCGAGCAACGCATTGCCGAGGTTGTTGAATGCCTCGAGCCGGCGCGGATCCAGCGTCAGCACTTGTTGGTAGACGATAACCGCATCCGCGACGCGCCCCAGTGCGCGCAGCACGTCGGCGGCATCCATGAGCGCTCCAATGTCCTTGGGGTCGAGCGCGAGCGCGCGCTGCAGGCTCGCGAGCGCCTCGACCCATTGCTGCCGATCGCGTAACGCCGAGCCCAGATTGCTGTGGGCCTCGGCGTCCCGCGGCAATAGCTCCGCCGTTTTGCGAAGTGCGGCCAGCGCATCGGTCCCTTGCCGAACCAGCGCCACGCCGAGGATTTTCCAGAGCATGCCCGCATCTGGGTAGCGCTCGAGCAGTGCGCGCGCTCCGCGCTCCGCCTCGCCGAGGCGGTCCTGGTTGAGCAGCGCGACCAGCGCGCCGATCTCGTTGGTCGTCGGATTATTCGGCACGGTAGCGGGTCAACGCATCACCGAGCGCAGCCTTGAGCGGTCCGAGCCGAGGCTCGAAATGCTTCCACTGATCGAGCCCTTCACGAAAGATCGGTTGGCGAACCTGCTCGGAACTCGCCGTGCGAACGCTGCGCTCGGTCTTGTGGAAATCGACGCAAGCGGATTGAAACTCCAAACCGCAGAAATCCAGAATCCGCCGGACGCTGCCTTCGAGATCGTCGACGACGTCTTCATGCTGGACGCGCAGGATCCGTCCCGGCAGAACGCGATTCCAGTGCTGCATCAGATCGAGATAGGTGCGGTAGTAGCGTGCAATGTCGTCGATGCTGTAGGCGAACTCCTGGCCCTGTGCGAACAGTTGTTTCAGATTGCTGAAGCAGCAGGCCATCGGTTCACGCCGTGCATCGATGATGCGCGCATTCGGCAATATCAGGTGAACGAGTCCCAAATGCCGGAAATTATTCGGCATCTTGTCGATGAAAAATGCCTTGCCGGTGCGGTAGGCGCGGGTACCCGCGAGATAGCGCTCGCCGAGCTGCAGGCAATCCGCGACGCCGAGCTGCGCGAGTATTCGCGGGTATCGCGGATTGCTCATGTCGGGCTCACGGCCGCGCAGATGCCGCACGATCTGCTGGATGTTCGGGAGTTCCTGGGTGCCTTCGACGTCGGAGTGCGATGCCAGGATTTGCTCGACCAGCGTCGAGCCCGATCGCGGCAGGCCGATCACGAAGATGGGCGAGGGGTCCGGCGCGCCCCAGGCTCGGCGGCTCGCAAACAGCTGCTCGGTGCAGTATTCGATTTGACGCAGCGTGTTGTTTTCGACCATCTCGGCGCGATAATTGCTGCCGGCGCGCTTGAGCGCATTCCCGCGCTCGTAGTAGCGGAACGACTCGGCATATTCACCCTGGTCCTCGAGCGCCTTGCCGAGCGCGAAACTGAAGTGATAGCGGTCGACGGCGCTGGTCGACGGTGCCGATTCCGCCGCGCGCATCTCGATGAGTTCCCGGTCGGTGAAACGATAGGTCTTGAGATTGGCGAGACTCCAATAGGCATCGCCGAATGCCGGCCGGCAGGCCGCCGCGCGCCGGTAGGACTCGATGGCTTCCGGGGTGCGGCCGAGCGTCTTCAATGCATGCGCGATCGACAAATGCAGCTCGGCGTCCTCAGGCGTTCCCTGCAGCAGTCCGCGGTACAGCTCGATGCCGCGCTCGTGCTCCCCTTGGCCCACGCAGACGAATGCATAGAGCAGTTGCAACTCGCGGCTGTCGGGTTCCTCCATGAGCAGCGTGTCGAGTTCGCGGCGCGCCTCGCCATGTCGGTGCAGCTCGGCAAGCACGCCGGCGTACTCGCGGCGCGCGGCCCGATGGCCGGGCGCGAGCGAGAGCACGGCCGCGAGCAGGATCTCGGCATCGTCGAACACGCGGCGTTCGATCCCGATGCCGGCGAGCAGCCGCATGGCTTCGACGTGGTCGCCATGTTGCAGCAGATAGGCGCGCACGATCGGTTCGGCCGCATCGAGATCGCCGTCGGCAAACAGCCCGGCCGCGGTCGCGACTTCGGGGGGAAGCTTTTGCAGCGCCTCGACGCGCCGGGCTGCTGTGTCGGCGAGTGCGGGCTGTCCCGTCATGCGATACAGGCCCGCGAGCATTTGCCAGCTGCCCGCCAAGGATTGGTTGATGCGGACCGCGTTTGCGAAGGCATCGATCGCGGGCGGCGCCTGCTTCAAATCGACGTAGCAGCGCCCGCGCTCCTCATATAGACGGCTGAAATTCGGGTGATGCCGCTCGAGCTGCTCGAGCGTAAGCAGGGCATCGGGAACGCGTGCCAGGTAGCGCTGAGCGATCGCGACGCACAGCAGCACGTCGCGCTGGCCGGGCGATTCCGCGAGCAGCGCTGCGCCGGCCGCGAGCACCTCGGCAAACTTCTGTTGGCGCAGCAGCGCGCGAATCCGGGCCGCTTCGGATCCGGGCGCTGACACAGGCGATTTGGCGTCCGTCGAATCCATGCGGTCCCATGAAAAAAAAGGGCGGACTAAAGTCCGCCCTCGATTCTAAAGCAACCGGCCGGAGCCGGCTGCCTCTGCATCATTGCCTAGCCGATCAGAACTTGTAGCCGAATTGCAGCGTCAGCACGCGCGGCCGCACCGGCACTTCCGACTTGATGTACTGCCCCGACGAGATATTCGAGACCGCATCCGAGTTCGTCAAGTTGCTGCCCGAGACCGTCGCGATCCAGTTGTCCTTCGCCACACCGAGCGCACCGTCATAGGTCGTATATCCCGGAATGTTGTAGAGGAGCAAGGTCGTCGTCGGAATCGCCAGCGTGTTGCCCGGCGTGAAGCTCGCGGGCTCGTTGTTCTCCGAGCCGATATGATTCGCACCGAACCAGGCAAATGGCTTGTAAGCACCCGCGGCCCAGTCATAGCGCAGGCGCGCATTGAACATCAGCGACGGCGAGAATGCCGGCGCCGTGCCGAGAGCGCCGAACACGTTGACCAGCGCTTGGCCCTTTTGCTGCGTGATGCACTGGCCGATCGGCGTCGGATTGCCGTCCGCAGCAGGCACATTGCTGGTCAGGCAGGGTGCGTTGGTCTGGCTCGAGCTATTCCAGGAACTCGATCCTTGCAACGTGAGGCCCTCCGTGAGGCGCGCCACCAGTTGCAGTTCGACGCCCTTTACCGTGTAGCTTGGGCCATTGACCGTGAAGGTTGTGTTGCCGAACACCGGCGGCGAGAACAGCGGCAGCTGAATGTTGTTCCAATGCATGATGTAGGTCGATGCATTGATCTGCAGCCGATGGTCGAGGAACTCGGTCTTTAGGCCGAACTCGTTGTTGATCAGGTTGTCGGAATTGAAACCCTCCGGCTTGTAGTACTGATCCGTGCCCTTGCCGAGATAGGGGATCTCTGCCTTGAGCCCGATCGTGCCGTCGGCGCCGGTCGATGTGCGGTTGAAGCCGCCCGGACGGAAGCCTTGCGAGAACGTGTAGTACGCCATGATATCCGGCGTGATGTGCCAGGTGATGTTGGCGCGGCTGCGGAAACCGCCTTCCGACTTGTGCAAGTTGATGCCGAAGCCGCAAGGCCCAGTGCCCTTCTGACTGAGCGGCGCCGCGGTGCAGGTACCGTCCGGTTGATTGAGGATCAGCGGGCTCGTGGTCTCACTGTAGTACTCGGAACCTTCTTCGTACTCGTTGTAGTGGTAGTAGCGCGTGCCGCCCGTGATCGTCAACACTTTCGGGATGATGTCGTAATCCAAGGACCCGAAAAACGCGGTCTGCTCATAGCCGCGGTGAACATCTTCGCCGAATGCCGAGTTCGTGCCCGTGCGCAAATTCGGGTTGCTCGCGAAATAGCCCGGGATCGGACCGACCGCGGACAAGCAGTCCGGACCGCCGTTCGCGGACGTCGTGAGCGCCTCAGAGCCCGCTTGTCCGCACTGCGGAATCGGCAGGTAATTGAAGTTCATCTGGTCATAGATATCGAACTTCTCGTAGTAGACGCCGAGCAAGCCGCGAATCACGAGATCTTCCGGCGAACTCACGCGGATTTCGTGGCTCTGATGGGTGTTCGTGACGTTGTCGTTCCAATCGCCGACCGGCGCGTAGCAGGTCGTCGGCTTCTTCGACACGAAGTAATCGCCATTGTGGGCCGCACCCGTGCAGGTGTAGTAGGACCCATCGAAGCTGCGCATGTAGTTCGAATAATCGGCCTGCTGGTCGATGTGACGATCCATGAAGCTGCCGGCATAGATGATCTTGAAGTCGCCGATCTTGCCGTTGATCGTCAGTGCCGAGCTTTCGTAGGAATCGTTGTCATAGGCCGGCGTGAATGCCTGAATCTGATTCTGGCCGAGCGGAGTTCCGAGACAGCCGCCCGCGGTCGTGCAACCGTTGAGGCCCTGCGGAGAACTGTTGACGCCGTTGGGGTATTCGGACCAATAGCCGTTCGCAGCCGAGTTTTGGTAGTTCTGCTGGAACAGCACGTTCCAGTCATCATTGACCTTCCACAACGCCGAGAGCCGCAAGCCGGAAATTGACAGCGTATTGAGATTATTTCCCACGAGCGCCGCATTGTTCGCGGTCACATTGGGCTGCTCGATGTTGGCAATCGTGCCCGGTACGTTGGAAATATATCCGCCATGATGGTCTTCGAAGATCGTCGCGCGTATCGCCAAGGTATCTTGGATCAGCGGAATGTTGATCGTTGCATTGGCGCTCGAGTTCGGGTCGCCGCCGGCAGTCGTGCCGTAGCTCACGTTGGCGTCGCCCTCGGTGACATCGAGTTTCGGTTTGTTGGTGATGTAGCGAATTGCGCCGGCCTCAGCGCCGCCGCCGAATAAGGTGCCCTGCGGACCCTCGAGAACTTCGACGCGCTCCATATCGACCAGGTAGACGTTGTTGTTGCGCGCCGGAAACTGCATCGATTGGTCATCGAGATAGAGCGCGACATTCGGAAACGGCGCTGTCGTGGATTGGGATTGATTGCCGGAACCGCCGGAACTCAAACCGCGCATGAAGATGTTGCCGGTGCTGCCGCCGCCATTGCCGCTGTAAGTCACGTTCGGCGTGTATTTGAGCAGATCGTCCATCGTCGTGATATTGAGCGACTTGAGCTGCTCGCCCGTGATCGCTTGGATCGTGATCGGCACGTCCTGGAGCGATTCGTTGCGGCGCTGCGCGGTGACGACGATTTCTTCGATACCGGAGGTGTCGGATGCGCCGGCCTCGGCCGCATGGCTCGCTCCGGTGTATCCGCCGAGTATTGCCGCAATCGAGCAGGCAAGCTTCTGATTGGTCTTCAATGCGATCTCCCTAGTTTTCGAATAGTCGCGCTAATGCAGTCGTGGCAACAAAAATACGCCCGACGAGGCCCAAGAAAATGAATGCACGACGAGAACAAAGAACGCGGCTACGCGTCCGTCAATGCAGTTGTTCATCCCAAGAAGGCCCCTTCGATCTTATGCTGCGTTGCTTTTTACTGACAGCAGGTTACAAATAAACAATACAGTGATGGCACATTTATGACAATGCCTTCGGCTCATGGGCCTATCCGATTTTTCGCTGTCGGCGAGCGTGGGATTTTTGGCAACGCGCACGCCTACGCAGCTTATTCGATGTCAGAATCCGCCGAAGCAATTTTCATGGCCGGCTTCGCACTCGGTAAGTAAGCCGATGACGCAACAGGATGCAGGAAGGCCATGTTGCGATGCACCATCTTGATCAATCGGACCGTTTAAATGCAAGGCAGGGCTTCGATGCAGACCATTGTTGAACCGGCGCGCAACGTCGACGTGATTCTGGAAACCGACGTTTTGGTGGTTGGCAGCGGGCCGGGCGGCCTGGCCGCGGCGCTCGCCGCGGCGCGCGCGGGCGCCCGCACGGCGCTCATCGATCGCAACGGCTGCTTCGGCGGCAACATCACCCAAGTCGGCGTCGAGGGCTTCGCCTGGTACCGCCACGAGCAAACGGTCGATTGCGAAGGCATCGGCATCGAATTCGAGGAGCGCGCCAAAGCCATGGGTGCCGCTATGCCGGAGCCGCAGTCGCTGAGCCATGCACTCGATGCCGAAATGTTCAAATGGGTCGCCGATGAACTCGTGCAAGAGGCCGGCATCAAGCCGCTGCTGCACCGACTCTGCGTCGCGCCGATCCTCGAGAACGGCACGATTCGCGGTGTGATCACCGAGAGCAAGGCGGGCCGCGAGGCGATTCTCGCCAAGCGCGTGATCGACGCGACCGGCGATGCCGACATCGCGACGCGCGCAGGCGCGCCGGTGCGCAAATCGCCCAAAGACGAAATGATGGCGGTCTCGGTGATGTTCTCGATGAGCGGCGTCAACAAACGCCGCTTCATCGATGCCGTCAAGGCCGATCCGCAGACCTATGCCGACTGGTCCGGCAACGGAGAATGGGATTACGAGACGACCGGCAAGGAGGACAAGCTGTTTTCGCCGTTTCTGCGCAAGCCGTTCAAACAAGCGCTCGCGGCAGGCATGATTCCATCGCGGCTCTCGACGATCGCCGGAACCTGGGGCACGGTCACCGACCAGGGCGACCTCACTTATTTGAACCTCGTGCACGTACCGGAAATCGACGGTACGGACCCGAACGATCTGACGATCGGTGAGATGCGCGGCCGGCGCGAGGCGATCTACGCGCTCGAGGCGCTGCGCGGCTTCATGCCGGGCTGTGAGACCGCGAAGCTGCGCAACTTCGGCATGACGCTCGGCATCCGCGATACACGCAAGATCGACGCGCTCTACAATTTGACCGGCTCCGACGTGCGTGAACAGGCGCGCTTCGATGATGCGATCGGCATCTTCCCCGAGTTCATCGACGGCTACGGGATCCTGATATTGCCGACCACGGGACGTTATTGGCATCTGCCGTACCGCGCGCTCGTGCCCAAAGGCGTCGCCAACCTGCTGGTCGCCGGCCGCTGCATCGGCGGCGATAAAATCTCGCATGCCTCAGCGCGCAACATGATGTGCTGCGCGGTCAGCGGGCAGGGCGCCGGAGTCGCGGCCGCCGTCTCTCTGCAGCGCGATGAGCCGCTCGACCAGCTGAATATCGGTGCGGTACAAAAGGAACTAGCGCGGCAGGGCGCTCGGTTTCAGTGACCTCGATCGCGAGCTTGGGAGCCGCGGAGCGTGTGAGCCGGATCTCGCCGATGCGCTGGTGGGTGCTCGCGCTCGCGGCGGTCGCGGTCTCGAGCAGCTACTACGAGTCCGACGTCATCGGTTCGGTCGCCGATCTGCTTGAACGGCAGCGCGGCTTCAGTCAGTCGCAGATCGGCATGCTCAACGGGATCATCAGCATCCCGAATGTGGTGCTCGCGCTGGTCAATGGCTTGCTCATCGATCGGTTTGGCCCCGCGCGGGTCGCGCTGTGGGTAGCCGCGATCGGCGTGCTCGGCGCCACGCTGACCGCGGTCGGCAATCCCTATGAACTCATGGTCGCCGGGCGCTTCATATTTGGCGTCAGCGAGGGCGCGATCTTCATCGCGCTCGTGGCTGGGCTCGCGCAATGGTTCCCGCGCAGCGGGATCGCGCTCGCCGTGGCCTTGTATCTGAGTCTCGCGCGCGTCGGTTCTTACGGCGAGAATACCTCGCCGGCCTGGGCGCGCTCGCTGTTCGAACGCGGCTGGCAGGCGCCGCTGTGGCTGGGCACGGCCATTACCGTCGGTGGGCTGATCGCGGCGCTGGGCTATTATTGGATCGACCGCCGTCACCGGCCGGGCCCGCGCGCCGGCGGCGGCAACACACCCGAGCGCATCGTCTGGCGCGATCTGTTGAAATTCGACCTGTCTTATTGGTACATCCTCGGCGTGCATGTGCTCTATGCGGCCGTGTTTTTTCCGTTCCGGCAGACCTATGCGGTCGAATATTTTCAGCATGCCAAGGGGCTCACGCTGCAACAAGCCGGTATGGCCAACAGTTGGGTGTTTTTCGCGGCAATTTTTGCGACGCCGCTGTTCGGTTTGCTCGCCGACCGGTTCGGCCATCGCGCGCTGATGCTGAGCTTCGGCACCTTGCTGCTGCCCGTGACCATCGCGCTGCTGGGGCTCACGGATTTGAACCTGTGGGTTACCACGGTATTGATGGGCATCAGTTGGTCGCTCGTGCCCGCCGTCATCTGGCCGGCGACCACGCTGATCGTCGAGCCGCGACGCCTCGGCACCGCGCTGGGTCTGATTACCTTGATTCAGGCGCTAGGCATGTCGGCCTCGAATATTGCCGCGGGCTGGCTCGCCGATAGGGCGGGCGCAGGTGCCCAGAATCCGGCGGGTTACGAGAACATGCTGTGGTTCTTCTTCCTGCTGAGTCTCGTTGCGCTCTCGTCGGCGGTTCTGCTCTGGCGCCGCGAGGCGGGCCCGCGCGGCCATGGACTCGAGCAGGCGCGCTCCGCAGCCGCGCTCGCCGCGTGACGCCTAGCGGCCGCTCCACCGCGGCTTACGCTTCTCGGTGAATGCGCGGGTCCCCTCCTTGAGATCGTCGGAGCGAATCACGCGCTGCACGGCGTCGAGCGAGTCGTGCAATTCGAACGCCTGATGTTCCGGGATCATCTCCGCGTTGCGGATCAGCTGCTTGATGGCCGGAAACAGCAGCGGCGGCCCTTCGGCGAGCTGCTGCGCGATTTCCCGGGCTTTGCTCAGTGCCTGTCCCTTCGGCACGATGTGATTCGCGAGTCCCCAATGCTTCGCCTCGTCCGCATCCATCCACCGGCCCGTCAGCAGGAACTCGACGGCCACGTGATAGGGCACGCGGCGCGGCAGCTTGATCGTGCCGGCATCGGCGAGCACGCCGACGTTGATTTCCGGCAGCGCGAATTTGGCATGCTCCTCCATGACGATGATGTCGGTGCCGAGCACGATCTCGAAGCCGCCGCCGCAGGCGATGCCGTTGACCGCAGAGATGATCGGCTTGTTGAGATTGCGCGGATAATTGAGTCCGCCGAAGCCGCCGACACCCCAGTCCTCATCGGATTTCTCGCCGGCGGCCGCGGCCTTCAAGTCCCATCCCGGGCAGAAGAACTTTTCGCCCGTGCCGGTGATGATCGCGATGCGCAGCGCCGGATCATCGCGGAACGCCGAGAACACGTCGTTGAGACGACGGCTCGCCGCGAGATCGATCGCATTGGCCTTGGGCCGATCGATTCTCACCTCGAGAACCGCACCGTCTTTAGCCGTGAGTATTCCATGGGACATGGGTTCATTTCTCCTTGAGGCGAATGAGTGCATCGACGGCAACTACGCCCTTACCCAAGGGCCTTACGATGATCGGATTGACGTCGAGTTCCGACAAGCAATCGCAATGGGCCTCGGCATAGCGCGCGACCGCGAGCACGGCTTCGACGAGCGCGGCGACATCGCCGGGTGGCTTGCCGCGAAATCCAGCGAGCAGTCGCGCGACTTTGAGGCTCGCGAGCGCCGCCTCGATCGACTCCTTGGTCCAGGGCGGCAGCAGCGAGACGCTGTCGGCGAGCAATTCCGTGAGCACGCCGCCTGCGCCGACCACGAGCACTAGCCCGAATTGGGGGTCGACGATCACGCCGACGAGGATTTCCGCGACTCCGTCGGTAATCATCGGTTCGACCAGCAAGGTGTCGGACAGGCCTGCAAGGCGGGCGACGGCCGCCTGCGCGTCGGCGGCGGTCTTCACATTGAGCACGACACCGCCGACCTCGGTCTTGTGCTCGAGGTGCGCCCCGATCGCCTTGATCACCACGGGAAATCCGAGCGATTCCGCTGCGGCGACGGCCGCTTGCGCAGAACCGCTGCTGCCGCGCGCAGTCGGCGTGCCGAAACGCGCCAACGCCGCCTTGGCCTCGTCTTCGGCTAGCGTGCGGATGCGGCCGGCGCCGGCGGCACCGGCGGCCGGCAGCAGAAGTTGCGGATCCTGCGCGCGCGCCCAGGTCTTGCCGACCGCGCCCGCGAACGCAAGCGCCTCGAGTGCTTCACGCTGTCCCTGCAAGGGAACGACGCCGCCGCTGAGACAATGTTCGCGGATGCGTGCACCGAGCGTTTCCGGCAGCGACGCGATCAATGCGGCACGCGCCGGAGCCCCGCGGGCCGCGTCGATGAATACGTCGATCACCGCGTCGAACGCCGCTGTGTCGGACTTGCCGTCGGGCGGGCAGTCGAGCATGAAACCGACCGCATCGAAGCCGGCGTGCAGCACGGTCGCGAACACGCGACCCAACGCGGGCGGGTCGAACCACAAATAGGTATGTATATCGAATGGATTCGCGACCGTAACGCGACTCGTCAGCAATTCGCGCAGCACGGCGGTTTCGGACGACGGAATCGCCGCGAACTCGAGATCGAGCGAGCGAGCGACGTCCGCGGTCATCGCCATATCGCCGCCGGACGCGCCCATGACCAGCACCTTGTTTCCGGCGAGCGTGCCGCCGGCATGAAAGACCTTGAGCGTTTCGACCAGTGTACTCAAGGTATCGCAGCGTGCGAGACCGGCCTGGCGGCAAAAAGACTCGAAGACCGCGTCGGCGCCGGCGAGCGCGCCGGTGTGACTATGCGCAGTACGTGCCGCGGCGGCCGTGCGTCCGGACTTGACCACGGCAATCGGCTTCCCCGCACGGCGCGCGTGCGCCGCCGCCTCGGCGAATTTCGCCGGATCCTTGATGCCTTCGAGGTAGAGGCCGAACGCCGTGACCCGCGGGTCATCGCAGAGCATCTCGATCAGGTCCTCGACCGCGACGCAGGTTTGATTGCCGACCGTGAACAGATAACCGATCGGCAAGGATCGGTCGTTGAACATCAGCGTGAGCGCGATCGTGCCGCTTTGACAAATCACGGCAACGCCGCGCTCGCGCGCAGTCCCGACGACTTGATCCGGCCAAAGCGCGGCGCGATCGAAGAAATTCACGAACCCGTAGCAATTGGGACCGAAGTAGGGCAGCGCGCCGGCACCCGCGATCAATTCGTGCGTGAGCTGCAAGCCTGAGTCTGTGCCGGTCTCCGAGAAGCCTGCGCTGAAACAGACGAAGCCCCCGGCGCCGCGTCGGGCGAGCGAGCTTGCGACTGCCGGCGCTTCGCTGTTCGGAACGGCTAGAAATACCGCATCGGGTGTGCCGGGCAGCTCCTCGACCGTTCGATAGTAGGTCGTGGTCGGCGTCGAGGGGCGGGTCGGGTGAACGCGCCAAACCGTGCCGCGAAAGCCGATTGCTTCGCTGCCGGCCGCGACCGCATCGGTCCAGGCGCCGGCGCCGATCAACGCGATGCTGCGCGGGGCAATCAGACGGCGGATGTCCAGCATGGGCTTTAGCGCCGCTTCAATTCGATCTTGCGGGAACCGGGACTGAACGCCGCGCGCGCCTCCGGACTCGCCTTGAGGCTTTGCAGTCTCGCGTCGATTGCCGCGGGAAACGCGGCGCTCGCCGGCGTCTCGCCCTGATGCACGTGCAGCAGCATGGTTTCCGCGACCGCGACCGGCTCGGCAACTCGTCCGCAGCGAAATATCGAGCCGAGGTGGATGCGCTTGCGATCGCAGTCGAGCAGCAGCGATTCGACCGCGAGATCATCGGTCGCCTTGACCTCGTGAAGGTAGTGTAGGTGCAGCTCGAGCGTATAGAGCGTGCAGTGGGTGGCGGTGCGGTAGCCGGCATCGAGTCCCAACTGGTCCATGAGATCGTCGGTCGCGTAACTCAGCACGAGCCCATAGTAGGCATCGCGCAGATGTCCGTTGTAATCGATCCAGGACGATTCGATGTTGGCTAGATACGGAGTCAGTGTGCTCATACGGCAGTCGCTCGCAACGCCCACATCTCAGCGCAGTTTGAGGCGCTCGCGCGCTTCGGCCGGGTTCAACACCCGTGCGCCCATCGCCTCGATGATGGTCCGCGCCTTTTCGACGAGTTGTGCGTTGCTCGCATAGACGCCGCGGCTCAAGTAAAGATTGTCCTCGAGACCGACCCGCACGTTGCCGCCGAGCAATATCGATTGCGCGACCCACGGCATCTGCATGCGACTGATTGCGAAACTTCCCCAATTGCAGTTTTCGGGCAGCGCACCCACCATCGCGAGCAGGTGGCCGGTATCGGCGGGCACACCGTACGCAATGCCCATGCACAACTGGATCAGCGACGGTGCGTCGAGCAGGCCTTCCTTGATCAACTGTTTGACGAACCAAAGATTGCCGGTGTCGAAGACTTCCAGCTCCGGCTTGACGCCCAAGTCTTTGCAGATCGCCGCGCCCTGGCGCAGGTAATTCGGCGTCGAGACATAGGCGCGATTGCCGTCGCCGAAATTCAAGCTGCCGCAATCGAGTGTCGCGATATCGGGCCGATACAAGCCCTCGTGACACAAATCGATGACGTGCCGCATGCGTTCCTCCTGCGTCACAAAATCGCTGCCCGGTGCGGGCGTGTCCTTGAGGCCGTGTTCGCCGATCACGATGTAGCCGCCCATGCCGCAGGTCAGATTGACGATCACGTCGACCTTGCTTTCGCGAATTCTCTTGACGACTTCGCGGTAATGCCGGGTTTCCATGCTGAAAGCGCCGGTCTCGGGTTCGCGCACATGAATGTGGACGATTGCTGCGCCGGCTTTTGCGGCAGCGATCGCCGTCGCGGCAATCTGTTCCGGCGTGACCGCGCAATGCGGACTCTTGGTGACTTTGCTGTCGTCGCCGGTCACGGCACAGGTGATGATGACATCGTGATTCATCTTGGCTCCCCCTAAAATGGTATGCGCGCTTGCGGCCGCGTCGGGGCGTTATATTATCTTGATCATTATATTTAAGCCAGTCGCTTAGGAATGCCGCTGCACGCGGCTGCCGGCGAGCGCACGGATGATCTCGCTCTCGCCGCAAACACCGAGAATGATGCCGTCCTCCGCGAGCAACACCGGATGCCCCGTGGCCCGGCACAGCTGAATGATTTCCTGCAGCGACAGGGAGGCGGCGGCGATCGCGACGCCGGGCTGCGCCGCGCCGGCGCCGGCCGCTTGTTCGATGTGGCGCGCGGTCTGCGATAGGCCGTCGACCTTTAGCTCGGTGAATTCGCCGCGCGCGTTCAGAAACAGCTGATAGCGGCGATGCGCATCGAGCCAGAACGCGCCGGCGTCGTCCTGCATCGCCGCCCGGTCGCTCATGATCATCGCGCCCGTGAGTACATCGAGCGGATTCATGTGGCGCACGAACTCGGCGACGTATTCGTCGGCGGGTGCGAGCACGATGTCTTCCGCGGTACCGGTCTGGATGATGCGGCCGTTCTGCAGGATCGTGATTCGATCGCCGAGGCGCAGCGCCTCGTCCAAATCATGGCTCACGAACAGGATGGTCTTTTTGACGCGCGCCTGCAGCGCGAGCAGTTCGTCCTGCAGCTTGGCGCGAATCAGGGGGTCGAGCGCCGAGAATGGTTCGTCCATGAGCAAGATATCCGCGTCCGTTGCGAACGCCCGCGCGAGTCCGACGCGCTGCTGCATCCCGCCTGATAATTCGCTGACATGGCGTTCGGCCCATTGCGAGAGGCCGACGAGTTCGAGTTTTTCGTCGACGATCTGCCTTTGACGGTTCGCCGGCTCGCCGCGCAGTTCGAGCCCGAATCCGACGTTCTCGCGCACCGTGCGCCAGGGCAGCAGGCCAAACTGCTGGAACACCATCGCCACGCGCGAGCGCCTCAAGCGGCGCATTTGCAGCGCATCGCAGGTGGCGACGTCGATCGCCGATTCGCCATCGTTGACGAGTACGGCACCGCGCGTCACCGGGTTCAAGCCGTTGGCCGCGCGCAGCAGCGTCGATTTTCCCGAACCGGAGAGCCCCATGAGCACCGAGATTTCGCCGGGCGCAACTTTCAGGGATGCGCCCGCGACGCCGACGATCACGCCGAGCTTTTCGGAAATTTCGGCACGTGTACCGCCCGCATCGAGGCGCGCGAGCGCATCGCTGATCGCGCGGCGGCCTGCGCGCCCGGCTTGGCGCGCGAACAGGATATCGACGCCCTTGAATTCGACGGCGGCGCTCATCGCGGCGCTCCGCGTTCAGTGGGACGGCTGATGCGGTCCAAAATGATCGCGAGCAGCACGATCGTGAATCCGGCCTCGAAGCCCATGCCGACCTGGACCGAGTTCAGGGCGCGCACCACGGGCACGCCGAGGCCGCCCGCACCGACCAGCGCCGCGATCACGACCATCGACAGACTCAACATAATGCACTGGGTGATCCCCGCGAGAATCGTGGCGGCCGCGCTCGGCAGCTCGACTTTGAGCAGCAATTGCAGGTGCGTCGCGCCGAATGCCTCCCCGGCTTCGATCAGCGGCTTCGGCACCGACGAGATGCCGAGGTGGGTCATGCGGATCGGCGCCGGCAGCGCGAAAATGACCGTCGAGATCAGCCCGGGAACGACACCGAGCCCGAACAGCACCAAGGTCGGAATCAAGTAGACGAAAGTCGGCAGAGTCTGCATGAGATCGAGCACCGGACGCAAAGCCGCATAGAGGCGCGGCCGGTGGGCCGCGGCAATGCCGACCGGCACGCCGACTGCGGTCGACAGCAGCGTCGCGACCAGCACCAACGACAAAGTTTCCAAGGTCGCGAGCCAATAGCCCTGATTCAAGATGAACAGCAGGGCGAGTCCGACGAAGGCCGCGAGCGGCACGGATCGTCGCAACACCCAGGCAAGAATCGAGACCGCAAGGATCAGCGCCGGAGCCGGCAAAAAGCGCAGCACCGTGGTCAAGCCGTCGACCGCCGCGCGAATCGCGATCGCGATGCCGTCGAACAAATACCGGCCATGTTGCTTGATCGCATCGATCGCGACGGCCATCGAATCGCCGACCGGAATCTTGTGGTTCACGACCCAATTCTCGAATCCGCTCGGCGCCGGCGTGTGTGAGACCTTCGCGAGCGCACCGCTCGCCGGGCGTCCATCGAAGGTCAATACGCCGTCGAGCCAGGTCTTGACGATCGCTGGATTCGCTTTGAGCCAGGCGGCCGCGGCGGTCTGCGGCTGTTCGTGCCGATCCAGAATCGCCTCCATCATTTCGCTCTCGCCGTGCAGCGAGAACTTCAAGTTGGCGAGCAGCCGGCCGACGTTCGGGCATTCCTCGACGTAGCCCTTGCGGGTGACCGTGTATATCGTCGCTCCGCCGAAGTTCGGTCCGAACACGCTGTCGCCGCCCGACAAATACCGCAGATCGAAGTGCATGTTCATCGGGTGCGGCTCCCAGCCGAGGAATACGATCGGCTCCCGCGCCCGCACCGCGCGCTCGACCTGTGCGAGCATGCCTTGTTCGCTCGATTCGACGAGTTTGAACTCACCGAGATTGTCGAAATTCTGTTTGAGCATTTTGAGCACCGTGCGATTGCCGTCGTTGCCGGGCTCGATGCCGTAAATCGTGTTCTTGAGCGCCGGCCCGAATCGCTGAATGTCCACGAAGTCGTGCAATCCGGCGTCGTATGCGTAGGCGGGAACCGCGAGCGTGTATTTCGCGCCGGTCAAATTGGCGCCGATTTCGACGACCGATCCATCGGCGATGTATTTGCTGCGGTCGGCCTCCTGGGTCGGCATCCAATTGCCGAGAAATACGTCGATGTCCTTGTTTTGCATCGACGCAAAGGTCACGGGTACCGATAGGACCGTCGTCTGGGGCATGTAACCGATGCTGCGCAGCAATTCGCTCGCGAGCGCCGTCGTTGAGGTCACGTCGGTCCAGCCGACATCGGCAAAACGCACGAGCTCACAGCTCGGCGGATCGGGGTTGCCGACGGGCGCCGCCGCGCCCGCCAGACCCGTCGCAAGAGCGCTCGCGAGCGTCAAAGCCGCGGCCGCCAGACGCTTGACCCCTGAGCGCCCCAGAGGGCAGAATTGCGCGCTCGGGCAGCATATTGAATGGGTGTTTAGCCACACGTGATGTAGTTTCACCGATATGTCCCTAACATATTGACATTATTTATATAATAAACCATCGCCCGAGTAATGTTGATCATTATTTCGGGCACCAAGTGGGCATCGATCGATGTTCCGAAGGCGGTTAAATTGAACGATCAGTCAATAACGACTTCCGAGGCCGTGCGTGAATCCGCCGAGGAGTCGCGGCGCCGCCAGCTCGTCGAAGTCACGATCGACAGCCTAGCTGAACTTGGCTTTGTGGGCACGACGCTCGCGCAAATCGCGAGTCGCGCCGACGTATCGCCCGGCTTGGTCGCCCATTACTTCGGCGATAAGGACGGCTTGTTGGACGCGGCTTTTCGCGGCCTGGCGCGCCGAGTCGGCAATCAGGTTCGCGCCCGCTTAGCAGGGGCGCACTCGCCGAGGCAACGCATCCAGGCGATCATCGATGCAAATTTGGCGCCGACGGAATTCGACCAAAGAACCGCTACCGCGTGGCTGGCGTTTTGGGGTCAAGTTCCGCATGTCGAGGCACTGCGACGCGTGCAGTCGGCCTACCAGCGCCGCATGCTCGCGAATCTGCGCATTTCCCTCAAGCGGCTGGTAGCGCCCGATGAGGCACAGAGCCTCGCGGCCATGGTTGCCGCGATGATCGATGGTGTCTGGTTGCGTGCGGCGCTCTCAGGCTGGCGTGAAGCCGACAGCGAGCGCGCACGGGCGTTGTTGACTGCATTTGTCGATGGCCGCTTGAACCAACAGTCGACGTCCCGCGCGCCGGACGCGGCAGCGCCGAACAGGCCGGTGGCCGGCGAGCGGTTCGCTTCGCGGAACCCCGCGACCGGCGAGATCATCGGTTACTGCACGATTGCGGGCGCCGCCGACGTCGACGCGGCGGTTCGCGCTGCCGTGCCCGCGCAGCGCGCCTGGGCGGCGCTGACCGGCGCCGAACGTGCGCGCATCTTGCGTCGCGCGGTTGATCTGTTGCGGTCGCGCAATGACGAATTGGCCGAACTCGAAACGCGCGATACCGGCAAGCCTATCCAAGAGACGCGCGTCGTCGATGTCGCGTCGGGCGCGGATTGTCTGGAATATTTCGCTGGCTTGGCGCAGAGCGTGAGCGGCGAACACATCGATTTGGGACCATCGGCATTCGGCTATACCCGCCGCGAGGCGCTCGGCGTCGTCGCGGGCATCGGTGCCTGGAATTACCCGCTGCAGATTGCCTGCTGGAAAGCCGCACCGGCGCTCGCCTTCGGCAATGCGATGATCTTCAAGCCGGCCGAACTCACGCCGCTCTCGGCGGTGAAACTGCAGGAGATTTTTCTCGAGGCGGGAGTCCCCGCCGGCGTGTTCCAAGTAGTGCAAGGCTATGCCGAGACCGGGCGGCTGCTGACGCGCCACCCCGGTATCCGCAAAGTCTCGCTGACCGGTGAGGTCGGCACGGGCAAGGCCGTGATGAGCGATGCGGCCCAAACCTTGAAGAACGTGACGCTCGAACTCGGCGGCAAATCGCCGCTGATCATCTTCGAGGACGCCAAGCTCGACAACGCGATCGCTGGCGCACTGCTCGCGAATTTCTATTCGGCCGGCGAGGTCTGTTCGAACGGCACGCGCGTGTTCGTGCACCGCTCTCTGAAAGCGGCATTTCTCGAGCGACTGATCGCGCGCGTCGGCGCGATGCGCATCGGCGACCCGCTGGACCCCAAAACTCAGGTCGGCGCGCTGATATCGCAACAGCACATGGACAAGGTGCTGTCCTACGTTGCACGCGGTCGCGCTGAGGGTGCGAGGCTGCTGTTCGGCGGTGCACGCGTGACCAGCGGCGCTCTCGCAAAAGGATTTTTCGTCTCGCCGGCCGTGTTCGACGGCTGTCGCGACGACATGTCGATCGTTCGCGAGGAGATTTTCGGTCCCGTGATGTCGGTGTTGGAATTCGATAACGAGGAGGAGGTCGTGGCACGCGCGAACGCGACGGAATTCGGGCTGTCGGCGGCCGTTTTCACCAACGATCTGACGCGCGGCCATCGCGTGATCGCGCGACTCCAGGCCGGCACCTGCTGGATCAATCACTACAATGTGACACCGATCGAGTTGCCGTTCGGCGGCGTCAAGATGTCGGGGCTCGGCCGCGAGAACGGCCGGGCAGCACTCGAACACTACACGCAACTCAAAAGCGTCTACGTCGCGATGGGCGACGTCGATGCGCCCTACTGACGGAGCAGGAATTCGTGACCGACCAGACTTTCGACTACGTGATCGTGGGTGCCGGATCTGCAGGCTGCGTGCTCGCCGATCGCCTGAGCGCGGACGGCAAGAGCACCGTGATGGTGCTCGAGTACGGCGGCTCGGACCGCTCGATATTCATTCAAATGCCCTCGGCGCTGTCGATCCCGATGAACATGCCGAAATACAACTGGTTCTACCACAGCGAACCGGAGCCTGGTCTGGGCGGACGCAAGCTGCACACGCCGCGCGGCAAGGTGCTCGGAGGATCGTCGTCGATCAACGGCCTGGTATACATCCGGGGCAATCCGCAGGATTTCGATCGCTGGCAGGCCGAGGGCGCGCGCGGCTGGAGCTATGCGGACGTGCTGCCGTACTTTCGCCGCGCGGAGCGTCGCGAAGAGGGCGGTACTCCATATCGGGGCGACGCGGGCCAGCTGCAGACCCGCTACGGTTCGCTCGAGAATCCGCTGCACGCGGCCTGGCTTGCCGCGGCGCGCGAGGCGGGCTATCCGTCGACCGACGACGTCAACGGATTTCAACAAGAAGGCTTCGGCCGCATGGACATGACGGTCGGGCAGGGGCGGCGCAGCAGCGCGGCGAATGCCTACCTGCGCCCGGCGACGCGCCGTCCGAACCTCAGCGTGCTGACCCACAGCCTGGCGACGCGCGTGCTGTTCGACGGGCGTCGTGTCGATGCCGTGGAATACCGGCGAGGCAATGCCGTGCACCGCGTGCGCATCGGGCGCGAACTGATCCTCTCGGGCGGCCCGATCAATACGCCGCAGTTGTTGAAGTTGTCGGGCATCGGGCCGGCCGCAGAGCTGCGCGACCTCGGTATCGACGTCGTCAAGGAATTGCCGGGGGTCGGTGAGAATCTGCAAGATCATTTGGAGTTTTACTTCCAAGTGGCCTGCAAGCAGCCGGTCAGCTTGTATTCCTCGATCAATCCGCTCGCGAAGGCACGCATCGGCCTGCGTTGGCTGTTGCGCAAGGACGGTCTCGGCGCGACCAATCATTTCGAGTCCTGCGGATTCATTCGCAGCCGCGAAGGCATCGCCTATCCGGACATTCAGTATCATTTCCTGCCGATGGCGGTGGCTTACGACGGATCGACGCTCGCGCAGGAACACGGTTTTCAAGCGCATGTCGGCCCGATGCGCTCCAAGAGCCGCGGCTGGGTGCGCCTGGCTTCGCGCGAGCCGCTCGAAAAGCCGCGAATCCTGTTCAACTATCTGAGCCATCCCGACGATTTGGTCGAGATGCGCGCTTGCGTGCGTCTCACGCGCGAGATTTTTGCCCAAAAAGCTTTCGACCCCTATCGCGCGCGCGAGATTCAACCGGGCGCCGCTGTGCAATCGGACGATGAGATCGATGCATTCGTGCGGGAAAAAGTCGAAAGCGCCTTTCATCCGTCGTGTTCGTGCAAAATGGGCGGCAGCGGCGATCCGATGGCTGTTGTCGATCCGGAGGCGCGCGTCTACGGCGTGGAGCGACTGCGAATCGTCGACTCGTCGATCATGCCCTCGATCACGACCGGCAATCTCAACGCCCCGACGATCATGCTCGCCGAGAAGGCGGCCGATCATATTTTGGGGCATGCGCCCTTGGCGCGATCCGCGGCACCGTATTTCTGCGCGCCCGACTGGCGCAGCGCACAGCGCTGATCGGCGTATCTGCGAGCGCGGCTTCGCAATGCGCGAGCTCGCCATTGCGAGCGGTCACCGAACGATGCGAAACTGCCGCGGCAAGGTTTCGGACCAATCGTCGGAGGGTGGCATATGACTCGCTTGCGATACGCCGGCTCGGCGCTGTCGATCTTGCTCGGATCGGGAATGCTCGCGAATGGGGTGCGCGCGGACAACTTCGCAAACGTCTATTACGATGCTCGCAAGGACGAACTGGTCGTCACGCTTTATTACCGCGGCACCAATCCGGACCACACGTTCACTTTGAAATGGGGCCGCTGCAAACAGGCGGCCGATGGCAGCGGCCAGACCATCGTCGCCGAAGTGCTCGACAGTCAATGGCAGGATGCCGCGACCGACAGTTTTAAAAAGACGACGCGATTCAGCCTCGAGAAACTTGGCTGCAGACCCGTCAAATTGACCTTGAGAACGGCGCCGCGGTTCTACTACAGCTTGCCGATTCCGGCGCGAACGGCCTCGGCGCCCTAGGGGTGCGGCCGATCGCGATCCTTGTGATGTCGCTCAGACCACTGCAATTTGAAAATCTTCGCCGTGCCAGGCATCGCGCAGCGGCCAATAGATCGTGAAATAAATCCGCGTGCCGGCGGGGAATTGTGCGGCCGGCAGGCTTGCGACGTGGCCGAGTCCCCAATCCTCGGTGCGCTGATCGGTCTTGCTGGTCCAGGCCGTGCTCGACCAGTGGATCAGGCCAGGCTCCGGCAATAGGATGCGCAGCTGCTGTCCCGCGAACAGTTGACTCACTCGCTGGCGCGGTTGCCATAGCACGAAATCCAGCCGCGGCCGCTTGCCGCCATAACGCGCCCAGGTTCGCACCGGGCGATCGACAGGCACACCGGTGGCAATGCTCAGGGCCAACTTGATGTATTCAGCATGTGCCCAAACGAGCGGCATTGCCGATCCGCTGGGCTGTCCCGGGAACAATCCGCGGTGCGCAATTGCCTCGCTATCCCAGACCTGTTCGGGCAGTAAGCCGCCCTTGCCGGTCATTTCAGTCATCGCCTTGAGGTAGGGCCTCGGATCCGATCCGGCGAGCACGGCCATGTGGCCGCGCTCACCTGTCAGCAATGGCCAGCCGCGGCCGCGGCCCCAGCCGTCGAACGGCGCGCCGTCCGGTTGCTCGCCGTAGCCGTCGCCCGTGTAGCGATGCCAAACCGGCCCGCTGGGCGTATCGGTCTTAAGCAGCCGATCGATCGCGACGATGCTCGCGCTCATGGCCGGATCATCGACGGAGCGCAGGCCAAAGCGCGCGAGTTGCAGGCAATCGATCGCCAACTGTTCGGCAGCACAGGGGTCGGGATTCCGCGCGCAATTCTTGATCAGCAGGTGTTCGAGCTTGGCTCCGTCGTGGATCAGCACATCGGCGGGCGCCGTGCGCATGTAATAGCCCGGTACGCCGACGGTGCGTGCCAGTTCGGTGTCCGGTGCCCAAGTCCACTCTTCAATGCGCGAATTCCAGGCGTCCGCGAGCATCAGCGCGCACTCCGCTTCGCGCCCCGATAGGAATCGGCTGCCCTCGACCAATGCGGCGATCATGACGGCGACCGTGAAGGTGTTGACCCCCGTGTTTTCCTCCCACCGATCCTGGGCGGTGACCGGTCCTTCGCGCGCGATGAAGCCGAGCGCGCGGCGTGCCATGTCCTCGACGCGCACCGCGCCCAACGCGCCGCGTTCCGCGAGTGCACTCGCCAACAACACCGGAAATGCCGTTTCGTCGAGTTGGATACCTTGCCAGAAAGGCTTGCCGCCGAGCCATTGGTTCTGAAGCCAATGCCCGTCGGCTTGCTGTGTCGCGATCAAATAAACGACGATGCGCCGTGCTTCCTCGAGGCAGCCGAGTGCCACGAGCGCACCGGCGGTCTCGACGAGGTCGCGAGCCCACACCAAATGATAGCCGCCGCGGCTCGCGTTCGTTTCACCCCAGGGGACCGACAGACTCGCGACGAATGCACCCGGAAACGTGTGGTCCGCATGGCTCTTGATCACGGCCGCGGAGCGCCATAGCAGCAGATGTTCGTCGCGGTCCAACGCACTTTCGAAGCCGCGCGGCCAGCGCACGGCATCGAGCCATTCTTGCCACCCATGGCAATACGTATCCCAGCAGGCGTCGAAGCCGGTCGCGAGGGATTCGATCGCGAGCGTCGCGGCGGCTTCGCGACTGGTGCACAGCCCGAGCGCCAACGTGCCGGCGTTGGTCAGTTTGCCGGTCAGCGCGACTTCGCCCGGACCGGCTTGCGCATAACTCCAGCGCATCGATCCATTGCGATCGAAGTCCTGCCAGCCGTCGCTCGCGCCGACGATACCGACCGAACGTTGCAGCAAGCCCGGACTTCCCGCCCGATCAGCGGCAAGCAGCGCCATGCCGAACGGTCCCTGCTCGGCCCATAATACGGGCCGGCCTACCCAATCGTCGGCCCAAGCCCGATTGTCGTCGGCGCTGCCGCCCATGCGGGGTGCTGCAAGCACATACAGCTGCAAATCGGGGTCACCGTCCAGCGAATAGTCGATCAGCAATACATCGCGCTCAGCGTCGACGCAGATCCGCAGCGTTAACGTGAACCGCGCGTGGCTATGGGTAATCGTGATCGCCGGAATCGCATCATCCGCCCAGGCCACGGAGTAGCTGTCGAGCCGTCGCAACTCGATCCAGAATCCCTGATCGTCGGCGACGATGAACCCCAAATCCTTGAGCTGGGGAATATCGGGGCGAGGGTGATAAACCTCGGTGACGATGCCCTGCGCGATCGTGAACCACAGCCGCGAGCGCCCTTGCGCCGTGCCGACCGCATCCTTGGCTGCCGGAGCCCAGGTGGGACGGGAAAAATCGGCGGCAGGAGCGTTACCTTGCGGTCTGATCAGTTCCATTGCGCTAGAGAATAGGCCGACGTGCCCAATTGAGCCAGACTGCGCTGCGCTCAGCGCGATGGGTAATAGTCGCGCGCGATCACCGACAACAGGCCCGTGACGTAGTCGCTGAAGGAGCGCCAGAATTCGAGATGGAACGTGTCCGGCGCCGTGCGCCACAATACGATGTCGGCCTTCGCGAACACGGTGCGCGTGCACATGTCGACCGGGAATGCTTCGATATCGAGGTCCAAGGGGCACGCGCCGTTGAGGATTGCCTGCGATTCCCGGCCATGGATCTCAACCGCGGTCTGACGGTGGCTGATGTCGACGAGCGCATGGGGGACTGCCGCGAGCGCCGCGTCGAGCCGCTGCTGCACGAGATCGGCCGGGTCCTCGGCGGCTGCCAATAGCAGGTACTCATCGGGACCGAGCCAGAGCGTCGCGCGCGTCCCGTCGGTCGTGGCGCGTAGCGGCTCTTCGGAGAATGGGGCCTGCCAGACCGCCGCCGCGAGCGCGCGTGCAGCCGCGTTGCCATAGAAACTCAGGCGCGTCGCCGGCGGCAGAGGGCGCATCCACACGGTCGAGGGAACGCTCGGCGAGAGCCTTGATGCGGTCTTAGTCATTGAGCCGCGCTCCGCTCGGGTCATAGAACACGGGTGAGGTGACCTCGACCTCGATGTCGCCGGTGCTCATCGGAATGAACAGCGTCTGGCCGAGCCGTGCGCGGCCGCCCGCGACCACGGCGAGCGCGATCGAGGAATTGAGCACCGAACTGAAATACGAAGAGGTTACATGGCCCAGCAGCTGCATCGGCGGCTGTTGGCCCGCGGTCGCCGCGACCTGTGCGCCTTCTTCGAGCACGAGATTCGAATCGCGCGTGCGCAATCCAACGAGTTGCTTGCGCGTCGGTGCGTTCATCGATGCTCGCTGCAACGAGCGCTTGCCGACGAAATCGGGCTTGTTCTTGCCGATCGCCCAGCTCAACCCGGCATCGTCGGGTGTCTGCGTCCCGTCGGTGTCTTGGCCGACGATGATGTAGCCTTTTTCGGCACGCAGCACATGCATCGTCTCCGTGCCGTAGGCCGTCATGCCGTGCGGCTGCCCCGCCGCCCAAATCGCCTCCCAGACCGCGCGGCCGTAGTCGGCCGGCACGTTGACCTCGAATCCAAGCTCGCCGGTGAAGCTCACGCGAAACAGCAGCATCGGGACGCCGCAAATCAAGCCGCGCGCGACGCTCATGTGCGGGAACGCGGCCGCGCTGATGTCGAGTCCCTCGACGAGCGTCTCGAGCACGCGCCGCGATTGCGGTCCCTGCACCGCAATGACCGCCCATTGTTCGGTTGTCGACGTAAGCCAGACCGAAAGATCCGTCCATTCGGTCTGTCGGTAATCCTCCATCACCGCGAGAACCCGCGGCGCACCGCCGGTGGTGGTCGTCACGTGAAACCGATCGGCAGCAATGCGCGCAACGACGCCGTCGTCGTAGACGAATCCGTCGTCGCGCAACAAGATGCCGTACCGCGATCGGCCTACGCCGAGATTGGTCCAGCTGTTGATATAAAGGCGATTGAGGAACTCGGCGGCGCCGGCGCCCACGACTTCGATCTTGCCGAGCGTCGAGGCGTCGAAAATGCCGCATCCCTCGCGCACCGCGAGACACTCGCGCGCCACGGCGGCCTGCATGCTTTCGCCGGCCTGAGGAAAATAGCGTGCGCGTGTCCATAATCCGACCGGCTCGAAGACGGCGCCGCGCGCGGCGGCCCACGCGTGAATCGGCGTTTTGCGCAGCGGGTCGAACAGATCTCCGCGCGAGGTCCCCGCGAAGCTGCCGAAGCTTGCCGGCGTATAGGGCATGCGGAAACTCGTGAGCCCCACCTGCGGGATCGGCACGCCGACCGCCTTTGCGACGATTGCGAGAGCGTTCAGATTGGATGTCTTGCCCTGGTCCGTGGCCATGCCGGTCGTCGTGTAGCGCTTCACGTGTTCGATCGAGCGGAAGCCCTCGCGCGTCGCGAGCGCAAGATCGCGCGTCGTGACGTCGTGCTGCCAATCGACGAAGGCCTTTTGCGACGCCGGCGACGCCCCTGCGGGCAGCGCACCGACATAGGAGTCGCTGCCGCTTAGCGCGCCCAGCACAGAAAAGCGGCGCGGGGTGCGCGCGGGCGTGGGTGCCGGTGCCGCAGCGGCGCCTGCGGCATCGCCATCGCCTAGGACCTCGGCGAGACCGTAGAGCCCGCGACAGGCCCCGGCCGAACGCTCGCATTCCGCGGACTCGCCCGGCACAAACGCCTTGAGCGATTCATTCCAGGCGAGCTTGCCGCGCGATTGAGAAAACAAATGGACGCTCGGATTGTAGCCGCCCGACATCAAAACGACATCGCATTCCAGGCGCTGGACGAAATGCGTGACGCCGGCTTCATCGACCTGGGCCATGTCGATCGCCTCGATGCGCAAGTCCCCAACCGTGCCGAGTACCGTCGCCGCGGTCAATATGCGGATTCCGGCCGAGCGCGCCGCCTCGGGCAGCTCGCCGGCCGGATTTGCGCGCAGGTCCGCTATGGCGCCGATCGCCACACCCGCGGCATGAAACTCCAGAGCGGTTCGATAGGCCGCATCGTCGGCCGTTACGACGACGGCCCGAGTGCCGACGCGAACCCCGTAGCGGTTCAGATAGCTGCGCGCAGCGCCGGCAAGCAGGATGCCGGGCCGGTCGTTGCCCGGGAACACGAGGGGACGCTCGAGCGCGCCGGTGGCGAGCACGACCGCGCGCGCGCGCACCTGCCAGAGGCGCTCGCGCGGCGCGTCCGCAGGCGGCTCGGCGAGGTGGTCGGTGAGTCGCTCATTGAGCCCGATGAAGTTGTGCGGGAAATAGCCGAATGCAGTCGTTCGCGGCAGTAGGGTCACGCGCGGATTGCCCGCAAGCGCGGCGATCGACTCTCGGGCCCACTCGAGCGCATCCAGGCCGTCGATGCGCGCGCCGGATTCCGACAACAGGGTGCCGCCGAATTCGCTTTGTTCATCGCAGAGCATGACCCGTGCACCCGCGGCCGCCGCGGCGGTGGCGGCAGCGATACCAGCGGGCCCCGCGCCGACGACGAGCACATCGCAGTGCGCGTAGCGTTGCGAATAACGGTCCGGATCGGGCAGCGTAGGGGCTTCCCCAAGTCCCGCTGCGCGGCGGATCACGGGCTCGTAGAGCGCCTTCCAAGCGCGCTTCGGCCACATGAAAGTCTTGTAGTAAAAGCCGGCCGGAAAGAACCGCGAGAGCAGATCGTTGACGCGACCGACGTCGCGCCTGAGGCTCGGCCAGCGATTCTGGCTGACGGCTTTCAATCCCTCGTAGAGTTCGACTTGGGTCACGCGCAGGTTCGGCGTCGTGCGCGCCTCATCGCGGATCACGGTGACGATACCGTTCGGCTCCTCGGTCCCGGCCGCAAGAATCCCGCGCGGGCGGTGGTATTTGAACGACCGGCCGACCAGATGCACACCGTTGGCGAGCAGTGCGGAGGCGAGCGTATCGCCGGCCAGACCCTCGTAGCGCCGGCCGTCGAATTCGAATTGGAAGCGGGTCGTACGATCGACGCGACCACCGCTGGCAATGCGCATGCGGCTCATGGCGCGACAGGGCGCGGCGCGCCGACGACGTAGGTCGCCACGAAATGATCGGTCGTCGTATCGCGCAGCGCATTGAAGAATCGGCCACAGCCATGCGAGTGGCGCCAGCGTTCGGCGTACAAGCCCTTGGTGTTGCTGCGCATGTAAAGATACGCGGCCCAGTGGTCGTCGTCGAGTTCCGAGGGCCTGGCCGGCCGCGCCAGGTGCGCCTGACCGCCGTAGGAGAACTCGATCTCGGGGCGCTTACCGCAGTAGGGACAGACGATGAGCAGCATCGGGTGTCTCGCTCAATGCGCCACGGCAGCTGCCGCGGCCTCGTCGATCAGAAAACCGTCACGGAAGCGCTCGATCGTGAACGGCGTATTGATCGGGTGCGGCTCGTCATGCGCGATCGTCCAAGCGAACACGTGAGCCGATCCCGGCGTGGCTTTGAACCCACCGGTTCCCCAGCCGCAATTGACGTAGAGGCCGGGCACAGGCGTCTTGGCGATGATCGGCGAGCGGTCGGGGGTGACGTCGACGATGCCGCCCCAGTTGCGCATCATGCGCATGCGGCGGAAATTGGGGAACAGCTCGCAGATTGCATCGAGCGTATGCATGTTGATGTGCAACGCGCCGCGCTGGGTATACGACGTGTAGGCGTCGGTACCGGCGCCGATCACGAGTTCACCCTTGTCCGACTGGCTGATGTAGGCATGAATCGTATTGGACATTACGACACACGGAAATATCGGCTTGACGGGCTCGGAAACCAATGCCTGCAATGGATAGCTCTCGAGCGGCAAATGCACGCCGGCCAAGCGCATGACCACGCTCGTGTTGCCGGCCGCCGAGACACCGACCTTCGGCGTACGGATGAGCCCGCGACTCGTTTCGAGCGCTTCGACGGCGCCGTTCGCTGTGCGCCGGATGCCGGTTACTTCGCAGTTCTCGATGATATCGACGCCGAGTGAGTCGGCCGCGCGCGCATAACCCCAGGCGACCGCATCATGGCGCGCCGTGCCGCCGCGCCGCTGCAGCGCAGCTCCGAGCACCGGATAGCGAATGTCGTCGCTGATGTTGAGCAGCGGACAAAATTCCTTGGCTTGCTGCGGCTCGAGCCACTCGTTGTCGACGCCGTTGCAGCGATTCGCGTGGACATGGCGTTTGAACACCTGGATGTCATGCACCGTGTGCGCGAGCATCATGACGCCGCGCTGCGAGAACATCACATTGTAGTTGAGCACCTGCGAGAGCGACTCCCAGAGCTTGACCGAATGGTCATAGAGCGCCGCGCTTTCGTTGAACAGATAATTGGAGCGGATGATCGTCGTGTTGCGGCCCGTGTTACCGCCCCCAATCCAGCCCTTCTCGAGAACCGCGATATTGGTCAGGCCATGTTCAGCGGCGAGGTAATAGGCGGCCCCCAAGCCGTGGCCGCCGCCACCGATGATGACCGCATCATAGGCCGGCTTCGGCTCGGCTTTTCGCCACTGCGGCTGCCAGCTCCGGTGGCGCGAGAGCCCGCGCAGGATGAGCGCCAACGCGGAAAAATGCTGCTTGCTCATGGAGCGTTCAAGCGCGGAGGTCCTTGTTCTCCGGGTCATAGGGCGAGTCGACGAGTATCGTCGCGCGCTTGCGCTCGCCGAGAATCTCGATCAGCAGTTCGGTGCCTTCGCGCGCAAAAGCCGGATCGACGTAGCCGATCGCGAGGCTCTTTCCGAGCGCATGGCCGTAGTAGCCCGAGGTTGCGCGACCGATGAGCTTGCCCTGAAGGTCGTATAGCGGCTCGTTGCCGAGCGGATCGGCATCGACGACACCATGCACTTCGAGCGTGATGAAGCGGTGCGGGATTCCCGCCGCGAGCTGCTTCTCCAAAGCCTCCTTGCCGATGAACGCGCCCTTGTTGAGGCGCACGAAGCGATCGAGGCCCGCCTCATAGGGCGTGTAGTCCGGCGTCAGGTCGGTGCCCCACATGCGATACGATTTCTCCATGCGCAGCGATTCCATCGCACGCATGCCGGCCATGCCGATGCCGAATTCGGCGCCGGCCGCAAACATCGCGTCGAACAAGTGGTGTGCATATTCGATCGGAAAGTGCATCTCCCAGCCGAGCGCACCGACGAAGTTGACACGCAGCAGGTAGACGTCGGTTGCGAGGCCGACCTCGGCAACCTGACCGGTGAGCCAAGGAAATGCAGCATTGTCGAGCGGCAAATCGGTGAGCTTCGCGAGGACCTCGCGCGAGCGCGGGCCGGCGAGCACGAAGCAGCCCCGGCTCGTCGTGATATTGCGCAGCGTGATGTTGACGCCGCCGCCGACGGCTGGCAGCAACTGCTGCAGATAGTCACTGTCGTAGCGCTCCGCGGCGCCCGCGCTGACCACGTAAAACCGCTCCTCGCCGAGCTTGGTGATCGTGAACTCGGAGCGAATGCCGCCGCGGCGCGTGAGCGCATGGCACAGCGCAATGCGGCCGATCTTGGTCGGCACCTTGTTCGCGACCAGGCTGTCGAGCCAGGCTTCCGATCCCGGGCCCGACACCTCGTGCTTCGTGAACGGCGAGAGGTCGATCACGCCGACATCGCGGCGCAAACGCAGTGCTTCGGCGCCGACGTGCGGGAAATAATTGGAGCGGCGGAAACTCCACTGGTCCTTGGGATCCACGCCGCGCGGGGCGAACCAATTGGCACGCTCCCAGCCGTAGCGCTGTCCGAACACCGCGCCCATGCGCGCGAGCTTGTCGTAAATCGGACTGGTTTTCGCCGGACGCGCATCGCTTCGCTCCTCATCCGGATAGTGGATCACGAAGACGTTGCGATAGGTTTCTTCGTTCTTTTGAACGACGTAGCGCTTGCTCGTATAGGGGCCGTAGCGGCGCGGATCGACCGCCGCCATGTCGATGCCCGGTTCGCCCTCGACGATCCATTCCGCAAGCTGCCAGCCGGAGCCGCCCGCAGCGGTAATGCCGAAGCTATGGCCTTCGTTGAGCCACAGATTCCTCGCGCCCCAAGCAGGCCCGATCAGCGGACTGCCGTCGGGCGTGTAGGCGATCGGGCCGTTGACGATGTCCTTGATGCCGCAGTTCGCGAGCGACGGCACGCGCCGCATCGCCGCCTCGACGTGCGGCAGCAGACGGTCCAAATCGCCTTCGAACAGGCTCTTGCCGAACCAATCAGGAACGCCGTCGGCAAAACGCGCGGGTGCACCGGCTTCATAGGGCCCTAATATCCAGCCCATGCGCTCCTCGCGCAGGTAATAAGACTTGTCGGACTCTCGCAGCACGGCGAGTTCGCTGCCGCCGGCCAGCCGATAGGCGCGCAGCTCGGGAGACTCGTCATAAACGATATATTGGTGTTCGACCGGGATCGACGGCACGTTGATGCCGAACATGCGGCCGGTCTGGCGCGCGTAGTTCCCGGTCGCGCAGACGACGTGCTCTGCGATGATCTCGCCCTTGTTGGTCGTGACCTGCCATTCGCCGGATGCCGTGCGCTTGACGGCGATGACTTCGGTTTGCTCGTAGATCTCCGCGCCACGATTGCGCGCACCCTTGCGCAGCGCCATCGTCAGATCCGCGGGCGCGATGTGCCCGTCGTCCGGGTGGTAGAGCGCGCCGACGATCTTGGGCGTATTGACGCCGTCGCCCACGTCGATCAGCGGCCATAATTCCTTGACGGCTTGCGGTGAAATCACCTGGAACGGCACGCCGATCGTATTGGCCGTCCCGCAATATTTTTGATACTCGTCCATGCGATCCCGGCAGGTCGCGAGGCGCAGATTTCCGGTCACGTGAAAACTCACGTCCTGGCCGGTCTCGGCGGGCAGGCGCTTGTAGAGGTCGACCGAGTACTTGTGCAGCTGCCCGACCGTGTAGCTCATATTGAACAGGGGCAGAAGGCCGGCCGCATGCCAGGTCGACCCGGCGGTCAGTTCGGCGCGCTCGAGCAGCACCACGTCAGACCAGCCCTTGCGGCTCAAATGGTAGAGCGTGCTGACGCCCACAACGCCGCCGCCGATGACGACGACACGGGCATGAGTTTTCATGTGCGGTGAACCCCTTCGTGAATGCAAACGCCAGTGTAGCGACCGGCTAATCAAACAAGAGAACAATTGCGACAGTCCCTGACAGAAATGCGTCATGGCCGGGGTTGCAGCTGGCCCGTTGGCCCGGTCGGATAGATCCGAAAAACGACAAAACAGGGTCAAAATGAGACACGCGGCAGCCCCGGGTGGCATACTAGTCCCGCGACCGAGACTTCGAACCGATTGGAGGACGCATTGGAAACCGCCGCGTTGTTGCGCAAGTGCAAGTACGCGTTTCTCACGCTCCCGAATTACTCGCTGATTGCCGTTTCGAATGCCCTCGAGCCGCTGCGCATGGCGAATCGGATCATGGGTCGCGATGTCTACGAATGGAGCATCGTGACGCTCGACGGGCAGACCGCGATGGCGAGCAGCGGACTGCAATTGACGCCGACGATTGGCCTGGAGAAACTCGGCGTCGTCGACATCTTGTTCGTCTGCGGGGGCATCAACGTGCGCGACGCGGTTTCGCCGGCACTGCTCTCGCAATTGCGCCGGCTCGCCGATCGGCGCTTGCCCTTGGGCGCGCTGTGCACCGGCGGTTATGCGCTCGCGCGCGCCGGCCTGCTAGATCATCTGAAGGCGACGATCCATTGGGAAAATCTGTCGGCACTGCGCGAGGAGTTTCCGCGCGTGCGCTTCAGCGATCAGCTGTTCTCGATCGACAAGGACCGATTCACGTGTTCCGGCGGCACGGCGCCGCTCGATCTGATGCTGCATCTGATCCAATTGAAGCTCGGCCCCAGGATCTCCCAGCTCGTGTCCGAACAATTCATCGTGGATCGGGTGCGAAAGGACACCGATCGCCAATACATTCCCTTGCGTGCACAGATTGGGCTGTCGAATCGCGGGCTGATCCGCGTCGCACAGCTCATGGAGGAAAATATCGAGAAGCCCTTGTCGCTCGACAAGATCGCGAAGGCGACGGGACTGTCGCGCCGTCAAATCGAACGGCTATTCAAGCGCGATCTGAATTGCGTTCCGAAGCGCTATTACCTCGAAATGCGCCTGCGGCGCGCGCGGGAGCTGTTGCTGCAGACCGCGATGCCGATCATGGACATCACCGCGGCTTGCGGTTTTCAATCGCCGCCGCATTTCTCCAAGTGCTATCGCAATCAATTCGGCCATCCGCCGAGCGCCGAGCGCAAAATCGGCCGCATGGAATTCAGCAAGGCGCATTGAGCGGCGTCCGGCTGTCGCTGCGCGCTTCAGAGCCGCCTATTTGAAAATGACGGTTTTGTTTTCGTCGAGGAATACGCGGTGCTCGAGCAGCAGGCGAACGGCGGTCGACAGCGCGCGCCGCTCGGAGTCGCGGCCGACCGCGGCGAGCATCTCGGGTGTGAAACTGTGATCGACGCGCTCCACGATCTGTTCGATGATCGGACCCTCGTCGAGGTCGCCGGTGACGTAATGCGCGGTCGCGCCAATGAGCTTGACGCCGCGTTCGTGGGCCTGATGGTACGGCTTCGCGCCCTTGAAGCCGGGCAGAAACGAATGGTGAATGTTGACCGCGCGGCCGCGCAGCTGCTTGCAGACCTCGTCCGAGAAAATCTGCATGTAGCGCGCGAGCACGACGAGATCCGTTTGCGTCGATTCGATGAGTTCGAGCAGTTTCGATTCCTGCTGCGCTTTCGTGGCCGGCGTGATCGGCATCAGAAAGTAAGGAATGCCGTGCCTTTCGGCTATCGGCCGCATGTCCGGATGATTCGAGACGACGCCGCTGATGTCCATCGGCAACTCGCCGATCCGCTGCCGATACAGCAGATCTTCGAGGCAATGATCGAGTTTCGAGACCAATATGAGCACGCGGCTGCGCTGGGCGCCGTCGTGAATGTTCCAATGCATTTGTTCGGAATTCGCAATCCGCACGAAATTTCCGCGCAGTCGCATGAGGTCGACCGGCTCGCCGGCGACGCCGCAGAAGGTCACGCGCAGGAAGAATCGTTTGGTCAGGACATCGTCGAACTGCTGCATCTCCATGATGTACTGGCGGTTCGAGGCGAGAAATCCCGTGACGGCCGCGGCCGTGCCCATGCGGCTCGTGCAAGTTGCCGTGAGTACCAAAGGCTGCGAGGTTTGAAATTCCATCCAGCCATAGTAGCGAGTCGGGGACTGCGGCCGATGATCCATACGCGACCTGCGCTGCTACGGCTGCGACGCAGGCAAAATGGGCCGATCTTTCGACCGACGGCAACGGCGCATATACTTCTTTCTTGACCTCGCCGGAACCAACAGCCACTTTTTCAGAGCGCTTGGCCCAGGCGCAGGCCGCGCTGCGCGCCGGCCGCGCCGCAACCGCGCAGCGTTGGCTGCACGCGCTCGAGGCGCAATACCCCGGAGAAGCGAATTGCCAGTGGCTATTGGGCGCTGCGCTACTACAGCAGACCAAGATTCCCGAGAGCATCGCCGCGCTCCAAGGGGTGCTTGAACGAGTACCTGATTTTGCAGACGCGCGAGTCGATCTGGCGCGGGCTTACCGGCGCGACGGACGTGCTGCGCAGGCACGCGAAGAGGTACGGCGGGTGCTCGAGAAGATACCGCAACACCATCTCGCCTGGCTCGCATACGGCGATGTTCTCGTAGAGCTCGAGCAATTTCCAGACGCTCGACTTGCTTTCGAACGCGCTCGCCTTACCGATCCGCATCGTAGGTCAGTGGAGGAGGGTACGGCTGCGCTCGTAGCGGACGACCGGAAAGCAGCGGAGCGAGTTTTTCGCAAAATCCTCCAGGAAGATGCCAGTCACTATGCCGCGTTGTGCGGTCTGGCTGCGCTCTCGCTTGCGGCGGACAGGCCCATTGATGCCGAGCGGCTGCTGCGCCATGCGCTGAACCAGTCCGCACACAATCCACTCGCATGGCGCGGGCTCGGACCCGTGCTGATTGCACTCGGGCGGCTGGCGGAAGCGGAAGCGGCTGCGCGGCGGCTCATCACGATTGAGCCGAAGAACCCGCAGAGTTGGATCACGATCGCCACCGTCTCGACACGGCTGATGCGCCAGGAGGAGGCCCTCGAAGCCTACGAGCAAGCGTCGCAGCTACAGCCCGATGAGGTTCGACTGCGGATGTCCATCGGCCACGTGCAAAAGACCCTCGGCCGGCGCGCCGACAGCGAAGCTTCCTACAAAGCGGCGCTCGCGATGGATCCGGGTATCGCGGAAGCCTATTGGAGTCTTGCCGACCTCAAGAACTACAGCCTTAGCGACGCCGAGGTCGAGACCATGCAGCAGCGCCTGCTCGTGACCAATAAGCGCGGGCGGTCCGACGAGGCGCAGCTGCATTTTGCACTCGGCAAGGCCTTTGAACAGCGTCAGCAGTATGCCGAGGCCTTCGCGCACTACGCTTGCGGCAATGCGCTGCGGCGCCTGGATGCCCCGTTTGATGTCGACGGGTTTGAACGGCAATCTGCCCGCATTCGCACCTTCTTCTCGAAGGAATTCTTTGCCGGGCGTGCCGGCAGCGGCAATCCGGATCCTGCACCAATTTTCATCGTCGGTTTGCCGCGGTCTGGTTCGACGCTTTTGGAGCAGATCTTAGCCAGCCACTCGCGCGTGGAAGGCACCATGGAGCTGCCCAACATCATGAACATCACGCGCCAGTTTGACGACTTGGTGGCGAGCCGTGATGGCTATCCGGAAACGGTCGGCACCGCCCCGATCGGCGTGCTCACGGCACTCGGAAGCCGGTACTTGGAAGAGACCGCGCCGCTGCGATCCGGGCGCGCGCACTTTACCGACAAGCTGCCCAACAATTTCAGCCATATTGGGCTTATTCACGCGATATTGCCGAACGCAATCATCATCGATGCGCGCCGCCATCCAATGGACTGCTGTTTCAGTGCTTTCAAGCAGCATTTTGCCGAGGGGCAGACCTTCAGCTACGACCTCCATGATCTCGGTCGTTATTACCGATGCTATTTATCGCTCATGGACCACTGGGACGCGGTACTGCCCGGCAAAGTGCTGCAGGTTCAGCATGAAGACGTGGTTCGCGACCCGGAAGCCAACATCCGCCGCCTGCTCGATCATTGCGGTCTGCCGTTCGAGGCCGCCTGCCTCAATTTTCACGAGACCCGGCGATCCGTGCGCACGGCAAGCGCCGAACAAGTGCGCCAACCGATCTACAGCACCAGTGTGGGGTACTGGCGTCACTTCGAGAAAGAACTGCAACCATTGCGGCAGGCGCTCGGCGACAGCCTACTGCGCTTCGAGGCCGCGAACTGAACGCTTGTTCAAGGGTTGACGGCAGATGCCCGAACCAGGGATGATCCGACGATGCGGCCGACCTTGAGTCGAGCGCGCCTGGACAAAAAACCGCCGAGGGGATGCTTATGAAATTACCGCGCCGCCGGGATGCTGTCGTCCGCTTACCTACGATGCGTGCGGCGCCTCGGGCCTGCGCCACAGGCTCCAAGATCAGTCTCGCCGTAGCCGCCGCGCTCGCTGTATCTCCTCCGCCCGCGATTGCGCTCGAGGCCTCCGATGCCACTCCTCTGCAGGAAATCGTCGTCACGGCGCGCAAGCGCCAGGAGAACCTTCAGGACGTCCCGTTGAGCATCGACGTCTTCACCAAGAAAGACATGCAGAACCTCGGCATCGCGAATTTCGACGACTATGCGCAGAAGGTACCGTCCATTTCCTTCATCAGCGTGGGTCCGGGCACGCAACTATTCATCATGCGCGGCGTTTCGGATGGCAGCAACCCGAACTATGCGAATACGTCCTCGACGGGCTTTTTTGTCGATGATATGTCGATGAGCTATTCCGGTGCACAGCCGGACCTGCATTTATACGACATTGAGCGCATCGAGATCCTCAACGGCCCGCAGGGCACGACTTTCGGCGCAGGCGCGATGTCGGGCGCGATTCGATACGTCACCAACAAGCCCGATGTACACGCCTTCAGCGCCGGGGTCGACTTCGATGGCGGCAAAATTCAGGGTGGCACGAAAAATGCGACCTACGAGGGGTTTGTAAACGTGCCGATCATCGATGGGGTGTTGGGCTTTCGCGCATCCGCATTCAGTGACAGTCAGGGTGGTTTCATCGATAACCATCTGGTGACGCGCACCTGGGTCAACGGTGTGGTCTCCAACAATGCGCAATGGGCGGGCAACGACTACAACCGCGAGCACATCGTTGGCGGCCGAGCGGCGCTCCGGGCGGAGTTCAGCGAAAATTGGAGTGCCAGCCTGACCTACAGCTTTCAGCGCCAAGATACCGTCGGGGCATGGGACGAAGATCCTACGCTTGCGCCGCGAACCGTCGAGCGATTCGGACCGGAATCCGATAATTTCCAGACCAAGGCGCTCGACTTTCACCTGGACGGCGATGTCGGCATCGGAGACCTCGTGTTTGCCAGCACCTATTGGTCGCAGCCCAGGCGCCAGTGGAACGAGTACTCGCAATATGAGCAGAACTTCAACGCCGGTGCCAAGAACACTCCGCCCAACGGCTACCCCGGAACCCAGGAGGGCTTCACCTGCTTGAATGACCCCTACTACGGTGGCGGCCCGTTCACGGGATGCAAAGCGCCGCTGCAATTTTATTCCTACACCATCAACCCACAGCGCTGGTCCGATGAGTTGCGCCTCTCATCCAAGCCGGGCGGCCGATTTCACTGGCTCGGCGGGCTGTACTGGGAAAAGACCGTCGATAAGGATTACAGCAATACCTACTACATGCCGGGACTGCAATATCAGGGCGCGGCGTTCCAGTCCTACCTCAATTATTACCAATTGACTGCACCCTCGCTGCCGGCCGGACAGTGGTACTCGTACACGGAAACCTCCGTCGAGCTGCAAACCACGGAGTTCGCCAATATCAGCTTCGACATCACCGACAAGCTCAACGTCGAAGCGGGCGTCGTGCACTTTCAGTCCCACGCCTCGTACATCACGCCGTTCGTCCAGTTCGCTTATGCCCCGCCGGTACCCAGCAATATAGATACTTCTTCGCACAAGTGGGATAGCAAATTCGGCATCAACTACAAGCTCGCCGACCACGTGATGCTCTACGCAGATTTCGCGCAGGGTTTCCGCGAGGGCGGCACCAACGCGGGCGATCCGCCCAGTTGCTACGTCAACGGCGTGCCCCAAAATTACACGCCGGACACGCTCAATAATTTCGAATTCGGCTGGAAAACGACGAGTCTCGAGGGACGCCTGCTGTGGAACGGCGCTGCCTACCTCATGGAATGGAAACAACTGCAAGCGCTCATCTACGACGCCAATGTCTGCCCTTCTGCGAGCTACAACATCAACGTCGGCGACGCGCAGATCTACGGTGTGGAATCAAACATCGACTATAAGATCAACAGCAACTGGTCAACGCAAGTGTCCGCCGACTACACCGATGCGAAAGTTACTTCTGCGGCGAGCGCCAGCTACGACTCGTACGTGGGCGAACGACTGCCGTTCTCGCCGTACTTCAGCTGGAGCTGGAACGCGCGCTACGAACACCCGATCAGCGGCAGGCTGCGCGGCTACGCGCAGCTCGACATGGCGCACAAGGGTGACATGTGGAACGGCCTGAATCCCGATGACAAGAACACGGGGCTGCCGCGTATCTTGCAGCCGAGCTACACGATCTCAAACCTGCGCCTGGGGCTGACCCCCGAGGGCGCTCAATGGCTCGCCGAGTTCTACATTACGAATCTTGCGGACAAGAACGCGATCATCTACAGCAACACCGGCAACTTCGATCTGCGCGAGACGACGAACGAGCCGCGGGTCTTTGGCGTGCGCCTCAATTACCGCTTCGGCAAGGAGACCAATGCAGAATAGCGGTCGAGACGTTAGCCAACGTCTCTGCGCGTCGCTCAGGGCGCGGCGGCGGTAGCCTCGACGCGCAGATCTCCGAGCCGGCCTGACAGTTGTACGACTGCGGCGGCGGCGCCTTCGCGCCAGCGAACCACGAGATCGCCATTGAACCCGCTGAGAGCATTGAGCTTGAGGCGCGCAAGCACTTCCCGCTCGTGTCCCGGCGATCGTTCGATCGCGCCGCTCACGGCGACATCCTCGGTCCAGCGCACCTGATAAAGGCTCACGTGGAGGTTCGCACCGTGCTGCACGATCAGAAAGCTGCCGCCGCGCAGCCCCTTGCCGGATCCCGAGGTATTTTCCGGCACGCGCGCGAGCACATCGCCGAGCGTCTGCAGGGCGGCGTTGGCAACGCGCAGCCGCTCGGCGTCAGCGCGGTTTCCGGCACGCGGCGCCACAGGCGCAAGTTCCGCGGCGTGGCGCGCGAATTGCGCGACGAGCCGCAGCGGCGGGACGCGCGAGGCGCAGCCGGCATCGGGTACCGCGAGATTGTCGAGGAAGGCCCGAACGATCTCGGCGCCACAGGCGCTGCGCGCGCGCGGCAATGCGTTGACATGAAAGCTGTTGGCAATGACGACCTGGTGGCCTTGCTTGAACTCACGCGCGGCGGCGGCGCCGTCAGCGACGGTCGTCATGTTGTCGAGCTCACCGGAGACGACGAGCGCCGGTACATCCGGGAAAGCTGCATGCTCGGGCACGACATGGCCCGCGGGATGGGCCGTGGGCGCAACGGGCCAGGCGACACATTGATCGAGGAAACTGTAATCGAGCGGCATTCCACGGTACTCATCGATCGTGAACGGTGCATAAGTATCCGGCGCGGAGCGCTTGCGCGCCGCGATGACCCGATCCCGCTCGGCAGCGCGCAGCTCGGGCGGGAGCCGCATGTCGAAAATCTGGGGCGGATCCTGGCACATCACGGCCGCGGCGAGGCCGGCGCTCCATTTGGCGGGGTTCGCGCTCGGATCTCGCGAGTCGACCCCGGTGACCGTCTCCGCCATCAAACGCAGCAGCGGCAAGCGATCGCCGCCCGCGAACGCACGGGCGGCCGCGTCCAGCTCGCGCACCGATGCGAATGCCGGTGAACTCGCGAACATCACGGTCGCGAGCTGCGCCGCGCTTGCCGTGAAAGACTTGTCCTCGCCATCGGCGTCGCGGCCCTGCGCCGGAAACGGATTGGCGCGCAATTGCGCCAGCGCGGGCAGTATGTGTTCGATCGAATCGCCCGGCGTTTCGCTGCAGGCCTTGGAGCGTTTGCAGGCGATATTGAATTTGTCGCGCATCGCCGGCGCATAGGTCGGCCACCAAGCGTAGTCAGCGCCGCTCAAGGGGTAGGCGCCGTCGAGAACGACGGAGCGTAGCAGTTCCGGATGCTTTACCGCGAAGACTTGCGTGAAATAGGTGCCGTAGGAATCTCCGTACATGTCGACGCGCTGTATCTGCAATAGGCCAAGGATCGCGGCAAGATCATCGACCGCCAAGGCGGTGCTGTAGAGTGCGGCGCGATCGCCGAGCGATCGGCCGCAAGCGCCGACCGCCTCGACGGTCCAGCGTTCCGCGGTCTGCAGCTGCGGACAGTCGACCGCGCCCGATTGTCCGGTTCCCCGATTATCCATGAGCAGCAAATCGCGTCCGGCACGCAAGGGCCCCAACAACGCGAGGTAATCGTCGCGCGACAGGCTTGCCGGGTAGCCGGGACCGCCTTCTGTCGAGACGAGCATGCCGGTCGGTGCACCGGGGTCGGTGTGCGGATAAAATTCGAAATGAACCGAGACGCCGCCGGGGACGGTTTCGGATGGATCCAGGGGGCGTTCGACGGAGCCGCAATACGCATCGACGTCGGCGCAGCGTTGCAACGTGAGTGAACCGACCAGCATGCCGGCGGGCGCTGCGGGCGTCGTCGTTGCAGCGGGAAACGTAGAGGAGGCTTGCGCCACAAGCGCGAGTCCCGCCAGCAATAGCGTGAGGTAGCCGGCGACGGGGATGCGCACCATGGGGGCGTCAGTCTACGGAATCCGCGCCGCTTCGCAAATCGCGGCGACGCGAACCACTCAAAACAATACGCACCGGGGCTATGTCGGCGGCGGGAATATTGCTATCGTTTCGCCGCCTATGAGACTCCTATGAATTATTCGGCCTGGTCTTTGCTGCGCGGTGCGCTCGCGGGGCACCGGAATTGGGCTCCGGCATGGGAGACGCGCGAGCCCAAATCGAAATACGACGCAATCATCATCGGCGGCGGCGGACACGGTCTCGCCGCAGCCTATTATCTGGCGAAGAACCACCGGATCACGAGCGTCGCGGTGCTCGAACGAGGCTGGATCGGCGGGGGCAATACCGGTCGCAACACGACGATCGTGCGCTCGAATTATTTATATCCGGAAAGCGCGCGCCTCTACGATTTTTCGCTGAAGCTTTACGAGGGTCTTGCCAGGGAGTTCAATTTCAACATCATGCTGAGCCAGCGCGGCCTCGTGTTACTCGCGCACAGCCGGCATGACCTCGATGCGATGTCACGTTGGGCCAACGCGATGCAAATGAACGGTATCGAAGCCGAAATCTTGACGCGCGAACAGGTCGCGGCGCTTGCTCCCATACTCGACATGTCGCCGGATGCGCGATTGCCGATCCTCGGCGGATTCACGCAACGCCGCGGCGGCACCGCACGCCACGATGCCGTGGCGTGGGGCTATGCGCGTGCGGCGTCGAGGCTCGGCGTCGATATCATTCAAAATTGCGAGGTCCGCGCATTTCTCAAGCAGGGTGAGCGCGTGGTCGGGGTCGACACCGGCCGTGGAGAAATTCGCGCCGAGCGCATCGGTATTGCGGCGGCCGGACACAGTTCGGTGCTCGCGCAGCTCGCGGGTTTTCGCCTGCCGGTGACGAGTTATGCGCTGCAGGCGCTGGTCAGTGAACCGATCAAGCCGCTGCTCGATACCGTGGTGCTGTCGCCGGGCACGGGCGCCTACGTGAGCCAGTCGGACAAGGGCGAGATGGTCATCGGTGCAATGCTCGACTTGTTCCCCTCCTATGCCCAACGCGGCAGCTTCGCGGTCGAACAATCGATCCTGGCCGGAACCCTGGCGATGTTCCCCGCGTTCAGCCGCCTGCGCATGTTGCGCCAATGGGCGGGCATCGTCGACGTCGTCCATGACTCCAGCCCGATCATCGGCCCGACCCCGGTTCCGGGCCTCTACATCAACTGCGGATGGGGTACCGGCGGATTCAAGGGGATTCCGGTCGGTGGCTGGACGCTCGCGCACGTACTCGCAACCGGTCAAAGTCATCCGCTCGCCGAAGCCTTTCAGCTCGAGCGATTCATTTCGGGACGGCTCATCGACGAAGCCGCCGCATCGGGCATCGCCCACTAGCGCATGCTTCGATAACTCCCGCCATGCTGCACATCACCTGTCCTTACTGCGGACCACGCGACGAGAACGAGTTCGTCTGCGGTGGCACGACCCACATCGTGCGGCCGCCGCTCGAGTCGAGCGACCGGACCTGGGGCGAGTACCTGTTCTTTCGCGACAATCCAAAAGGGCTGCATTTCGAGCGCTGGCGCCATGCGCAGGGCTGCGGGCAGTGGTTCAACCTCGCGCGCAACACCGTCACTCACGCGATCGTTTCGATCTACGGAATCACGGAGCCGGCGCCGCGATGAGCGCAAGCCGCCTGCCGGCGCCCGCGGGGCTGCGCATCGATCGCAACCGATCGGTGCGCTTCCACTTCAATGGGCGTGCCTTGAGTGGCTTTCACGGCGACAGCCTGGCCTCCGCGCTGCTTGCCAACGACGTGCGGCTCGTCGGCCGCAGCTACAAGCTGCACCGCCCGCGCGGAATCTTTTCCTGCGGGATCGAGGAGCCCACGGGACTCGTCGATGTGGGCGAGGGCCCACGTCGCACTCCCAATCTGCGGGCGACGCTCGTCGAAATCCACGAGGGTCTGGTAGCTGCCAGCGTCAACTGCTGGCCGAGCGTCGGGTTCGATCTCGGCGCGGTCAATCAGGTATTCAATTGCTTATTGCCCGCGGGCTTTTACTACAAAACCTTCATGTGGCCGGACTGGCATTTGTTCGAACCTGCGATTCGCAAAATGGCGGGTCTCGGCCGCGCATCCGGACTGCCCGATCCGGACCGCTACGAGGAAGTTTCGGCAACGATCGACGTCTTGGTGGTCGGCGGCGGAATTGCGGGCTTGAGCGCCGCCACCGAGGCGGCGCGCGCGGGCGCTCAGACACTGCTGCTGACGAGCGCCGCCGAAGTCGGCGGCAATTTGGCATGGCGCGGGGATGCGGATGTGGCGGCGCTCGCCGCCGACGTTCAGCGGCTCGGCATCCGCGTGCTGACGCGCACGACGGCATTCGGCGTCTATGATCACAATTTGGTCTGTGCGAGCGAAGCGCTGGGGCCTACCTATGAGGGAACGCAAACCGCGGCCGGCGTGCTGCGCGAGCGTCTCTGGAAGATACGGGCCGGCAACGTGATCGCCGCCACGGGCGCGTTCGAGCGGCCGATGCTGTTCCCTGATAATGACCGGCCGGGCGTCATGCTCGCGGGCGCCGCGGAGAAATATGCACGGGTATTCGGCGTTGCCTGCGGCCGGCGCGTCGTGATTGCCGCGAACAGCGATTCGGCGTATCGCGTCGCCGATTCACTGCAGGCCGCGGGCGTCGAGGTTGTCGCGCTGATCGACCGACGCCCACGCGCCGAGCGCAGCCTGCAATCGGCTGCATGTCGAATCATCAACGAAGCGGCCGTCGCGCGCGTGACCGGAAAGCGCGCGGTCCGCGGCTGCAGCGTCGTTGCGCTCGGCGCGCGCGGACAGAGTGAAACGATCGAATGTGATGCGATCTTGAACGCCGGCGGGCAAGCGCCGGCGGTTCATCTGCATTCGCAAGCCGGCGGAAAATTGCGCTGGCTCGAGGAGTGCGCGATGTTCGTGCCCGACGGCACGGCACCCGGTTTGGCGAGCGTAGGCGCCTGTGCGGGCGTGTTCGAACGGCAGGCTGCCGTCAATCACGCGATCGAACTCGCGCGGGCGATCGTGCGCGGCGCGCCGCCACCGAGCGCACCGTTCGGCGGCGCCGGCCGATCGCTCGCGAACACGTATCTGCCCGGCCTCGGGGGCAAGCAGTTCATCGATCTGCAAAACGACGTTGCGGCGAGCGACGTGAGCCTCGCGGCGCGTGAGAACTATCGATCGGTCGAGCACCTCAAACGCTACACGACCACGGGGATGGGCACCGACCAGGGCAAGACCAGCAACGTCAATGCGCTCGTGATGATGGGCGATCTCATCGGGCGCGATCCGGCCGCGGTCGGCACGACGAAATTTCGACCGCCGTTCGCACCGGTCACGCTCGGCTTGCTCGTCGGCCGGCGGGTCGGCGCGCTCTACCGTCCGCTCAAACGCTTGCCCGCGGCTTCATGGCACGAAGAGCGCGGCGCATTGTTCGAACAATTCGGCGCCTGGGTGCGTCCGGCTGCCTACCCAAGACCCGGCGAAAGCCTGGACTTAGCGGCTCAGCGCGAGGCCGGCGCGGTGCGCAAGCGCGCAGGGCTCCTCGACGGCTCGCCGCTCGGGAAGCTCGAAGTATTCGGGCCCGATGCCGCCGAATTCCTCGATCTGATGTACGTCGGCACGATGTCGAACTTGAGCTTGGGCCAGGCGCGCTACGGATTGCTGCTCAACGAGAACGGCATCTTGGTCGACGACGGAATCGTCGCGCGGCTGGGCGATCAGCACTATTGGGTCAATACCACGAGCGCGGGCGTCGAGCGCACGGCCGCGGCCTTCGAGGAATGGCTGCAATGCGAATACACGCACCTCAAAGTGCTCGTGACGCCCGTGACCTCACGCTGGGGCAATGTCACGGTTGCGGGTCCGCGCGCCTGGGATTGGCTCGCGGCGCTCGGCTTCGATCCGGAATTGTCGCCGGCGCGCATGAAACACATGACGATGCGCACGAGCCGGTTCGAGGGCTGGCCGCTGCGCGTACTACGCGCGAGTTTCAGCGGCGAACTCGGCTATGAAATCAACCTGCCCGCCGACCACGTGCGCGCCTTGCTCGAGCGCCTGTGGGCGCTCGCGCCGCGCTTCGAGGCCGTGCTCTATGGGATCGAGGCGCTCGAGATCCTGCGCACCGAAAAGGGCTACCTGCATATCGGTACCGACACCGATGGAACGACCTTGCCCGGCGATGTCGGCTTCGCGCGGGCGCTAGAGCGCAAAGCCGCGAATTTTGTCGGTCGCCGTTCGCTGCTGCGGCCGGCGGCCCAGGATCCGAATCGTTTGCAACTGGTCGGGCTGGCGCCTTTGGACGGACGAACCCCGTTGCCCGTCGGTGCGCAAATTGCGGCTGCGCCGCCGCCGAGCTGCTCCGAGGGTCATGTGACCTCGAGCTACTGGAGTCCGGCGTTGAACGCTCCTGTCGCGCTCGCGATGCTCGCGCGCGGCACGCAGCGCCTCGGTGAGCATCTGCGCCTGCATCATCTCGGCTCGACGATCGAAGCGATCGTCGTCAAGACGCCGTTCGTCGATCCGGGCGGTGAGCGCCTGCATGGATAAGACCCACTGGAGCATCGATGGCTTGGAGGTCGGACTCGATACGCGGATCCGCGTCGCCGCCCTGCGCTATGTCGATGCGCGCGATGCGGCTGCACTGCTCACCGGAATCCCCGGCGGTGTGCTGCCGCAACCGCGGCAGGTTTTGTGTGCCGGTGCATCGGGCGAAATCACCTCGGCCTGGCGCAGTCCCACCGAAACGCTCATATTGAGCGCGCATGCGGAGCCGCTCGAGCGGCTAGTGGCAGGCCTCGAGGGCGCCCGCGAAGCAAGCTTCGTCGATCAGAGCGGAGGCATCTGGGCGGTGCGCATCCAGGGGTCGCGCGGCGAGGATTTGTTGGTGCGCATCGGCGCCGCCGCGGCGGTGCCGAAGCCCGGCGAAGCCTTGATCGGCCGATTTGCCGAACTCACGGTGCTCGCGCTCTGCCTGCGTCAGTCGGAATTTGTTCTGCTCGTCGATCGCGTCTATGCAGAGCATTTGCTCGGGTGGATCAGCGCAACCATTGGTGACTTTTAAATGACCAGCGAACCCGTCGATGTCGATCGGTCCAATCCGGCTACAAAAGCCACGAGTTGGGCTGCGCTATCGGCGCTCGGCGTCGTGTTCGGCGATCTCGGCACGAGCCCGCTGTATACACTGCAGACCGTGGTGCAGGCCGCGGGCGGTCGGTTTTCGACGGAAAGCGCGCTCGGCATTCTCTCGTTGATCTTTTGGACCTTGATCATCACGATCTCGATAAAATACTGCCTGTTCGTGATGCGCGCGGATAACCGCGGCGAAGGCGGAATCTTGGCGCTAATGTCGCTCGTCGGCGCGAACAGCTTCGCGCGCGGCGTCAAATTCTTGAGCGGAATGGGCTTGCTGGGTGCGGCTTTGATTTACGGCGACGGCGCGATCACACCCGCGATTTCCGTGCTGAGCGCGCTCGAAGGCGTGAACGTCGTGACCACGTCGTTCAAGCCCTTCGTGATGCCGACCGCCGTGCTGATCCTAATCCTGCTATTTCTCGCGCAGCGTGTCGGCACCGAGAAAATCGGCCGCGCATTCGGTCCGGTCATGCTGCTGTGGTTTGCCGTGATCGCGCTGCTCGGCGCACTCGCAATCGTGCGGCAGCCCGCCGTGCTCGCGGCGATCGATCCCTCCCACGCGGTGCGATTTCTCGCGCATTCCGGCGGCACGGGTTTGCTGGTTCTCGGCGGCGTGTTCTTGTGCATCACAGGCGGCGAGGCGCTCTACGCCGACATGGGACACTTCGGCAAGGGACCGATTCGCTGGTCTTGGTATGTGATCGTGCTGCCGGCGCTACTACTGAGCTATGCGGGGCAGACCGCGTATCTGATCGAGAAGGGCACGGTTACCGGCAATCCGTTCTATGAGATGGCCCCCGCGTGGTCGATCTATCCGCTCGTGGCTCTGGCAACGGTCGCGACGATCATTGCGAGTCAAGCGATCATCACGGGTTCGTTCTCGATGACGCGCCAGGCGGTTCAGTTGGGATGGCTGCCCGGGGTCGCGATCCGCCAGACATCGGATGCGGTTTACGGCCAAATTTACGTGCCGATCGTCAATTGGCTCATGATGATCGCGACCGTGGGCATCACGATTGGTTTCGGCAGTTCGGATCGGCTCGCGGGTGCTTACGGAACGGCGGTCGCGACGACGATGTTGCTCACCACGGGACTGCTGTACGTCGCGATGCGCCGCGTTTGGCGCTGGCCGCTCGCCATCACGCTGCCCGTGGCGGGCCTGTTCCTATTCGTCGATGCGGGCTTCTTCGCCGCGAATTTGTTGAAGATCGCCGAGGGCGGCTGGCTGCCGCTGACGTTTGCTCTGCTGCTGTTCATTTTGATGCTGACGTGGCGTGCCGGCATCGATGCGGTCAAGGCGTCGCTCTCGCAAGTACCCCAGACCGACGAGCAGTTCCTGCGCGACCTGGAGTCCGGCAAGATTCCGCGTGTCGACGGAACCATGGTGTTTCTCACGAGGAGCACGCACAAGGTATCGCGCCTGACCATGGACCACGTGCATTTCATGGGCGCCTTGCCGAGGCATGTGATCAGCCTCAGCGTCGTATTCGTCGATACGCCGCGCGTCGAGGTTCCGAACTGCACGGTCGTATCTCGGGTGACCGAGGGCTGGTGGCAGGTCGTCGCCCAATTCGGCTTCGTCGAGATTCCGGATTTGAGGCGCGCCTTGCGCCAGGTGCAGGGGCTCGATCCGGCGATCGATCTCGATAATGCGGTGTTCATCGCATCGCGCGACCTGATCGTGCACAAGCCGGGAAGCCAAAGCTTGGGCGGCCGGCGGCTGGCGCTGTTCGCGTTCCTGTATCGCAATGCTGTCAAGGCCGTCGATCGCTTCCATTTGCCGCCGCAGAACGTCGTCGAGATCGCGAGACAGCTCGAGATTTGAGTGGGCGCGCGGCGCGGGCGGCCGGTCCAGGTGTTGGCCGACAGGCGGTGATCGGCGCCCATAGAAGCTCAAAAAAGGGGCTTTTTGGGGGCTAACCGCACTTCGAGCCCGCGCAAACTGCAGAAAACCTTTCTAGACAGTGTACTGCGTAGCATATTTGAACCGGCGAGTTAGACAATAATCGGCTCCATGAAGCGCGCCACCGACAAGCTGATCGCCCTGCAGTTCCTCGCGGTCGTACTGCCGGTCGCGGTCGTTTTGCTGGTCCAAATGGTGGTCGACGCGCGCCGGGCCGACAGCCTCGAGCAATCGCGGCCGCTGCGCATCCTGGCTGCCGAGGCGCGCGCGTATTACAAGATTTTCGCAAACGGCGCCGCGGATGTCGTCGACACCGGCTCCTTGGGTGCGCAATCGGTCGAGGCATTGCATTCGAGTGCGGGAGAACTCGCCGGGCTTGCGATCATCGACGAGACGCAAAGCGTCGGCGACGCCGCCGCGGTGCTCGCGGGACTCGAGGCGGTGATTCCAAAAGGGGCGACGCTCGATACCTTGGTCCCGCTGCGCGAGCGGATCCTGCAAGCTGACGTGCTCACCAAAGCGATCGACGACGAATACGAGCGGCGCGACGAATTGGTTGTGCGGGAGGCCGTTGCTTCCGGGATTCGCCAAAAATATGCGGTCGGCGGCGCGCTGATCGCCACCACGTTTCTCACGGTACTGTTCGTGTTGGCGACGCGGCGGCGGCTCAAGGCGCGCATGGAGGCGGAGATCTTCACGGAACGGCAACGCCGAGCCGAACTCGAGACGATGTCGGTGCGCTTCGGAGTCGCGACCCGCGCGGCGCGCGCCGGTGTCTACGAACTCAAAGGCGATGGATCGGATCTCTGGTGGAGCGACAGCATGCATGAGCTGTACGCCCAGTCGCCCGGCAGCTTCCAACCGACGATCGCCTCCTGGCTCAGTTTGATTCACGCCGACGATCGGCAGGCCGCGCAGCAGGCGATCACGAGCGCCATGCGCGACCACGGCCAGCTACGCTCTCAATATCGGATCGTGCGCCCCGACGGCAGCATCGCTCACATTGCCTCGCTCGCGGCGGTTGCGAGTGACTCGATCGGCGCTACCCCACGGCTCGTCGGCATCGACCTCGACATTACCGACCGCGTCGAGGCGGACGAGCGCGAGCGCGTGCTTCAGCAGCAATTGCGCGATGCTTCGCGCCAGGCTGGCATGGCGGAAATCGCCACCAACGTGTTGCACAACATCGGCAACGTGCTGAACAGCGTGAATATTTCGGCGACGCTGGTCACGGACAAAGTCAGAAATCCCAAGGCGGCCGGACTCGGCAAAGTCGCGGCGCTGCTACAGCAGAACGCGGCCGATTTGGGAAGTTTCATCTCGGCCGACGAACGCGGCAAGCACCTACCCACGTATCTGTCGCAGCTGTCGGAGCAGCTCACACTCGATCAGCGCGGTACGCTGCAAGAACTCGAGTCCTTGCGCAAGAACGTCGATCACATCAAGGAGATCGTCGTCATGCAGCAGAGCTACTCGAAGCTCGTTGGCGTGCCGGAGAAGCTCACGGTCGCGAGCCTCGTCGACGACGCCTTGCGCATGAACGCGGGCGCATTCAACCGTCACGGTGTGAGCCTCAAATGCGAATTCGACGAGGTGCCGGAAATCGTCACCGAAAAACACAAGATTCTCCAAATCTTGATCAATCTGTTGCGAAACGCCAAATATGCCTGCGAAGCATCGGCTCGGCCGGACAAGCAAGTCACGATCCGTATCATGAATCACGGCGATGCCGTGCGCATTTCGGTGACCGACAACGGTGTCGGCATCCAGCCTGAACACATGACCCGCATCTTCAGTCACGGCTTCACGACCAAGACCGATGGTCACGGCTACGGGCTGCATAGCGGAGCGTTGGCAGCTCGGGATCTCGGCGGGTCTTTGCGCGCCGACAGCGCAGGCCTTGGGTTTGGTGCGACATTCACGCTCGAGTTACCGCTCACGTCTACGGAGGCCCTCTGTGCCTAGAGCAACGACACCCCTGGTTAATCGTCGCGTCCTCGTGATCGACGACAATGCGGATATTCACGCCGACTTTCGCAAAGTCATCGGCGGCGGCGGTAATAATGCAAGTGCGCTTGCGGCCGCGGAATTGGCGATCCTCGGCGAGACTTCGCCGCTCGGCATGAATATGGGCTTCGAAGTCGACTCGGCATTTCAGGGCCAGGAGGGCGTCGCTCGCGTCAAACAAGCCTTGGCCGAAGGCCGGCCGTACGCGATGGCCTTCGTCGACATGCGCATGCCCCCGGGCTGGGACGGTTTGGAGACGATCGAGCACCTGTGGGCGGTCGACCCGGACGTTCAAATCGTGATCTGTTCGGCGCACTCGGATTACAACTGGACCGACGTGGTCGCCCGTCTCAATAACTCCGACAAGCTCCTGGTCGTGAAGAAACCGTTCGAAGCGATCGAGGTCATGCAGAGCGCGAACGCGTTGACACGAAAGTGGCAGAACGAGCGGCTCGTGCGCAACCAGGTCGAGACACTCGAACAGGTGGTCACGGCCCGTACGCAGGGCCTCGAGACCGCCAACAAGCAGTTGCGGCACCTCGCGACGCACGATGCGCTGACCGGACTGCCGAACCGCGTATTGATGGACGATCGAATCGGACAATGCATCGCGCTCGCCGACAGTCAGGGCCAGAGCTTCGCGGTGCTCGTGCTCGACTTGGATCGGTTCAAAGGGGTCAACGATTCCTTCGGACATCGGGTCGGCGATGAACTGCTCAAGGAGGTCGCGCAGCGGCTCAAGAGCGTCGTGCGCGATATCGATACGGTTGCCCGCTTGGGCGGCGATGAATTCGTGCTGATCATCACGCAGAGCCCCGAACGCAACGCGGCCCAACGCGTCGCGAGCCGGATCATCGAGGTCATGCGGGAACCGGTGCGAATTGGCGGCGTCGAGATCCACAGTTCGCCGAGCATCGGCATCGCGTTTTATCCGCACGATGCAGGAAATTTGGAAACGCTTCTCGCGCATGCGGACGCGGCGATGTACTACGCGAAGCAGCTCGGCCGCAATAATTTCCAGTGTTTCGTGCCGCGCATGAATACGGCGACCCAGGAGAAGGTCAGGCTCGAAAGCGACATGCACGTTGCACTCGAGCAGAAGCAGTTCGAGCTGCATTACCAGCCCAAGGTCAATACCGCGACCGGCGTCATGCACGGCGCCGAGGCGCTGCTGCGCTGGACCCACCCGGTGCTTGGGCCGATTCCGCCGGTCAAGTTCATTCCAATCGCCGAAGAGTGCGGGCTGATCGGCGCACTCGGTGCCTGGGTCATGCGCGAGGCCTGTCGACAAGCGCGTGCCTGGCAGGTCGCGGGGCTGCCGCCGCTGCGGGTTGCCGTCAATCTATCCGCGTCGCAATTTCGCCAGGGCAACATCGTCGAGATGATTCGGGATGCGCTGGAAGCCGCGGGCCTCGAGGCGCGCTTTCTCGAGGTCGAACTCACGGAGAGCGTCGTGATGAGCGACCCGGAAGAATCGATCGCGATTCTCGAAAAATTGAGCACGATGGGCGTTCTCGTGTCGATCGACGACTTCGGCACGGGCTATTCGAGCATGAGCTATCTGCGGCGCTTTCCGATCGACAAGATCAAGATCGACCGCGCGTTCATCAGCGAGGCGATATCGCGACCCGACGATGCGTCGATCGTGCGTGCGATCGTTTCGCTCGCGCACAGCTTGCGTTTGAAAGTCGTGGCCGAGGGCGTTGAATCACCCGAGCAACTCGAGTTCCTGAAGACGCTGGGCTGCGACCAATATCAGGGCTTTCATTACAGCCCCGCGCTGCCTCCGTCAAAATTCGAGGCGCTCGTGCGCGCGGCGCGCGAAGCGGTCGTGGATCGCCCCGAATCCGACGCGGACCGCACCCACAGCAAGCTCGCGGTCTACCGGCCGGGTTGAGTCTGCGGCTCGCTCAGGGGGTCCAACGGTAGACCGCGCCGGGGTAGGGCGGTTTCCAAGGATCGAAGACGCCCGTGATGAACAGCGTATCGGCCCCCGCGGGACCGAACGCCATGTTGGTCACATAGGGCGTCGGAACCTCGATCGTGCGCACGAGTTTGCGCGACTCGTCGACGACGAGAACGCGGCCCGAACCATTTTGGGCGATGTAGTAATTGCCGTCCGGACCGAGCTTGAGCCCATCAGGTCCGTTGAACGCATCCTCGTTCGGCGTCGGCGGCGCGAGATCCTGCAGCCGTGCCCAGACGCGGCGCGGACCCAAACTGCCGTCGGCTTCGATCGGGAACGACAGAATCCGCCCCGCGAGCATTTCGGCAACGAGCAAATGCTTGCGATCCGCGGATACCGTCAAGCCGTTCGAATAATGGATCGTGTCTGCAATCTCGTTCAGATGCTTGCCGTCCGCCGACAAATGCAGCACCGCACCCGTGATCGGCGCATCGAGCGCATAGACCCCGGATGCCGACACGTAGATGCCGCCGGCACCATCCGGCGCGAAGTCGTTGGGGCCGATGAAGGGCTTGCCGGCGTCGTCGTGCGTGATCACCCGCAGCGTCTTGCCGTCCGCGTCGATTTCGACGAGCGAGTTCGAGTCGTAACAGGCAATCAGGCGATGATGATCGCCGAAACCGATGAGACCGGACGCGCCGCAGTGCTCGCCGCGCCAGACGGAGCGGACGCCGCTGGGTGACCAGCGTTGAATGCCGGGACCTGCATATTCCACGTAGTCGAGCCCGCCGTCCCGCCACAGCGGGCCTTCGGGATAGGCGGCGTGCGCATCGATGACCGTGAGCTCGGCGCGCGCCGGGAGCGCAAGCAGCAAGCTGGCGCCGATGATCCCCGCGCAGGCGATCGAGACTGGGCAATTTGAATTCGGCATACGCAGGGCAGCTCGCAGTGGTCAGTGGTGGAGCGGTTGCGGCACGGGCCGGTCAGGTTCGATGCCGAGCCAGGCGAGCGCGCTCACGAGCGCGAATCCCACGCCGATGAAAAACGCGGCGTTCCAAGCGCCGATTCCCGAGAGATACCCGACGATCGGAATACCGATGATACCGCCAAGATTGCCGCCGGTGTTCATGAAGCCGCTGACGGCCATCGTGTCGCCGCCCCCGACGGTCATCGCGCTGCCCCAGAAAGAGGCCTCGGTGAGTTCGACAAACGCATAGCAGGCTGCGAGCGCCCCGACCGCGAGGTAGGGGTTGCCGGCGTGAATCGTGGCGATCAGCAGCAATCCCGCCGCGGGAAGCGCGATCAGCGGCACGAGCCGGTAGCCCCAGCGAATACCGAATCGAGGGCAGAGCGCGTTGGTAATCACACCACCGAGGCCGGCGCCGAACGCGGCCGCAAACGGCGGGGCGGCGGCGAGGAAGCCGCTCTCGAGCACCGAAAAGTGCCGCTCCTGCGTGAGGTAGAGGAATACCCAGTTCGCGAGCAAATAAAACACGTAATTCATGCAGGTATAGGATATGAACAGCAGCACGACGTTGCGGTCGGCGAGCACACGCAGCAGGCGCTTGATCGTGATTGCCGAGTCCACCTCGGACCCAAGGTGATCGCCGATCTCGCGCAGCTCCTCGGCGCTGACCCCGCGGTGCTCCTTCGGCGTATTGCGCGCATACCAGGCCCACCAGGCGATGACCGCGAGTCCTGGCACCGAAATCCAGACGAGCGCCTGCTGCCAGCCCAGGCTCACCATCAGAATCGCGACCACCGGCGGCGTGACCGCAGCGCCGAGCTGCAAACCCGCGGTTTGCAAGCCTTGAACCAAGGCCCAACGCCCGGGCGGGAACCAGGCGCCGAACACCCCGGCCGAAATCGGGAAGATCGCGCCTTGAGAGACACCGAGCAGCAACTGCGCTGCGAACAGCGCGACGAATACGGTCTCGGCGCCGAAGTACGCCGGCGCGATCGCGGTTGCAACCATTGCGACAAACGCGAGCAGCCCGATGAACGCAAACGCGCGGCGCGCACCGACACGCTGTCCGAACAGGCCGCCGGGAAGCTGAAACAGCGCGTAGCCGATCACGAACGCTTGCTCGAGCAGGCTGATTTGAAATTGCGTCAGGTGCAGATCGGGCATGATCCGCTCGGCGGCGACCGTGATGCTCTTCTGCTGCGCGTAGGCGATGAAACCGAACGCGAACAGGAACGCGAACATCCGCCATCGGATGCGAATCAGAGGTGGTGAGATGACCCTAGCGTGCAAGCGGGCCGGCAGCCGTCGCGCGGCACCCGCGGCAGCGACCCCCTCGCGCCGAATGACACGAGGGGGCCATATCAGAACTTATAAGAGATCCTGACGCCCAGCGTACGCGGCCGGCTGATCGTCTTCGCATCGATGAATTGATTCGGATTCTCGTACAAATCCGAGCGGTTGTTGCTCAGATTGGTCCCATAGAAATGCACCAGCCAAGCATCCTTGCCAAAACCAGCGGACGCATCGTACTCGGTCCATGCCGGCTGATTGTACGAATACCCCGGCTGGTCGGGAAATGCGGTGGTCGTGCTCGCGATCGAGGACAGCGAATGGGCATTGTGTACGCCGCCGACCTGCGCGAACGCCTTGTAGTCACTCACATCCCATTCGTAGCGAATGCGCATATTGAACTGCTGCGGCGGGGACTGCGCGAGCGGAACGCCCGGGTCGCCGAACGCGCGGACCGAGGTAATTGCTTGCCCCTGGGTGTCGTTGAGGTAGACGACCCCCTCCTGGTTGCTGCTATTCCAGGATGCGCCCCCGGTCAGCGTCAGGCCGTGGAGGGGCCGGGCAATGAATTGCAGCTCCAAGCCCTGCACCCTGTAGCTCGGGCCATTGACGACAAAGCTCAAGTTACTGAAGTCCAGCGGCAGGAACAGTTCGACCTGGATGTTGCGCCAGTCCTCGCGATACACTGCGCCATTGAATTCATAGCGGTGATCGTCCCACTGCGTCTTCCAGCCGATCTCGTTGTTGACCAGCGTGTCCGGCGCGAAATTGGTCGGTATCGTGAAGACCTGGGTCGTGCCCGGTACCGTATGCGAACTCTCGCCGCGATTGAATCCACCGGCACGGAACCCTTGCGACCAGGTGTAGTACAGCAGCTGATCCTCGGTGATATGCCAGCTCAAGTTCGCACGGCTGCGGAATCCTGAATACTCCTTGTTGTAGTCACCAGAGGTTTCGTCGGTGTCATAGGCGCCCAAGCAAGGGGGCGGCGCACCGTTCCCACCCGTGCTGGGGTTACAGCCAAAACTGCTCGCCGAGTAGCCGACTTCGGTCGTATCGATCTTGTAATAGCGGGTCCCGACCGTCGCCGTCAGTGTTTTCGGGATGATGTCATAGTCGATCGAGCCGAACAGAGCCTTCTGGCTATAGCCGCGCGTGATGTCATCGAAATAAGATTCGTTGTCGGGCCGCACGTTCGGATTGTTGACCTGAGCGGTCGAGGGCGGACCGACATTCGTGAGGCAGTTGGCCGTAATGCTCGCGGAGCAGGACGGTACCGATTTGTAGAACCAATCGGTATTGTCATGAATCGAATAGTCTTCCCAGAAAATGCCGCCGATGCCGCGCAAGCGCCAATCATCCGGCGTGCTCAAGCGCAGTTCCTGGCTGTCGTGTGTGTTCTTGACGGTATCTTGCCAATAGCCCGCGGGAGTTCCGCAACTGGCTTGCGCGGACGGCACCCCATACGGCATGCACTGGTAGTAAGCGGCGTTTGCGCCGCGCGCATAGCCGGTGTAGTCCTGCTGCTGCTCGACCTTGCGCACCAAGTACCCACCGGTATAGACGAGCTTTAGATCGCCGACGCGACCGTTGACGGTGAGCGCGGTGTTTTCAAAGGCATCGTGATTCCAGGACGGGACGAAGCTCTCCACCGATAAGTCGGGCAGCGGCTGCTGGAGGCTCGGCACAACGCTGGAGCTGTGCGGCATTTCATAGAAAACGCCGTTCGAGTGCATGTCCTGGTAAGACTGGGTCAGCAAGGCATCCCATTGGTCGTTGATCTTGTACTCGAGCCCAACGCGGATGCCCTGGTATTGGACCGTATTGATCCCGTCGCCGATCAGGGCGGCGTTGTTGATCGAGGTCACGGAGCCCGGGCCGCTCGGAACCGCACCGTGGTAATAATATTGAATGCTGTAGTCGCTGGGCTGGCGGCTGAACGTCGCGGGAATATTGTTGATGTAGCCGCCCTGATTATTGCTGTAAATCACGGCGCGCATCGCCAATGTATCCGCGAGCAACGGCAGATTGAGCACGGCCTCGACGTTGGAGCTGGGATTTCCACCTGCCGTCGTTTCATAGGCCGCCGTCACGTTGCCTTCGGTGACGTCGAGTTTCGGCTTGTTGGTGATATAGCGCATCACGCCGGATTCGGCGCCGGCACCGAAAATCGTGCCCTGCGGGCCTTCGAGGACTTCAATGCGCTCCAAGTCCGCGGCATAAACGTCCAGGTTGCGGCCCGGCAGCGCACCGGATTGGTCGTCGAGGTAGATCGCGACGCTCGGAAAGCCGCCGACGCTGCCTGATCCTTGCACGCCTTGCGGAGTCGTCGACAGGCCGCGCATGAACACGGAACTTTGGCCGGGACCGGTGTTGGTGGCCGTGACGTTCGGCAGATATTTGATGAAGTCATCGAACGTTTGCACGTTCAATTGCGCCAGGGTTTCCGAAGTCAGCGCCTGGATCGTGACCGGCACGTTTTGCATGTTCTCCGAGCGGCGCTGCGCGGTGACCGTGATCTCCTGGATCTGGTCTTCGCTGTCCGTGTCCGCCGGCGTCGCCGCATAGGCCAGACTGCCGGCACCGCTGCTCAGGATCGCGGCGATCGCATACGACAGCTTCGGATTAAAATTCATATTTTTCCATCCCCAATATTAGAATTTTCAAACCTGCTTCCGAGAATACCACTAGCAATACCCCCTCAAACAATAAAAAAGCGCTGCTTTCTTATCACTCCGCGACGTTATTTCGCCTCTGCCGCCTCGTCGGCCAGCGACCCCAGCGCCTGCTCGAGGGGCCCAAGCCAGGGCTTGAAATGGCGCCATTGGTCCAGCCCGAAGCGATTGATGGGCTGGCGCACCTGTTCCGAGCTCGCCGTGCGGATGCTGCGATCGGTCCTGTGGAATTCGAGGCAGGCGGGTTCGAAGCCAAGCCCGCAGAACGCGAGCAGGCGTTCTACATTGCCCGCCAGGTCCTCGACCAGCTCCTCGTGCTGGATGCGCAAAACCTTGCCCGGCAGCGCTGCATCCCAGTGATTCATCAGGGCGACATAGCTCGAGTAATAGCGCGCGATATCCTCGAGGCTGTAGGTAAATTCCTGGCCCGAGGCGAACAATTGCTTGAAATTACTGAAGCAGCAGGCGATTGCGGACCGCCGGGCATCGATGATGCGTGCGTTCGGCAAGATCAAATGGATGAGTCCGATATGCCGGAAGTTATTGGGCATCTTATCGATGAAATGCGGCTTGCCGGTGCGATAGGGGCGGGTATCGGCGAGGTAAGCTTCGCCGAGGCGCCGGAACTCCTGCGGCTCGAGGCTCGCGAGAATGGACGGATAGCGCGGATCGTGACCATCGCCGTCGCGGCCCACGAGTTCCGCGACCAGACGCGGGATGTCCGGTAGTTCGAGCGTGCCCTCGACTCGGCTGTGCGAGGCTAGGATTTGTTCCAGTAGCGTCGAGCCTGAGCGGGGCAGCCCGACGATGAAGATCGGTGCATCGCTCGGGCACCCGACCCCGGCGCGCGCAGCGAAGAAGTCCCGTGTGCAAACCTGCATCTGCAGCCGCGCATTTCGTTCGATGGTCTCCGGACGATAGCGGCTCACGGATTTTTTCAGTGCATTGCCGCGCTGATAATAGTCGAAGGATCCGGCATAGTCGCCCCGATCCTCGAGCGCCTTGCCAAGCGCGAAACAGAAATGAAAGCGATCCTCGAGCGGCGTCGTTTCGGCGGACTCCGCGCGGCGCATGCGCTCGATCTCCTCATCGCTGAAGCGATAGGTCTTGAGGTTCGCAAGACTCCAGTACGCATCGCCGAAATCGGCTCGGCAACGCGCGGCGCGGTACGATTCGATGGCTTCGCCGATCCGGCCGAGCGTTTTTTGCGCATGCCCGACCGAGAGGTGCAATTCCTCCGCCTGCGGGGTTTCCGCAAGCAGTTTGCGATATAGCATGATGGCGTGCTCGTGCTCGCCGAGACCGGCGCATACAGCCGCATAGGACGTGAGATACGCCCGGTTGCCGGGCTCCAGTCGCAACAGCTTGTCGAGCTCGGCGCGGGCGCGGCTGTGCTTATGCCGCTCGAGCAGCACGCAGGCATAGTCGTATCGCGCCGCCGTGTAGCCCGGCGCCAGCAGCAGCACGCTCTCGAGCAGCAGCTCCGCATCGTCGAGCACATCGAGTTCCAGGCCGATCTTGGCCAGCAGGCGCATCGCCTCGACGTGATTGCCGGCTTTCAGCAGGTAGTCGCGGACGATCTTCTCGGCCGGCAGCAACTCACCGTCCTCGAACATTCCGGTCGCAGTGACGATTTCCGGAGGCAGTTCCGCGAGCTTGGCGACGTGGCTGTCGGCATTGGCAGCATTCTGCGTCTGGTTGGTCATGCGAAACAGCGTCTGCAGTGCTTTCCAGCTCGCGGCCAGCGCGTGGTTTAGGTTCACCGCGTGCACGAACGCCTCGATGGCAGGCGCTGCCTCGCGACGCGCCACGTGGCAATAGCCGCGTTCCTGGAACAGGCGGCTGAATTTCGGATGCCACTGCTCGAGTCGTTCGAGGGTCGCGAGCGCGTCGGGGACGCGGCCAAGATAACGCTGGCACACCGCCATCATGTACAGAGCGTCGCGGTTCTTGGGATGCTCGCCGGCGAGCGCCTCGGCTGCGGCCAATGCCGGTGCGAACTGCTTTTGCTCCATCAATTCCCGGATGCGCAGCACCTCCGTTTCCACCGGTGACGAAATATCGGGATTCGTGGCGCGGCCGGCCATTGAGTGCGGAGTCATGGTCCGCCGCTCTCGGGTTTGTCCGGACGCTCGAAAACCCGATCCAAAATAACCGCGAGTATCACGATCGCCAAGCCGGCCTCGAAGCCCATGGCAATATTGACGGAGTTGAGCGCGCGGACCACCGGCTTGCCAAGCCCATCGGCACCGACCAGCGCAGCGATCACCACCATCGACAGGCTCAGCATGATGCATTGGGTTACGCCGGCCATGATCGTCGGCAATGCATGGGGGAGCTCGACTTTGAACAGCAGCTGCCGCCGGGTGGCACCAAACGCGAGCGCGACTTCGCGCAGGTGAATGGGCACGGACGAAATGCCTAGATGCGTCAATCGGATGGGTGCCGGAATCGCAAAGATGACCGTCGAAATCACGCCCGGCACCACGCCCAAGCCGAACAGCACCAGGGTCGGAATCAAGTAAACGAAAGTCGGGATCGTTTGCATCCAATCCAGTATCGGGTGCAGCACTCGAAATAGCCACGGACGATGCGCGGCCGCAATCCCGATGGGTACGCCGAATACCATGCAGACCACGGTCGACAATACGACCAGGGACAGCGTCTCGACCGTCGATTGCCAGAGTCCCAGGTTGTCGATCAACAGCAGTGCGCCGAACGCAAAGACCGTGAGGCCGACGGAACGGCGCAGCGCAAAGACGCACACCGTCAGCACAGCCACGAGTATCAACGCCGGAACCCGCAGCAGTGCGCCGGTGAGCACGGTGATCATCCGGCTCAATGCCGTCGAAATCAGGTCGAAAAAGCCCTGTGCGTGATGCATCGCAAATTGAACCAAATCGTTCATCCATTGGCCGAGCGGCAGTTTATGCACGACGACCCACTGGTTGGCGATATCAATCCCATCAGTCAGCTGATGCAGCGCGGAAGCTTCAAGGTTCTTTCGCACCGCTGTCAATCCGGGCTCGCCGTCAACGGCCACGACCCCTTTGAGCCAGCCGTCGAGCAGCCCCGGATTCGACGACAGGAACCGGGTCGCAGCGCTACGTCCGTCCAAGTGATCATCGAGAATCAGCGACATCATCCGACTCTCGATCTCGGGAGTGAAATGCAAATTCGCGAGCAGCGCGCCGACATTGGGGCACTCGGCGAGATATCCCGCTCGCACATCGGTATAGATAGTCGCACCACCATAGTTCGCGCCAAACGTGTCATCGCCGCCGGCGAGGTATTCGATGCGGTAGTGGAGGTTCATCGGGTGCGGCGACCAGCCGAGAAACACGATCCATTCGGACTTGCGAATGGCGCGGTCGACCTCGCTCAACATGCCCTGCTCGCTGGATTCCACCATGGTCCAACCGCCGAGGCCGAAGCGGTTGTCGGCGATCATCGCGCCAATCAATCGGTTGCCGTTGTTCCCCGGTTCGATCGCAAAGAGCTTTCGATGGAAGCGCTCGGCGTAGCGGTCGAGGTCGGCGAAGGTACGGACGCCGGCGTAAGCGACATAGCTGGGAACCGCGAGTGTATATTTGGCGCCTTCGAGGTTGGCGCGGACTACCTCGACCGACCCATCCGCCAAGAACGGTTTGCGATCTTCTTCCATGCTCGGCTGCCAATCACCGAGGTAGATATCAATTTGCCGGTTCTTGATCGATGCGTAAGTAACCGGGATCGACAGGATCTGCGTGACGGCTTGGTAACCGAGCGCCTCCAGAAGGCGCGAAGTGAGGGCCGTGGTCGCCGTGATGTCGGTCCAGCCCACATCCGAAAAGCGCACCGTGCGACACGTCTCCGGTTCCGCGGAAGCGGACATGGTGCCCAGCAACAAACCGGCTCCGAGCAGCAACACCGGCCATCTGCGGATCGGCGCGTGAGCATTCCCAGAGGGGTTAGCGCCGATACGAAGGCTCCTCCGAGTCCAAAATGGCTTTGAGGTTTTCAAAATGATCGATCGCGAGCTGTCCGTAATCGCGCCATTGTCGCTCGGTCAGCCTCGCGATTGTATCGGGCACGATACGCAGTGCTTTGCCGGTGGCGTAGCACGTCAACAGGGTATGCGCCGCGCGTTCGAAATAGTATAACTCGTCGAACGCCGCCGCGACGCTGGCTCCGATCACGAGCACGCCGTGATTCGCCATCAGCAACACCGTCTTGCCGCCGCCCATGAGCTTCGCGACTCGGTCGCCCTCCTGGTCCGACAGCGCCATGCCGGCAAATTGCGCATCGAGGGTCACGCGGCCGAAGAAACGCATCGTGTTCATATCGATCGGATAGACGGTGCTGTCCTCGAGACAGGCCAACGCGGTTGCGTAGCGCGAATGCAGGTGCATGACGCAGCGTGCTTCGGCATGCCGTGCATGCAGGCGCGCGTGCAAATACCAGGCAGTCGGATCCGGCGCACCCGGCTGATCGAGGGTGCTCTGATCGTTGGCATCCAGCAGTAATAGATCACCGCTGCAGATCCGAGAAAAATGCCGGCCACGCGGATTGATCAGGAATTGCGAGCCATCTTCGGAGACGGCCATGCTCAAATGGTTGGCCACGGACTCGTGCATATCGAGCCGCGCAAACCAGCGAAACGCGGCCGCCAGATCGACCCTTTCGCTGCCATGGTCCAGAGCCGGAGATGGGGCGGTGAGCGAGCGGGGTGCGGTCATCGGCGGCGCCTCATGTGCTTAGCGTTGGAGCGTTGCCCAATGGGGATGTGTCCAGACGATCGCTGGTTCAGGGGGCAGCGGCGCTCTGCCCTTGATCAGATCGCTGAGCTTCTCGGCGATCATAATCGTGGGCGCATTGGTGTTGCCGCTAACGATCGACGGCATGACCGAGGCATCCACGACTCGCAGCGCATCGATGCCATGCACACGGCACTGCGCATCGACCACGGACGTGGCTGGATTCTGACCCATGCGGCAGGTGCCCACCGGGTGATAGCAGGTCTCGACGCTGCGTCTGACCCAGGCGTCAATCTGTGCATCCGAGATCACCGCTTCGCCTGGATTGAGTTCCTCGCCGCGATAACGCGCGAGTGCAGGCTGCGCCAAGATCTCCCGCGTCAGTCTCACGGAGATACGCAAATCGTCGCGGTCTTGCGGGTCGGACAGATAATTGAAGCAGATCGAGGGCGCCGCTCGCGGATCGGTCGAGCGAACGTTCACGCAACCCGAACTCTTGGGCCGCATCAAATCGATATGGACTTGAAACGAGTGCATGCCGACATCTTCGACGGTTCCTGGCTTGATCGCGAGGGGCATGAAGGTCAGCTGCAGGTCGGGGTACTCGATTCCGGGGCGGCTGCGGATGAAGCCACCCGCTTCAAAATGATTGGAGCCGGCGAGGCCCGACAGACCTAAAAACCAGCGCAAGCCGGCGGCGATTTTCCCGAGACCCCGGTTGGCGCGGTAGATCGACACCGGCAGCGCACAGCGATGCTGGATAACGATGTCCGGGTGATCATTCAGATGGGCCCCCACGGCGGGCAAATTATAGAGCGCTTCGATTCCCACGCTGGACAAATGCTCCGCATTTCCGATGCCGGACAATTGCAGCAGCTGGGGCGAATTGATCGCACCCGCCGATAGAATGATTTCGGCATCCGCGTGCGCTCGCGAGAGCTTGGATCCCCGCGAAAACTCGACGCAGACGGCGCGGCCGCCGTCAACAACGATGCGGTGCGCGAGTGCGCCCGTCAGCACCGTCAGATTGGCGCGGCCGCGAGCGGTGCCGAGATAGGCGCGCGCCACACTCGAGCGCCGTCCCTTGAGCGTCGTGGTGCGATCGATGCGGCCGAAGCCTTCCTGTCGTTCTGCGTTCACATCGGCGGACCGCGTGTATCCGGCCTCGAGCGCGGATTGGACGAACGCGGCGGCCAGCGGGCTCCTGGTCAGATCCGGCGCCGAAACGGCCAATGGACCGGACGCGCCATGGTAGGCATCGCCGCCGAGGGCATGTTGCTCGGCGCGCTTGAAATAGGGCAGCACATCGCCATAGCTCCACCCCTTAAGGCCCGCTTGCGCCCATCCATCGTAGTCGCGGGCGTGGCCGCGGATATAGACCATGCCGTTGATCGACGAGGAGCCGCCGAGCACTCGACCCCGAGGGTGCACGAGGCGGCGGCCGTCGAGGTGCGGTTCCGGGTCGGATACATAGTTCCAGTTAAAGCGATCCGAGTTCAACAGACTGCCGACCGCCGCCGGCATCGAGATGCGCCAATGGCGATCGTGAGGCCCCGCCTCGAGCAGCAGCACGCGAACCTGTGGATCTTCGGTGAGGCGCGCGGCCAAAACGCAGCCGGCCGAGCCTGCGCCGACGATGACATAATCATATCGTTGCGCGGCGGTGGACGACATCGACCGCGACCGCTCAGGACCGAATGGCGGCGTAGCAGAGTCTGTGAAAATGGCGAACCAAATGCTCGCTGCGGTTGTTGAATTCCTCGCCCACGACGTAGACCCCGCGTTCGAATCCAAAAGATCGCAGGCCCTTCTGATTCGATTGGTTCAGCCTGATGTCCTCGGGACCGAGATCCTCATTCATCCACCGGATACAGGCCTTGGTCACCTCCGGCATCGGCCTGCCGTCGACCGCGTAATAACCGAAGCGCAGCATCGAGCTCTCGGGGCCGCTCGGATTCATGATGAACGTACCAACCACGTCGGCATAGGGAAACACGTAAATCGTGGCGTTGGGCCATAAGCCAAAATTAAAGAACCAATCCGTTTGCCAGGTGGCGCCCTCGAGCGCTACGCCGTATGCCTGCGTGGTGGCTTTCTTGGGCGGCCCGATATAGGTCCACCAGTCGCCCTGCGGCTTCAACGTATATCCTGCGAAATCGATCAGGTCGACCAACTGTTTGTGTGCCGGGCCCGAATGGTCAAAGTGATAGCCCTCGATCGAGTTCTCTTGGATCACTTTCCAGTTTGCCGGAACCGCCACGTCGACTTCTTCCACCAGCGTGAGCCGATCCAGATCCGGTATGTACTGCCGGATCTGCGACTCGGCACCGGATGCCATTTCAGCGATCGACCTTGCCGCAGAATCGAGATTGACGAACACGAACGAGGCGAAGATCTCGACGCGGACCGGCTTCAATCCGTGCTCACTTTTGTTGAAACCCGCGACGCCTTGGATGCAGGGAGCGCCGCGTAAGCTGCCGTCGAGCGCATAGGTCCAAGCATGATATCCGCAGGTCAGAACCGGCGATTTTCCGCGCCGCGCGTCCACCAGGCGATTGCCGCGATGCTGACACACATTATGAAACGCGCGAATTTCGCCATCGCGTCCCGCAATCACGATCACGCTTTGTTCGAAGACATCGTGCGTAACGAATGCGCCGGGCTCGCGCAGTTCGTTGCGGTGGGCGACCAGGTGCCAGGACTTGAAGAAGATCTTGGCCTTCTCTTCCTGGAAAACCGCTTCGTCGAAAAAGAAGCGCGCCGGCAGCGCATGACCCGCCGCTTGATCCTCGAGGCTCCATTCGGCTTGCTTTGTATGCATGACACCAAACTAAGACTCATTCACTGGACTCGCCTATCGAAAATCGTCATCATGATGTCGAATTCGCACATGAGGTCTTTTGGTGCGCCACGTTGCTTTCCTGGTCTTGCCGGAGTTTTCGCATCTCGGCCTTGCGGCCGCAATCGAGCCGCTGTTTGTCGCCAACTGGCTCTCGCAGAGTCCGGTTTTCGATTGGAAGATAATTTCTGTGGACGGCAAACCAGTGCGCGCCAGCAACCGCATCGTGGTCCCGGTCGATGGGGATCTGACCTCGGCGGCGACCTGCACGACGGTTTTCGTGCTCGCGAGCTTCGAGCCGGATCGAGCGTTGCGGGAACGCCGAGTCGTGCGCTGGGTGAAGCGGATAGCGCGCTTCGGAGTCGAACTCGGGGGCATCGAAAACGGCAGTTTCATACTCGCCTCAGCCGGATTGCTCAACGGCCACAGGGTCGCCGTGCATTGGGACAATCTGCTTGGATTCGAGCAGCAGTTCCCAGCCACGCGGCCGGCTGCGCAACTGTTCGCGCGCAGCGGCGATCGGATCACCTGCGCCGGCGCCTCAGCGATCCTTGACATGATGATTGCGTGGATCGGGTGGCACGGACATGCGGATCTCGCCGATGAAGTCGCCGAGCACCTGCTGCTCGGCGTCACGCGTGTCGGTGAGATGGAGCAGGGGCTGGCGCCAGCGGAGGGGCAACGGCGCCACGATTCCGTGGTGGCGAACGCCGAGGCGATCATGCGCACGCACTTGGATGAGCCGCTGTCCTGCGACGTGATTGCGCGCCGCACCGGACTATCGCTACGCCAAATCGAGCGACGCTTCAAACAACATGTCGGCTGTTCGGTGTTGCAGCGATACCGGTTCATCCGAATGACCAAGGCTCATCAATTGCTGCAGCAAACCGACTTGAGTGTCACGCAGGTCGCCCTCGCGTGCGGGTTCTCGTCTCCGGAGTATTTCTGCCGGCTCTACCGCGCGCTGTTCGATTGTTCACCGAGCAAGGATCGGCGGCAATCCACATCGGCACCGGTGCTGAGGCATACGCCGCGCGGCGGATACAAACGCCGTGACGGGCAGTCATCCCAAAGGGTGGTCTGAGAGCGCTACGCTCTTGCTCGTAGCGCGACTCAAATCAGCGATCCCAGTGCCTGCTTGAGCGGGCCGAGCCACGGTTCGAAGTGGCGCCACTGGTCCAAGCCCTGCTTGAAAATCGGCTGGCGCACCTGTTCCGAGCTCGCGGTTCGGACGCTCCGATCGGTCTTATAAAACTCGAGGCAGCCCGGTTCGAACTCGAGACCGCAGAAATCAAGCAGCCGGCGCACGTTGCCCTCTAGGTCCTCGACGAGGTTCTCATGCTGAACCCGCAGAATCTTGCCGGGGAGCACCGCGTTCCAGTGATCCATGAGCTCGACATAAATGCGGTAATACCGCGCGATGTCCTCTAGACCATAGGTGAATTCCTGGCCGGTAGCGAACAACTGCTTGAAATTACCGAAACAGCAGGCCACGGGCGCGCGGCGCGCATCGATGATCCGAGCGTTCGGCAAGATCAAATGAATCAGGCCGATGTGGCGGAAGTTGTTCGGCATCTTGTCGACGAAAAGCGGCTTGCCGGAGCGGTAAGCACGCGTGTCGGCAAGATATTTTTCACCCAAAGCGCGCAGCTCGCCCGGCTCCAGACTCGCGAGAACGCCCGGATATCGCGGGGCGCCTTCGATGCGCTCGCGGCCGTTGAGCGCATTGACGAGGCGCGCAATGTCGCCGAGTTCCATCGTGCCCTCGACTGAAGAATGTGAGGCGAGTATCTGCTCGAGCAGTGTCGAGCCGGATCTCGGCAAGCCGACGATGAAAATCGGATCGGAGCTTTCGCAGCCCGTGCCGCGGCGCGACTCGAAGAATCCAGCCGTGCAAATTTCGGTCTGCAGGCGTGCATTGCGCTCGATCGGATCGACAGAAAAGCGGCTCTCGCTGCGCTTGAGCGCGTTGCCGCGCTCATACCAGCGAAACGATTCCGCGTACTCAGCGCGATCCTCGAGCGCTTTGCCGAGTGCGAAGCACAGGTGATAGCGATCGACTAGCGAAGTCGTTGGCATCGCCTCGGCGGTGCGCATGCGCGCAAGCTCATCGTCCGGAAAGCGGTAGGTCTTGAGATTCGCGAGACTCCAGTACGCATCGCCGTATTGGGGTCTCGCGGCCGCGGCGGCGCGATAAGCGTCGATCGCCTCCTGCTGGGAGCCGGCGGTTTTCAGCGCGTGTGCGATCGACAGGTGGATCTCTGCGGCTTGCGGCCGATCGATGAGCAACTGCCGATAAAGTGCCAGCGCGCGCGCATAGTCGCCGAGCGCGACACTCACGGTCGCATAGCTGGTCAGGTACGCGCGATTCTCCGGCTCGATGGCGAGCAGTGTCTCGAGTTCCTCACGGGCTCGAAGGTGCTTCTGGCGCTCCAGCAGCACGCAAGCGTAGTCGTAGCGCGCCGCATGGTAGTCGGGCGCGAGCGTGAGCACACTCTCGAGCAGAAATTCCGCATCATCGAGCACATCGAGCTTGAGGCCGATGCGCGCGAGCAGCCGCATGCCCTCGACGTGGGTTTCGTGCTGCATCAAGAATGCGCGCACGATGCGCTCCGCCTCCAAGTTCGCGCCGTCGGCGAACAGCGTCGAGGCGGTCAGGATTTCGGCCGGCAGGCGCGCAAGCGTGGCGACATGCTGTGCGGCGGTCTCGGCGTTTACCGCATCGCCGCTGGCCCGGTAGAGCGCCTGCAGCGCCATCCAACTCGGCGGCAGCGCCGGGTTCAAATGGACCGCATGCAAATACGCCTCGATAGCGGGCTGAACCGCACGCCGCGCCGCGTGGCAGTGACCGCGCTCCTGGAAGAGCCGGCTATACGAGGGGTGGATCTGTTCCAATCGAGCAAGGCTCGCGAGCGCCTGCTCGATGCGTCCGAGATAGCGTTCGCTGACGGCCTTCAAGTACCAGGCGTCTCGGGCGTCGGGTGCTCGCACCAGCAGCACATCGGCGGCCGCGAGCGCGAGCGCGGCTTCGCGGCGCTTCAGCAGATCGCGAATTTGCTCGACCGCCTCCTCGATCGGAGGCGGTGGTGCGTTGACCGCGGCTGCTGCCATGGGAGAACGACGGCCGCCTAGAACTTGTAACCAAACTTCAATCCGACCACGCGCGGGCGCATCACGGTCTCGGTTTCGATCGCCTGTGACGACGAAATGAACGTCAGGGCGCGGGTGTCGGTGAGATTTTGACCGTAAACTTGCACGTTCCACGCGTCTTTCGACACCCCGATGGACCCGTCGTAGGTCGTATAGCCAGGTTGATCGAATGCTTGGTTGACCGAGCCGGTCGGAGCAATCGACGGCGAATTGCCGGTCAGCGACAGCGAGTGCGCCTGGCGCTGGCCGCCGAACTGCACGAAAGCCTGGTAGGAATTGATCGCCCATTCGTAGCGCGCGCGGATATTGCCTTGAAACGGCGGGGATTGAGCTAGCGGACTGCCGAGCGTACCGTAGGGATTGGCAATTCCGGTGATCGGCTTACCGTAATCCAGAGTGCCCGGAATGTTGCCGATCAAATAGGGAGAATTCGTCTGCTGCGTGCGGTTCCACGACGCCGCGGCTTGAATCGTCAAGCCATGCGTGACGCGCGCGACGACGCTAGATTCCAGGCCGCGCACCTGGTAATTCGCACCGTTGGTGTTGAACGTCAGGTTGCCGAGTCCGCCGGCCGGGTCGAAGAATGCGACCTGGACGTTCTTCCAATCCTCCTGGTAAATCGCGCCGTTGAATTCCAGTCGATGGTCGAACCACTCGGTTTTCACGCCGAGCTCATTGTTGATCAAAGTGTCGGGCGCATAGCTCAGCGGCGTCTGATATTCGTCGACGCCATTGACCGTATCGAGCTTGCCCGTCATCTGATTGATCGGTACATGGGCGGCGGTCGAGCGGTTGAAGCCGCCGGGCCGGTAGCCTTGCGACCAGGTGTAGTAGACCATCGCGTCGGGCGTCACGTGCCAGGTCAGGTTCGCGCGGCTCTTGAAGCCGGATGAAGTTGCGCTCTCGGTGCCGACGCCGTTGAGGCCGACGCCGCTGACGCCGAAACCGCCGCCCGCGCTTCCTTGCTCGGTATTCAGAAAATTGAAGTAACGCGTGCCCGCGGTCAGGGTCAAGGTTTTCGGTATCAGGTCGTAGTCGACCGAACCGAAGAACGCGTACTGGCGATAGCCGCGCTCGAGATCATCGAAGAAGCCGGTGTTGTCGCTGCGCAAATTCGGGTCGTTCGCGAACACGCCGGGCGGCGGACCATAATCGGGCAGACAGCCGCTGGTGACGGTCGCCGAACACACCGGCAGCGTCTTGTAGTTGAAATTCGTCTGATCGTAGATCTCGAACTGCTCCCAGAACGCGCCGCCGAGAATGCGCAACTGCCAGTCGTCGGGCGTGCTGATGCGAATCTCGTGGCTCTGGTGCGTGCTGCGAACCGTGTCCTGCCAAGTCGCACTCGGCGAATAGCACGCTGCGCCCGCGGCTGCGCGCGTGCCCGAAGCGCTCGCACCCGACGTACACTGATAGAAATCCGCGTAAGGACCGCGCGCATAGTTCGTGTAGTCCTGGACGTTTTCGATGTTGCGCACGAGATAGCCGCCTGCGTAAACCGCCTTGAGCGCGCCGATCGTGCCGTTGATCGTCAGTGCCGTATTCTCGAATTTGTCCTTGTAATAGGAGGGATTGAACTGCGTGACCGACAGATCCGGCAGCGTCTGTCCTTCCGAGCCCACGGGCATTTGGAAGAACACGCCTTCGGCGTCCATGCTCTGGTAGGTCTGCGACAGCAGTGCGTTCCAGTTGTCGTCGATTTTCCAGAGTGCCGAGAGGCGCATGCCTTCGTAGCTCACCGGATTGATCGCATTTTGCACGAGCGCTGCGTTATTGATCACGGTGCTGTTGGCCGGCACGCTGCCGCCCGCATAACCGATGCCGAGATCCGAGTTCTGGCGCGTGAAAGAGCTCGCCACGTTATTGATGTAACCACCGCGATGGTCATCGTAGATGACCGCGCGCACCGCCAAGGTGTCGCTGATCAGCGGTACGTTGAGCACGGCTTCGAGGCTGCTGTTCGGATCGCCGTGGCTGGTGTAGCCGTATCCCGCATCGACGCTGCCCTCGGTGACATCGAGCTTCGGCTTGTTGGTGATGTAGCGCACAGCTCCGGCTTCGGCGCCTGCGCCGAACAGCGTGCCCTGAGGTCCTTCGAGCACTTCGATGCGCTCGAGATCGGCGGCATAGATGTCGAGGTTGCGGCTCGGCAGCTGCGAGGACTGCTCGTCGAGATAGACCGCGACATTCGGAAAGTTGCCGGTTGAGCCGGTGCCCTGAGTGCCCAGCTGCCCGGCACTGAGGCCACGCATGAAGATCAAGCTTTGGCCCGGGCCCCAGCTGGCGTTGGTGACGTTCGGCAGGTACTTGACGTAATCGTCGAACGTCGTGACGTTCAGTTGCGACAAGGTCTCCGCGGTCAGTGCCTGGATGGAAATCGGCACGTTTTGCAGGTTTTCCGTGCGCCGCTGAGCAGTCACCGTGATTTCTTGAATCGCATCAGAGCTGTCGGCGTCCGCGGCGAGCGCAGCGCCCGCGAGGCCAGCCGCGCTGGTCCCCAAGATTGCCGCAATCGCGCAAGACAGGTTCGACTGTGTATACATTTTCCATCCCCATCGTTCTAATCAGTGATCGACCAATATGCTCGTCGGCACGGCGCCTTAGCTCAGGCGACCCGCCCGTAAAACCCGATGCGCTCCTCGCGGCTGAACGTCACGCCCGGCTTCTCATAGTACGAGAACACCGCGACCAGCCGGTTGCGATTGCCGCGCACCGCGGAGACGCGATGCAAGGTGTTCTTGCCCTCGAACACGTTCAAGGTGCCACCCGCGAGCGGATTGACGCGGATGTTCTGATCCTCGCCGCGCAACAGCCGTCCGACGCCGTCGTAGTTCGGATCGCTGTCGCTGCGCAAGTTGCTGCGATACTCGAATTCGCCGCCTTGTTCGGCGGCCTGTATCAGCAAGGTCGTCGTGAACTGCGAGCGGTCGAAGTGCCAGTTCAGCGCCTCACCGGGCCGGTATTCCATGACGTTGACGCGCGCGAGCGGATCGCTCATGCAAAAAAGCGCCGGCTTGCGCAATACGCGCGCGAGGAATAGCGCGAGCGGCGGCCATTCGTAAATAGCATGCACGATCGTCCCGCCGAGTTGATCATCGCAGAGCGTGTGGTGAATCGTATGAAAATGGCGCAGTGCAGGGTGCTCTGCAGGCAACCCCGGGAGTTGCTTCTCGAAGTAGACGTTGTGGCTACGCTCGTGGGTATAAGCGCCCTCGGCGCTGCGCGGTAGAATCTCGGCGGCTGCGCGTTCAATCGCCTCGCGCCGGACAAAGCCCTCGAGGTTGAACATGCCGGTCGCGGCCAAGTCCGCCTGGCAACGGGCGGCCAACTCGGCCAGTTCGGGCGAATCCTCGCGGTCGATCGGATAGCGGTCAAGATCCAGGATGCTTCGCATGGCTTCAAGTCCCCTCAACAAGCGTCTGCCCGGATACTAGCATCCGCCAAATTGACTGCATCATGAGAGTTTCTCAACGCGGGCGCGCTCGGCGAGCGGCCCGAGTGCGGCGCGCAGCGGACCGAGCCAGGGTTCGAAATGACGCCACTGGTCGAGTCCCTCCGTGAAAATGGGCCGCCGTACCTGCTCCGAGCTCGCCGTGCGCACATTGCGCTCGGTTTTGTAGAACTCGAGGCACGCGGATTCAAACTCGAGCCCGCAAAAGCGCAGCAGCGCGTGCACCTGGCCCTCGAGGTCCGCGACCACATCCTCGTACTGCACCCGCAAGATCTTGCCGGGCAGCACGGCGTCCCAGTGGTCCATGAGCTGCACATAGCTGCAGTAATAGCGGGCGATGTCCTCGATCGCGTAGGTGAATTCCTGGCCCGCGGCGAACAGCTGCTTGAAGTTGCTGAAGCAGCAGGCGAGGCCCGCGCGCCGAGCATCGATGATTTTCGCATTCGGAAACAACAAATGGATCAATCCGATGTGCGCAAAGTTATTCGGCATCTTGTCGATGAAGTGCCGGACGCCGCCGGACTTGCCGCCGCGGAAAGCGCGCGTATTCGCAAGATAGAGCGCGCCCATGCGGCGCAAATCCTCTTCGCTCAAATCCGCGAGTATGGGTGGATAACGCGGCTCCGCATCATCGGCTTCACGGCCGCGCAGTTCGGTGACGATCCGCGGCACCTCGGGCAGCTCCATGGTTCCCTCGACTTGGGAGTGGCTGCTCAGAATCTGCTCGAGCAGTGTCGATCCGGAGCGGGGCAGGCCCACGATAAAAATCGGCTCGGCGCTCGCGAAGCCGTAGCCAGCCCGCGCCGCGAAGAACTCCCGTGTGCAGACGCCCGCTTGCAGGCGCGCATTACGCTCGGTGAGGTCCGCTCGGTAGCACAGATTCACTCTTTGCAGCGCATTGCCACGCTCATAATGCTGGAACGACTCGGCGTAGGCGGCACGGTCTTCGAGCGCCTTGGCGATCGCAAAGCTCAGCGGGATGCGGTCGATCGGCGCGGTCGTCCGGGCCGATTCCGCGCCGCGCATGCGCAGCAGCTCGTCGTCCGAGAAACGATAGGTTTTCAAGTTCGCGAGGCTCCAATAAGCATCGCCGTAGTCGGGCCGGAGCGCGGCGGCGGCTCGATAGGCATCGATCGCTTCGCGGGTTCTACCGAGCGACTTGAGCGCATGTCCGATCGACAAATGCAGCTCCGGCGCAGCGGGAGTCTCGGCGAGCAGCTCCCGGTAGAGCGCGATTCCGCGCTCGACCTCCCCGAGCCCCACCAATGCGGTTGCATAAGCCGTGCGAAACGGCCGATTGCCGGGCTCGAGCGCGAGCAACTTGTCGAGTTCCTCGAGCGCATTCGCATAGGTGTTGCGCGCCAACAGCGTGCGCACGAAATCGTAGCGAGCCGCGTGATGATCGGGCGCGCAGCCGAGCACGCTTTCGAGCAGCAGCTGCGCATCGTCGAGAGCGCCGTGCGCCATCGCGATTTTGGCGAGCAAGTGCAGCGCTTCGGCATGAGTGCCGTGTTTGCGCAGGTACTGCCGAGCAATGACTTCGGCCGGGTACAGTTCCCCGTCGGCGAATAGGCTCGCAGCCGCCAAGATCTCGGTCGGCAGCTTTGCAAGCGCATCGACCTGGGTGGCGGCGAGATCGGACTCGCCGGTTCTTTGGATCATTCGAAACAGCGCCTGCAAGGCCTTCCAGCTGGCGGGCAGCGCGGAGTTCAAGTTTACCGCGCGCGAGAAGGCCGCAATCGCGGGCTCTGCCTCGCGCAGCGCGACGTGGCAGTGTCCGCGTTCTTGGAACAGGCGGCTGTACAGCGGGTGCAGCGACTCCAGCTGTTGCAGCGTCGCGAGTGCTTCAGGGATTCGTCCCAAGTAGCGTTGGCTGACTGCAATCATATACAGCACGTCGCGATTCTCGGGGACTTCGGCGCAAAGCGCCTGCGCGCTGCCGAGCGCATCCGCGAAGCGATGGGCTTCCATGAGCGCGCGGATCCGTTTGACTTGCGCTTCGATGCGCGACGGAGCCGCGATGAGCGCGCTCGCCGCCACGATCAGGCGTCCTCTTGCCTAAGCCGCGCGGGAAATCCCGGCGCGCGTAGCGGCGTTCCGACCGCGTCTTCGAGCAACTTCACGATCATCGATGACCACGCGGCGCCGCCGTATTTTGCGCGGCCCTCGATGAAGGTCTGCTCCATGAGGCCGGCCAGGCGCAGCGGTACGCCGAATCGGCGCCCGAATTCGAGCGCGAAGCCCGCGTCCTTGCATGCCAAATCCATCGTAAAGCCGATGTCATAGCTGCCGTTCAAGATGACCTTGCTCTCGGTTTCGTGGACGAAGCTGTTGCCCGAACTTGCGGCAATCGCGTCGAACGCCGCGCGCAGATCGACGCCGGCCTTCGCGCAGAGCATTAACGCCTCGCCCGCGGCGATCAGGTGAATGAACGCGAGCATATTGGTGACGACCTTGGTCACCGCAGCCTGTTCGATGCCGCCGAGATAGATGACCTTTCCGCCCATGGCTTGCAGCGCGGCCCGGTGGCGTTCAAAGTCGGCCTGCGCGCCGCCGACGAGTACCGTGATCGCGCCGGCCTCGGCACGGTGAACGCCGCCGGTGACCGGGCAGGCCAATGTGTTGATGCCCAGCCGTTGACCGCGTGTCGCGAGTGCTTCGATTTCCGCGAAGTCGTTGGTGCTCATCTCGATCCAGGTGCTGCCCGCGCGCAGCGCCGGCAGCGCGAGGTCCATGACCGCGGCGCTCGCTTTGGGCGAGGGCAGGCAGGTGATCAAGCCGTCGCAGCCTGCCGCGAGCTCGGCGACCGAAGTCGCCCATTGCGCGCCGGCGCCCAGGGCCAGGTCCGCGGCTTTGCGGTCGAGATCGAAAACCGTCAAATCGAATCCACGGCGCGCCAGATTGGCGGCGAGGTGTCTGCCGAGATGCCCGAGTCCGACGAATCCGTAACGCAACATGATCCCCTGTTCTGTCGAGTCGCCGCTATCCCAACGGCCGGTTGACCATCTCGAGGTGCAGCTGGGTTTCGCCCTGGTAAGGATGCGCCAGTGCAACCGCTTCATTCAATTCCACGCCGAGTCCCGGCGTCGTCGGCGGAATCACATAGCCGCGATCCCAGACGATCGGCTTCTTGAGCAGCTCGGCGTGGAATCCGCCCCACTGCAGGATGCTCTCCAAAATCAAAAAATTCGGCGAGCAGGTCGCGATTTGAATGTTGGCCGCCCCGACGATCGGACCGCAATACAGATGCGGCGCAATCTGAGCATAATGCACCTCCGCGAGCGCGGCGATCTTTTTGGCCTCCAGCAATCCGCCGACACGGCCGAGATTCATCTGCAAGATGTTCGCGGCACCGCAGGCGAGCACGCGCGCAAACTCGTACTTGGTCGTCAGTCGCTCGCCGGTCGCGATCGGAATGCTCGTCGCGCGCGCAACGATGGCCATTTGTTCGGGCATTTCCGGGGGCACCGGCTCCTCAAACCACAGTGGGTCATAGGCTTCGAGCTGCTTCGCGAGACGTACCGCGCCGGATGTCGTAAATTGACCATGCGTTCCCATGAGCAGATCCGCCTTGGGTCCGACCGCTTCACGCACCAGGCGCACGAGCCGTACCGTGCGCTCGATCGCCTCTTGGGTCGGTTGGCGCGGGTCAAACACCGAGTAGCCCCCGGTCGGATCGAATTTCAGACCGGTAAAGCCCTGCGCGACGTACTCGGCGGCGCGCTCGGCCGAGCGCACCGGATCGTGGTAAAACTCGTCGCCCTCACCGGGGCCGGGATACAAATAGGTGTAGCTGCGCAGGCGCTCGTTGACCTTGCCGCCGAGTAAATTGTATATCGGCTGCTCGACGGCCTTGCCGATGATATCCCAGCAGGCCATTTCCAAGGCACTGAGCACGCCCATGAGCGAGACGTCGGGTCGCAGCGTGAAGCCGGAACCGTAGGTCTCGCGCCAGATCGCCTCGATTTGGAATGGATCTCGTGCCGCGAAACGCCGGGCAAACACGTCCTCGACCATCGCCGCTATGACCTTCGGGCCGAAGGTCGCGGCATAGACCTCGCCGACGCCGTCGATGCCGCAAGCGGTCTTGAGCTTGAGGAACACGAAATAACGGCCGCCGTAACCGGGCGGTGGGTTTCCGACGACGAACACCTTGACGCTGTCGAGCTTCATTGCGATGCCTTCCTTGTGATAAATCCCTTAGGAGACCTTCATCCGCGCAAAATCAGGTCCGCCGCTTTTTGCGCGACCATCAGCGTCGGCGCATTGGTGTTGGCCGACGTCACGCTCGGAAAAACCGAAGCGTCAACGACGCGCAGCGCTTCGACACCATGCACACGCAACTGCGCATCGACGACCGAGTCGGCCGCGGCCGTCCCCATGCGGCAGGTGCTGACCGGGTGATAGACCGTTGCGGCGCGCGCCCGAAAATCGGCGATCAAGTCGGCCGGCGTCATCGAATCGAGATCCGGTGCGATCGATTCGCGAATCAAGGACTGCATGGCTTTGGTTCTCGCGATGCGCTGGATCAGCAATCCGCCATGAACGACGTCGAGCTGGTCTCGTTCGGTCGACAAGTAATTCGGCGCGATCGCGGGTGCCTGACGGTAATCTGTACTCGCGATGTCGATGCGGCCGCGGCTCGTGGGACGCGCGGGCTGAAAACACAAAATGAAGCCCGGGAACGGATCGAGCTCGATACGGGCGCGATTCGCATCGCCCGCCCGGTACGTGACCGGATTGAAGTATAGCTGCACATCGGGCCTCGAGGCGGCCGCGTCCGCGCGTGCAAATCCGCCGAATTGGTTGACGCTCAGGGACAAGGGTCCGCTGCGCGCAAACGCGTAACGCAACGCCGCATGAAATCGAGCGTAACGTGTGTTGAGCTCGTCATTGACCGTCGGCTGCGTCGCCTTGAACGAGTAGGACACGGCCAGGTGATCCTGCAGGTTGCCGCCGACCGACGCGTTGTCGACGAGTACCGGGATGCCGAAACTCGCGAGTAGCTTGCCGGGCCCGATCCCGGAAAGCTGCAGCAGCTGCGGTGAATTGACGGCGCCGCCGCTCACGATGACTTCGCGGGCTGCCGCAATCGAGTGCACCTGTCCGCCGCGCTCGAATTCCACGCCGACCGCGCGGCCGCCGCTCACGCGGATTTTTCGCACCCACGCATCCGTATAGAGTGCGACGTTGGACCGGCGCAGGGCAGGGCGCAGAAACGCGTCGGCCGCCGACCAGCGCTTGCCGTCTCGAATCGTGACTTGGTAGCAGCCGAGTCCCTCGGGATCCGCGCCATTGAAGTCATCCGTGATCGGCAGCCCGAGTTCCCGCGCGGCCGCAAGCCATAGCGCGCGCGTCGGGTGCAGAAACGGCGTGACGTCCTTGACGTCGAGTGCGCCGACGCCTGTAGCGCGGCTGCCGGGCCCGACGCGACGCTCGGATTTCTCGAAGTAAGGGCGCACGTCGTCCCATCCCCAGCCTACGTTGCCCATGTTGCGCCAATCGTCGAAATCCACTGGCATGCCGCGGCAATAGACCAGTGCATTGACCGAACTCGAGCCACCGACGACGCGGCCGCGCGGCCAATACATCGTGCGGCCGTTCAAGCCAGGACTCCCGATCGTTTGGTATTTCCAGTTCACGCGGGGGTCGGCGAAGGTGCGCCCATAGCCGATCGGCAATTGGATCCACAGTCGGCGGTCGGTGCCGCCGGCTTCGAGCACGAGCACACGGTCGCGGCCGCTCGCGGATAGCCGCTCGGCCAGCACGCAGCCGGCGGATCCGGCGCCGACAATGATGTAATCGAAATCGCTCACTGCAGGGAGCTTAGCCGGATCGACCCGCAGCGCCATGCCATTTCCCGATTTACCCATATCTTTTTCGGATACGGCGGGGGCAGCGCGTGCGTCGGCGCGCCGAATTGGGGGGCCTTCGTCGCGTAACGGAACCGAAACATGTATGGTGCGAACAAGCCCCCAATTCGAGGATGCGTCGAGTGGCCACCACGGCAATAAATGTTGCGCATGCGCGTGCGCCCTCATCGGTCGAACGTTGGTACGTTTTGATCGTGATGTGCTTGATCTACGCGATCAACATCGCCGATCGCTATGTCGTCTCGACCGTGCTGGAGCCGATACGCATCGAGTTGCATTTGACCGACGGCGGGGTCGCGTTCCTCACAGGCATACCGCTCGCCTTGTTTTATGTCACTTGCGGCATTCCAATATCGTGGCTCGCCGATCGCACGAATCGCCGCAACATTCTATCGATTTCGCTGATCATCTGGTCCGGCTTCACCGCGCTGTGCGGACTGTCGCGAAGCTACTGGCAATTTTTGCTCGGGCGCGTCGGCGTCGGCATCGGCGAAGCCGGCGGCACTCCGCCCTCGACGGCGATTGTCTCGGACTGCTTTCCCCCGGAGCGGCGCCCGATGGCGATGACGGTGCTCGCCCTGGGCGCGCCAATCGGTGCATGGCTCGCCGCCAATATGGCAGGGGGTGTCGCGAACGCCTATGGCTGGCGCGCGGCGTTTCTTGCGCTCGGCGTGCCCGGATTGCTGATCGGCGTGGTCGTGTTTCTCACGATCCGCGAACCGGTGCGCGGCAGGCTCGATGCGATAGTTGATGAAGTAAAGCCATCGCTGCTCGAATCCTTGAGATTCCTTTGGCAGCAAAAAGCGGCATTCCATATCATCATGGGCACCAGTCTTTGCGCGTTTTGGGGCTGGGGGTTGATGGCGTTCACGCCGGCGTTCTTGATGCGTACTTATTCGCTCGATGTCGCGCAAGCAGGCGCGTTTACCGGCAATATCCACCTGATCGGCGGCTCTCTCGCGACGGTCGGAACCGCATGGCTGCTCTCGAGACCATCGTTCGCCGACCCGCGCCGCGTGGTCTGGCTGCTGACCGCGGGCATCACACTGGCGACGATTCCTTCGATCATCGCCTATTGGACGCATTCCATCGTGCTCGCAAAGCTGATGTTCTGGATTTTCATTCCATCGATCTATTTCTACATCGGACCGGGCTTCGGTCTGCTCAATAACCTCTCGCCCTGCCACATGCGCTCGATGTTCATCGCGATCGTTCTGCTGGTCGCAAATATTTTGAATTTCGGCGCCCCGCAACTCGTTGGCTTGCTGAGCAATTACTTCGCGCACGGCCACGCGACCGATGCGGCTTCGCTGCGACTCGCCCAGCTGATGCTGGCACCCACCGGATTTTGGGCCGCTTATCATCTGTACCTCGCGTCGAAAACGATACATGCGGACCAGAAGCGCGCGATCAGCTATACGAAAACCTGGGCACCTTAGATACTCGAGCTTGAGCGGTATGAGCCATGGCAAAACCCACGATCGATCGGCGATGGCTTCCCTTGAATGCGCTGCGCGCCTTCGAGGGCGTCGCCAAGCACAGTAGTTTCACCGCCGCGGCCAATGCGCTGCTGATCTCGCAGAGCGCATTGTCGCGCCATGTGATTGCGCTCGAAAAGCTCATCGGCACGCAGCTGTTCGAGCGCAAACCGCATGCATTGGTGCTCACGAAGGCCGGACAACACCTGCTGCCCGCGGTCATGAAATCCTTCGACCGGCTCGAATACGCCTTGGACGATCTTCGCAACGACGGTGCGCCGGCTCTGCGGACGCTGCGCGTGCAAATGCCGCCGAGCTTCGCGATGCATCTCGCGGTGCCGATCCTGCGCGATTTTCGGCGCGCGGTCTCCGAAGTCGAGATCGATCTCGTGAGCCCGTACGGCGTCGGACCGCCGTTGAGCGACGTCGACGTGGCGGTTGTCTATTCCAAGCCGACGGTCACCGACATGGTGCGGGACCTGCTCTGGCCGGTGCGCGTGAGTCTGCTCTGCGTTCCCGAGATCGCCGCAAGATTCTCCGGCAAAAGCCTCAAGGAGGTGATCGAGGGCAACGAGCTGCTGCACGTGCGCATCGCCGATCTGCCTCGCCACCACCTGTGGTCGCAATACGTGCGGCAAGCCAATCTGCATGCGGTCAACGTCGAGCGCGGGCTGGTATTCGATACGGCCATCCTCGCCGTACAATATGCGCTCAGCGGGGAAGGGCTCGCGCTCGTCGATACGAACCTGTTCAGCCAGGAGATTCGCACCGGGCGGCTGGTGCGGCCATTCGATGTGAGCCTTGACGACGGCTATGGCTATTACTTGATCACGCACCCGGAAGGATTGGGCGACACGGCGATCGCCTTGTTTCGGTCGTGGCTGATCGAGCGCTTCGGCAGTGGTGCGCCCGAGCGTTCCAATCTACATTTGGCGATTTCCAACGAATGAGAGGCACGATGAATTCGATGCGAGCAAGACGGGTGGCCGCATGAAAAGCCATGCAAAAGTCGTCGTCATCGGCGGCGGCGTGGTCGGCGCGAGCGTTCTTTATCACCTGACCAAGGCCGGTTGGAAAGACGTGCTGTTGATCGAACGCGCGGAGCTGACCTCGGGCTCGACCTGGCACGCCGCAGGCGGCATGCACACGGTCAACGGCGACCCGAATGTCGCGAAATTGCAGCAATACACGATCAATCTCTACAAGGAAATCGAAAAGATCTCGGGCCAGTCCTGCGGTGTGCACATCACCGGCGGCATCATGCTCGCCGGGACTCGCGAGCGCGTCGACTGGCTCAAGATGGCCAAGGCACGCGGTCGGTACTTGGGCATGGATTTGGAAATCATTTCGGTGGACGAAGCCGCGAAGCTCTTTCCGTTGATGGACAAGAAACATTTCAAGGGTGCGATGTACGATCCCATCGAGGGTCACGTCGACCCCTACGGCGTGACGCACGCTTACGCTAAATCCGCGCAGATCGGCGGTGCCGAAATCGTACGGCAGACGCGCGTGACCGACCTCAAGAGCCGCCCCGACGGCAGCTGGGACGTCATCACCGAGCGCGGCAACGTGCATACCGAGCACGTCGTCAATGCGGCGGGTTTGTGGGCGCGCGAGGTCGGCCGGATGGTCGGCATCGAGCTGCCGGTGCTCGCGATGGAGCACCAGTACCTGATTACCGGCGACATGCAGGAACTCGCCGGCAAGCCGGAGCAGCTGCACTGTATCGATTTCGAGGGCGAGATTTATATACGCCAGGAACGCGGCGGTATGCTTATGGGCACCTACGAGCGCGCCGGCGTGCCCTGGTCCGAGCAACGGACGCCATGGGATTTCGGGCAGGATCTGCTGCCGAATGATCTCGAGCGCATCGCACCCAGCCTCGAGGTGGGCTTCGAGCATTTTCCGGCGCTCGGCGGCGCGGGCATCCGCAAAGTCGTCAACGGACCGTTCACATTCGCGCCCGATGGCAATCCGCTGATCGGCCCGGTCAAGGGTTTGCGAAATTACTGGGTTGCCTGCGGCGTCATGGCCGGCTTCAGCCAAGGCGGCGGTGTCGGCTTGTCGCTCGCGCATTGGATGGTCGACGGCGATCCCGGCGCCGACGTTTGGGCCATGGATGTCGCCCGCTATGGCGAGTGGGCGACGCTTGCGTACACGAATGCGAAAGTGCGCGAAAATTATTCGCGGCGCTTCAGCATCCGGTTTCCAAACGAGGAATTGCCGGCTGCGCGACCGCTGCGCACGACGCCGATTTACGAGAAGCTTCAAGCTCAGCACGCGGTGTTCGGCGATTACTGCGGCTTCGAGCATTCCTTGTGGTTTGCACCGACCGCGGCCGAAGCCGCCGACCGTGTGAGTTTCCGACGCTCGAACGCGCACGAGCACGTCGGCGAGGAATGCCGGGCGGTCGAGCGGGGCGTCGGGCTGCTGGAAATTTCGAACTATGGAAAATTCGAGATTCGCGGGCCGGGCGCTGCGGCCTGGCTCTCTCGAATCATGGCCAATCGCTTGCCCAAGCCGGGGCGCATCGTGCTCACGCCGATGCTCAATGAGCGCGGCAAGCTGATCGGCGATTTCACGATCTGCCGCGTCTCCGAGGATCACTTTTTTCTGATCGGCACTTATGCGGCCGAGGTGTTCTATCTACGCTGGTTCGAGCGGCATTTGCCGCCTTCGGGTGTCGACATCAGGCCCTGCGCAGTCGACACGGTCGGCTTGTCGATCGCGGGCCCCGATTCGCGCGCGCTGCTGCAGAGCCTCGTTCGAACCGACCTGTCGACGGCGGCGTTCCCATTCATGTCGTTCCGGCGCATGGACGTCGGGATGGTGCCCGCCTATGTCGGGCGCGTGTCGTTCACCGGCGAATTGGGTTTCGAACTATGGGTCACGACCGATTACCAGCGCGCTCTTTACGAGCTGTTGACAAAGGCCGGCCGCGAGTATGGGCTCGCGCATTTCGGCGGTAGGGCGCTCAATTCGCTTCGCGTCGAGAAGAGTTTCGGTACGTGGGCGCGCGAATACCGGCCCATATACGGACCGCTGGAAGCGGGCCTGAGCCGCTTCGTGGATTTCAACAAGGGCGAGTTCATCGGACGCACGGCTGCGCTCGATGAGCAGGCCGGCGGCGGCCAATTGCGATTGGTCACGTTCAGCGTCGATGCGACCGACGCCGACGCGCTCGGCGATGAACCCATTTGGCATGAGGGCATGGCGGTCGGCTGGGTCACTTCAGGGGCGTACGGCTTTCGCGCTCGAAAATCTCTCGCGCTCGGCTATGTGCCCGTCGGCTTGGCCGCGGCCGACGCAGGTTTCGAGATCGAAATCATCGGCGAACGACGCAAGGCGACGCGCCTCGGCGCGGCGCCGATCGATGCCGCCGGCACGCGCATGCGGACCTGAGGACCGCTGGTTGACGATGAGGTGCGTTCGATGACGATCGCAAATACAGATGCAATGTTCAACGGATTGACCGAGCGACTCGACGGTCTGCCCGCCGATTGGTATTACGACGCGGGTCAGTATCGGCGCGAACTCGAGCGAATTTGGTATCGCAATTGGATCTACGTCGCCCGCTCGAGCGAGATCGCCGCGCCGCGCTCCTTTCGCAGCGTCGCGATCGGCGATCAGCAGCTGCTGCTGGTCCGCGACGAGGCGGGCGTGTTGCGCGCATTTCACAATACTTGCAGACACCGCGGCGCGGCCCTGTGCCGCGAGCCGAGCGGCCAGCTGCGCAGCGGTACGATCGTCTGCCCCTACCATGCCTGGGTCTACAACCTCGACGGCGCACTGCTACGCACATCGTCGAAGACGCAGCCCGCGGGCTTCGATCGGCGGGACTTCCACCTCTATGGCATCCGCGTGCTCGAGTGGAGCGGCTTCGTATTCGTCGCGCTTTCCGATTCGGTGCCGGCGCTCGCGCAAAGCTTCGACCAGCCGATGGATCGCATGAACGCCTGGGGCCTCGATGACCTCGTGGTCGGCCACGTTTTGACGAAAACGATCGAATGCAATTGGAAGATCTTTTGGGAGAATTACAACGAGTGTCTGCACTGTCCCGGCGTGCACCCGAAACTTTCGCAATTGGTGCCGATCTTCGGACGGGCTTTGCTCGAGGAGCGTGACGACCCGAATTGGCAGGAGCATCTCGGCGACGATGACCCGAAGTACAAAGGCGGCCTGCGCGCCGGTGCGGTCAGCTGGTCGCGCGACGGGCTGGCGACCGGCATACCGTTCGCGGGCCTGAGCGAAGCGGACCGCGAGGCCGGACATGTCTACATGACGAGCTTGCCGTCGATGTTCATTGTCGGACACATCGACTATGTGCGCGTCGTGCGGCTGTTGCCGCTCGGGGCCGAGCGCACCGAACTGCGCGTCGAGTATTTGTTTGTGCCGGGAACGCTCGAATCCGAGCGGTTCGACCTCGACAATATCGTCGAATTTACCAACCTCGTGATGAGCGAGGACGCCGCGATCTGCGAACTCAATCAGCGGGGCCTGCGCGCACTGCCGCACGCGCGCGGCGTCGTGATGCCCGAGGAGTACGTGATCAAGCAGCTCCACGACTGGATCAAGGCCGAATTGCAGCGGGCTTGAGCCGGGTGCGCCCGATATCCTCGACCACGTCTCGGACCCGAAATTATCCAGGTCCAATAGCCCGTTTTGAGACCTGGGTTCACCCGGGCCGGCCCCTGGAAATCTAGAATTCCGCGCCCATATCAGGCGGGTACAGAAACCCAAGCCTGGACGGGGTTTGGCGGTAGTTTAGAGGAGAAAATCATGCTTGGATTCATCGCCCGTTGGGGCCATAACGTTTTGTTGATTGCTTCAGGACTCGTGACCATCGCGATCGTCATCGCGCTGCGTTAGGCGCTCGCGCCTCAAAGCGGCGTCGACGCCGTTTCGACGTCCTCCGGTCTGATGTGCCTCGATTTCCACAGCACTCGAGCGCCGTAATACACGTTGTAGCTGATCAGCACGAAAAAGACGCCCAGTGTCAGCGGGCTCATCATCGTTGATGGCGGTACGCCGGCGGGCCCGCCGGCGGAATACAACTGCGCGAACCGATAAAGCAGGCGCGCAAGAAACAATGCCGAGACCGCGATGCCGACGTAGGTGTGCGGGATGTAATAGATCTTGTTCGCTTGCACTTCGAAGCGCGTGCGTTCGGCCGCGAATATCCCCAGGGCAAGCCCGATCGCGCCGCCGAGCGCGATCGCCCCATAGGCTTGTGCGGAATGCAGCCCGACCGTCGTGAGCAGCAGTCCGATCACCGCGAGCAGGCCGATGCGGATGCCCATCGGCACCGGGCGCAGCGGCTGGCGGCCGAAGTTGCGGCGAAATCGCCGGTAGAGTGCGAACAACACGAGCGCGCCGAAGCCGAGCATCCACAATAGATGCATTGGGTCGCCGCCTTGAAAACTGGACGCCTGGGGTTGCATCAGGGAATATTACCGCACCGATGCCAAACAAACCGCAGATTGGGCTCGTTCGTGGATTGGGCCCTTGGGCTGCGGTTGCGGTCAACGTCGCCAATATGATCGGCACCGGCGTCTTCCTCAAGGCGCGCGTCATGACCTGCAACGTCGGCAGTCCGATGCTGGTGCTGGCCGCTTGGGTTGCCGCCGGCCTGCTGTCGCTCGCGGGCACATTCTCCTATGCCGAAATCGCGGCGATGATGCCCGAAGTCGGCGGCGACTATTTATATCTGCGCCGGGCCTACGGCCGTCTCGTCGGATTTCTCTACGGCTGGATGGGCTTCATCGTCGCCCATGCCGGCGCACAGGCGGCGCTCGCGGTCGGATTGGCGATCTTCATGAATGTGGCCCTCGGTGGCGTGCTCGAAGCCTGGCAGGTCAGCATCCCGGTGTTCGGCCACCCATGGCGGTTCAACGGCTTGACGTTCGTGGCGCTGGCGACGATCTGGCTCGTCGCGGCGATCAATTGTGCGTCCGTCTCCACGGGCGGGCGTACGGCGCTTGCGGTGACAATCGCAAAGGTGCTGCTCGTGCTCGGCGTCGGCGTCGGTGCGTTCCTGTTCGCACCGGGGGCCTGGTCGAATTTGAGTCTCACGAATGCGGGCGGCAGCTGCGAAGGCGTTGCCTCGAGCGCGCGCGGCGGCATCGCCGGATTCGGTGCTGCGATGCTCGGTGCGCTCTGGGCCTATGACGGCTGGAACAATGTCGCTCCGCTCGCGGCGGAGATTCGTGATCCCCAGCGCAACCTGCCGCGCGCGTTCGTCGGCGGCATCCTGGTCGTCGGGGCACTCTATTTATTCGTGAATCTGGCGTATTTCCACGCCTTGACGCCGACCGAAATCGCGAGCGTGTCGACCGCATCGTCGGTTGCCACCGAGGTGCTCAAGCGCTTCCTCGGCCCGCTCGCGGTTTCCCTGATGGCGGTCGCGCTGATGATCTCCTCGTTCGGCGCGCTGCATGCGAGCGTGCTCGCGAATTCCCGCGTGCCGTTTGCGATGGCGCGCGACGGCTTGTTCTTTCGCGCCTTGGGCGTAATTTCGCCACGCACGCGGGTGCCGGTCAGGGCCATCCTCGCGCAAGCGCTTTGGTCCAGCATCATGGCGCTGTCCGGTTCCTACGATACCTTGACCGACTCGGCGATATTCGCGTTCTGGCTGTTTTACGGGCTCAGCGCCGGCTCGCTGTTCGTGTTCCGCAGGACGATGCCCGACGCGCCGCGCCCCTACCGTGCATTCGGCTATCCGTTCGTGCCCTGCGTGTTTCTCGCAGTGACCGCAGCCTTGCTGATCAATTCCTTTATCGCCGCGCCGCGCGCGGCGCTCAGCGGCGTCGCCTTCCTGATCGCGGGCTTGCCGTTCTATTGGTACTGGTCACGTAGCGCAGCTCGTTGAAAAACGATTTACACTCGCGCGGTCGCGCACGGCGGGCGCGGCTTTATCTGGGAGTTTTCCATTGAACAGACTGATCTTGAGTTTGCTCGCCGTACTGTGCGCAGGCGCGGCGGTTGCGGCGGAGACCGCGGCCGCCCCAGACAGTGTCGAACCCGGTTCGGCCGAGGAGATTGCGGCGGCGACCACCGAAGCGCGCTTCCTGTCCCCCTGGGTGGCCTATCTTCCGGCCTCGAGCACCGTACCCTCGCCGCGGCGCTACTTCGGCCGCATTTCCGGCGCGCCGGGCGAGCTCCTGGATTCGGCGAAGACCTACGCGTACGCGCGCGCGCTCGCGGCCGCGTCGCCGCGCGTTCGGCTCTTTACGATCGGCCGCTCCGAGGAGGGCCGCGACATCGTGATGCTCGCGATCTCCGATGAAAAGGGCATCGAGAATCTGGATCGGTACAAGGCCGCGAACGCCGCGCTTGCCGATCCGCGCACGATTGACGCGGCGGCTGCGGAGGGTCTGATCAAGGAATCGCGGCCGTTCTATTATTTGAACGCGGGACTGCATTCCGACGAGACCGGCTCAACCGAATCGGTCCTGGAACTCGCCTACCGGCTCGCCGTCTCCGACCAGCCGATGATTCGGCGCATCCGCGAAAACATGGTCGTGCTGATCAATCCGGTATGCAATCCGGACGGTCGCGACAAGCAAGTCGAATGGTTCTATCGCTTCTTGAAGGGAAAGACCGAGCTCGGTGCGCTGCCACGCCAGTCGCCGCCGTATTGGTCCAAATATGCGATGGTCGACATCAATCGCGACGCGCATCAGTTGACCCACGAAACCACGAAGGCCGTGAGCCGCATGTTCTTCGAGTGGCACCCGGTGATCGTGCACGACCTGCACGAGAGCGTGGCCTTGTTGATGTCCTGGAACGGCACCGATCCCTACGACCCGAATATCGACCCGATCAGCTACAGCGAAGCGCTCGCCTACAGCTTCCATGAAGTCCAAGCAATGACCGGTCTCGGGATGCCGGGCGTGTCGACATGGAATTTCGGCGACGGTTTTGCGCATCTGTTCCTCGAGTCCGTCGCGATGAACCACAACGCGATCGGGCGCGGCTACGAGACGTTTGGCAACAGCACCGCCGAGACGCTCACGCAGTCCCTGTCCCCCGACGACACCTCGTTCCAGTGGTGGCGGCTATCGCCGCCACCGACCAAGGAATTCACCTGGTCGGCGCGCGACAATGTGAACTACAACGAGACCGGCATACTGTCCGCCTTGGATTATGCGGCCGACAATTCGCAGACGCTGCTGCGCAATTTCTATACCAAGAGCCTGCACAGCTGGCGGCAGGGACTCGGGACGGCGCCCTACGCATTCATCATTCCGGCCGATCAGGGCGATCCGATGCGCGTCGCGCAGCTGGTCGCGCGGCTGCAGTCGCAGCATATCGAGGTCAGCCGCAGCGACGCGGCGTTCAAACTTGCCGAGGGAGACTTCCCGGCCGGCACCTATGTCGTTCGCCTCGACCAACCATATCGAAACTACGCGGTCGATTTGCTCACGGCCCAGCATTATCCCAAGGAGTCTAGCGAACCCTATGACGACGTCTCGTGGTCGCTGCCCGCCAACTATCACTTGCAAGTCACGCCGACCGCCGATGCCGGCGTGCGTGATGTGCCGCTGCAGCTGCTCACGCAGCCGCCGAAGCCCCACGGGCGCGTTGTCGGCGACGGGCCGGTATATCTGCTCAAGGACACAGGACAAGAAGGCCTATTGGAGGCGCGCTTCCGGCTGGCCCATTTCGATATCGAAGTCGCGGAGCAAGCGTTCATGCAGGGCGATGCCCAGTATCCCGCGGGCAGCTGGCTCGTGCCCGCCCAGGCCGGTGTCGGCGCCGCGCTGCGCGCGGTCGGCGATCAGATGGGTCTTGATTTCGCGAGCAGCGAGACGCTGCCGAAGGTTGCGCGCCATCCGACCCCTGTTGCGCGTCTCGGTCTCTGGATTCCCTGGGCCGACACCGATTCGAGCGGATGGGTCCGCTACTCCCTGGATCAGCGCAAGATCCCGTATATCTATCTGCGCGATGA
>JBEKSM010000006.1:0-164096 GCA_049517075.1 Steroidobacteraceae bacterium | reverse complement strand
CGGCCGAGGCGATCGCCAACGGCCGGTCGAACAGCCAGGGCGTGAAGAAGATGCCGAGCGCGCCCGGGATCGTCGCTTGTATCAGCATCGCGCCGCTGATGTTGCCGAGCGCGAGCGTCGTCTTGCCCTGGCGCAGCCAGATGATTGCGTTGAGCATCTCGGGCAATTCGGTCGCGATCGGACTCAGCAACAGCGCGGTCAGTTGCGTGGACAGGCCGAGCTCCGGGCTCAGGGCGGCCAATTGGCGCACGAACAGCTGCGAACTCAAGAAAATCACCGACAGCGCGAGCAGGGTCTGCAGCAGGGCCCAGTGCGTCGGCGGATCGGCATCCGTGGGGCGAAACTTCAGCGGCTCGAGCTGCACTTCGGACCGGCCGACTTCGTCGCCGCCGGTGATTTCCCGCCAAGTGTAGGCCGCATAGGCGAGCAAGAACGCGCAGCCGAGCCAGGACTTGTAGCGGAAAACCACGAAGCCAAGCGCGACCTTTGCGGCGAATATCAGCAGAAACCAGGCTTGATCGTGCGCAAGGCGCCGCTGCTCGACGAGCTCGAGCATCGGCATGCGCCGCTTGCCGCGAAATGCGAGGAACGAGAGTCCCACGACCGCGTAGGCGATCGTGCCGAGCACCAGCGGTCCGCCGATTGCGGCTCCGACGCCGATCTGCTTCTGAGCTGCGGATCCGCCCGACGCAACCGCAACGAACGTCACGACGCTTTCGGGCAACGCGGTGCCGAAGGCCGCGAGCACCGTGCCCACCGCGCTTTCGGACACACCGAGTCGCAGGCCGACCCACTCGATGCCGTTGACGAAGTATTCACAGGCGAGATAAATCACCGCCGCGCAGGCGAGCAGCATCAGCACGGTCGGTAACAGCGTCACCGCTCAGAACTGCGCGTGGACTCGCACCGCATAAATCGGTGCGGGGCCGCGATCGGTGTTATAGCCGGGATTTTTCACCCATTGATAATCGAGGCTCACGTGCGCCCACGCAAGTACCGCGAAGCTGTAGTAGGTTTCGATGATCTGCTCGGCGCCCGGATGCGGCAGCCGTCCGTCGCCGACCAGGATGCCGAGGCCGCCCAAATTGAAGTATTGCTCACGCTCGGCGGAAATCGCGTTGACGATGCCGGCGATGCCGACCGTGTCCTCGGCGCGGTGCCAGGCGGATCCTTTGATCGACACGCCGCCGGAGATGCCGCGGTCGACATCGGTGAATTCATACGCCTCGACATTGCCGGCGGCCTTGCCGATGCGTGCGAACACGCCGACGTCGGCCGAGACCTGCTGCTCGAGATCGAGGCTCGCGCCGAGACGGCTGCCGTAGGTGCGCACGTCGGCGGTGTTCGGTGCCGTGTTGGTTTGCTCCGCGAGCACGATCGCCGCGTCGAGCCGGCCCATGCGCCCGCGTGTGTCGAAGCCGGTCAGCATGAGCCGTCCGGGTTGACCGCCCCAGTCGTGCCGGTGCTCGAACTCCCCGACAATTTGGAACTCATGGAATCCCGGGTCCAGATGCGTGCTGTTCGGCACCGTCGATAGATCGAACAGGCCCGCGCGCACGGTCCAGGGTCCTTGATAACGCTCGGCGGCCGCTCCGACCGTGTAGGCCCAGGCGTCGGCCGCATAGTCGAACGTCGCGGCATCGACCGCAGTCCAGTTGAGGAAGTCGTTGCGCGCGTCGTGGGCATATTGATTGGTATCGAAGACGTCGGTGACGCCGAACTTGCCGACCGTGAACACCCAGCGGTCGGCGCTGCGTGAGCCCGCGAGCTGCAACTGATCGGCGTCGACGGCTTCAGTCGCCGGTCCCGAATTCACGGTCTCGCGGATGAAAGCACGCGGTAGGCGCAGATAAGGCGAGTTCCGACCGACCTTGTAAGCTTCGGCGCTCGGGAAGCCGGCGACGCCCAGCGTCGCATCGAGGCCGAAGCCCTGGTCGATCTCCGGTGAGACCCAGGCTTCGGCGCCCGGCCAGAGTCGCACGCCCAACGACAGCGTCGCGTCGGTGGTTTCGCGACCCTCGTCGGGCGAAAGACTGTTGCTGCCTGCGTACGGCGCCGCGAACGAACCGGCTTCCTGTTCGACATAGGTCGCTTGGCCGTGGATCGCGAATGTCTGCTCCGGGGCGTCGGCCGCAGCGGCGCAAGCTGCGCCGGCAATCATGGCCACACCAGCGCATAGCCGCGCAGCCTGCAGTCCGTTGAATAGGGTCGCCATCGCTCGTCACGCCTGTCGTTGCTTGCCGCGGACTGCATCGGCGGCCGCGCGCTTGCGCGCCGCGACCGGGCTGGACTGCGGGTCATATAGGGTAGGGGAGTATAGGATATCGGCGGCAGCCATGACAAGCGCGCATATCCAGAATCGGCACAGCCTCATCCGATCGGGAGCCTAGGCCGCGGGTGTGACGCGGGTGTGACGCCGGGCCGCGGGCGCGCGCGCTTTTCGCGCTGCGCGCGTTTGTCCGGTAAGCTCAGGCGCCAAGAAAATCGCGTGAGGATCGACATGGCCAGAACTGAGGCAGAAGCCGGCGTGCCGACGCGCAAGGAACTGACCTGGCGTGGTCTGGTGCTCGGCGTTTCGATCACGCTGATTTTCACTGCGGCCAACGTCTTTTTGGGCCTCAAGGCGGGATTGACGTTTGCAACCTCGATCCCCGCGGCGGTGATCTCGATGGCGATCCTGCGCGGCTTCGCCGGTTCGACGATCCAAGAAAATAATATCGTGCAAACGGTCGCCTCGGCGGCCGGCACGCTGTCGGCGATCATTTTCGTATTGCCCGGCCTCGTGATGATCGGCTGGTGGACCGGATTTCCCTACGGAACCTCGTTCACGATCTGCGCCTTGGGCGGCGTGCTCGGCGTGATGTATTCGATCCCGCTGCGGCGCGCGCTCGTGACGAATTCGGACTTGCCCTACCCTGAAGGCGTTGCCTGCGCGGAAGTGCTCAAGGTCGGCGCCCATGGCGGCGGCGACGCCGAATCGGCTGCCGCGAGCCGCGAAGGCCTGTTCGCGATCATCATCGGCAGTCTGGCGTCGGCCGTGTTCGCGTTGGTAGTCGCGACGCAGGTATTCGCGAGTGACGTCGAGAAGTATTTCCGCGTCGGCGGCAAGAACGCAGTATCCGGGTTCGACTTCAGCTTGTCGTTTGCGCTGTTCGCCGTCGGCCACCTCGTCGGAATCTGGACCGGTCTCGCGATGCTCGTCGGCGCTGCGATCGCCTGGGCCGCCGCCGTGCCCTACTTGAGCAACCTGCACCCGCTCACGGGATCGGTCGCCGAGCTCGCTCACTCGGTCTGGAGCCACCAAGTGCGGTTCATCGGTGCCGGCGTCATTGGTGTCGCGGCGATCTGGAGCCTTATCAAACTCGTCGGACCCGTGGTCGGCGGCCTGCGCTCGGCAATGGCCGCTTCGCGTGTGCGCAATGCGGGACAGGGCGCCTCGCTGCCGCGCACCGAACAGGACATTCCGATCGGCATCGTCGCCGCCGTGACCTTGGCCTCGATGCTGCCGATCGGCTGGCTGCTCGGCAATTTCGGCGCAGCCAGCGGCCTCGGCGCGCAATTGCCGTTGCTGATCATCGGCGGCATCGCCTACATCGCGCTCATGAGCTTTTTCGTGGCCGCGGTTTGCGGCTACATGGCGGGGCTCATCGGCGCTTCCAACAGCCCCCTGTCGGGTGTCGGGATCCTCGTCGTGATCGGCGCTGCACTGCTGCTTGCGTTGGTCGTCAAGCCCTTGCTGCCGGCGACCGCCGCGCCCGCGCTCGTCGCGTTTGCTTTGTTCATCACGGCGGTCGTGTTCGCCGCCGCGACGATCTCGAACGACAATCTACAAGACCTCAAGACCGGCCAACTCGTCGATGCGACGCCATGGCGCCAACAGGTCGCGCTATTGGTCGGCGTCGTCGCAGGCGCCGCCGTGATTCCCCCGGTGCTGGGCCTGCTCAAGAATGCCTATGGCTTCGCGGGTTCTCCGGGCGCCGATGCCGCGCGGGCGCTGTCCGCACCGCAAGCGGCGCTGATTTCGGCGCTTGCGCAGGGCGTGATTCAGGGCAATCTCGATTGGAATCTCATCGGCGTTGGTGTGGCGATCGGCCTCGGCGTGATTGCGCTCGACGAGACGCTCAAGCGCACGACATTCGCGAGCCTACCGCCGCTCGCGATCGGCATGGGCATCTATTTGCCGATGGCCACGACGCTGATCATCACGGTCGGAGCGGTCGCCGGATGGGTCTATGACCGGCGTGCCGAGCGCACCGCGAATCCCGGGCGCAGCAAACAGCTCGGCGTGCTGCTGGCGTCCGGCATGATCGTCGGTGAAAGCCTGCTCGGCGTGCTGATCGCGGGCCTCGTCGTGGTCACCGACAAGGCGAGTCCGTTCGCGCTCGTCGGCGCGGGATTTGCCGACGCCTCGGTTTGGATCGGGGGCCTCGCGTTCGTGGCGACGGCCGTCGCGCTCTATCGCTGGCTCAATCGAGTGAGTGGCCCGGCAACGAATGGTCGCGCCGCAACCCGAGCGTGAGCGCGATCATGAGCACCATGACGACGGTCACCAGCAGATAGGCAATGCCGAAGCCGGCGGACCCACCGCCCTTGAAGTCGGCGATCGCACTGACAGCGGCCGCCGCCAGCAGCGTGCCGATCGCATTGAAGATGTTGATGAGTCCCTGCGCGGAGGTGCGCATGCTCGCCGGGGCCTCGTCGATCGCGATCGAGCGTAATGCACCGCCGACGACGACACCGATGCCGAGGCCCACGGGTATCGTCGCGGCGAGAAACGCCGACAAGCCGTAATCGGTGACCGACACCGCGGCATAGCCCGCGGCAAGCAGGGTGAATCCGATCAGCAGCAACGCGCGCGCGCCCATGCGATTGAGCAATCGCCCGGCGCCGGCCGATCCGAACATCGAGGCGACGACCAGCGGCAGCAGCACGAAACCGACGCGATTCGGTGTCACACCGTAGCCGAGCGTTGCGATCGAGGAGACGAATATGACGCTGCCCATGCCGAAGCCCGCGCCGAGAGCCAACCCGTAGGCCGTGGCAAGCTGCCGATTCGCGAACAAACTCAGCGGAATCAATGCGCGGACCGCGCGCCGCTCGACCGCAATCAGGGTCACGAGCAGCGCGGCGGCGAGGCACAGAGCCCAAGGCCACAGCAGTTTGCCCGAGAATTCATCGGCGACGCGTGTGATCCCGAGCACGATCGCCGCGAGCAGCGCGAACGTCGCGAGGATGCCGCGACCGTCCAAAGGTGCGAGCGGCGGGGTAGCGCGCGAACGCGGCAATACGCGATTGCCGAGGATGATCACGATGCCCGCAATCGGCAGGTTGATCAAAAAGATCCAGTGCCAGCTCAAAGTCACCAGAAGCAATGCCGCGAGCGGCGGTCCGAGCACGAAGGCCATGCCATAGGTCGCGCCGATGAGTCCAAGCGCTTTGCCGCGCTCGGCCGCCGGATACGTGTCTCCGACCACCGCGCTGGCGGTCGGCGTGATGCCGCCCGCGCCGATGCCCTGCACCGCGCGACTCGCGATGAGCATCCAGAAGCGCGGCGAGAGTGCGATCAGCAGTGATCCGAGCGCAAAGCACGCGACACTCGCGAGGTAAATGGGCCTGCGGCCGTAGCGATCGCTCAAATTCGCCATCAGCGCGGTGCTACACAAAGAGAACAGCACATAGACGCTCATCACGAGGCCGACCGCGCGGTTGTCGACCCCGAATGCGGCGCGCAACGCGGGAATCGCGGGCCCGATCACGGCCGTATCCAGCGCGGACATGAATACGCCGATGAACAGAACCGGCATGAGCCGGGGCGATCTCGTGCCGCCGGCCGCCAAGGAATCTACCGCCATGAAATCTCCGCGAACATCCAAAATTATAGCGCCGATGCCCGCGCCGCGCTGCGCCGGCCGCCAGTCGGCCACGCTGGCATCCGGTTCGGGCCTGGTGTAGCGTGGCGGTCGAGATGTATTCAGCGCTCGAGAAGTTTATGCCCACTCTGAGCTTGCGCCGGGTTAGCGACATCGAATTTCAGATCCCCGGAACCGATCCATGGTACGCGGATCGGCGCGATCCCGCTCTGACCGTGATGACGGACTTCCGCGAACGGGCATCCGTGACGGTCAGTGACGTCGCGGCGGTCGATGCGGCACTCGAGCACATGAAGCACACCGGTGTGCGTTGCGCGTTCGCAGTTGACGGTGAGCGGCGCACCGTCATCGGCCTGACGACCGCCTACGACATCATGAGCGAGAAGCCGATGCAGAGTTCGCACACACCGCGCCGCGAGGTATTGGTGCGCGACATCATGCTGAAGATCGCCGACTGGCGGGTGCTCACCGTCGCCGATCTCGAAAGTGCGACCGTCGGCTCCGTGGAGCGTCTGTTCGAGAGGAGCGGGCTTACGCATGTTCCGGTCATGGAGGCCGTCGGCGCTCAGGGATACCGCCTACGCGGATTGCTGTCCGCCGCCAAGATCAAACGACTGTTGTCGCGGTGATCGAGGCCGCCGCTCCGCCGCGCGCCAAATTGCGCGCTCTGCAGATCACGACGGTCGTGGTGCTGTTCGGCGGCTACGCCGCGTTATATTTCTGCCGCGCCGACTTGTCGGTCGCGACGCCGATGATCATCGAGGAGCTGGGCACGAAGGGTGTCGGCCACGACGTGGCGCTGGTCGGGATCGGCAAAATCGCCTCCTGGGGCGTATTCGCCTACGCGCTCGGCAAACTGTTTCTCACCGGGCTCGGCGATTTCTGGGGCGGGCGCATCAATTTTCTGATCGGCCTTGCGGGCGCGACGCTGTTCACGCTGTGCTTCGCCGCAGTCGGCGTGCTGCCGCTGTTCACGCTCGCATGGCTCGGCAATCGCCTCACGCAGTCGCTCGCCTGGGCGGGACTCGTCAAGGTGTCCTCGAAGTGGTTCGACTTCACCTCGCATGGTGCAATCATCGGCGTGCTCAGCGTCAGCTACCTCGTCGGCGATGCGACCGCGCGCCAGTCGATGGGCGTCTTGATCCAGCACGGATTTGCGTGGCGCCAGCTGTTCTACTACGCGGCGGGCGTGGCCGGCTTCTTTCTGGTCGCCAACCTGCTGCTGCTGCGCGAGTCGCGCAAACAGCTCGGGTTCCCCGAAGCGCACGCGAATCCCTTGAACCTGTTCGCCGAGAGCGAAGATAAGCCGCGAAACTTGCGCGCGCTGCTCGGGCCCTTGCTGCGCAGCCGCGCGTTTCTGTTGGTGTGTTTCCTGTCGCTCGGCTGCACGATCATTCGCGAGACATTCAATGACTGGACCCCGATTTATTTGCGCGAGTATCTCGGCTACAGCACGGGCCACGCGGCCAAACTGAGCGCCATATTTCCCGGCGTCGGTGCAGCCTCGGTGGTGTTCACGGGCTGGCTCAGCGACAAGCTCGGCGTCAACGGACGCTCGATCATCCTGCTGACGGGGCTCGTGCTCACGGCCGCATCGCTGCTGCTTATGATGCTGATACCGGCGAGCAAATCGGGCTCGATCCTGCCGCTGATCGCGATCGGCACGATTGCCTTTTGCTTGTTGGGTCCGTACTCGTATCTCGCCGGTGCGTTTGCACTCGACTTCGGCGGCAAACAGGCCGGCGCGATGTCCTCCGGTATCATCGACGGCGTCGGCTACTTGGGCGCAGTCATGGGCGGCGTCACGGTGGCCCAGGTCTCGGTCGGCTACGGGTGGCAGGGAGTTTTCATCGGGCTGGCGGTCGTCAGCGCACTCGCTGCGGTCGGCGCCGGTGCATTGTATGCGCTCGGCCGCAGAGCCGCGGCAACCGGGGAGCATCTCGCATGAGCATCGCAGATGAGATTTTCGCGATCTATGAAAGCCGCGGATCGAGCGCGTATTACGGCGAGCCGGTCTCGATGACCGAACATGGCTTGCAGGCCGCGCATTTTGCCCAAGCCGAGGGCGCGCCGCCGGAACTCATCGTTGCGGCGCTGCTGCACGACATCGGGCATTTGCTCGAGGCCGTGCCCGACGACATCGACAATTGGAAACAGGATGCGCGCCATGAAGAGATCGGCAGCCGCTGGCTCGCCGCGCGCTTGCGCGCGGCAGTGGCCGCCGCGGTGCGGCTGCACGTGCCCGCGAAACGCTATCTGTGCGCGACCGACTCCGGTTATGGCGCGAAGCTCAGTGCGGCGTCGGTCGTGACCTTGGAGCTGCAGGGCGGCCCGATGTCTGCGCAAGAGGTGTCCGCGTTCGAGCGGGAACCGTATCACCGCGAAGCACTGCGCGTGCGCCGATGGGACGATCAGGGCAAAGTCCCGGGCTTGAAGACGGCTTCATTGCACGATTATCGGGCACTCATCGAAGGCGCCGCCAAATAGCGTCCGAACCAGGCGACGATGCGATCTTCGCGGTCCTTGAGAAAACTCGGCCGGCGCAAGCCGTGATACTCGCCGGGATAGACGATCAGCTGCGTGTCGATGCCGAGCGTGCGCAAGGCCTGGTACATCTGCTCGCCGCCGGCAACCGGAACGTTGAAATCCTTATCGCCGCCCATGAACAGCGTCGGTGTGTGGATGCGATCGGCATGAAAGAACGGATAGGAGACCTTGAGCCATAGCGGCGTGTTCTGCCACGGGGGCCCAAGCTCGCTGTTGTATTGCAGAATGTATTCGTCGCTGCCGTACATCGTCAGTTGATTCGCGCTGCCCGCACCGCTGACCGCGGCCTTGAAGCGCCGGTCGCTCGCGATGGTGTAGTCGGTCAGAATGCCGCCGTAGCTCCAGCCGCCGATGCCTAAGCGAGCGGGATCGGCTATCCCTGAGGCAAGCACCGCATCGACGCCTGCGAGCAGATCTTCGACCTCTTTGTGTCCCCAATCGGCGAAGATCGCTCGCGCGAAACGGCTGCCGCGTCCGCTGCTTCCGCGATAATTGATGCCGACGACAACATAGCCGTTCGCGGCAATCAGCTGGCGCCGAAACTGGTATTCGTCGAACGCCATGGAATGCGTGTCTTGCCCGTTCGGACCGCCGTGGATCCAAAGCAGCGTCGGATAGGTCTTGCCGGACTGGAAACCGGGCGGTTTCACGACCAGACCGTGCACCTCGGTGCCGTCCTTGCTCTTGAAGCGCAGGTCGTCGACGCGTCCTAGGTTCAGCTCGCCGAGCAGCGCATCGTTGTGCGAGGTGAGCTTGCGCAGGCCGCCGTTTTCGAGCGCATAGATTTCGCCGGGCGCTTCGTCGTCGGAATATAGCGCGGCCGTGTGACCGGCGGCGCTCGACAAGGCCGCGATCACCGACGGCTTCGAGACGAGTCGCGTGATTGCGCCGCTCGGCAAGTCGATGCTCGCGGGATAGGCCGAGCCGTCGTCCTCGACGCTCACGGTGATCGAGTGTGAGTCGGCCGAAAACGCGTACGACGCGATCGCTCGGTCGAGCGAATCGCTCAAGGCACGCACGGTGCCGCCGCCCGCGGGTACGACGGCGAGGCGGTCCTGGATGTAGGCGTTGTACTTGGGCTCGAGGCCTTGCAGAAAAGCGAGCAGGCTGCCGTCCGGACTCCATGCGAGAGCCTGCGCATTGGGCGCATAGGGGCGCGCGAGTTTCACTGGATCCGCGCCCGCGCGCGCATCGATGACCTCGATATCTTCCGCGCCGTCCGGATCCGGACCATAAGCCCGGGTGCGCACGAACGCGATACGTTTTCCGTCGGGCGACCAGACCGGTTGATCTTCGTTGAACGCGGCGTCGCTGGTCAGCGCTCCGATTTTTTGCGAGGCGAGGTCGAACAAGTAAAGGTGGCGCTTCTCGCCGGTCGCAAGGTAGCCCTCCTCATCCTCCTTGAAGTGCCAAGAATCGATGACGATCGGTTTCGGCGCCTTGGCCTCTTCCGAGCTATGCAGCATCGCGAGCACCAGATGCGTGCCGTCGGGCGACCATTGGTAGTCGTTGATATCGTCCTTCGTGTCGTAGATGGAACGGGCCTCACCACCGCGCCGATCGAGCAGCATGAGGTGTTCGTGATCCGCACCTGCCGGTGTCGCGAGAAATGCCAGATAGCGCCCGTCGGGACTGAAGCGCGGCGCATGGGTACCGTGCGTCGGGTTGGTCATCGGCAGCTGCTGCTTGCCGTCCCAACTGACCATCCAGACGGCGCTGCGCGCCTCGTCGGCCTCGCGGTCATTGGACGTCACGATGTACGCGACCCATGCGCCGTCCGGTGCGCACTGCGGATCGGACAGCGTCAGTGCCCGGTAAAAGTCATCGGAACGCAGCGTTCGTCGTTCGATCGGCGCGGCGGCGCCTGGTGCATCCACGGCAAGCGCCGCGCTCGCGCAAACATTGAGCATGATCAGCGCAGCGAGCTTGGCGTGAGGCAAGAATCGCCGACTCATTGCGAAGCTCCGGGCCGGTCGACCTTGCGAAATCCGGCCGGCACATCGAACATCGCGCTCGGGATCGCGTCGTAGCGCACCGCGACCGTTTCCGTGCTCATCCGAAACAATTGCGTCATGCCGGGCGGCGGCGCTTCGGCGTTCTTGCTGTCGTCCGATTTATGCATTTTGCCGAACAAGCCGACGATCAGGCCGCCCGAGGTCGTCGGCGGCGATGAGGAGTTCGCGGCGGCGCCGGTGTTGCCATCGGTCGAGGTGCATTGCGGGCCGCCGAAGTGCATCGAAAACACGGTCTTGAGCGGATAGCCTTTCAATCGGCCGGCCTGCTTCATCGCCTCACCCCAGCCGTTCTGGTAGCGATCGAAGACGGCACGCGCACTGCTCTGCATGTTTGCGGTTAGATCGCCGTCGAGATGCATTTTCTTGGCATAGCTGCGCCAGAATTCGCGCGTCTCGGCCTCGCCCGGTACATCCGCCGCCAACCATTGGTCGAGCTGAAATACGAAGTCGCAGCTCGTGCCTTTGCTCTTGTCGGTACAGGTCTGCGTCACGGTCACCGTGGCGCGGCCGGTATCGGCGCCCGCAATCGTGGCGTGCTCGCCGGTCTGATCGATGTCGGCTCTCGCCGGCGACCATAGGCATTGGCTCTCGTCGACCGGCGCCCCGGACGGCGCCTGCTGCGGCTGCCCCTTGCCGGCATCGGCGCCGCGGGCGCCTTGCAGCGCCTGGTTCAGGTTATCGCGCATCTCCTGAAAGCTCATCTCGGTGTATTGCTTGTTCGCGACGTCGACTTCATCGATGTGCTCGAGGTCGAGACGGATGATCTGCACCGTGTTGCCGCTCGAGCCTTTGACGAGCGCGCGCAGCAACTTCGACTTCAATTGGGTTTGGTGTTCGGTGCGTGCCGCATCCTTGGAAATGGCGGTCACGGTCTTGCCCTCCATTGCGCCGAGCTTCATCGGTCCGAACCCGTCGATCGCGACCTGTTGTTCGATCGTGATGTCGGCCGATGCGAGCCTCGTCATGCAAAGCGCGAGGAGGCCGATGCTACAAATCCGTGTAGTGGTGTTCAAAGTCAATTTATTCCCCTTGGGTTGTCAGCCGCACCCGCGTGTTTTGGTCGTACTTGTGATTCGGGTGTGCGCACCCGTATCCTATCGCGCAGTGGCGGGGTCGGGCCACCGAAGACTAAACAGTAGCGCCAGGAACGCGCAGCGGACCAACAGGTCCGGCAGCGTATTGAGTACCAACACGCCAGGGGAGAAGAAATCATGTTATGTCCAAGATGCAAACAGCCGGTGCGAGACGGCGCGAAATTTTGCGATTCCTGTGGTCAGACGATGGACACGGCGCCGGGCAGTCCCGCGGCAGGCGGTGCGTCGCCGGCCGGTCCCGCGGCCGGTGGTCCGGCCGCGACCGTGATTCGCAGGCCGATGGCCGCGTCCGGTGGTCCCGGCGCTGCGGGACCCGGCGCTGCGGGACCCGGCGGCGGCGGATCGGGCGCCGGCACATGGACCGCGGGTGCAGCCGGAGGCGGATCGGCGGCCTTTACGAATGCGCTCAATGACCGCTTCCCCGGGCTGTTCGATCGCGTCAAGAACATTCTGCTCACACCCAAGACCGAATGGCCGGTCATCGATCCGGAACAGACCACGGTTGCAAAGCTCTATACGGGCTACGTGATCCCGCTCGCGGCATTCGCGGCGCTGATGCGCTTTCTGAACATGTCGGTCATCGGCAGCAGCATTCCGTTTGCGGGCACCTTCCGTGTGCCGTTCATGACCGGCCTCGTGACCTCGATCGAGCTCTTCGTTTTCAACTTGGTCGGGCTCTATCTGTGGGCTTTTCTGATCAATCTGCTCGCGCCCACGTTCGGCGGGCAGCGTGATTTGCGTCAGGCGGTCAAGATCTCGGCGTACACGGCGACGGCGGTCTGGGTCGGTTCGGTGTTCAGCCTGCTGCCGGTGTTCGCGAGCCTGTTGCAGCTGGCGGTCGTGATTTACGCGATCTATCTGCTCCATCTCGGCCTCGCGCTGATGCGCCGTCCTCAAGAAAAGGCGGTCGGCTATACGGTCGCCGTGATCGTCTGCGTGATCTTGGCCGGCCTCGTTTTGGGCACGGTCAGCTACCTCACCGGATTCGGGCGCTACAGCGGCTATGGCGGGTTCAATACGGCGATCACACGCGCGCAGCAGCAGGAGCAAGCGCAACAAGCGGTCTCCAACGCGATCGGTAGCGCGCTGGGTTCCGACGACAAGAGCAAGCAGGGACTCGCCGCGGCGATCAACGGCTTTGCCGAAATTGGCCGCAAGATGGAGCAGCAGCAGGCCGCCAACGGCGGCTCGAATGCGTCGCCGCCTGGGGCCGGCGGCACAGCGACTGCGGCCGGCAACACGCAGGACGGCGCCGCAGCCGCCGCCAACGTGCTCAGCGCGTTGGGCGGAGCGATGGCCGGCAACCGCAAAGTCGACCCGGTCGATTTTCATGCGCTCAAAGACTTGCTGCCGGGATCGCTACCCGGCATGCAGCGTGTCAATGCCGAGGGCAGCAGCCAAGCGGCGCTCGGCATGAAGAGCTCCGAGGCCACGGCGACTTATCAGGGCACGGCCGGTGCGCGCGCGGAAATCAAAATCGCCGATGTGTCCGCGGTCGCCGGATTGATGGATGCGGCCGGCGGCATCGCGCAGAGCGTCACGTCCGAGAGCGACACGGGTTTCGAGCGCAATGCGACCGTCGCGGGGCAGATTGCGCACGAGAAATACGACAACCAATCCAAGCACGGCGAGCTTTCCGTAATCGTCGCGAAACGTTTCGCCGTCGATGTGTCCGGCGATGCGGTCGATATGAGCGCGCTAGAGCAGTATGCGGGCACGATCGATTTCTCGCGGCTCGCGGCCATGAAGGACGTCGGGCTGCAGCAGTCGCAATGATCGCTTAAGCGGTTTTTAGTCGCGCCGATCGGAAAACAGGCTGCCGAGCAATCCGCCGACGACCGCGCCGCCGATGATTTTCGCGACATCGGTGCCGATATCGTTGCCGAAGCCATCGGCGCGCGCGACGTCGTCTTCTTGTTCGATGCGCGATACGACCCAGTCGAAGCGGCCGCTGGTCACGGCCGCCTTGCAATAGCGGCACTCGCCGATTTGCGTGAGCGCCAATGGCGCGCCGCAGTTGGGGCAGGTATTTTCGAGTGTGCCGGCCTTGTTCGTCGTGGCCACGCCGACCGAGCGCTGGAAGGTCCAATCTTCGCTGAACGGCCGCACGCTGCGATCGCCGAACACGACGCGGCCCGAGCCGTCGACTTCGTAGTCCGCGGCCGCGGCACTGATACGTACCGTCAAATCGTCGAACACCCGGCCATGAATCACGCGCACCGGCTCGATCGCGCTGATCGATAGTTTCTCCATGACGTCGCGCCGTCCCTCGGCGGCCATCGTCTCGAGCTGCGCACGCCACGCAAAGTAGGCGCCGGGGCTCAAGAATGCGCGGCCGGCCTCGAGATTCTGTTTGCACCAAGCGTCTTGCAGTGCCATGAAGCCGGTCTGCACGCGTGCGAGGAAAGCGTTCAGGTCGAATGCCGCATCGGCGGCGCGCAGGCTCGCGATGCCTTCGGACGGCGTCGGTGCCGCAACGCCTAGCAGCGGATCTGCGCCGAATCCCACGAATGCTGCGGGCTGCACATCGGCAACGACCCAGTCGACCGAGCCGTTGGTCACGCTCGCGCGGCAATGTGTGCAGGTGCCGTCGAGACTCAAGCGCAGCTCCGCGCCGCAAACCGGGCATTTCGACGCAATGACGCCGCCGTCTTGCGGCGTGCGCGCGCCGGCCGCACGCACGAAGGTCCAGCGCTCGCCGTGGCGATTGTCCTGCCCCTCGTCCGACATCACTCGATTGGCGTCATCGAGCATCTTGGCGCGGTACACGAGATCGAAATGCACGAGCAGGCTTTGGCCCTGATCGCTGCAGGTCGCTTCGACGAGATGCACGGAGCGCACGTTGAGGCTCTCCATGAGCACGTGCCGGTGGTGTGCGGCGTTGTCGGTGATGCTGCGTGAGAACACGGCGAAGATCGTGTCATTCACAAATGGCCGCACGGCCGCGGCATCATTCTTTTGCACGCCGCGCTTGACGAGAAAAAATGTCATCTCAGCGCGCTGCAAAAACGTCTCGATCTCGAAGGCGCTGTCTTGGGTGCGGATCGTTGCGAGCGCGGCCGGCAGACCGGGTCGCGCCGGCAGCATTTGCGCTTGCCCTTGAAAATTTCCGAGCCGCCCGGCGGTGGCCGCGCCGAGTATCGCGCCGAGCGCTTCGCTCGCGAGCGGCGAATTCGGCGAGGTCGGCGAAATCGGCATGGCCCGCGCGATGCCGCCGTTCGGCGGCGACTTGAAGTAGCGGCGATAGACCATCCAGGCGATGAAGGCGAAAATCAGCAGCCCGATGAACTCACCCGGTGAGCTGTTCGACGAGCCGCCGCCGATCGGGACTCCGGTGCTGCTCGAGGAATGGCCCGACGACGAGACCGCGCCGCTGTGCGAGCCGCCGCCGGCCCGACCGAGCGCGGAACCCGCCACGCCCAGGCTGAGCGCGGCGAGTGCTACGGCCGCAAACCGCAGCGCGCGCCGCCTCAAGTCAGCGCCGTCCCGCAGCCGCCGCAGAATTTCGCGCCCGGCGCAATCGCGGCACCGCATTGCGTGCAATGCGCGGCTGCGGCCGGCGCGGGCGGCGGCATCGCGGTGCCGCAGCTCGAGCAGAACTTCGCATTCGGACTATTGGGCGCATGACAGTTTGCACAGGCGACACTGGCGGTCGCGGCCGCCGGCCCAGCTCCGCCCGCGGGTCCCGGCGCGGGCCCCGGTCCACCCTGGGCCCCGAGATTGCCGCCCGGAGGCGGTGGCGCGCCGCCCATGCCGCCGACCATGCCGCCCAAGCCCATGCCGACACCGAGTACCGCCGCGTTGCCGCCGCCGCCGCCGGCCGCGGCGCCCTCGCCGATGCCCTTGAGCGCAGCGCCGATCCCGTATTCGCGGAAGCCCCCGGCCAGGCGCGAATATGCCGCATCCTTGCGCAGGCCCTTCAAGGTCTGCTCGTCGTCGGGCTTGAGGCTGATCGTGAAGTTGCCGAGCCGCGTCACGAACAGCCCGTACGGCGTCAGCGCCGCTTGTACGTCGCCGAGCAGTGCGGCCTCGATCTCGACCGAACGACCCGCGATGCCGAGCACCGGCCACTTTTCCGTGGTCAATTTGCGTACGACACCGGTGCGCAGCGTCTTGAGGATCTGTTCGCGCGCCCAGTCGGTGATCAAATCGTTGGAGGCTTGGCGGGTGCCGACGAGCTTCAAGATCAAGGTCGAGGGATCCTTGACGACGACCGCGTATTCGCCGAACACACGCAGGCCCACGGCGAGTCCGGTCTCCGGGTCCTCGATATCATCGATCGGACCGCCGAACGGCAGGCCCACGAATTCGCGCGTACCGATGAAATACAGCTCGGCCCGATACATGTTGCCGCCGCTCGCCCAGTCGACGATGTCGCCGAGGAACGGAATCAGCGCGCCGTCGAGCGTCGAGCGCCCTTGCGGGATCGTGCCGGCGATCTTGCCTTCCTTGACGAACAGCGCCGTTTCGTCGGGCTGAACCGTGATCTGGGTGAGCTTGCGGATCGTCTGGTCGGGCCACTTATAGAGAATAAAATCCTTTGCCTCGTCCGGGCGCGCAATGAATTGCCGATTCAGGTCATTTCCGATACCAAATAGACTCACGATGCTTGCTCCTGTCTGGGTGGCGAGGGCCGTTCAATCATGTCTCTACACGATGCAGCAAATTCGGGTCTTTGACCACATCTTGAATCCGCGAAGGCGGAGCGCCGGTCAGCGCAGCGGGCGGCACATTCTGCAGCCGTTTGAGCGTCGTATCAGTGATGCAGTTTGCAGCAAACACGATATGGAGCTCCGGAGCATCGCCGCCCGCGAGCGTGAAACAGGTCTGTCCGAGCTTGCGATTCAGCGGACCCAACAGCCCCTCCTGGACCAGGTTCGCAGCGCTCGTGGTGCCCCCCGACAGCTGCGTATCGATCACGAGGTCGGCGCCCTGCTGCGGCACCGGCGAGGCATTGAGAATCACGAGGCTCGAGTTGATTTCCGCAAGCACCGGTATCGCGGCCGTCGCGGGCAGACCCGAGAATCGCAGCCTTGCCTTCTTCGGCTTGAAGTCGAAATACTGCAGAAAGAAGGTCTTGGTGAATTCCGCGCCGATGAGTTTGCCGACGTCCTGCAAGGCCAGTTCCTGCGTCGCCCAGCTTTGCTTCTCCGGGACCGCCGTGTTGTGGTAGATCTCCTCGCCGGTCTTCGTATCGACGGCCTTCACGGTCCACGAAGTAATCACGAATTTCTCGATCGTGAGCCCGGAGGCCGGCAGCTTGGCCGACAGCCGCTTGAAGTGCACTTCGCCGTCGACGTGGAAATCCGCGGGCGGCTTTGCGAGCGCATCGTCGACGACGGCGAATCCGAACGAACGGATGCGCTCCTTGAGCAGATTCTCGGCGACCGGCGAGCGAGGTGCTTCGGCATTCGGGTCGGCGGCCGCATCGCCGCCCGTCCCGTCGGCCGGCTTCGCGGCGCGCACGCTCACCGAGATGCGCGGATCGCCGTTGTTGCGGATGAATTCAACGCGATCGTCGTGCGAGATTTGATTGAGCATCTTCTGAACTTCGCGCACGTTGACGCTCGCGCGCATCGTGCCGACCATGAGGCCGTATTGACTCATTTGCGGCGGCGACTCGTCGAGCACGGTCTTGATGAATTCGTCGCTGTGCGCCAACAGCTTCTCGCGCACCAGCGGGTAATTCGCATTGATCGAGCCCGGGTCGACGTAGAGCGCGGCTGCTTTCGCGACCACTTCGCGCCGCGCATCCTTCCATACCGTGCGCTCCAGCCCCGCAGTGTCATTCGCAAAGCGCGGATCGGACGGATCGGCGAGCCCCACGGCGCTGACGATCGCGGTGTCCGCGTCCGCCGGCGATTGCGCCGCAGAATCCGGCGCAGTGGCGCCCGACGCGTCAGCGCCGGATCCTGCGGGCGGCTGCGCGGCATCACTGCCGCCCGGCTGCACGGCATTCGATTTGGTGAGCATCGGCAAGCCCAAACGCGGTCCCAACACGAAATACGCGGCGGCGGCGCCCGCTGCGAGCAAGCCGAGCAGCGTGAACAGCACTGCCGGGCTCAAGCCGCGCGCGCGCGGCGCGCTGCTCGCCGCTGCCGGCCTCATGATCGTCTGATTGGCGAGCGCGGCGCCCGCTTGCGCGGTTCCTGCTTGCGCCGCCGGCGATTGTACCGCGAGGATCGCTTGTTTGAATTCGCCGGCCGTCTGGTAACGCTCGTCGGGTCGCTTCGACATCGCGCGCCGCAAAATCTCATCGAATCCTTTGGGCACCTGAAAGTTCAGCGCCGAGGGCGGCGGCGGTGTGTCGTTGAGCACCTTGTGCATGATCGTCGTGAACGCGCCCGTGAACGGCACCTCGGCGGTCAGCAGCTGATAGAGCACGACACCGGCCGAGTACAGGTCGGAGCGGCCGTCGACGGTCTGCCCCATGAACTGCTCGGGCGACATGTAGCTCGGCGAGCCCAAGACCGTGCCGACCTGGGTCAGCGTCGAGGACTCGATGCGCGCGACGCCGAAATCCGCGACCTTCACGCTGCCGTCCTTGAGCAAGATGATGTTCGCGGGTTTGATGTCGCGGTGCACGACCCCATGCGCATGGGAATATTCGAGCGCGTCGAGCAACTCCGACATGATGCGCTCGACCTCGCGCACGGGGAAACGCTCGTTGGCCTCGAAATAGCTTTCGAGCGAGCGGCCCTCGATGAACTCCATCGCAATGAACGCGGTCTTGGTCTCGCCGCCGTCTGCATCCGGCACGCTGTCTTCGCCGTATTCGTAGACCGCGATGATATTCGGGTGACTCAGGCGGCCGGCCGCCTGGGCTTCGCGCCGCAGCCGCGTGAGCAGATTGTCGGACTGCGTGCCGTCGAAGAATTCGTTGATGAACGTCTTCAGCGCGACGCGCCGATCGATCAAGGGATCGAAGCCTTCGTAGACGATGCCCATGCCGCCGCGGCCGACTTCACGGCGCACCTCGTATTTACCGAGTTTCTCCGGCAGGATTCTTGAAGAGGCATTCATGCGCGCTACCTACGCCAGAGCTTCGAGAGAGCCTGGTTACTTGTATTTGCTGTCGATGTCCCAGACGCTCTTTTGCACGAGCCGCTGAACCATCGTGTCGAGCGTGATTCCGCCCGAGGCGGAATTCGAAATGCCGGCGACCGAAGTCGACTTCGCGCCGATTTCCATTTTCTCCTCGGTATAGCCTTGCGCAACCTGATCCGTGGTCGTCGCGTCGAGGATCTTGTAGCGCATGCCGATGACCCAGACTCCGGATGCCGACGAAGTGTCGACCGAGCCGGTCACGGTCCCGGCCGCGGCTGTCGGGGCGTTGTTGTGGCCGAAGATGCCGATCAGGGAACTCGCGACGCCGCCGTTGAACCCGGACTTGGCCTGCGCAACCGGTTCGGCTTTGAGGATGTCGAACTTCACGATCCACTTGGTCGTCTTGAGCTTGCCCTTCGACATGACTTTGCGCGCCTCATCGGGATCGCCGGCGCCGTAAGCCAGTTGAATCTCGTTGAGCAGCGGGCCGAGATCGGCGCGCTCGAGCACTTGAAAATTCGCCTTCGAGAGTTCGAGCTCCGCGAAGTCGGCAATGTTGTTGGTGCCGTACTTCTGAACGAACGAAGCGTTGTTGCTCTTGATCTCACCTGGGATCACGACGAGCCGCGGGCCCGGCTTCGCGGCATTCACATATTGAATGTCCTGGTACATCGTCGAATCGGCCGCGGCGTTGGCCTTGTTCGACGTGCTGCTGCCGGCCGTCGGCGAGCCGCTCGCGCCGGATCCCCAAGTCGGTGCCGATTGCGCCCACAGAGACTGCGCGGCACCGAGTCCAAGGACGATGATCCCGATCGACAAGAATGACTGACGCGACATGATTCCCCCTTCCGTTGGCTAGTTCGTCGCTAATTCGGCGCTTGTCCGGCGCCGCCGCGACAAAAATCGTTATAGAGCTGGGCCACCAGCGGGTCGGCCCGTTCCCGCACCAAGGCGAGTGCGGTATGGAGCGTATCGCTGCCCGAGTAGGAATCGGAGTGCGCGTCGACCGACGATAACATCCGTCCATTGATGCTCGAGAGTACCAGTTCGATGTTGATCGAGACTTCATTGACCTGGACGACCGGATTGACTCCTGCCTGGCTGCTGATGCTGCCGCGCAGGACATAATTGGCGCCGAGCTTTTTCGAGGCCGCGAGCGCCGCATCGGGATCATTCTTGAAATAGGCATCGAGCTCGGCTTGCGCGATGCTCGCCTTGATCTGTTGCTGCGTATAGGTCTTCAGCCCCAGCCCGCGCAGGCGCGCATCGATGACGCGAAACAGCTCGCCATAGCGGTCCTGATTCGTGAGCCATTGATCCGCGTGCTGTTCCGCGATCAGCAGCAGGATCTTGTGATTCTTGAGCCGCTCGCGGCAAGGCACCGATACGAGCGCCTGGATCGCCTCGGTTTGCTGTGCTGCGTCTTGTTGTGCCTTGACTTGGTCGGCCTCGGCGCTCGCGGAGAAGCTGAATTGATCCGTGGCGTTGCCGGCGGCGCTGACTCCCAAGATTGCGGCAACGGCCAAGCCGAAGCGAACGGGAGTCAAAAAGCTGCGAAAGTCCATGCGCGATCCAATTAGAAGTCCATATCCGTCGTACCACGTGCCCCGATTCTATGTGGCTTGACGCGGATGTGCCAGTGGCTGTCCGCGGGCTCGTTCTGTCAAGTCGAGCCGGCGTTTTGCGGTTGGTTATACTGGCGCATGTCAAGCGAAGGGAGAATCGCATGCAGTACGGTGGTATCTATCGAGCACTGATTTCCGGCAACGGGCCGGGCGGACGTGTTCAAGTCACTTTTCCGTGGCTGAGCAGTGACACGGCGCTGATGGCGACGACATGTCTGCCGCCGGATTGCCGCGCGAACTATCAATCCGGGCAGGAAGTCTGGGTCATGTTCGAACAAGGCAACTTCAATCGCCCCGTCGTGGTCGGCGCGGCCGCGCCCGGCGCGTAAGCGCGTGATCGCCGGGTTCGGCCGCCGCTCTACAGTACGCCGAGCATCCGCCAAATCGGTACGAGCCTGTCAATCTTGGCCGCGTAGTCGCGGCTCAAGGCGGTTTGCGCCTCGAGCGGATCCTCGATGACTTTGTCGTCGAGAATCGGATGTCCGCCGCGGTCCCGGCATCGCTGGATGAATTCGGCCGCCAACGCGGCGGGCGCGGGATTTTCACCGCGCTTCAGGGCGCGATACAAGGGGTAGTTCGCCGATGACAGCGAAAGACCGGAACGCGTCGCGGGTACCGCGATCGCGGCTCCGTGCGTCAATGCGAGATCGACATCGGATTCGAACAGGGCGTTGAGTGCTTCGGCGCGTGCGAGCACGGCTGCGGACGGTGCGCGATGGAGTCCGGCAATGCCCGTGCCGACGAGCGTACCGACCAGTTCGACCGGCCTCACGAGATGCGCCGGCGGCAATCCTTGCAAGCTCAAGAGCTCGGCGACCGTGTGCGGCCGCTGTTTGAGCGCTCCGAGAATCGCCGCGTAGACGACCGGATCCGGCCGCCACCGTGAACCGTCGGGCCGCGCGACCTCAAAATCGTCGGGCGGCGGCCGCAGCAAGCACAGCGTCAGCGCGTTGAGCAGCTGATCGCGGCGCTGCGAGGTAATGCTGCGCACGCCGCGCACGTAGACATCCTGCCGGAACCAGTTGTCGGTCGCAAAATCCTTCAAGGTCTCGCGCAGCTCGGGCGAACCGATTTCCGCGATCAGTGCGCGCTGCTCGTCGGGAAGCGTGAGATTGCCGAAATTCTTGAGCAGCTCCGCGCACCCCACATAATTGAGCTTGGCCCCCGCGAGGCTGCGCGCGACGTCGGCGAAATAGGCGGGGCGCCAATGCTCATTGAGATATTCGTGCGCGAGGTACGGCAGCATGTTGCCGACGTCTTTGAAGCGCTTCGCGGCGAACCGAAATCGTTCCGGAACGATATTCGCGGCAACCAGGCGGTCGACCTGTTCGATCGCGCGCGCCACTGCGACGTCGCTGCGCTGCGGAACCGCGGCGGCGAGTTCCCTGACGAGCCGCTGCAGCGGCGACGCCTGAAACCACGCGGGCAGCACGTTGTAACTCACGTAGAGCAGGCCGCCCGCCCGCAAGCGCGCATTCAGGAAACCGAGGATCGCGGTTTGCAGCGCCGGTGCAATCCAGGTCCACACGCCGTGCATCGTGACGACGTCGAATTCCGGCAGTGCCTCGCCGCGGGGACCCGCGAGCTCCTCGAAACTGCACTCGTGGAATTCGATGTTGTCGAGACCCGCGAGCCGCGCTTGCTCGCGCGCATGCGCGATGTGCGCGGGATTGAAGTCGATCGCATGAAACTGCGCCTCGGGGTTGGCGGCGGCGAATATCAGGCTGGTCCTGCCGCGGCCGCAGCCGAGTTCGCAATAGGTAAACCGGTCGTCGAGATCGGCGGATGCCACGCCGCTGACCGTCGCCGCGAGGCACAGATGTGCAGCGGCTTGATTCGCATAGAAGTGATCGGAGTACTCGATGTCCGTCACATATCCCTTGCCCCAGTTCGACGTCATGGAGTCGAGGGCCTCAAGCCGGACTGATGCGGCCGTTGCCGCCGTTGGCGATATCGATCCCCGCCTGCACATAGCGCGCGCGCTTTTGCGCCGCGAATTTCGGCTCGCCGCTGACCGCCGCGATCATGACCGCGCTCGCCACGGCGCTGCCCAGGAGTTGCGGCGGTGCCGGGACTTCGGGCAGATTCTCGGGCGCGAGGCTGCCGCCGCTCCAGAACGCGGCCACGGCGGCCCAGGCGGCCGGTGACTTCAAGTCGGTTGCCTGGGCACACGACATTGCGGTGCGCCGGTGTTCTTCGGTCGGCTTGCGCACCCAGGCTTCGGCCGCAGAGACCGCAGCGAGCTGTGGCTCAGGCAAGGGATCGCGCATTTCGGCGCGCGCGCATAGACAGGCCCACCAAACCGCTTCGCGCGCCGGCAGCGCAAAGGCCAGAAATTGCACGGCTTTGCCTACTTCCTTGGCGATGAGCAATTGGTTGAGGAATTGGACCGGAGAGGCGCCGTCAGGCGCGCTCAGTGGATGGCCGCCTGCGATCGCGAGCGTACATATTTCTTGCGCGCTCGCGACCGTGATTTTTTTTAGTTGCTCGATCTGCATGCGCCGATCCCATTCCGGTTGGGTTCAGTTGATCATCGTGATGCCGCCCTTGAGCGTCAGCATCCCATCGCCATTGACGGTCGTCATCGGGCTCTTGAGCTCCGCGGTCGCCTGACCCTGGATGCTCACCATGATCCCCTTGATCGTGACGCCCGTCTGATCGATCGTGATGCTGTTGCTGCCGACGGTCAGCGTGATCGACTGCATCGCGTCGACCGAACTCGCGCCCGCGTCGAGCTTCACGGAGTGGTTGCCGGCGGACAATTCGGTCGAGTGATTGCCGGCACTGAGCTTAGTCGAGTGATTGCCGGAGTCGAGTGTCTCGGTGAAGTTTCCCTGGCCGAGGTCGAACGTGCAATTGCCCTGCGTCACCTTGGTCGCATAGTTGCCGGTATCGACCGTTTCGCTGAGATTACCCTGCTTGACGTCGATCGAGCGATCCCCCTGGGTGACCGTCAGCGTGTCGTTGTTCTGCACGACGCGCCGATGGTCCTTTTGCGCATTGACGTAAATTTCCTCCGACCCGGCCTTGTCCTCGAAGCGCATTTCGTTGCTCGTGTCGGCGGTTCCCGGATCGCCCCAATTCGCGCCGCGTATGCCGCTCTGAGTCTTGTTGTCCGGCAAGCTGTAGAGCAACGCATTCTTGCCGTTGTAGACCATGCCGACGATGATCGGCCGGTCGGGGTCGGCGTCCTGGTATTCGACGACGACCTCGCTGTTGATGCGCGGCAGATACTGCGTTCCCATCTTGTTGAAGGCCCAGGATTGCGCGACGCGCATCCAGCACGATTGGTCATCGGGAAACCACGGAAACTTGACGCGCGCTCGTCCCATGTCGTCCGGACCGTCGGTGACGGTCGCGGTTTGCGGTCCGCGAATCTGCGGCTTGGGCGTCACGCGCGGCGGCCGGAACACGAAATCGGACGGCATGCAGACGAAATCGTTCGAGTATTCGGTCGGGCCGTCGAATGGAATCCCGTTGAAATCCCGCAGCCGATGCGCGACGCGCAGCATCACGAAGCTGTCCGAGGTCTGATTCGCGGCCGGCAAATCAACTGTGTGGTTCTTGATCTTGAATTTGGCGCCGGCGCGCGCGGTTGCATCGTTGCAAGTACCGGTAATCGCGACGACCCTCGATTCCTGCTCCTCCATGCGTGCTCTGGCGAGTTGCTTGCCGACATCGGCGGTCGCGAAACGCCCCGAATAATCGTAGAACGCGCGCGTGGAAAACGCCGGCGCCTGCGCCTTGGAGAGACTGTTGGCGCTGCCTTCGATGACGTCGACCGCCTTGTAGTCCCATGCCGCATGCTTGAAGGTCGAGGCGACGACTTGATACTGCGGCTGCCAGCGGTCGATGTCGGCCGAGAAATCGAGCGTGTAGGGATCCATCTTGATGAAATCCGTGGCCGCATCGCCGGTGATGATCGGGCAGTTGGCGTCCTCGTAACCGAAGCGGAAGAACAGTCCTTCTTCTTCGAGCAGGCGGCTGATGAAATTGAAATCGCTCTCGCAGTATTGAACGGTGTATTCGCGCGATGCGCCCGAGGATTTCAGCTGCGAGGAAATACCGCCGTCCTGCAGGACCTGCGCGACGATGTCGGTCGCCTTTTTGTCGTGGAACAGCTGACAGCGCTGATTCAGCGTGAGCACCCAGAGCGGCGGAACGAGCTCGACCAAATGCAGAAAGTGATCGCGCACCGTGCTGCGCACGACTTGCATGGAGGCGACGATGCCGCTGAATTTGCGCGCGCTGGTGTCGGTCTTGATCGCCACGGTGAGCTTCTGCCCGAGCATCTCGCTCGGGTGCAGCGCTCTGCCCAGCGTCATGATTTCGAGCGTGAAGCGCGTGAGGACCGACAACTCCTCGACGCCGTCGAAGGCCGCGACGAGCATCTTGGTCTCGCCGACCGGGCTCTGTTCGACTTTGATGAGCCGCTCGTTCTGGTCCAGCCCGATCTCTTCGAGGTCAGCCAAGGCAACACCCACACTTCGGTGCGGGCAGAGCACCGTGCAACCGAGCGGCCATGGGATCGCGTGACAGCGCGGCGATCCGGATGCGCAACCCGCTCAACGACGCCCGGACGCGATCCCGTCCCGGCGCCATTGAGCGAAAGGTCATATTTCCTTGCCCAGCGCCAAATCGTAGCCTTTCACGACGGTCGCGATCACGGTCTTGTTGTCGGCGCCGTAGCTCACGTATTTTTCCGTGATCTTCGTGAAATTGAACGAGATCGACTCCGCGGGCTGCCCGTCGCGCGGCGCGGAAACCGAATAGCCCGAAATCACCGCGTTCTCGCAGGTGTAGCTCGCGAACGGCTTGTCGGTCTTGCCCGTCGAGGTCACGTCGATCTGGATTTTCTTTGCATCGAATTTCGACACCGACCAGCCGAACAGCTCGATCGACGCGCTATCCATCTGCTTGGTCACGTGGATTTCGCTGACGTTCGGCTGCCCCGCTTCGCGCGAAGTCGCATGACCGAGCGGATTGTTCAGCGCGCGTCCGACGCCGAACTGCAGAGAGTCGACCTGGATCCAACCAGTGTGGTTCGTCTCCGTTGCCCCACCGGTGATAGCTGGGATTTGCACATATACTGACATTGTCCATTCTCCTTAACTAACAGATGCCGTAAAGATTTGACTTTGACCGCGACAGTGCGCAGTTACCCCATCGCCGATCGAATCGAATGATCGTTTCCTTGCCATTGGATTAGATCGAATGCGGGCTCCATGAATTTCTTCGCAGGACGATTTCCCTTCGGCCCTTCGCATTAGCCCAGACTATATGAAAAGGCGCCATTATTGTCTAGTGAAACGCGGACGTCGCCGATCGGTTGACCGTTCGCCAAACGCTCGAGAAAGCGTGTCGAAACCTCCGGCAGAATTCCGTGGGTCAGTACGTTTTCGATATTGCGGGCGCCGCTCTCCGACTCGGTGCAACGCGCTGCAATAGCCTCGATGACGTCGGGCGAATAGTCGAACCCCGTCCGGTAGGTATCGAAGATGCGGCGCTGGATCCGTCCCAACTGCAGCTTGATGATCGTTCGCAAGGTGGCGTCGGACAACGGAAAATACGGTACGACCGTGACACGGCCCAGGAACGCCGGTTTGAAGTGCTTGAGCAGTTCGGGCCTGAGCGCAGCGGCGAGACCCTTCGAGTCGGGCATCGTGTCGGGGTCGGCCGCGAGCTTTGCGATCGTTTCGGTGCCGGCGTTCGAGGTCATGATGATCGTCGTATTCTTGAAATCGATGTCACGGCCCTCGCCGTCGCGCAGCTGGCCCTTGTCGAAGACTTGATAGAACACATCCTGAACGCCGGGATGCGCCTTCTCCATTTCATCGAGCAGCACCACGCTGTAGGGGCGGCGCCGCACCGCCTCGGTCAGCACGCCGCCTTCGCCATAGCCGACGTAGCCCGGCGGCGAGCCCACCAAGGTCGACACCTTGTGCTCCTCCTTGAATTCCGACATGTTGATCACGCTCAAATTCTGGCCGCCGCCATAGAGCAGCTCCGCCAGGGTCAACGCGGTTTCCGTTTTGCCGACGCCGCTCGTGCCGACCATCAGAAACACGCCGGTTGGTTTGCGTGGATCGGTCAATTTGGCGCGCGAGGTGCGCATCGCCTCCGCGATTGCCTCGAGCGCATCGGGTTGGCCGATGATGCGTTCTTCCATGAGGTGCTTCAGATTGAGGACCGTCTGGATCTCGTTCGAGACCATGCGTCCGAGCGGAATTCCGGTCCAATTGGCGATGACCTGTGCGACCGCCTGGCCGTCGACGCTGACTTGCAGCAGCGGCCGCTCGCCCTGCAGCGCGGTGAGTCGCGCCTGATCGGCGAGCAAATCGGCCTTCGAGCGTTCGCGCTCCGCGGCCTCCTTGATCGGCACGGCGCCGGCGTGATCGGCTTCGAGCCGGTCGCGCAACTCACGCATGCGCGCGACGATTTCCTTCTCGTTGGCCCACCGCTCTTCGAGCTCCTTGAGCTGCAGCTCGGCGCTCGCCTTGTCGGCGCCTAGGCGCGCAAGATCCGCGGCGTGGTCGGCGCCCGAGGCACTTTCACGTTCGAGGATTTTGATTTCGGTGGTTCCGAGTTCGATGCGCCGGCGGCAATCCTCGATTTCGGGCGGCACCGCGTTCTGGCTCATTGCAACGCGTGCGCAGGCCGTATCGAGCACACTCACACCCTTGTCGGGCAGCTGGCGGCCGGGGATATAGCGCTTCGAGAGGCGCACCGCCTCGATCACCGCTTGATCGAGGATGCGCACGTGATGGTGCTTTTCGAGCGTCTCGACGATGCCGCGCAACATGGCGAACGCGCCGGCCTCGTCGGGTTCCTCGACCTTGACGACCTGAAAGCGGCGCGCGAGAGCTGCATCGCGCTCGAAGTATTTCTTGTATTCGGCCCACGTGGTGGCCGCGATCGTGCGCAAGTCGCCGCGCGCAAGTGCGGGCTTGAGCAAATTGGCGGCGTCCCCCTGGCCGGCCGAGCCGCCGGCGCCGATCAATGTATGTGCCTCATCGATGAATAAAATGATCGGCGTGGCCGATCCCTTGACTTCTTCGATCACCGATTTCAAGCGATTCTCGAATTCGCCTTTGACGCCCGCGCCGGCTTGCAGCAAGCCGAGATCGAGCGTGCGCACCGCAATGTTTTTCATCGCGGGCGGCACATCGCCTTGCGCAATGCGCAACGCGAAGCCCTCGACCACGGCGGTTTTTCCGACGCCGGCCTCGCCCGTGAGTATCGGATTGTTCTGGCGGCGGCGCGTCAAAATATCGATGACCTGGCGGATTTCGCCATCTCTGCCCAAGACCGGATCGATCTTTCCAGCTTTTGCGCGCGCCGTTAAATCGATCGTGTACTGGTCCAGTGCGCCGCCGGCGACCGGTCCTGCTGCACCGCCCACAGCTTGGCCGCCGTTCGCGGTCGCTTGCGGGCTGCCGGCCGGGGCACCGGCGGCTGCCTCGGCGGTATTGGCCGTGATTTTCGGAAGTTCATGGCGCAGCGCCTCGGCGGGAATCGTCGCGAGCTGCCGGCTCGCGTCGCGAGCCACGAGCGAGAGCGAGTCGTCACCGACAAGCGCGGCCAACAGGTGGCCGGACCGTATCAAGGACGCGCCGCCGGTCAGCGACGCGAGCAGCCAGGCCTCGCGCGCCAGCTGCACGACCTGCGGACTCAGCGACGGCGCACGGTTATTGCCGGTCTTGAGGCGGTCGAGCACCTTGTTGAGGTCCGCCGCCAGTGCGCCCGGATCGATCCCGTAGGTCTTGAGGCAGGCAAGCAAGTCGCTGTCCCTGATATCCAGCAGCTTCAAGAACCAATGTTCGATCTCGATGTTGTAGTGGCTGCGTGACAGCGTGAGCCCCGCGGCGGCCTCGAGCGCTTGCCGGCAGGGGTTATTGAGCTTGGCAATCAGCGATTTGAGATCGACAGCGACCATGGTTCATCCCTCCGTAGACATTTTGTATGCGCCGCATCCAGCCTTATGTCGTCAACGCCCGCGCATCCATTGCGCCGATGCGGCCGGTGGGCCTTATCGTGTGGCTCGTTATCCGGACAAGGGCTATGCTATCGTAGTCGTAAGCCGCGTTACAGCGGAGTGGCATGTCTGAAGGGATTTAGGCGGTCCGATGGCTACAGCTCCAACAATCGATATCGACTCGCTGCTCGCACCCATATCTGCAGCGACGCCGGCTGGGTCCAATCTTCGCGCCGACTCTTCTCCGACCTCGATTTATTACAAGCTCAAGGACGCGCGCAGCGGCGCGCGGGCTGCCGAACGGCGTGCCGACTCCGAGGGCGCACTGCCGGGCATGCTGCCCGAGTGGCAGGTCATCCTCACGCTTGCACCAAAGGCGCTGACCGAGACCTCGAAGGATCTCGAGGTCGTCGCCTGGTTCATCGAGGGTCTCGTGCGTGCATACGGTTTCGCGGGGCTGCGCGACGGGCTGAAGCTCGCGCAAGGGCTCGTCGAACAATACTGGGACAGCTTCTACTCGCTCGAGGACGAGGACGGCATGGCGACACGCCTCGCTCCGCTCGCGGGCCTCAACGGGCATGGCAACGAGGGCACGCTGATTCAGCCGCTGCGCAAGGTTGCCGTCACCGTATCGCGCGGCGACGGCGCGCTTGCAATTTATCACTACGATCAGGCACGCGCGCTCGCGGCTGTCGCCGATGTGGATGTGAAGGCTCGGCGCGAGGCGGCCGGCGAAGTCACCATGGAGCGCTTTACGGCCGCGGCCAATGAAAGCGGCGGCGTGTTCTATATCGAACTGCTCGCGGACCTCGACGGCGCGATCGAGGTTCTGGGGTTGTTGGGGCAAGGGCTCGGCGAGCGCGCCGGCCGCGACGCACCCTCGACGTCCGACATCGCGAGAGTGCTCACGACGATCCGCGATACGGTGGCCACATTCAGCGCGGATTTGGTCGCGAGCGCGCGAGCCGCGGCCGAGCAAGGAGCGCCGGGCGCGGCGCAAGGCGCGAACGGCGCAGGCGCCGCGGGCGCAGCCGGGGGCAGCTTGCGCGGCAGGGAGGACGCACTACGCACGTTGCTGCAAGTGGCCGAGTATTTTCGCAGGAATGAACCGCAGTCGCCGATTTCGACGAGTCTCGACGAGATCGTGCGGCGGGCCAAAATGCCGTTCGCGGAACTGCTCGCCGAGCTGCTGCCGGACACTTCGGCGTGGCGCAGTGCGCTCATCAGCGCCGGCATCAAGCCGCCGCCCGGTTGAGCGGGCCTCGAGAGGATCACATAACGGATTGGGAACGTTTTAGATTTCTAAGGACAACAATCGAGAGGGCACACCATGGCTAATATTTACGACAAGCTGCAGGGGCAACGACGGCCTCGAGTGCACATCAAGTACGAGATCGAGACCGGTGGGGCGATGGTCGAGAGAGAATTGCCGTTCGTCGTCGGCGTGATGGGCGATTTTTCGGGCAATCCGACCCAGCCGCTGCGGCCTCTGAAGGAGCGGAAGTTCATTCAGATCGACAAGGAGAATTTCAACGACGTCATGGAGAGGATCTCTCCCGAGCTCAACATCAAGGTCAAGAATACGCTCGCGGGCGACGACTCGCTGATTCCGGTCCAATTGAAATTCAAGTCGATGAACGATTTCGAGCCGGCTCAGATCGTCGAGCAGGTGCCGGCCCTCAAGAAGCTCATGGATACGCGCAATCATTTGCGCGACCTGATGACCAAGGTCGACCGTTCGGCGGACCTCGAGAATCTGTTGGAGCGCGTATTGCAGAACGAGAATGAACTGAAGGCGCTCTCCAGCCAGCTCGGTACCGACAAACCCAAGGAGTAAGCGAGATGGCAACGAAGACCGAAACAGCGGCCGCGCAAGCGACCACCACGGAAACCAGCCTGCTGGATCAGGCGATCAGCGCCACCAAGCAGACCGAGCCCGAACAAGCGCAGCTGTTGCTGAAAACGCTGACGGAAGAAGCGTTGAGCGGTACCCTGACGTTCTCGAAGAACCTCACGGTGACGTTCAACAAGGCGATCGCGCTGCTCGACAAGAAATTGTCCGAGCAAGTCGGCGCAATCATGCACCACCCGGACTTCCTCAAGCTCGAGGGTTCTTGGCGCGGCCTGCATTATTTCGTCAAGAATACGCTCACCGACTCGATGCTGAAGATCAAGCTGCTCAACGCCTCGAAAGCGGAAATCGGCAAGGATTTGGCCAAGGCCACCGATTTCGATCAGAGCGACACGTTCAAGCGCATCTACACGAGTGAATTCGGAACCTTGGGCGGCGAGCCGTTCGGCGCGCTGATCGGGGACTATGAATTCACCAACCATTCTTCGGACGTGGAGTGGCTCACGAGCATGTCGAGCATCGCGGCGGGCGCATTCACGCCGTTCATCGCCTCGACGAATTCGAAGATGTTCGGGCTGTCGGACTTCCGCGACCTCTCGAAGCCTCAGGACCTGAAGCGCAACTTCGAGGCCCAGGAATATGCGCGCTGGCGCAGTTTCCGTGATCGCGACGAGGCGGCCTTCGTCACGTTGACGATGCCGCGGGTGCTCGCGCGCGTGCCCTACGGCGCCGCGACGAACGCGATCGAGGAGTTCGCGTACGAAGAGGGGCCCAAGGATGCGAAGGGCAACGAGAAGCCGCTCGAGCACGAGGAATATTGCTGGATGAATGCCGCCTATGTGCTCGGTGCGCGCCTGACCGACGCGTTCGCGAAAAACGGCTGGTGTACGGCGATCCGCGGTACCGAGAACGGCGGCAAGGTCGAAGGCCTGCCCTCGCACATCTTCAAGAGCGACGACGGCGACACGGATCAGAAGTGTCCGACCGAAATCGGCATCGACGAGCGGCGCGAATACGAGCTGTCGGAATGCGGATTCCTCCCGCTCGTGCACTCGAAGAACTCCGATTTTGCGGTATTCATCGGCAGCCAGACCACCAAGAAGCCGACCAAATACAGCACGCCCGACGCGACCGAGAATGCGCAGATTGCCGCGAGGCTGCCGTACGTGATGGCGACCGCGCGGTTTGCGCATTTTCTGAAAGTCATGGGCCGCGACAAGATCGGCTCCTTCATGGAAGTGGACGAATGCGGACAGTGGCTCAACAATTGGATCCAGAATTACGTCAATTCCAGTCCGACTGCATCGGCCGACTCGAAGGCGCGATATCCGCTGCGTGAAGCGCGTGTCGAGGTCAAGGCGATCCCGGGCAAGAGCGGCTGCTACAACGCGGTCGCATACCTCAGGCCCTGGTTGCAGATGGAGGAGCTGACGGCGTCATTGCGTTTGGTAGCGAATATCCCGCCCAAACAATCGTGACCGCAGCGGAAAAGTCCTGGGCCGGGAGCGGGGCAGCGGCGCCGCTCCCGCGCAGGATCACCGATCTGGGCTCGCACGCCGCCGCGGGCGCGGGCGGCGGCGTCAGGGCCTGCGTCGTCGCCGAGGCAAGCGGCGTGATGCGCGCGCAGGAGCCGCGCGAGCTCGACGCGTGGCTTGGGCTGGAGGCGCCGGGCGAGTCGCTGCGCGCCTGGTTCGGCACCGAGTTCGAGCCCGAGCGGCGCTGGCTGCTGCTCGCGCTCGATCGCGATATCGCGGCAATCGACGCGCTGCTCTCGGCACAAGTCAACGCGATCCTGCATGCGCCGCTGTTCCAGAGCCTCGAGGCGCGCTGGCGCGGCCTCGACTTCCTCGCCGACGGCGCAGAGCTGTCGCCGCTCTCCAGGCTGCGCGTGCTGTCGGTTTCCTGGAGCGAGGTCGTCAGAGACCTGGATCGCGCGGCCGACTTCGATCGCAGCCAGCTGTTCCAGAAGATCTACACCGAAGAGATCGGCATGCTCGGCGGCGAACCCTACGGCCTGCTGATCGGCGACTACGAGATTCAGCACAAGCCCGGCGCCGATCATCCGACCGACGACATCGCCGCGCTCAAGTCGCTCGCGATGATCGCCGCCGCCGCGTTCGCGCCGCTGGTCTTGGGCGCCGCGCCGCAACTGTTTCAGCTCGACAGTTTCAGCGCGTTGGGCCGGCCGCTCGACGTCGGCGGCGTATTTCGACAGGGCGAATACCAACGCTGGCATTCGATGCGCGAAGCCGAGGAAACGCGCTTCGTCGGCCTCGCGATGCCGCGCATTCTGATGCGCGCGCCCTTGAGTGCGGACGGCGCGCGCCGCGACGGCTTTCGCTTCATCGAGACGGTGGACGCCGCGAATGCCGCGGACTACCTCTGGGGCAACGCAGCATTCGCATTTGCATCGGTCGTGCTGCGCGCATTCGCGAGTTTCGGATGGTTCGCCGACATTCGCGGCGTTGCGCGCGACGACCTGCGCGGCGGGATCGTCGTGAACTTGCCGCAGGTGTGCTTCGCGACCGATCGGCCCGGCATTGCCGTGAAGCCGCCGATCGAGGCGCTGGTGTCGGATATGCAGGAGAAGGATCTCGCGGACTTGGGCTTCATCGCAATGCGCAACGTTCCGTTCGCGGATTATGCGGTGTTCTACTCGAATCAGTCGATCCACTCGCCGCCGCGCTACGATCGGCCCGCCGCCAACATCAACGCGCGTCTCTCGGCGATGCTGCAATACATGCTCTGCGTCTCGCGCTTCGCGCACTACGTCAAATTGCAGGGGCGGCGCTACATCGGCACGATGAAGACCGGCGAAGAGGTTCAGGAGGCGCTCGGCAACTGGCTCCTGAATTACGTGACCAGCAACGACGACGCGAGCATGGAGTCGAAATCGCAGTATCCATTGCGGGACGCAAGCGTGCAGATCAAGGAAGTTCCCGGAAAGGCGGGCGCCTATACCTGCGTTCTGTATTTGCGGCCACATTTCCAACTTGACGACATTGCCACCGGATTTCGGCTGCTCACACAGCTGGCGCCGGTGGAAAACGCGGCTTAGAAACACACTGTTCCGGGAGTTCACAACATCATGACCACTCTCGCCGATCTGCCGACGCTGTTGCGCGCGGAAAAGCTCGATGAGGCGATCGAGCAAATGAATGCCTCGGTCAGGAGCAATCCGACGCTGATCGATTTGCGCGCTCGTCTCGCGGAACTGCTGTGCATCGCCGGCAATCTGGAGCGCGCGGACACGGTGCTCAACGCGATCACCGACATCGATTCCGGCGCAATGGTCGGCGTCGCGCTGTTCCGGCAGCTCGTGCGCGCCGAGCAGGCGCGCCAGCAATTCTATCGGGAAGGGCGCCTTCCGGAATTCGTCGCCAAACCCGACACGCTGATCGAGCTCGAGCTGCGCGCGGCGATCGCGCGGCGCGAAGGCGCGTCGGGCGAATTGGCCGCGCTGATCGCCGAGCGCGATCAGGCGCGCGCGCCGATCCCGGGCGCGCTCGACGGCGAGCCATTCGACGATTTCCGGGACCTCGACGATTTGTCGGCGGCGCATTTCGAGGTCTTCACCTCGACCGGCAAGTACTTCTGGATTCCGGTCTCGCGCGTCGAATCGATCGAACTGCGCAAGATCGAATCGCTGCGCGACCGCCTGTGGCGGCGCGCGCAATTGTCGGTTGCCGACGGCCCCGACGGCGAAGTCTTCCTGCCGGCCATTTATCCGGCCAAGGAGATGAGTGCGGCTCACCGGCTGGGCCACGTCACGGATTTCGAGGACGTCGCGGAGCGCGTCTCGGTCGGCAAGGGTCTGCGAACCTTCTTCGCGGGCGAGAACAGCAAGACGATTCTCGAGATCGGCAAAATCATTTTCGCGGGTTCGGCCGCGCACGGCTGACAGCCAGGAATCATCCAGCAGCATGGCCAATTCGGACGTCGTCTTTCTACCCTCGGTGCTCGACCGCCTGCTCGACGACAGCCCGAATTCCGCGCAATCGCGGCCGCGCAGCCGTGCGCAGCAGCTCGCGGACTTGCGCAATGCGGTGCGCCGCGATCTCGAGGCGCTGCTGAATGCGCACCATTACTACCGTTCGCCGCCCGCGGAACTCGCGGAATTGCCGCGCTCGCTGCTCGAATTCGGCGTGCCGGACTACCTGACCTTGAATTCCGCGGCCGGCAGCGCGCGCGAGCAATTTCGGCGCGACGTCGAAGAGGCGATCCGGCGCTTCGAGCCGCGCTTCAAGACGGTCAAGGTCACGCTGCTCGACGTGAGTGCGGCGGACCGCACGCTGCGATTTCGCATCGAGGCGCTCATGTATGCGGAGCCGGCGCCGGAGCGCGTGAGCTACGATTCGCAGCTGGATCCGTCTAGCCAGATCTTTTCGGTCACGACGGGGGCGTGATGGCCGACGAACTGCTGCCGTACTACAACCAGGAACTCGTCTATCTGACGCGTCTCGGCGCCGAGTTTGCGGAGCAGCACCCGGCATCCGCGGGGCGCTTGCGCATGAGCGCCGACACGGTCGAGGACCCGCACGTATCGCGCCTGTTGCAGGGTGTCGCGTTCTTGAATGCCCGCATCCGCAACAAGCTCGATGACGAATTTCCGGAATTGACCAACGGGCTGCTCGGTCAGCTGTATCCGCACTATCTCGCGCCGGTTCCGCCGATGGCGATCGCATCGTTCGTGCCCGAGCGCGATCTCGCGGAGAAGCGCGTATTGCCCGCCGGCTCCGAAATCGAAACCGAAGCGATCGGCGGCGAGACCTGTAATTTCCGCACGACCCAGGATTTGGATATCTGGCCGATCGAAATCGAGAGCGCCGCGCTCACGGGCAGGCCGCTGCGAGGGCCGGTCAGTCCGCGCGGCTGCGTGAGTGTGCTGCGCCTCACGCTGCGTTGCATGGCGCCGGATCTGAACTTCGCGAAATTGGCGCCGGACTCGCTGCGCTTTTTTCTGCGCGGTTCCTTGACCGACGCGCTGCGCCTCTATGAATTGATTTACAACAACGCGGCGGTCGTCGCGATTGCCGAGAGCGGCGGCGATGCACAGCCGCTGCTCCTGGGGCAGGAATCGATCCGTCCCGTGGGATTCGGCGCGACCGAGGGCGTGCTGCCCTATCGGCCGGGCTCGCCGCTCGGCTATCGCCTGCTCACTGAGTATTTTGCGTTTCCGCAGAAATTCCTGTTCTTCGAGTTGACGGGCCTTGCGGCCAAGCTGCGCAACTGCGCTGCGCGCAAATGCGACGTGTATCTGTATTTCAATCGCGCGGCGGAGGATTTGGAGAGCAGCATTTCGCTCGAGTCGTTCGCGCTGGGCTGCACGCCGGTCGTCAACTTGTTTCGCCAGCGCGCCGAGCCGATTCTGCTCAACCAAACGACGCTCGAGTACCAGGTCGTTGCCGATAGTCGTCGGCAGGGCGCGCTCGAGATCTATTCGATCGACGCCGTGACCGTGACGACACAGGCGGGCGACGCCAAATCCTATGTTCCGTTTTTTGGTCTGACCCACGGCGGTACGGGCGCCTCGAGCGCGGGCTTTTACCATTCGGCACGCCGTCCGACCGGGGGCCGCGATGCCGGCAGCGAGATTTTCCTGTCGTTCGTCGATATCGAGGACGAGCCCTCGGCGCCCGCCGAGGCGCTCGCATCGGTGGAAACGACCTGCCTCAATCGCGACCTGGCCGCCAAGCTGCCGTTCGGCGGAGGGCGCCCGCACTTGCGGCTCGTCAAGGCGGTGCCGGGCATCGGCAGCGTGATCGCGATGACGGCACCGACGCCGACCTTGCGCGTTTCGACGCGCAAGGACAACGCGTGGCGCCTGGTTTCGCATTTGACGCTCAATCATCTGTCGCTCGTCGATGAGCAGGATGGCGCCGAAGCATTGCGCGAAATCTTGCGGCTCTACGACTTCCGCGACGCGGCAGAAACCCAGGCGATGATCGACAGCGTGCTCAGCATCAAGTCGCGGCGCGGTACCGCGCGGGCGCCGGATTCCGCGATGGGCGCCTTGTGCCGCGGTCTGGACGTCTCGATCGAGTTCGAGCAGCGCGGCTCGAGCGCGAGCATCTTTTTGTTGGCTGCCGTTTTGGAGCGCTTCATTGCGCATTACGCTTCGATCAACTCGTTTACACGACTGACCGCGACCGTCAAGGGCCGCGCTGGGGTGTTGAGAACATGGCTGCCGCGAGCGGGCGACCTGACGCTTCTTTGATCGACGCGCTGCGCGCATCCCCGCAACGCTTCGAATTCGTTCAGGCGGTGCGGCTGCTCGAGCGCGCGGCTACAGCGGCGGCGCGCGATCCGCGCTTTGCGACGCCGGGCTTGATCGGATCCGACAGCGATCCGCGCGGCGAGGCGCTGCGCCTGCGTGCGGTCATGGACCTCGCGTTTCCGGCGACCGAAGTCGTCGGCTTCGATGAGAGCGACGGCAAGCCGGCGTTGACCGTGGCGATGATGGGTTTGAGCGGCGTGAGCGGCGTGTTGCCGAGCCATTATGCGCGGCTGCTGCTCGAGGCGATGCGCGACAAGAATTCGGCGCCTCGCGATTTCCTCGATATGTTCAATCACCGTGCGCTGTCGCTGTTCGCGCGCGCGGCCGGGAAATATCGGCTGCCGCTGCTCTATGAACGCGCTCGGGTGCGCGGCGGCGATGCGATCAGCGCGCTGCTGCTCGCGCTGGTCGGCATGCGCGGGCCGGCGTTGGAGCGGCGCCAGGCGCTGCCCGATGGAACGCTGCTCTACTATGCGGGGCATTTTTCGCATCGCTTGCGCACCGCCGATGCGCTGCGTCAGATGCTCTCGGAATATTTCGATCGCCCGGTCGGCATCCGCCAATTCCAAGGGCATTGGGCGAACCTCGCGCGCGACGAGCAAACGCGGCTCGGCGGTGTCGCGGCCAACGCGCGCGGCTACGCGACACTGGGTACGGACGCGGTGCTCGGCGCGAGAGTCTGGGACGTTCAGGGCTCGATCAGGGTCCAGTTGGGTCCGCTCGACCATGCGCAGTTTCAGACTTTCATGCCCGGAGCCCCGCAAATGTCGCAACTCGCGGCATTGACGCGCAGCTACGTCGGGCCTGCGCTGGACTTCGACGTGCAGTTGACCTTGAAGGCAGCCGAAATTCCGGCACTCGCGCTCAGCGCCGATCCGATCGGCGGCGGGCGGCTCGGTTGGAACACCTGGCTGCCGACGACGCGTCCGCGCAGCGATGCCAGCGATGCAATTTTTCGGCCAGAGTCGGCCGTTTAGGCTCATGGCGCGCGCCGACATGAACGTGAAGCCGTCGAGAACCCGCCTGTTTCCAGGCATAATCTGCCCCGTGGGCGCGGGTACCTAGGGACGGTCGTTGATATGCCATTAACGCTCGAAGTCGTCGGTCAGAAAGTCTCCCAAATGGGCGGCGCGACGCGCAAGGTCTTTCAGACCGGGGGCACGATCGGCCGCCTGCGCGACAATGACTGGGTGCTGCCGGACGATTACATCTCCGGCCATCACGCGAAGATCCTGTTTGCCAACGGCAACTTCATGATCGAGGATACGAGCACCAACGGCGTGTTCATCAACTCCCCGCAAAACCGGCTGACCAAGGGCCAGCCTTATACGCTGCGCCATGGCGATACCGTCTTCATCGACGATTACGAAGTGCGCGTGAGCGTCAGCGCGGAACCGGCGGCAGCGCCGCCCAGTGCGCGCCGTGCGCCGTTGATTCCGGAGGACCCGTTCTTTCAGGCCGCCCCGGGGACGATCGGTGCGCCCGACGACACCGATCCTTTGAAGCTGCTCGGTATTCAGGACGCGCGCGCGGTGCCGCCGGGTCCGAGCGCTGCGAGCCTCGCGAATCAGTCGCCGCTGTCCGAGCATTACCGGCCGCCGGAGTCGCAGCCGCTGCCACCGCCGACGCGACCCGTGCCGAGGCCGGCGCCGCCGCGGCAAGCCGCTCCGCCGCCACCGGCGCCACCGCCGCCCGCGCAGCCGGCCGGCGCATTCATTCCCGATGATTACGATCCGCTCGCCGCGGATGATGCTCCTGCGCAGCAAAGGCGGCCCGCAGCAGCGCCGATGCCGCCGGCCGAAGCACCACGCGCGCCGGCGCCGCGCCCGGCGCCAAGCGCACGCCCCTCGGTCGCTGCGCCGACCGCCCCGATGCCGGGCGCGCGAGCCGCGGCGCCGCCGACTTCGCCGTATGCGGGTGCTCAACCGGTGCGCCGCCCAGCGGCGCCCGCTGCCGTCCCACCGGCCGCACAATCCACGGCGAGCACCGCTGAGCGGCGCGCACTCGGCAGCGGCGCTGACCTCGACTTCGCGGCGCTGCTCGCCGCGGCCGGGATCGACGCGGCGCAGGTGACGCCGGAACTCGCCCAGCAGTTCGGCCAGATCCTGCGTGTCGTCGTTGCCGGCGTCATGGATGTGCTGCGTGCACGTGAGCGCATCAAGGACGAGTTTCGCATGCGCATGACGACCTTCAAGGCGGCCGACAACAATCCGCTGAAGTTTTCGGCGAATGTCGAGGACGCGCTGCATAATCTGCTCGTCAAGCGCAATGCCGCCTACTTGGGTCCTGTCGAGGCATTCGAGGACGCGTTTCAGGACATGCGCAACCACCAAATGGCGATGCTCGCGGGCATGCGCGTCGCCTATGACGCGATGCTCGCCGATTTCGAACCAGGCCGGCTGCAGGAGGAATTCGACCGCCAGCTCAAGGCAGGATCATTCTTGAGCGGTCCGTCCAAGCTCAAGTACTGGGAACTTTATCGCAATCGGTTTCATGATATGGTCAAGGATGCCGATTCGAGCTTTCGCAATTTATTCGGCGACGAGTTTGCGAAGGCTTACGAAGAACAGCTCGTGCGGCTCAAGACCCTAAGCCGCGCCGAGCGCAGATAACGGTAGCGCGCGATGATCAACCACGGGCGGGGTGAAACAATGTGGACGTTTCGAACAATGCCGATCGTGTTGCTGTTGTCGGCCTGCGCGGTGCTCTCATCTTGTGCATCGGCGCCGCCAAAACCACAACCAATTAACGTCAAGCTCAACATCATTGCGAGCGCCGACGTCAATCCCGATGCGCAAAGCCGGCCGTCGCCGATCGTCGTTCGAATCTTCCAACTCAAGGACGACGCCGCCTTCAAGGATGCCGATTTCTTCACGCTCTACGACAAGGAGGAGGCGACTCTGGCCGCATCGCTCGTCTCGCGCGTCGAGTACGAGGTCGCGCCGGGCGAGACGCACGTCGCCGATTATGCGGTGGCGCCGGAGACGCGTTTCATCGGCGTCATCGCCGCCTATCGCAGCATCCGCGACGCGCAGTGGCGCGTGATCAGCGGGCCGGCCGAAAAGGGCGCGTTCGACGCCGTCAAGAACGGCAAGCTCGGCATCGCGGTGGATCGCGCACGCGTGCATTTCGCCGCCACGCACTAGGTCGCCGCACGATGTCCGCCTATAGCAAGGTTCTCTGGTCGGAAGGACTGTTCCTCCGGCCGCAGCATTTCCAACAAGAAGGCCGATATGTCGAGCGCCTGCTGGAGACGCGCTGCTTTGCGTTGCGCAGCCATCCCTGGGGCTGCGTCGAACTGGAATTCGAACGCGACATGTTGAGCATCGGCAAGCTCGCGCTGCGCCGTGCGGTCGGCGTGTTTCCCGATGGCACACCGTTCCGGATACCCGAGGACGACGCAGCGCCGATGCCGCTCGACATCGGCGCGCAGGTGCGCGACGAAACGCTCTATCTCGCGCTGCCGGTGCGCCAACCGAACGGTGCGGAAGTCGACCGCAGCGCCGCTCAAGAGGGCATCGTGCGGCATTCGATGCGCGAGATCGAGGTGCGCGATGCGACTTCGGATGCGGCGGTGACCGCAACCCTCGAGGTGGGACCGCTGCGCGCGCGCCTCATGCTCTCGCACGAGACGCTCGACGATTACGCGCGCATTCCGATCGCGCAAATCATCGAGCGGCGCGCCGATCAGCGCGTCGTGCTCGACGAGCGATTCGTACCGACCGTCATGGACGTGCGTGCGGCGCCCGTGCTCTCGACGTTCATGACCGAACTGCAGGGCCTGCTGCACCAGCGCGGCGAGGCGCTCGCGGGGCGCGTGTCGGCGACGGGGCGCGGCGGCGCGGCGGAGATCGCCGATTTCCTCATGCTGCAGGCGATCAACCGCTATGAGCCCGTGATCACGCATCTGGTCACAGGCGGCCTCGTGCACCCGGAGGACTTCTATCGCTTGTGCGTCGCCGCCGCGGGCGAGCTCGCGACCTTCACCAGCGTCTCGAAGCGTCCGGGAAACTGGCCGACTTACGCGCATGACCGCCTGCGCGAGAGTTTCGATCCGGTGATCGCGGCGCTTCGCACGGCCTTGAGCGCGGTGCTCGAGCAATCGGCGATTGCGATTCCGATCGAAGCGAAGAAGTTCGGCTTGAGCGTCGCAACGGTCGCCGATCGTACGCTGTTCGGAACCGCGGTGTTCGTGCTCGCGGTGCGTGCGGATACGCCCGCCGAGGAGTTGCGCAGGCGCTTTCCGGCGCAGCTCAAGATCGGGCCCGTCGAGAGGATTCGCGATCTCGTGAATCTGCAATTGCCGGGCATCGGACTGCAGGCGATTCCGGTCGCGCCGCGGCAGATCCCATACCACGCCGGCTTCGTTTATTTCGAGCTGGACCAGGCCAATGAATTGTGGAGTCAACTCAAGGCTTCCGGCGGCATCGCGTTGCACGTCGGCGGCGAGTTTCCGGGCCTGAAAATGGAGTTCTGGGCAATACGCGGCTGAGCTTCGAGCATCCGAGAGCCACACACGATGAGCCAGGACAACAACGACGATCCGTTTGCGCCGCCGAAGGATGCCACCATTTTTCGGCCGCGTCCGGGCGCCGGCAAACGCGGACCGGATCGGCCGGCGGCGCCCGAGCCGCCGCCGCGCTCGAGCTACGAGCAGGCGCCTGCACCGCCGCCGCCATTGACGCAGGGGCGCGCGGCGCCGATCGCGGCGCTCGGTGATTTCGCGGGCAAGGGCCTCAATCCGCTGCTGCAGGCCGCAAGTCCCTTGCTGCTGCTCATGGGGCGCCTGCGCACGAGCCTCAATCATGCGGACATCGGAGGATTGCGGCGCCAGACGCTCGAGCAAATCCGCGAATTCGAGGAGCGCGCGCGCGCCGCGGGCGTGACTCCCGAGACGACTCTCGCGGCGCGCTACGTGCTGTGCGCGGCTGTCGATGAGGCGGTGCTCGCGACACCCTGGGGCAACCAGAGCGAGTGGGGCGAGCAGACGCTGCTCGTCACCTTGCACCGCGAAACCTGGGGCGGGGAGAAATTCTTCGACATGCTCGAGCGCATCTGCCGCGATCCGTCGCGGCACATCGATCTCATGGAACTCCAGTATGTCTGCCTGACGCTCGGATTCGCCGGCAAGTATCAGGTTCTCGAGCGCGGCCATGTGCGCCTTGCCGAAATACAGGCGGACCTGTATCGCCAAATTCGCACCTTCCGCGGCGTGCCCGCGCCGGATTTGTCGCTGCGTTGGCGCGGCATGCAGGACCGGCGCAACCCGGTCATTCGCTACGTGCCTTGGTGGGTCGTCGGCGCGTTCACGCTGGTCGTGCTCACGGGCGCGTTCCTGTTCTTTCATCTCGGGCTCGCGGGGCTGTCGGCGCCGATCGACGATCGCCTCGCGCACATCGGCCTGGCCGAGGCCCCGGCCGCGACGACCGCGGCACCGTCCGCCGCGCCGCGGCTCCAGCAGCTGCTGCACGACGATGCGGCCAAGGGCGTGCTCAGCGTCGAAGAGCGCAACAACCAGACCGTCGTCACGCTGATCGCGCCGGACTTGTTCAGTTCCGGCAGCGCGAAGGTCAATCCGAATTATTACTTGACGCTGCAGCGCATCGCACACGCGCTCAACGAGGTGCCCGGACGCGTGTTCGTCGTCGGCCACACCGACGACCAGGCGCTGCGCTCGCTGCGCTATCGCGACAACTTCGATCTGTCGCGCGCGCGCGCCGACGAGGTCGTCAAGCTGCTCTCGCTCGCGATCGACAATGCGGCGCGCCTCGAACCGAGCGGCGTCGGATCCTCGGAGCCGCGCTACAAGCCGGAGTCCACGCCGGAGAATCGCGCGCGCAACCGCCGCGTCGAAATCATTCACGTCGCCGAGGGCTGAGCGCAAGCGCCATGAAATTCTTCAAGAAGCGCGCGGTGTTGGTGTTTCTCGGACTGCTGCTGCTGTCCTTGTTCATCTGGTTCGCGGGACCTTATTTCGCGTTTGCGGATTACAAGCCGCTCGAGCCCGTGATCGCGCGCCTGATCGCGATCCTGCTGTTGCTCGCGATCTGGGGTCTGGTCGCGCTCGTGAAGTGGCTGCGTGTGCGCCTCGCGGGCGTGAAATTGGCGCAGGCGGTGGTCGAGAATGCGGCGCCGGCGGCGGCCGCGACGAGCCGCGAATCGGTCCAGCTGCGCGAGCGATTCGAAGAGGCGGTCGAGACGCTCAAGAAAACCCAGCGCGACGGCCGCAGCCTATACGACCTGCCGTGGTACGTGATCATCGGGCCGCCGGGTTCGGGAAAAACCACGGTGCTCGTCAATTCCGGATTGAAGTTCCCGCTCGAGCAGCGCTTCGGCAAGGAGGCGCTGCGCGGCGTCGGCGGTACGCGCAATTGCGATTGGTGGTTCACCGATGAGGCGGTGCTGCTCGATACCGCGGGACGCTACACGACGCAGGACTCGGATGCTTCGGCGGACAGCGCCGGCTGGGCGGAATTTCTGAACCTGCTGACCAAATACCGCAAGCGCCGTCCGCTCAACGGCGTCATCGTGACCTTGAGTGCGGCGGATTTGATGACGCAGACCGCGGCTGAGCGCGAGGCCAATGTCTCGGCGGTGAGGCGCCGGCTCGATGAGCTGAACCGCAATCTCAAGGTGCGCCTGCCGATCTATGTGCTCGTCACCAAGAGCGACTTGGTTGCCGGCTTCGGCGAGTATTTCGACGATTTGGATGCGGCGGGACGCGCGCAAGTCTGGGGCATGACGTTCGCGCCCGAGCGCAGTCTTGCGGGCAGCGCGGCCGAGGATTTCCCGCGAGAATTCGACGCGCTCATCGAGCGGCTCAATCAGCGCGTGTTTGGGCGCCTCGAGGAGGAACGCGACGTGCGGCGGCGTACGGCCGCGTTCGCATTCCCGCAGCAGGTAGCGGGTCTGCGCAATCTGATCGGCGCCTTCGTCGCCGAGGTGTTCTCCGCGACGCGCTTCGACGGCCGCCTGCTGTTGCGCGGCGTTTATTTCACGAGCGGCACCCAAGAGGGCACGCCGATCGATCGGCTCATGAGCGCAATCGGGCGCGGCTTTGCACTCGCGCCCGACGCGGTCTCCGGCGGCGCCGCGGGGCGCGGCAAGGCCTACTTCATCGAGCGGCTGCTGCGCGACGTGCTGTTCGCCGAGGCCGGCCTCGCCGGCGTCAATCGGCGCCGCGAACTGCAGAAGGCGGCACTGCAGCTCGGCATCTATGCGGCGCTGGTGTTGATCGCGATCATCGGCGTGGTCGGCATGGCGGTAAGCTACGGCCGCAACAAGGCGTATCTCGCCGACGTCGGCGCATCACTCGATCTGCTGAACACGGTCACGATGCCGTCTGCCCAGCAAACGCTGCCGCAGATGCTGCCCGCGCTCGATGCGCTGCGCAACGTCAGCGAGGTCGCGAACGCCTATCGCGGCCAGTGGGCGCTCAGTCGGCATTGGGGTCTCTATCAAGGCGAGGCCGTCGGCGACGAGGCGCGCGAGGCCTACCAGCGCGAGTTGAACGGCAGCCTGCTGCCGAAGATCGCCGATGACTTCAAGCAGCGCCTGCAGAGCGCCGCGGCGCAGCCCGACAAGCTCTATCAATACCTGAAAGCCTATCTGATGCTCGGCGAACCGGAGCACCTCGACAAGGCACAACTGGGATTCCTGATCAATCTCGACTGGCAGGATACGTACGCGGCCTACCCGGAAATATTGAGCTCGCTCGGCGCACACCTGCACAGCTTGATCGAGGATCAGAAGCGGCTGCGGCCGCTGCCGATCGATGCGTCGCTGGTCGCGCAAAGCCGCAACACCGTGCGCCAGGCCTCGATCGCGCGGCTCATGTACGATCAACTGAAATTGATCCGCGCCGACGACACGAGCCATGATCTGCGCCTCGATGTTGCGGCGGGTATCGGCGCCGAGCGCGTACTGCTGCGCAAGAGCGGCAAGAAGCTCTCGGATCCGATCCCGGGCCTCTACACGCGCGCGGTATTCGACCAGGTCTCGGCGCTAGGCACCTTGGAACTCGTCAAGCAGTTCTCTCAGGATGCCTGGGTCATGGGCGACAGCGCGTTCGACATGCAGGGCTCGGCGCGCATGGCCGGCGACGTCATGGAGGTCTACGCCGACGATTACATCAAGACGTGGGACGGCATTCTCAACGATGTGTCGGTCGTGCCGCTGCAGAACCTCGCACAAGCCGCCGACGTGCTCGGCATCCTCGGCGGGCCGACCTCGCCGCTGCGCGGCCTGCTTACCACGGTCGAGGCGAACACCAATATGGCGAAGCCCGCCGAGGGCGGCCAGGCCGCCGCAAGTATCGCGGCCGCGGCCGCCAAGGCGGTCATGAATCCGCTCAACAAGCTCTTCGGCGGCGGCAACAAGCCCGCGGCCGGCCAGATCACGCCCGCCGAGAAAATCACTGCGCATTTCGCGGCCGTCGATCAACTGGTCCAAGGTCCGCCCGGTGCGGCACCGATCGACCGCGTGATCGCGCAGGTCGCTCAGATTCAGCAAAAGATGAGCAGCCTCGGCACCGGCGTCGGCGAGACCAACCCGCTCGACGCGCTCGCAAAATCCGGCCAAGGCGAGGCGCTCAAGTCGCTGCAGCTGCAAGCGTCGACCCTGCCGCCGCCGATCGGGGCGCTGGTCGCGCAAGTCGGCGGCCGCAGCGAATCGCTGACCGTCGGCCAGGCGCGCGGCGAACTCGATCAGCGCTATCGCGACCAGGTCGTTCGGCAGTGCCAGGACATCATCGGCGGCCGCTATCCGTTCACCGCCAACGGCGCAAGCGATGTACCGATCGCCGATTTCACGCGCCTATTCGGCGCCGGCGGCGTGTTCGACCAGTTCTACAAGGACAACCTCGCGCCGCTCGTCGACTCGACTCGCAGCCCCTGGGTCTGGCGCGCAGGCGGCAGCGGACCGGCAGGCGCGTCGACCGGCATGCTGCGGCAATTCGAGGCCGTGCAACAAATTCGCGACCTGTATTTCGGGCCGGGCGGCCAATCGCCGGAACAACAATTCACGCTGACGCCCGGCGATTTGGATGCCGCGGCCACGCGCTTCACGCTCGAGATGGACGGTCAGACGCTCGACTATCGCCACGGTCCGGTACGCAGCATGCCGGTCAAGTGGCCGGGACCTGCGCCGGGCGCGGCCGCGACGACCTTCGAAGATCGCAGCGGCGCCCACCCGAATACGAGCTTTCAAGGGCCGTGGGCCTGGTTCCGGCTGCTCGACACCGGGAGCATTCGCGCCGAATCGGAGGTCCGATTCGACGCGACGTTCCAGAATGCCGGTCACCAGGCGACGGTGATCATCGAGGCCACGAGCATCCGCAATCCGTATCAGAAATCGCCAGTGCATCAATTTCGCTGCAGCAGCTGATCCGAAAGATTCGGCCCAAGGAGGGAAGCAATGGACGTTGGGCTCTACGGCAAGTTGCCGACGCACGGCGATTTTCTGCGCCGTCGGGTCGCGGACGAATTCGTGACCCCCTGGGATCATTGGCTGCAGCACGCGATCGCCGACAGCCGTGCGGTGCTCGGCGACCAGTGGCTCTCGATCTACCTCACGAGCCCGATCTGGCGCTTCGCGCTTGGGCCCAATGTCTGCGGCCCTGCGCCCGTCGCGGGCTTGCTGCTGCCGAGCGTCGATCGTGTCGGCCGTTATTTTCCGCTCACGCTCGTTTGGCCGACGCCGCTCGACCTCAGCACGCTCGAAGTCGCGGTGCGGTTTCAGCGCGGCTTCGAGCGTGCCGAACAATTGCTGCTCGACACGCTCGCATTGGAGCGCTTCGAATTCGCGGAATTCGATCGGCACGTGATGGACCTCGCGGCGCAGCTCGAGGAACTCGCGCCGCCCGGCGCACGGCGCTTGACGCGTGCAGCCGCGGGATCCGCGCTCGCGGGCTCGAGTAGGCCGCGCTGCATTTCGCTACGCGCGGTGTCCGCACTCGATGTGCCGGTCTTTCAAATTCTCGGCGATCAGCTCGATGCGGGATCGGGCGGATTCGGCTTGTGGTGGACCGACGGATCCTCGGTCATCGAACCGATCTGTCTCATGACCGCCGGCTTGCCCGAGCCGTCGCACTATAGTGCGATGCTCGACGGCGCTTGGGTGGAGGCGGGATGGAGCGTCGCGGAAACCGAACCGGAGCGCACCGCGAGGGCCGTGCGCGAGGCGCCGGAGGGCACGTCGATACAAATCAGTTCGGCTGCGCTCACCGACCGCGGGCCCGTGCGCTCGGTCAATCAAGACGCGTTCATCGAACGCCCCGACCGGGGCCTATGGGCGGTTGCCGACGGCATGGGCGGCTTGAGCGACGGCGAGGTCGCGAGCCGCATGGTTTGTGACTCGCTCGCGGATGCGCCGATCCTCGCGGGAATGGATGAACAGGCCATGGCGGTCATCGCGCAGTTGCGCGGTGTCAATGACTACTTGCGCCGTGCCGCGACACGTCCGATCAAGCCGGTCCAGAGCGGCAGTACCGTCGTCGTGCTCGTGATTCGGCAATACGAATGCGCGATTTTGTGGGCCGGAGACAGCCGCGCCTACCGGCTGCGCGACGCCGAGCTTACACAGCTGTCGACCGATCACAGCTGGATCGCGCAGGGCGGCAGCGCTACGGGAGGCGCCGACGATCAGGCGATCACGCGCGCAGTCGGCGCCGAGGATGAGCTCATGGTCGACGTCGTGCGCGGCGATGTGCGCGCCAACGATCGCTTCTTACTGTGCAGCGACGGCATATGCCGCGCGCTCGATCCGGCGCAGCTCTCTGCGATCATGAGCGCGCACGCGGCCGACGACTGCTGCCATGAGCTCATTGCGCAATCGATCGCGCAGGGCGGCACCGACAATCTGACCGCGGTCATCGTCGACTGCATCGCGTCGGATGCGGACGAGCCGGGCGCCGGCGACGCGGCCCGCTCGTGACGACGCGGAACTGCAGATGAGCACCGACGGGCCGGATCCGGCCATGACGCGCCTGCGCGAGCCCGGCGGCGCGGCGGCGGCCGGCGCGGAGCTCGAGGCCGGCACGCTGCTCAAGGGCCGTTTCGAACTCACGAGTCTGGCCGGCCGCGGCGGCATGGGCATCGTCTGGAGCGCGGTGGATCGGCGCAAGCTCGAGGCGCGCGATCCGAATCCGCAGGTCGCGGTAAAGATCCTCAACAGCAGCGCCTCACAGCATCCCGAGGGCTTCGTCGCCCTGCAGCGCGAGGCGAGCAAGGCGCAGACACTCGCGCACCCGAATATTGCGACCGTGTTCGATTTCGACCGCGACGGCGCGAACGTATTCATCACGATGGAGCTGCTGCGCGGCCAGCCGCTCGACAAAACGATTGCCGCAGCCCGCAATCGCGGCATCGGCCGTGCCGCCGGGCTGCCGGTGATCCGCGGTATCGCCGAAGGGCTCGCCTATGCGCACCGCAAGGGCATCGTCCATTCGGACTTGAAACCCGCGAACATTTTCCTCGGTCCCGACGGGACGCCGAAAATCCTGGATTTCGGAATCGCACGCGCCGTGCCTTCGGCGCAAGGCGAGGGACCGCGGGACGCATTCGACGCCGTATCCCTCGGCGCCTACACCGAGGCCTACGCGACCGACGAAATGGTCGAGGGCGCGGATCCTGCGCCCGCCGACGATATTTACGCGCTCGGCATCATTGCCTACGAACTGCTCGCCGGCAAGCACCCGTTCAAGGGCCTCGGCATGGCGGCCGCGCGTACCGCGGGATTGAGTGCAGCGCCGATTCGCAATCTGCGCCGGCGCGAATGGCGCACGCTGGCGCGCGCCCTGTCGTTCGAGCGCAGCCGGCGGCCCCAGGACGCCGCCGAATTCATCCGCATGTTCTTCGGCGCGACGCGGCTGCGCAATGCATTGATTGCCGCGATCGTGCTGCTCACGGTGGCCGCCGCGGCATTGTGGTATCGCAATTATCAGCAATCAGGACCGGCCGTCGCGTTCGAGGACCTGCCGGTCGCCACGCAACAACAGCTCAAATATGACTTCGCCCAGGGCGAGAAGGCCTGGACGATCTACCTGCAGTCCGGGATCGGAGACGCGCTCACGGACTCGCTGAGTCATTATGCCGACGCCTATCAATTGCATCGCGGCGACCGCGAAGCGGTGCGCGGCATCGAGCGGGCGGCCGACGAAGCGCTCAAGCTCGCGCACGGCGATCCCGCAAGCCTCAAGGCGACGGCTCAGGCACTCGCAGAACAGAGCGAATTCTTGAAGACCTATCCACCGGTCGCCGATGCGATCGGGCGCTGATCGGTGCGCCTTGACACTCGAACGAGGCGGGGATTAGCGTGCGCAACTAAGCTGCGAGGTGATGCGATGAGAATCCTGGTGGCGACGAGTCTCCTGAGCTTCAGCGTGCTCGTCCAAGCTGCGTCGAAGCCCGACTCGAATGCGACGCAGGGGATCGTGCGCCGCGAAGATCTCGAGATCGTCGATTGCCTGCTGCCGGGCCAGGTCCGTCAGCTCGGCAGCATGACCTACCTGACTCCACGCCGCCCCACGCATACGACTGCGAGCGACTGCCGCATACGCGGCGGAGAGTATGTCGCCTACGATCGCGCCGACTTGAAGTCGGCGCTCGGCGTCTGGTTGGCGGCAGCGCAGGGCGGCGATGCCGAGGCGCAGACCAACGTCGCCGAAATCTACGAGCGCGGTCTTGGCGGCCCACCCGACCTCGCGGCCGCGGTGCTCTGGTATCAAAAGGCCGCCGACCAGAAATACTCGCGCGCACTGTTCAATTTGGGCACGCTCTACGAGCAGGGCATCGGCGTGCCGCAGGACAAGCTCAAGGCGCTGAACCTCTATCGGCAAGCTTGGGGTTTGCCCGAAGACAGCGTGATCTACCAATCCGCGGCACGCGACGAACAGGAGGCGCTGCGCGCCGAACTCGAGAAGCAGCTCGCCGAGAAGGACGGGCAGCTGCAGCTGCTGCAGCACCAGCTCGAGGGACTGGAGAAGCAGCTCTCGAGCATGCCGGCGCCGAAACCCAATGCGAACACCTCACCGCAGTCGAAGCCCGACGGCTCGAACATGGATCCGAAGGCTGAAATCGAGGCGCTCAAGAAATGGATTGCGCAGCTCGAGAGCGAGCGCGCGGCCAGCAACAGCCGGTTGGCGTCGCTGCCGAAGCTGCGCACGCCGGCGGTCACGGCCACGATGCCGACGATCAACCCGCAAGCCGACGTGCGCTCGGTCGGCAACCTCAACTTCGGCCGCTACTACGCGCTCGTGATCGGCAATCAGCATTATCAGATCATCGAAAGCCTGCAGACGCCGGTCAACGACGCGGAGCGCGCCGCGCACGTACTGCGCGAGAAATACGGATTCACGGTGCAGGTGCTCGAGGACTCGAGCGACGTCGGCATGCTCAAGGCGCTCAATGATCTCAATGACGTGCTCAAGCCCGACGATAATCTGCTGATTTATTACGCAGGCCACGGTGCCCGGTTGCAAACGCCGTTCGATGTGGCCGGTTACTGGCTGCCGATCAATTCGGAGGCGCCGCCCAAGGACACGTTCTGGGTTCCCAATGAGCAGATCACGGCCCACCTCGCGCGGCTACCCGCCAAGCGGATCCTCGTGGTCGCCGATTCCTGCTATGCGGGGCTGCTGTCGACCGACCCGAGTTATCTGTTCGCGGGCGGCTCGGGCGGCTACACCAAGGAATACATCGCGTACAAATTGCCCAAGCGCGCGCGGCTGCTGATCGCCTCCGGCGGCGATCAACCCGTGCTCGACACCGGCGGCGGCGCGAACTCCGTGTTCGCGCTCGCGTTCGTCAATGAGTTGGAGTCGAATCAGGGCATCCTCGCGGCCCCGGAACTCTTCAGCCGCATCGCGAAGCGCGTCGAGGCCGATGCCGCGCAGAACAAATTCGTCGAGAAGCCGCAATTCAAATCCATCAAGGGCGCGGGGCACGAGGTCGGCGACTTTTTCTTCGTCCCGAAGGCGCTCAAATAATCCCAGTGGAGACACGATGAGTCTGGATACCAAGGCAAAGGATTGGCAAGTCTGCATGCTGCTCAACATCGCTGCCGGTGCGGTCGTCGCGGCCGGCACCTACCGGTTCGACTTTTACAGTGAGAGCGCGGGGCTGACCGCGCGATTCAAGTTCGTCGGCGCCGGCCTCGGCGCCGGCGGAAACTTGAGCGGCGCGCTGCTGCCCGCCGATATCGGTTCATTCGGTCCGTGGTCGAGCATCAAATGCGACCAGAGCTTTTCGGTTTGGGATCTCAACGGATCCTGGGGCCGGCTCACGAGCGTCTCATTCGGAATGGGCGTGACACTCGGCCCGATGATGATTTCCGCGGCCCGGAATTTCTGGAGCTTCGCGAGCTGGTTTCATTCTCAGGACGTCGGCGGGTTCGGCACCGGCCCGGGCGGCGTCAGCGGCGAGGTATTGATCGGCCGCTGGACCTATGCCGGAACCTCGCACAACGTGCCGGGACCGAGCGGAGCCGACGCCGCGTACGCGTGATCTGCGCTTGATTGGAACCGAGGGCTGCGTCCGTCAATGCAGCGCATGTTCGATGCGGATTCCGAATGCAATATCGTGCACTCGCTGCATCGAGCTCTCGATCGCGTTGTAATCGGCGAATGCGGAGATGCCGAACGCGAACTGCGCGCTGACACCCGCGGCCCAGTCGAAATAATTGCGGTCGGGCGGGTCAGTGAACACCAGGAAGTTGCTGACCGGCCCGATCGGCGTGCCGGCATCGGGATCGTTCGCGAAGCGCACGTTGAGAGCGTGCTGCGGATCTTGGAATTCGTGGATATAGTGGATTCGCGCCTCGGGCAGAACCACTGCGAACGAGGTCTTGATCGCGTACGAAAAATGTCCGCCGGCTTTCGCGACCAGCGATTCGCCGATATCGTCGCCGTAGCTCAGCGCAAGTCCGGACTGATTCGGGTCGCCTTCGGTGAACGCGTTGACCTTGATATGCGTATAGTCGACCGCGACGTCGGGACCCCAGACGAAGCCGCCGGCGTTGAAGCTGTAACCCAAATTGGTGCTGAACGCGAGTTGTTGCCCGCCGGTCGAGCCCGTGGTGTCGACAGAACACACGCTGCCGGTGCAGTTGCTCGGTGCGCCGACCGTATTCGAATTGATCGAGAACGACGTCGTCCGTGTCGCATCGTAAGTGATGTGCCCGTAGGTGCCGATCAAGTCCCAGTAGAATGCGTCGTTGTAGAACGTGCCGTACAGCGACGCCGAGTTGTTGCGCGAGTCGAGTCGGCCGGTCCCGTCGGTGAAATCGGTCGAGCCGCTCGAGTGGCTCAGTGCCACGCCGAGCACCAAGCGGTCGCTCAACCGATAGTCGACACCCGCGGTGATCGTGTTGGCCTGGAAATCGAACGGCGTCTCGTAGGTCGTCGTGTCCTGATTGCCCCTGCGCAGGCTGCCGTTGATGAAAAAGCCCCAACGGCTGGAGTCGCCGATCGAAGGGCTCGGATCTCCGCTGCCGCCGCCGCTCGTTCGAGCATCGGTCTTGATGCCGGCATCGTCATTGGTGCGAAAATCATGAGCGAGCGCCGAGAGCAGCTCGGCGACGCCGTTGCCCTCCGGCATCCCGGAGTCCAATCCCGCGAAGCTCGCACCGCTGACGCCCTGGCGCAGTTGGGCGAGCCGTGTGCCGATGTTCGTGAACTGAGCGCCGGAGAATTGCACACCGGTGCGCTGCTGCGCGGTCGTCTGCTGGCCCGAGAGCGCATCGAGCGTGTTCTTGAGACCGGCCGCATTGACGCCTCCGCCGTAGGTGCCGAGGATCGCGAGGCAATTGCCGAGCAGGTTGCGCTGCGCGACCGACAGCGTCGAGGGGTCTGCGCTCTGTAGCGCCGCGCAGACCCGCTCGAGCGCCGCGGCTTCGCTCTGCTGATACGGTTGCACGAACCCGGCGACCGAGGTCAGCGGCTGATTGCCGTTGGTCGCTCGGCCCGCCCCGGTCGAAATGGTCACGGCCACGGCCGCGCCCGCGGCGGCGTTCGCGCCGGCCGCCGGGGCTTGCGTGAACACTGCGTTAAATGGAATGTTGGCCGGACCCGGCGCCTTGGTGACCGTGCCGAGCGTGAGGCCCGCGGCCTGCAATGCGGTCGCAGCGGCGGCCTGGGACATCCCGACGACGTTGGGCACGACGGGCGCCGAGGTCACGGTGAGCGTTCCGCTCGCGGGTGCCGGATTGCTGCCGAGCGAGGTCACGAGTGCGCCGGCGGCAATCGAATCGGTGTAGTAGGTGCTGCGCGTCGCGCTCGTGGCCGTGACGTTGACCGTGATCGTGCAGCCGCCGATCGGCAGCGGCGAATCCGCAGCATAGGTGATCGAGCCGCTACGCGCGGCCGCGCCGACATCGCCGGCCGGGCAGGTGCCGCCGATCCCCGCCGGATTCGCGACGTTAAGGCCCGCGGGCAGTGTGTCGGTCAAGTTTTGCGTGAGCTGGCCGGTCGCGCCGCTCGTATTGCCGAGTGCGATCGTGAGCTGGCTCGTGCCGCCCGTCGCGATGGTCGCGGGCGCAAAGCTGATCTGCGTGATGCTCTGCGCCGAGGCGAACAGCGGGACCGCGAGCAGAGTCGCGGCGAATGCGAGTTGCAGCCTGCGCCGCCCGGACCTGCCTGCGATCACCGCGAATTCCCGTCGTGTGCGTCTCGAGTGCATTTCGTGCTAACCGCCGCTCAAAATCCAGACCGCCGCGGAGGTCGGCGCCGCGCCGGTCGCGAACGGGCTGCCGGGCACCGGCGTCAGCGCGCCGCTCGTTGGGCTGATGCTGTAGACCGAAGTGCTGTTCGCCTGCTCATTCACGACGATCAGGTAAGTTCCGATACCGAAGAACGCAGCGACTTGCATCGAAACCGGACCCGCTCCGGTTGCGATCGTGAGGCCGTTGGTCAGCGCGTTGGCCGGCACCTGGTTCAATTGGCCGACCGAGCCCGCGGCGGTATTGATCGAATAGGCCGTCACGGTGTCGTCGGTCGAATTGGCCGCATAGACATAGTAGGTGACGACATTGGTCACCGTGTTCGTGAAATTCGCCGAAGCAACCGCGCTCGGCGCATTGCCGGTGGCCGCGGTCACACCCAGGCTGCCGAGCGTGCCGATGTCATAGTTGACGCTGTATTCGGAGATGCTGTTGGAGCCTTGGTTGGCGACATACGCAAAGTAGGACTGCGGGTTGCTCGGCAAGCCGCCCGGGTAGACCGGCACGATCGTAATCGCGTCGGGATTCGTGCCGGCCGCGGTCGTGCTCGACGGCGCGCCCAATGTGCCCGTCGTCGGGTCGAGGAACAAGGAGGCGACATTGCCGGCGGCCTCATCGACGACGTATTCATAGGTCAAGCCGACGACCGTCAAATTCGTCGAGGCGACCGGATCGGTGTTCGCGCCGAGACTCACCGGATTGCTGACCGACGTCAGCAAACCCGCGGTCGCAAGATAGGACGAGGCCGCGTTCGAGGCGCCGTGCAGCGCGATCACGACGCAACCCGTGGTCAACGTGAAGTCGAGAAATTCGGGGCTCGTGCTCGGCAACGTCGAGACGGGGCCTCCGAAGCTCGTGAGCGCGCCGGTCGTGAAGTCGAGCGCATACTCCGAAATGCTGTTCGAGCCCGCGTTGGCGACGTAGAGACTGCCGCCGTTTCCGACGATGCAACCATCGACGATCGAGGTCGGCTGCACGGTGCCGGTCGGGACCACGCCGCCGACGAGCGGCAGCAATGCGCCGAGGTTTTGATCGAGTGCGTAGCTCGAGATCGTCGCGTCGGTCGAATTGGTGACGTACAGATATGCGCCGACCAAGCCGCAGGTTACCGCGATGTTCGCCACGGGTGCGGTCGTCACGACGCCGGTCGGGTTCGCCACCGAGCAATACCACCCCGCTGCCGGCGGCGTCAGCATCGTGACGTCGTAGGCGGTTCCGCTGGGCTGCGCCGGGAAATTGAAGGTGTTGTCGGCCGCGACGGCGAGGTTTCCGCCGCCGTTGTTCTGCAGTACGAGTCCGGTGCCGGCGGTATTCAGGCCCGTCACCGTGCCGCCGACCGTGAAGCTGTTGACCGTGCAGGCGACGAGCACCGTGACGCTCGCTGCAGTGACCGTTCCGGTGCCGTTGGTCACGGTGCAAGTTTGGCTCGGTGTCGTCGGCTGCGTCAGCACCGTGACCGCATAGGCGTTGCCGCTCGCGACCGGCGTCGCAAACGCGAACGTGCCGTTCGCATTCAGCGTCAGATTGTCGCCGCCGTTGTCCTGAAGCACGACGCTGCCGCCCGCGAGGTTGGTAAGGTTCACGTCGACTGCGAACGTAGCCGTCGTGCAGTTCACGCTGATCGTCGGGACGCCGCCCGCCGCGACCGTGCCGCTGCCGTTCACGACGACGCAGGTCTGCGTGGGCAGCGCCGGCTGCGTCAGCACCGTGACCGCGAATGCGGAGCCGCTCGCGAGCGCGGTCGCAAAAGTCGCGACGCCGTTTTGCGTGATGAACAGCGCGTCGCCGCCATTGTCCTGCAGGATGAGGCCGCTGCCCGCGAGACCCGAGACATTGACCGAGATTGCGAAGTTCGGCGTGCAGGCGATCGCGATGTTGTTGACGGCGCCGGTTCCGACGACTCCGCTCGCATTGGTGAACGCGCAGGTCTCGCTTTGCTGCCCGGCGATGCTCGACGCCGTGACGTTGTAGCTGCTGCCGCTCGGTATCGGCGTCGCGAACTGAAACGGGCCGTCCGCGGTGACCGTCAGGTTGTCGCGCGCGTTGTCCTGCAACACGACCGCGCCGGCGCCCGTGACCCCGCTGATCGAGCCGCCGACCGCATAAGCGGGATTGGCATTGGTCTTGCAAGTCACGGCGACGTTCGTGATGTCGGCGGCAGCCGTCGTGCCGCTGCCGTTCGCGATCACACAATTTTGATAGGGGTTGATCGGCGGCGTCAGCACCGAAACGCCGTACGGCATGCCGCTTGCGAGGCTCGTCGCGAACACGAACGCGCCGTTCGCATTGACCGGCAAATTGTCGCCACCGTCGTCTTGCAGCACGAGACCGGTGCCCAACAAGCCGGTCACGCTGCCGCCGATCAGGTCGGTACTCGCGGTCTTGCTCGCGCAGCTGACGCTGATGTCGTTGACATTGCCGAGCCCCACGGTGCCGGTGCCGTTGCTGACGACGCAAGTCTGCCCAGACGGCTGCGATAGCACTGAAATGTTGAATGAGTCGCCGCTGATCAGCGGGGTTGCGAACGTGAACCCGCCGGCCGCGCTCACGATGAGGTTGTCGCCGCCGTTATTCTGCAGAACCAGACCCGTGCCGGTCAGCGTCCCGACGTTGCCGCCGACCGTGAACTGGTAGGCGGTCACATAGTTCGAGGTGTCGGTGCTGCTGACGCCGCCGCTCGAACACGCCGCAAGCGACAGCCAAGCGCACGACAGCAGCGCGAGCGCGTTGATCTTCGAATAATTCTTGAGCAACGCCATGAATCCCTAGCCTGCGGTCCCCGCTTTCCTAGCGACGCGAACAAACCGCCGGCCATCGGTGGAGTCCGAAAGGCCGGCGTACTCGTGCGCAGGTTTCATTTCCCGCGGATCTCATTTTCCTTGTTTAGAGAACCTATCGCCGCACACAATTTCTGTCAATCAAATTAAGGCAGCTCGGACAAAATGTCCGGCCAGCGGGACTCCCAGCAGCAATTGTGATCTTGGTGCGCGAACACGCGGACCGGCTCGCCGCGCGCGCGCGCCGCGGCGGCGATCATCTCGGGCGGTGTATTCCCGTCATCGGCTCCGACGAGGTGCAGGACCTTCACACCGGCGCGCGGCGCGAGGTCGACGGGACTCAAGGACCCGGTCAGCGGCGAATAGCCGTGTAGCCGACACCACGCCGCCAAATCCAGATTCGCGCCGATCGTCACGACCGCGTCGACGGCATCGATGCGCTGCGCCAATAGAACGGCCAGCGTGCCGCCGCCGCTGTGTCCGGCCAACTCGAGGCGCCGGGCGCCGGCGCGCGTTTGCTCGCGGCGCATTGCGGCCTCCATGCTCGCAATCACCTCGGGGCCGAAGCGGCGCTGCGTCCAGAGTTCGGGGCCGCATCCGGCGTCGCGACCGAGCCCGAAGTAGCACGGCCGGCCGAGATAGATGCTCGCGGCGGGATCCAGCGCCATGAGTCGCAGCATCAAGGGATCGTGCGGAGTCGGGTCGCGGGCGATCGAATTGCGATGCAAATAAGGCGTACCGTCGCCCTCGATATAGACGCGCAGCGTCTCGTGCACGCCCGCCGCGGCCGCCGAATTGCGGTAGACCAGCAGGCGAAAGCCGCCGCCATCGACGTATGCCTTCGTGAAACCCGAGCGCAGCGCAAAACGGTCGGCGCGCTGCGCGGGGCTCGTGCAGGCCGCCAGACACAGCATTCCGATCAGCAGCAAGGCCGCGGCTCGCGCTCCCCTCATGGGCGGATCCTGCCACATCCCGAGGCCGTGCGGGCTCAAGCAGGCAAATAGATAGACGCAGGCTATCGCCATCATAAGAACAATCAATTTGCTCTATGGCTGGGGGCGGCTATGATGGCATTCGTCGCGATTCACAGCATTTTTGAGGAAACCAAGTCCATGTCTCTGATCAACACAGAAATCAAACCCTTCAAGGCCACGGCCTACCACAACGGCAAGTTCGTTCATCTTAGCAATGAGAGCCTCAAGGGCAAGTGGTCGGTGTTCGTGTTCTATCCGGCCGATTTCACCTTCGTTTGCCCGACCGAACTCGGCGATCTTGCCGATGTTTATCCGGAGTTCAAGAAGCTCGGAGTCGAAATCTACGGAATTTCCACCGATACGCACTTCACCCACAAGGCGTGGCACGATACCTCGGAAACGATCCGCAAGGTTCAGTACCCCTTGGTCGGCGATCCGACGCTCGCGCTCTCGCGCAATTTCGAAGTGCTCATCGAGGAAGAGGGCCTCGCCTATCGAGGGACTTTCGTGATCGATCCTGCGGGCCGCATCAAGATCATCGAAGTACACGACAACGGAATCGGCCGCGACGCGAAGGAATTGCTGCGCAAGGTCCAGGCCGCCCAATACGTCGCCTCGCATCCGGGTGAAGTCTGCCCGGCGAAGTGGACGCCAGGCGCGAAGACCCTGGCGCCGTCGCTGGATCTGGTCGGAAAGATTTGATCCCAACGAACGCGGAAACACTGATGCTAGACGCACAAATGACGGCTCAGCTGCGCGGCTACCTCGAGCGGCTCACGCGGCCCATCGAAATCGTCGCGTCGCTCGACGATGGTGAAAGCTCGCGCGAGATGCTCGAGCTGCTCGGCGAAATTGCGGCGCTATCCGATCGCGTGAGTCTCGAGCTGCGCCGTGACGATGCGGAGCTCAAGCCCTCGTTCGCCATTTCCGATGCGGGCGCCGCGGCGCGCGTGCGCTTCGCCGGCGTTCCGCTGGGCCACGAGTTCACCTCGCTCGTGCTGGCGTTGCTGCAAGTCGGCGGCTATCCGCCGAAGGTCGAGGACGGTGTGCAGGCGGAGATCCGGGGACTCGCGGGCGAATATCGGTTCGAGACCTTCGTTTCCTTGAGTTGTCAGCTCTGCCCCGAGGTGGTTCAGGCGCTGAATCTCATGGCGGTGCTCAATCCGAACGTGCGCCACACGATGATCGACGGCGCCTTGTTCCAGTCGCAGGTCGAGGCGCGGCAGGTCATGGCCGTGCCGACCGTATTCTTGAATGGACGGCCGTTCGGCCAAGGGCGGCTCGAGCTCGCCGAGATCCTCGCCAAGCTCGATACCGGCGTTGCGGCTCGACAGGCCGCAAACTTGAGCGCCAAGGCGCCGTTCGACGTGCTCGTGGTCGGCGGCGGACCCGCCGGCGCCGCGGCGTCGATCTACGCGGCCCGCAAAGGGATTCGCACCGGCATCGCCGCGGAACGCTTCGGCGGCCAGCTGCTCGATACGCTGGGCGTCGAGAATTTCATCTCGGTCCCGGAAACCGACGGGCTGAAACTCGCCGCGGGACTCGAAGCGCACGTGCAGAGCTACGAGGTCGATCTGATGAATCTGCAGCGCGCGGAGGCGCTGATTCCCGGTGATTTCATCGAAGTGCGCTTTGCGGGGGGCGCTTCGCTCAAAGCCCGCTCGGTCGTGCTCGCGACCGGCGCAAGATGGCGCGAAGTCAACGTGCCGGGAGAGCGCGAGTACCGCAATCGCGGCGTCGCCTACTGTCCGCATTGCGACGGCCCGCTGTTCAAGGGCAAGCCGGTCGCCGTGATCGGCGGCGGCAATTCGGGCGTCGAGGCAGCGATCGATCTCGCGGGCGTCGTCAGCCGCGTCACGCTGATCGAGTTCGATCGAGAGCTGCGCGCCGATGCGGTGCTCACGAGGAAGCTCCACAGCCTCGCCAACGTCAACGTGATCACCAACGCCCAAACTACCGAGGTCCAGGGAGATGGACAGCGCGTCAACGCATTGCTCTATAAGGAGCGCTCGTCGGGCGCGATTCACAAGGTCGAGCTCGCGGGAGTATTCGTTCAAATCGGACTCGTTCCCAACACCGATTGGCTCAAGGGCGTGGTCAAGCTCTCGCCGCGCGGAGAAATCGAAATCGATGGCCGCGGCCAGACCTCGGTGCCCGGCGTGTTCGCGGCGGGCGATTGTACGACGGTGCCGTACAAGCAAATCGTGATTGCGGTCGGCGAAGGCGCGAAGGCCTCGCTGAGTGCGTTCGATTACCTGATTCGATCGCCCTTGTCGGCGGCTGCGTAATTCCGGGCCTCCAACCGGCGCCGGTTTCGGCGCCGGTTTCGGCGCCGTTGAGTCAAGCGGCGTTCGCGCTGATCACGCTCAAGATCGCCACGAAGTGGCAGGCGACGCCGCCGAGCACGAATAGATGCCACACGGCATGGGTATACGGCCGGCGCTTCCAGAGGTAGAACGGCACACCGGCGGTGTAGCACAGCCCGCCGGCGACGACCCAGTCGAATTGTGCGCTCGTGAGATTCGCGTCGAGCTGCTTGAATGCGACCACGCCGATCCAGCCGATCAAGACGTACAATACGGTGGAGAGCAGTGGAATGCGCAGGCCCCCCGCCATCTTGGTCGCGACGCCGAATACCGCAAGCGCCCAAACGATGCCGAACAGGCTCCAGCCCAAGGAGCCGCGCACGACACCGATCGTGAACGGCGTGTAGGTGCCGGCAATCAGGATGTAGATCGCCGAATGATCCAATTTACGCAACACTGCCTTGAGGCCGGGACGGCGCACCGAGTGGTACAGGGTCGAGGTGCCGAACATCAGCAGCGCGCCGACGCCGAATGCGATCGCGCCGAGCACGCGCCAAGCGCCACCATGGAGCGCCGCCGTGACGATCAGCCAGGGGACGCCGATCACGGTCGCCGCGACGCCGATCGCAGCGGTCACCGAGTGCGCGACCTCCTCACGATGAGAATAGGAATGGTAAACGGTCATCGCTCGTGAGACTACGCCCGACCGCAGGTGATTGCGAGCCATCCGGCCGGCTGGTGGCGTGCCGCTCAAAACATGCCGGCGGCGCTGCAACAACGTCGACACAAGATCGACGTCGATGAGTTACATTTTAAGATTGCGTGCCGGAGCCGGACAATGAGCGAAAACAATTCCGACGAGAAGCCGCAGCGCACACAAGCGAGCAGCGACCAACATGCGCTCGTCGATCGCCAGTTCGGCGCGACCGCGAGCGCGTATCTGACGAGCAGCGTGCATGCCATGGGCGCGGATCTCGATGAGCTGGCCGCGCTCGCATCTGCACACCGGCCCTCGGAGGTGCTCGATCTCGGCTGCGGCGCGGGACACCTGAGCTTCGCGCTCGCGCGCGGCGGGGCTGGGCATATCGTGGCCTATGATTTATCCGAACGGATGCTCGGTGTGGTCGCGGCCGAGTCGCAGATTCGCGGCTACGCGAACATCGAGACTCGCGCCGGCTCCGCCGAACGCCTGCCGTTTCCGGACGCTGCGTTCGATTGGGTCGTGACGCGCTTTTCGGCGCATCATTGGCTCGATCTGCGCGCTGCGCTTGCCGAGGCGGCGCGCGTATTGAAGCAGCACGGCCGGCTCATCGTCATCGACGTGATCGCACCGGAGGCGCCGCTGCTCGATACGGTGCTGCAGACGATCGAATTCCTGCGCGATCAATCGCATGTGCGCAATTACCGCGTCTCGGAATGGCAGGCGATGTTCGCCACGGCCGGCTTCGACGCGGCTATGGTGCGCGGCTGGAAGCTGGCGCTCGAGTTCGACAGCTGGGTTCGACGCATTGCGACGCCGCCCGAGCGTGTACTCGCGCTAAAGGCGGTGTTCGCGGCGCTGCCGTCGGAAGCGCGCGACTATTTGCAGATCGACCGCGAACTCGGGTTCGCGATCGAGTGCCGGCGGTTCGAAACGCGCAAAAACCGCTAGGCTCCCGCTCGAGCGGCGCATCGATGCGCAGCCGCTCGACGAGCTCGGCGACGAAATGGTTGAACAGCGCTTGCGCGTTGCTGTCCTGCTGCGCGTCATTGACGTCGGTGCCCGGGGACAAGCGCAGGCCGGTGCGCTCGGCGCCGACTTCCGCGGCAACCGCGCGTACGATTTCGAGCGGAAAGCGCACGCGGTTCTCGATCGATCCGCCATGAGCGTCGGTGCGATCGTTGATGCTGTCGCGCAAGAATTGCTCCGGCAGGTAGCCGTTCGCGGTGAACGTATTCGCATTCGCACGCCGCGCTCGAGACCGGCCAATCGCCGTCGGGCTGCAGCGACACATGCGAGTTGCGGCCGACATGCCAGAGCTGCAGCACGATCTTGCCGAGCGCCGCGTGTACGGCGTCGATGACGGGGCGCCAGCCGGCCACCTGCGCCGCCGAAAAGATGCCCCGGGGTATCGCGATATCCCTGGCCCGCAGCCGAGACTTGCGCGGCCTCGGAGATGATCAGGCCGGCGCTCGCGCGCTGCGCATAGCAGGCGGGTGCGAGCGGTGAGGGCACTTGACCGGCACCGGCGCGGTTGCGCGTCAGCGGGGCCATTACGATGCGATCGACGGCTTGGAATGCGCCGAATTGAGTGGGGTCGAATAAATTGGTCGAAGTGTTTTCCGTGTTTGGTCCGCGCGCAGAATGCCCGCAGCGCCGTCCGGGCGTCGGTACGGTGCCGCACGCTTTCCCGCCTATTCAGCGCAGCGCATCGACGATGATCTGCGCCGCGCGCTCGGCGCCGTCGTGCATGTCCGGTCGATCGCGCACTTGCGCGGCGCGCAGCCGATAGCCATCGCCGGTGAGCAGCTCCTCGAGTTCGCGCGCCGCACTCGCGCATCGGTAACGCGCCGGCGGCAGACTGCGTGCGATCCCGATGCGTACCGCGCGCGCCGCGTTGTCGAGTTGATCGGCGAAGTAGGGCACGATCAATTGCGGGCGGCCCGCACGCATGCCTTGCGCGAGCGTGCCGATACCGCCGTGATGGATCAGCACCGCAGCGCGCGGAAACAGAAGAGAATGCGGCGCATAAGTGCCGATATAGACGTCGTCGGCCGTCTCATCCGCAAATTCCGGCAACGCGGCTTCGCCGACCAGCAGCACAGCGCGGCGCCGCAGCCGCCTCGCCGCGAGCAGACTCTCCCGATAAAAAGAGCCGGGGCTCATGATTACGAGGCTGCCGAGCGTGAATACGAGCGGCGCGGGCCCCTTGCCGAGGAACGCCTCGAGTGCGGGATCGAGCGCGCCGCCGCGGCCGTCCTCGCTGTCGTAGGGCGCGAAGCCGACGACCGACGATCGCGGCGGAAAGTCGGGCTGGACGTCGCCGAGCAGATTCGCATAGAGGCCGATCGCGGCACCCAGCGGCGAGAATTGCCCGTCGAACAGCGGATTGCGCCGGTCCGGCGCGAGACCTTCGTGGGCACGCAGGCTTGCGATCGGCCCAAACAAGGGCGCGGTCGCGAACTTCGCGGCGGCGTAAAGATGCCGCGTGGGCCTCGGCCCGAGCCGGCGCAGCAGTCCGGCCAGCCACTCGACTTTGGGAATCACGGGCGGGTCGTACGAGGACAAAAACATCATCGGCTGCAGCACCACGGCGATCCAGGGCAGACCGCGCTTTTCGGCCGCGAGCCTTGCGCCGAATGCCAGGCTGCTCGTGACGATCAGCTCCGCACCGGCACTGAGCGCCAGCATGTCGTCGTACGCCGCGCGCAGAAACGGCAGCACCGCCTTGACCAGCAGGAATTCGCTGCTTTCGATCATCTTTCCGGCGAGCTCGGTGCGGCTCATCGCGAGCGTTTGTTCCATCTCGGCGAAGCTTGGGCGCAGCGGCGCGAATGCAATGCCCGCCGCCTCGACTTTGTCGCGGTACTCGGCGGCCGCGGCGAGCACGGGTTCAAGTCCCCGCGCGCGCAGCCGCAGCGCGAGCGCCATGAACGGGTGCAGGTCGCCGAGCGAGCCCATGGTTGCGAGCACCAGTTTGGGGGCCGCAAAATCCTCGCGCGTGCTCATGCGGCGCCTGGGTACAATGGCGCGATCGCGCCCATCGGCGGCCCGGCACAGAGGATTTCCGCTCGCATGAATTTAGTGAACATCGTGATTCTCGGCATCGTCCAGGGCCTGGCGGAGCTGCTGCCCGTCTCCAGCTCCGCGCATGTCGTGGTCGCCGAGAAGCTGCTCGGCCTCGATCCGTCCTCGCCGCCGATGACCTTGTTGTTGGTGATGCTGCATACGGGCACGATGTTCGCCGTCATTGTGTACTTCTGGAAGACCTGGCGCAGCACCTATTTCCGCTCGATCGCGTCGTCGCGCACGATCGCGCTGCGCGTCATCGTCGCCACCGCGGCAACCGGCGTGATCGGAGAGGCGATCGTATGGGCCATCGAAAAGACCGCGTTCGCCGGTGTCCCGCATGCCGAGATCGAGGATCTATTCAGTCATCTCGAGTTGATCGCGCCCGCGCTTGCGCTCGCGGGCCTGCTGATTTTGTTCGCCGGATTGCGCGAGCGCCGCACGCCGGGCGTCGCGGCGTCGCCGACGAGCGAGGCGGACCCTGATTGGCGTCAAGCCGGGCTGATCGGCGCCGTGCAGGGACTGTGCCTGCCGTTTCGCGGATTCTCGCGCTCGGGCGCGACGATCTCCACGGGGATGCTGCTCGGATTATCCAAGGCCGGCGCCGAGACCTTCAGCTTCGCGTTGGCGGTCGTGCTCACGCCGCCGGTCGTTGCGCGCGAAGTCTGGCGCTTGGTGCGCGCCGAGCGCCTCGCGGGCGCCGCAAGCTTGGGTTCGGTCGCACTGCTCAGCGTGTTCGGCGCGGTCGTCGCATTCGGGGCCGGCCTCGTCGCACTGAAGTGGCTCAGCGGCTGGCTCGAGCGCGGACGCTGGTATTTGTTCGGGATCTATTGTCTCGCCGCGGCCGCGGCCGTCTATGCATTGCACCTCGCGGGATACTAATTTCGGGAGCAGCGAGCGATGATCAATTTACAGCGTCGCGATCTGGTCAAGAGTCTCGCGGTTTTGCCGCTCGTGCCGCTGCGCCGCGCCGACCCCGATCTCATTCTCTATCATGGGCTCATCACGACGATGAGTCCCGCGCAGCCTGAGGCGAGCGCGGTCGCGATTCGCGATGGACGCATCTTGGCGGTCGGAGCGACCCGAGACGTGCTCGCGCTCGCGAGTGGGCGCACGCGCCGCATCGACCTCGGGCTCAAGCGCGTGCTGCCGGGATTCAACGACGCGCATGCCCATCCGGCCGAGACCGGCTTGGAGCAGCTCACGATGGTCGCTTGCGACAAGACCTCGATCGACGCAATCCTCGCGGCTCTGCGCGAACGTGCCGCGGCGACCGCGCAAGGCCGCTGGGTCCGGGGCTTCCTCTACGACGACGGCAAGACCCCGCGGCCGCTGACGCGCGCTGATCTCGATGCGGCTGCGCCCGATCATCCGGTCGTCGTCACGCATCGGGGCGGCCACACGGGATATGCGAATTCGCTCGCGCTCGCGGGTGTGACGCGCACGACCGCCGATCCGGCCGGAGGACGCTACGAGCGCGATTCCGCGGGCGAACTCACCGGCAGAATTGCCGACAGCGCGCTCGAAGCGCTGCTCGCCAAAATCCCCGACGAAACCACGCGCGATGATCATCGGCGCGGCGTGGAATACGTTTCCAAACTCTATGCGAGCCGCGGCATCACCTCGGCCTGCGAAGCCGTCACGAGTCCCGATGACCTGCAGGCCTATCAGGATGCGCGCGACGCCGGTGAGCTGCGCTATCGCGCCTATTGCCACATCGACGTGAACTATCTCGATCGCTATATCGCGGCCGGCCTGCACACCGGCTTCGGCGATGCGATGGTGCGCATCGGCGCAATCAAACAGTTCGCCGACGGCTCGATTTCCGAGCGCACGGCGTGGCTCGCCGAGCCCTACATCGGCATCGAGAACTACAGCGGCGTCGAGGTCGGTACGCGCGAGAGTCTCTATGAAAATTCCCGCAAAGCGTGGCTGGCCGGCTTCCAGCTCGCGACCCATGCGAACGGCGAGCGCGCGATCGACCGCATGCTCGGTATTTACGAACAGCTGCAGCGGGAATCCCCGCGCCGCGATCCGCGCTTCCGCCTCGAGCACTGCACGGTCGTCACGCCCGAACTCATCGCACGCATGCGCGCGCTCGGCGTGATACCGGTGCCGTTTTCGGGCTATGTCAATTTTCACGGCGACGTGTTGCATTTCTACGGCGATGAGCGTGCACGCCGCATGTTCGCCCACCGCTCGCTGATCGATGCGGGGCTGCGGCCGCCGGCATCATCGGACTACTCTGCGAGTCCGCCGGCGCCGATGCTGTGGCTCTATTCGGAGACCACGCGCAAGGATCCCAGCGGCCACGTGTGGGGCGAGAATCAGCGCATCTCACTGCCGGAAGCCCTGCGTTCGGCGACACTCGACGGCGCTTATGCGAGCTTCGAAGAGCACGACAAGGGATCGATCGAAGTCGGCAAGTACGCGGATTTGACCGTGCTCGCGGCCGACCCGTTCGTGCTGCCGAGCGAGCAATGGCAGTCGATCGGCGTCGAACGCACGCTGCTCGGCGGCCGCTGGGTCTACGAGTCTTGAAGCTCAATTGATTGTTCATGCGTAATCAAGGTACGCGGCTAGGTACATTCGCGGATCGAATTGCCCCTTCGCCGGCCCAATACTAGGAGTCATCCAGAGCAATTTGCTCGGGAGTTGAGAAGGAAAAGGAGACGGCCATGAGACTCGTAAATTGGGAACCATTCGGCGATGTCGACCTGTTTTTCAATCGGCTGATGCCGAGCACGTTTGCCCGCATGCCGGAGCTGAACTTCGAGAACAACGGCAAGAGGGTCAAATTCACGCCTTCCGCCGATATCAGTGAAACCACGACGGAATATGTGATTCGCACGGAATTGCCGGCGGTCAAAAAGGAGGACGTCCAGGTCACGCTCGACGACGGCGTGATTACCATCAAGGGCGAGCGCAAACAGCAGTTCGAGGACAAGAGCGAGAAGTTTCATCGCATGGAAACTCTCTATGGGATGTTCGAACGCCGCTTCTCGCTGCCCGAGAATGTCAATGGCGATGCGATCCGCTGCGAGAGCAAGGATGGCGTGCTCACGGTGCACATTCCGAAGATGGAGGTTCAGTCGCAAAAGCCGAAGTGCATCACGGTGCAATGATCGGCGCAGAGTGGCGAGTAATCTGACCAGCAAAGCGGCAGCGCACGGGCGCTGCCGCGTCCTATGTGAGGTCTACGCGGTGCGCGCGACGCCCTGCGTAGGTGCTTCGCGGTGGTAATGCGCTGCAAACTCCAATATCAGGCGGCCGGCATCCGGCGCTGCCGCATCGTTGAAATCAAAGCGTTCATCGCCGCCGCTCCAAGCATGCCCCAAGCCTTCGACGACGATTTGTCGTAGCACCGGTCGACCCGCTTGCAAATAGTCTTGCTGCCGGTAGGCGTGACCGGCGCTTGCGATGTGCCGCTCACCCGAAGCGATGAGCGCGCCGGAGGCGGGCGCAATGATCTCGGCGCGTCGCTTGAGCTGCTCGACGAGCTGCTCCGAATTCACCGGATTGACGATCGTATCGTCATCGCCGTGAATCACGAGTGTGGGCACGAATACGTCCGAATCGACGGCCTCTTGTTGGAGTCTTCGTGCCTTGTCGATCGATGCCGGCGATGGGCCGGAGCGCATCACCGAGAGCGCCTGGATCGGCGAACTCGCGACTCCAAACATCACGCCGGAGTGAATCGCGCAGGCGGCAAACAACCGGCTATGGCGCACGGCCAGCACGCAGGCCATCGCACCGCCGGCCGACATCCCGACCACGAAAACGCGCCGCGGATCGATGGGCCGGCGCTGGGTCACGTTCTCGATGAGCCGTGCGAGCAGCGCCGCCTCTCCGTGACCGGCTTGAGATGCCGCTTCGAACCAATTCCAGCATCGCAGCGGGTTGGCGCGCTCCGATTGTTCCGGATACAGAACCGCGTAGCGGCCCTCTTCGGCGAGCGCGTTCATGCGCGTTCCCTCGGCAAAGCTCAATGCATCTTGCTTGCAGCCGTGCAGCATCACGATCAGCGGCAAGCCGTCGCGCGGCGATGAGCCGCTCGGCAGATACAGCCGATACGCGATCTCGACGGTCGGACTCCGCCGCAGCAGCGCGGTCACCACCGAGGTGTTGAACCTGCGCACCAGAAATCGGCTGCGGCCCGGCGGTCGAGCCGATACGGGTGTCTCGGCCGTAGCCGGGGTCCCGGGTGATTGCCGCAAATTGCGGCCGAACTTGCGTTTGAACCAAGCGCGCAAAAAACCCAACATGCACCACCCGCATCGGGAAACACCGTTCACTGTAGCAAAGTCGGCGCGGAGGGCTGCGTGAGGTTTATGATTTGCTTTGTGCCGGCGGCCGCAGATATTCTGGTGAAAACAGCATGAACCATGCCCGCGCCCACTGACCCCACCAAGTTTCGCGCACGCGCACCGGCCGACAATCCGTCCGCCGTACATCCCGTGAAGACGGAGTCCGTCTGGGAGCAGCCCGACCCGGGTGCCGCCGTTGAGGCGCAGGCCGGACAGCTCTTGGGCGGCCGTTACTTGCTCGAGCGGGAGTTGGGCCGGGGCGGCATGGGTGTCGTATTTCTTGCCAGAGACCAGGAGGTCAAGGGCGAGAGTTTTGCGGTCAAGGTGTTGAATCCCGAAATTCGCGAACATCCCGAAGCGCTGGCTCTGCTGCGCGAAGAGGTGCGCAAGACGCGCGCGCTGCAGCACCCCAACATCGTCGGCGTCTATTCGCTGAATGCGGATCGCGGCAGCGTTTACATGCTCATGGAGTTGCTCGAAGGCAAAACCTTGGATGCGCTCATCGAGGAGGATTTCGGACGCGGCATGCCCTTGATCCGTGCCTGGCCGCTGATCAAGGACATCGCCGCCGCATTGGCGTACGCCCACGACCATAGCGTGATCCACAGCGATTTGAAGCCCTCGAATGTATTCGTGACGACCTCCGGCAAGGCGAAATTGCTCGACTTCGGCATCGCACGCGCGGTGCACACGCGTGCGAACCGGTTCGATCCCGGCGCCCTGGGCGCACTCACGCCGGCCTATGCGAGCTGCGAGATGATCGAGGGTCTCGCGCCGGACCAAAGCGACGACGTCTACGCATTTGCCTGTGTGATCTACGAGATGCTGTCCGCCAAACACCCGTTCAGCGGACGCTCGGCAAGCGAGGCGCGCGATGCCGGCCTGCGGCCCGCACTGCTGGCAGCATTGACGCCCGCGCAGAACGAAGCGCTCGCGCATGCGCTGGCGTTCACTCGCGCCAAGCGGACGGCCTCGGTCGAAGCGCTGCTCGCACAACTGGAGCCGCGCGATAAACGCCGCGCACCGCCGCTCGTCTGGTTGGCAGCGGGGCTCGTGCTGGTTGCGGCAGCCGGCGGCATCGCATGGTTCCTTGCGCGGAGGGCAGCGCCCCAGCAATCGCCGTCGGGCGTGGCCGCCACGCTCGCGCAACTCGGCGTCGTGCAGGATCGCGCGCGCGAGCTCGGCGTCGATACCGGCCAGACGCAGTGGCAGGCCGGCCTACGACAGGCCGACGCCGCGCGGCAAAGCCTTGCGGCCGGCGATCCGAACGGATTGCAGAGTGTGCGCGATGCGCAAGCGGCGCTCGTCCAGGTGATCCGCAGCGGCACGCGATCGACGGAGCTCGGGAGCACACCGGCGGAGATCGATCTTGCGGTGCGCCTGTGCCGCGACGCCGGCATGCGCTGCTCTGCCTCCGACTTCGCCGACGAGGCCAGCCGAACAGTTGCGATGGCGCCGTTCGAACTCGATCAAACCGAGGTCAGCAATCGCCAATTCGGCGATTACGTCGCGGCAACCGGCGCGACGACCGAGGCCGAACATGCCCAAGGCGTGCTCGATTATCACGGCGACCAAGCGGTGTTTCGCGGCGGCGCGTCCTGGAAGACGCTGCGCGACGAGCTCGCAGCCAAGCACGGCGATGCCTCCGACTTTCCGGTTCGCGGCATCGATTACAACAGCGCCTCGAAATATTGCGAATGGCGCCACCAACGATTGCCGAGCGGCGATGAATGGGAATTTGTCGCGCGCGGCCCCGCTCGGCATATCTTTGCGAACGGCGATCAACCGCCCGCGCCGGACCCGGCGGCGGCAAGCGAGCTCTTGCCGGTCAACGCGCAGCAGCCGAGCGGGCGCTTCGGCAACCGCGGTCTCGGTGGGGAGCTCTGGGAGTGGGTCAGCGACGGCAAGCCTTCCGAACGCGTGCTGCGCGGCGCGTCGTGGCGCGACCGCAGCCCGGTCAATCAACGCTTGGCGACGCGGCGTCTCGAGGATCCGACTCACGCCTATGTCGACACCGGCATGCGCTGCGCGCGCAGCGCTGCGCAATGGCCCGAAGCGGCGCCTTAACCGCCTCTCGTATCCGAAGTTGACGATCGCGCCGGCCGCGATGTTGACTAGCCCGTGCACTTGGGGGCAAAGTAATCGCGCAGCCGGCGAGGCTGATCGTCCGGTGCGGTGCTTGAAAAGGGGATGTCAATTTAACTAAATAGGCTCGGTGCGAGCCGAGGCCGCGGTTGGGCGGCTCTCGCAGGTTCGCGAGTCTCAATGCGGAAGCTCATATGGATTTGGGTCGTGCGCATCTGATCGTCTGTCTCGTGTTCATCGCGCTTAGCTCTGCGGGCTTCGCGGCGCCTCCCGTCGTCGGTTCAGATCTCGCTGCATTGCGCGCGAATCTCGATCGGGCCAAGTCGGCTCGCGAGGAAGTCAGCGCGCGCTGGGCGCTTGCCGATGCATTGCTCGATCGCGGTCTCGCGCTCGAAGCCGAGCGGACCCTGCGTGTCGCGGCCGCCCACGCCACCGACAATGCGCAACGCCTCGGTACGGCGCTGCGTCTCGGCGCTGCGCTCAGCGCGACGGGCAAGGTCGACGAAGCGCGCGAACAACTCGATGCAGTCGAATCGGCCGCGGCGAGTCTTCCGGCCCAGGAAGTCATCTTGCTGCATCAGGCCAGGGGCGCGCTCGCGGTGCGAAGCGGCGATCTGGTGGCCGCGGAACAGGCCTACGAGGCGGAGGCGGCCGCCGCAAGCGCCGCCGGCGCCGCAGCGGCCGAAGTGCGCGCGCGCACGAATGCGCTGCGTGCGCGCCTGGATCGCAAAGAAATCGCCGAGGTCGAGCAGCGCCTCGCGTTCCTCGACAAGCTCGCCACGGCCCTGCCGCCCGGCGAGGAGGCGGCCATGCTGCTGCTCGCGGTCGGCGACTTGTTCGAGCGGGATGTGCAGGAGTTCCGCGCGCCCGTCGAGCAGCGCGCGAGCGCCCTCGATGCGTATCTGCGCGCGCGGGACTATGCGACGAACCCGTCGACGCGCGCCTACGCCTTTGGCCTGCTCGGCTCGCTGTACGAGGACGAGGGACGCAACCCGGATGCGCTCAAGTTCACGCGCGCGGCGATCGCGCTCGCCCAATCGCTCGACGCGCAGGACCAGCTCTACCGCTGGCAGTGGCAGGCCGCGCGACTCGAGAGAAAACGCGGCGACGCCGCGGCCTCGATGCAATCGATCGATCTGGCTCTGTTCGCGTTGGCGAACATTCGCGGCGATCTGCTGCAAAGCTCCCGCCAGGCATTCGCTGCGCGCATCGAACCGGTGTACCTGGATTATGCGGATGCGCATCTGCGCGAATCGGCGGCGCTTGCCGACGGCAGCGAGGCGCAGCAGCGGGTGCTTCGCGACGTGCGCGATCAGCTCGAGTCGCTGAAGCAAGCCGAGGTCCAGGATTACTTCGACAACAGCTGCGCGGTCGGCAGCGCGGCCGACGCGAGCCGCGGCACGAATATTCCAGGCGCGGCGATCATCTACCCGATCCTGCTGCCCGATCGAACCGAGGTGTTGATCGAATCGGGCGGCCGGCTGCGCCGCTTCTCCTCGCCGGTATCGCGCGGCGAACTCACAGCGATGGCGCGCAAATTGCGCATCGGGCTGGAACGGCCGAGCGCCGGCGAGCAGTACCGGGCGCCCGCCGAGGCGCTCTATCGATGGCTGCTTGCCGATGCGGCACCGTGGCTCGAGAGCCAGAAGGTCGATACGCTGGTGTTTGTGCCGACCGGGGCGCTGCGCACCGTGCCGCTCGCGGCCCTGCACGACGGGCAAAGATTCCTGATCGAGCGCTTCGCGGTTGCGACGACCCCTGCGATCACCTTGATTCCGGCGCTGGTCGCGCCCAATTCGAATCGCATACTGGTCGCGGGATTGACCAAGAGCGTTCAAGGTTTCGTCGGACTGCCGAGCGTCGGCCAGGAGATCAGCGAGATCGGCGCGATCTTCCCGACCGAATCGCTGAAGGATGAGACCTTCAGTTTGGCGTCGATCCGCGCGGATCTGTCGGTGCCCAATTTCTCGGTCGCACACCTCGCGACGCACGGCGAATTCAGCGCCGATCATCGCCAGTCCTTCATTCTGACCTACGACAGCCGGCTCACGATGGACGGTCTGCAGACCGCGCTCGGCCGGCGCAACGAACCGCTCGACCTGCTCGTGCTCAGCGCCTGCAGCACCGCCGCGGGCGACGACCGCGCCGCGCTCGGACTCGCCGGCGTGGCCATTCAGGCCGGCGCGAAGAGTGCGCTCGCGTCGCTCTGGTCGATCAGCGACGAAGCGACCGCCGCGCTCATGCAGGACTTTTACCAAAGCCGCAAGGACGGGCGCGTGACCAAGGCGCAGAGCCTGCGCGAGGCGCAGCTCAAGCTGCTGGCAACACCGGAGTATCGGCACCCGAGCTATTGGGCGCCTTACTTATTGATAGGAAACTGGCTATGAAAACGGAAAGCGGCGCAGCAGACGGCGCCCACCCGATGAAGAAGGATCGCCTGATCACCGGCTGCGTGATGGTTTTTGCGCTGGGCGCCGCGTCCGTCCATGGCGAAACGCCCTCGACTACGAGGGCCCACCTGACCAATCCCAATGGATTCGTCAACAGCGGCACCGTTCGCTTGCGGCCGCGATCATCTGCCTCGGATCCGCCGCCGACGAGCATCGTCGTCGACACGACCTTGAATCCGATGAGCAGCGGCAGTATCACCGGCACGCCGATCTCGGGCCAGAGCGGAGACTTGTACACGATCGGCCCGAACTACGGTGTCACCGCGGGCAACAATGAATTCCTGAGCTTCTCCACGTTCAATGTCGGCAGCGGCGATACTGCGAATTTCGCGGTCCCGAGCAGCAGCATCGCCAACATCATTTCTCGAGTCACCGGCGGCGCCACGAGCACGATTGCCGGCACCGTCGAAACCACGATCAGTGGATCGGCCACCGCGTCCAATGCCAGCTTCTGGTTCATCAATCCGTCGGGTGTGATCCTGACGGCCGGGGCGCAAATCAATGTCACCGGCGCTCTGTCACTCGGCGCCGCGGACTTCATCGCTTTTGCCGACGGAACGCAGTTCTTCGGATCGCCTGCCAATGGTGCTACTCCGCCCGTATTGACGAGCGCGAATCCGGCGAGTTTCGGTTTTTTGTCGACTCCCACCGCGGGCGCACTGACGATCACCGGCGCCACGCTGTCCTTGGTAAGCGGCACGCCACTGATGCTCGGTGCAGGATCGGGCGGCATTTCTTTGACTGGCGCCACGCTGTCGACAAGCGCAATCGCCTCGCAGTTGAGTCCCCTCGCGACCGAGATAGCCATCGACACCCTTGGCCCGGTCCAGATTACAGGCGGCACCGCGATCACGACCTATGCTCTCGGCGGCGGCGCTGCCGGAGCGATCACGGTTAACGGCTCGTCGATTCTGATGACGGGATCCAGCATAACGACCAGCGCAGACTATGGCGCGACGACCGGGAGCATCAGCTTGACGGCGACGGGCCTGAATCCGTCGAGCCCGTGGGCACTGCAGGTGAGCGGCGGCTCCGGTTTGGTCGAAACGGTGGCAAACGATCCCAATCACCTTGGGTCCGTTGCCGGCGCAATCAATATAACCGCCACCGAAGGTGCGGTGGAGATCGGAGCTCCCGGAGACTCTACGCCCACGATGATATCGATTTCCCCGCCCTTCGGCGGCAACTTCAGCGGATCCATCGCCGTGAGCGGATCCAGTGTGACCTTGGATCAAGCGCAATTGCTCGCCTTGACGGGCTCTACGCTTTCAGGATCACCCAGCGGCCCGGCAGTTTCGATCAGCTCGAGCAGCGGGCCCGTCACGATCACCGGCGGCAGCATCATCAATACGAATACGGACGCAGGGGCCAACGCCAGCAATATCAACATCACGGGTCCCTCGATTCTCGTGAACGGCGGCTCCGAGATCACCGCGAGCTCCGGACCTCCCAATATATTTGCTTCGCAAACGGGCAGCGCCGGCAACATCACGCTCACCGCGACCGGAACCGACCCGAACGGCGGCTATGCGCTCGAGGTCAGCGGCGCCTCGTCGATCTTATCGGATGCGACCCAAGGGGTGGGAACCGCGGCAACTGCGGGCAGCATTACCCTCAGTGCGACCAACGGAACGGTACAGATCGGCCGCTCGTCGGATTTGGCCCCGACGCTGATATCAACGTCAGCCGGCGCCAGTGCCGGCTCGGTCGGCGCGATCTTGATCGGCGGCGCAGCCATCGGCATGTTGAACGCGGATCTCGATACGTCGGCGGCAGGCAACGCGGCCTCGCTCGCGACCGCCTCCCCCGGAGCGATTACGCTGACCGCCAGTGGAGCGCTGACGATCGCCGGCAGCGATCTGAATGCATCGAGCAGCGGTAGCCAGGCGGGCGGCAATATCAATGCAACCGCATCGACGATTGCCGTCAGCAATTCCCAAATCAGTGCGGCGACCACCGGGGTAGGCAATGCCGGCAGCATCACGCTCACGGCCACCGGAGCGAATCAAGGATCGGTCCCCGCGCTTCAGGTGACCGGAGGCTCGACGCTGTCATCGGACGCAAGCGAAGGCGAGAGCGGCGCGAACGCGGGTTCCGTGATTCTGACCGCCAGCGGCGGCAGCATACAGATTGGATTGGCAACCGACTCGACCCAGACCAGCATCAGCACCTCGGCAGGTGTGAGCGCCGGCGAGGTGGGTTCGATCACGATCAACGGGTCAGGCATCGCGCTTGCCAATGCCAACGTCGCCACCACGGCGGCGGGAACGGAACAGGCTCTCGAAAGCGCATCACCGGGCACGATCACGTTGACGGCAAACAACGCGCCCCTGACCGTCGCCAACAGCGCGATCAATGCGAGCACCGTCGCCGTTCAACAGGGCGGACAGATCTTTGCTTCGGGTTCGCAGCTTGGCATCAGCAACTCGCAGATCACCGCCGCTACCAACGGGACTGCGAACGCCGGACAAGTTTCATTGGTGGCGAGCGGGCCGGATACACCCGGTTCGCCGGCGTTGCTGGTCGCCGGAGGCTCTATCATCTCGTCGGATGCCTACGCTGGGCAGAGTCTCGCGAACGCCGGCACCGTTTCTCTGACCGCGAGCGCGGGAACCATTCAGATCGGGTTGGCCACGGACTCGGCGCCGACCCAACTGCTCTCGCGGGCGGGCGCAAATGCCGGCGCTGTCGGCAGCATCAGCGTCACGGGTGCAAGCATCGCTCTCGATCAAGCGGAACTATTTGCGCTATCCCAATCGAGCGTCAGTCCGTCGGCTTCTCAGCCCGCGGTGTCCGTGACTGCGACCGGGCCGGTCAGCTTCGTCGCGAGCGTGCTGAATTCCAATACCTCGGGAAGCGCGAATTCCGGCAACATCAGCGTGAGCGGCTCGACGGTCTCGATGAGCGGCTCCTCGCCGCTGACCGGCCTCGCATACATTGACGCGGCGACATTCGGCGTTGGGAATGCCGGCAACATCATGGTCAAGGCCACGGGCGCGGATCCTGCGGGTGGCGCAGCGCTGCAACTGAGCGGCGGATCATCGATTTCGTCGCAGAGCGAGCTGGCCGCCGGCAACGCCGGGCCGGGCGGCAACGCCGGCAGCATCACCTTGATCGCCAACGGCGGCACGGTCGAGATCGAGTCCACGTCGACGAGAACCTCGCTGAGCACGCTGGCGAGCGCCAACGCGGGCGGGGCCGGCGCCATCTCGATCACCGCGAACCAAATCGAGTTCAATCTCGCGCTCATCGACACCACGGTATCGACGACCAATACGCCATCCAATCTGACGCCGGCGAGTGTTTCGCTCACGGCGACCGGGAGCGTATCGATGATCGACTCGCTCATCGACCTGCAGACGAGCGGCACCGTCAACGCCGGTTCGGTGTCGATCAACGGCGGCTCGGTCAGCATCAGCGGTGGCCTGGCGCTGGCCCCGGTGCCCAACAGCCCGTTCTCCTTGGCGGAAAACGCGGCGATCTTTACGGGCTCTTCGGGTAGCGGCAACGGCGGCAGCGTGAGCATCTCGTCCGCGGGTCCGCTGACGATCTCGAACGCGACGATCAGTAGCCAGTCGGTGGGCAATACCGGATACGGCGGACAGATCGCGCTCGCAGGTGCCGGGGTGCTCATTTCTCAACAATCGCTGATCGCTGCCGACTACCGAAACCCGGGCGGGAACCCCGGTGCAGCCGGGACCATCACGATCAGCAGTACCGGTATCGAGGCATCAAACGATCCTTTGCAGGCTGAGCTGACCAGTGCCACGCCGGGTGTCGTGCGCATCGTGGATTCGGGTGTCACCGCCAGCAATGACGGCGGCACCGGCTCGAACGGCAGCATCGGCAGCTTCGGCCAGGTGTTGATCGGATTGGCGTCGCCGGGCCAAATCAGCTCCGGCAGCGTCGTCATCGCGGGCTCCGTGATATCGACCGACGTGCTGGACAGCGGGCTCGGTAACAATCTGACGATCGCCGCGAACAACGGCGTCTACATCGGCGCATCGACGACCGGCGGTTTCGCCGATCCGATCGCGCGGCCCACGTTCCCGGATCCGCGCGCGAATATCGAGAGTTCGCTGATCTCCGCGCAGACCGATTCGACCGCCGTGTCGGGCGGCCAGATCGCGATCAGTGCCGGCGCCGGAGGAATCGACGTCGTCAACAGCAACATCGAAGCCGGCACGACGCGCACCGTGTCGGGCATCGTGATTGATGATTTCAGCAGCGGTGCGGTGATGCTGAACGACGCGTCTCTGCAGAGCGGCACATCGGGTATGAACAGGTCCGGTGACATCACGCTCAGCGGCCCGATGATCGGCATCGTGGGCGGCACGATCACCGCGAAGACTACCGGTCTCGGCGCTGCCGGCAACATCACTCTGACGGCCAGCGGCGCCGACCCACAAGGCGGGGCGGCGCTGCAAGTGAGCGGCGGCGCGACCGTAACGTCCGATGCAGTCAGCGGCCAGAACGGCGCAAAAGCGGGCAACGTGGCGCTGTCGGCGGCCTCCGGCAGCGTGCAGATCGGTCTTTCGAACGACGCGCAGCCGACGTTGATCTCGACGTCTGCGGGCGCCGCTGCAGGCCAGGCCGGATCGGTGACGATCACGGGATCGGAGATCAAACTCGACAACGCCAATCTGGACACGACCGCCGCGGGAACGGCCGCTGCTCTTTCCAGCGCGCCGCCGGCAACGATTACGCTGAGCGCCGGCAATGGATCCGGCCCGTTGACGATCGCCAACAGCAGCCTCGATGCCACAACCAGCGGTGCACAGCAGGCGGGCCAGATCGATCTTTCCGGCGCGGCGGTTGCGATCAGCAATACCAACATCGCTTCTGCGACGACGAGCGGCAGCAACGCGGGCAGCATCAACATCGATGCAGCGACGCTCAGCATGACGGGCAGCCAAGTTGCGGTCTCGACCTCGGGCTCGGGCAATGCCGGTGACATCGGCATTACCGCGAGCGGCGCGGATCCCGCGGGGGGTAATGCGATCCAGATTCAGGGCACGAGCATCGAGTCGGCCGCGACGGGCTCCGCATCGAGCGCTGCGGGCGCCGCGGGCACGATCACGATCCAGGCGAGCGGCGGTTCGGTATCGCTCGGCAGCGCGGCGGCCGGTGCGCCCGCAACCCAAGTCGAAACCTCGGCCAACGCGTTCGCGACCCAGGCCGGCGTCATTAGCGTTGCATCTGCGGGGGCCCTGACCCTGCAGAATACGGCCGTGACCGCGTCCGTCGCCGGCAGCAATGCCGGCGCGACGCCGGCGAACATCGTGCTGAGCGCACGCGGCCCGATCGCGATGAGCGGAGGTTCAATCAATGCGGATACCACCGCGGCCGCGGCCGGCGGCGCGATACAGCTGCTGACCGCGGGCGCGATAACGGTAAGCGGTGCCGCCGCGATCAGCTCGAACACGAGCAGCACGGGCAAAGGCGGGGACATCGATGTCGGAACGGCGGCGGCGCCGGTCGGCTCGCTCTTGGTCAGCGGTGGCTCGACGATTTCGGTCGACGCTTCGGGCTCCGGAGCCACGGCAGGCAACGCCGGTGCGATCAATATCCATTCAACCGGACCGGTCACGCTATCGAGCACGCGCACGAAGCTGTCGAGCGATTCGTCGAACGATGCAACGGGCGGCTCGGTGACGATCGATGCGTCGAGCCTATCGATGACGGGGGGCGCGCAAATCACCGCGAACACCTCGAGCACGGTAGAGGGCGCGGGCGCTTCCGCCGACAATGCGCGCGCCGCGTCTCGGCTCAGCGCTAGACCTGCGGCCGGAGCGCCCACGGCCACGACCGGCGGCAGCGTCGATGTCACGACGAGCGGCACGGTCGCACTCGCGGGTGCCGGCACGGCAATCTCCGCAAACGCAGCCGGCAGCGGTTCCGGCGGCACGGTGACGATCACCGCAGCGAGACTGGCGATGTCCGATGGTGCCGAGATCGCGACCACCGCACTCGGTGCCGGCAACTCGGGGACGATCGCGATCACGCTCACCCCGGCGGTCGCGGCCGGTGCTGCCGCACCCGACGTGCTGGCCGACAGCCAAATCACGACGAACGCGGCGGCCTCGACGGGCGGCAATATCACGATCGACGCAGGCGGCTTGCCGCTGACGCTGATTCACACCGACATCGTTGCGTCTGCGGAGGGCGCCGGAAATGCCGGCAACATCACGATCAATGATGCGGGACAAACGCTGTTGCAGGCGAGCGGCATCCTCGGGGAAGCAGTCTCCGGCAATGGCGGCGCCATCAGCATCTTCCTCAACAAGGGTGCGCTGTTCGTCGAGGATTCCGAGAGCCTCGTGAGCGCACAGTCCCAGACCGGCAATGACGGCACTGTCACGATCGGTGCCCCGCAAGTGAATCTGAACTCGGCGCTCACCGCGCCCGACGTCCACGCGACCCGGGCTCCGGAACTTGCCTCGAACGCCTGCCGCCGCGATAGCGCGCGCAGCACGTTCGTGCGCGAGGGTCGCGGCGGCGTTGCACCGGCCCCGGACGCGTACTTGAACTCGAGTGCTGCAACTCCCGCCCCGGCGACCGCAAAGGACGCGGTCACGGCGTTGCCGGAGCCGCCGCTGCCGCTGCTCGCCGCGCTCTCCGGTGACAAGGGCTGCGAATGATGCGCGGGATCCTCGTTGCCGCGGTCAGCGCCGCCGTGCCTGTTTTTGCGCTCGCTCAGAGCGTCGGTAACGGCAGCAATTATCAGACGCCGAGCGCGCCGAACTACACGACGCCGACCGTGCCGCCGACACCCGACTACCGCCTGCCGCAGCTGCCGGACGCCGGCATCGACGCGGCGGAGCCGGCGGGCGGTGCGCCGGTGTTCGTCAAGCGCGTCGAGGTTCGCGGTGTCAAAGCCTTCAAGCCCGCGGCCATCGCGGCGCTGGTCGCGCCGTACGAGAACCGTACCGTCACGAGCGGCGAGCTGCAGGCATTGCGGGTCGCCTTGACGCGACTTTATGTCGACAAGGGATACATCAATTCCGGGGCGTTGCTTCTCAATCAGCAATCGAGCGACGGCGTCGTCGTGTTTCAGGCGATCGAAGGCACGCTGGCGCGCATCGATGTCGGCGGCAAGGGCCACTTGAGTTCCAATTACGTCAGCGCGCGCATTCGCGATCACATCGATGATCCGCTCAACATCACGGACCTGCAGGCCGCACTGCGCTATCTGCAGCAAGATCCGAACATCGCGCGCCTCGATGCGCGCTTGAGTCCGGGCGATGCGCTGGGCCGCGGGGTGCTGCGCGTCGACGTCGACGAGCAACCGCGCTTCAGCGCAGGCCTCGGCTACGACAATCATCATGCCTCGAGTACCGGCGGTAACGAGGGCACGGCGTTCTTCGGCGTGCGCGACCTCACCGGTTACGGCGAGGATATTCGCGCCTCGGCCGTGCGCACCGACGGCGACACCGAAGGCTCGGCCGTGCTCAACGTGCCCGTGAGCGCGCGCAATGCCGCGCTGCAGCTCTATTACTCGCGCGCGAGCGCCTTGATCGTCGAGCAGCCGTTCCAGCCGCTGAACATCAAAGATTCGACCCGCACCTACGGCTTGTCGCTGACCGAGCCGGTGCTCGACCATCTGAACGATCGGTTTTCCTTGTTCGTCGGCGGCGAATCGGATCGCAGCTCGACCGAATTGCTCGGCACCCCGTTCTCGTTCTCGCCCGGTGCACAGAACGGTATCTCGGCGGTCACGGCCGTGCTTGGCGGCCTCGATTGGCTGCTGCACGGCGCGAGTTCCGTGCTGGATCTGCGGCTGACCTACCGGCGGGGCATCGATGCCTTGGGCGCGACGATCAATTCGCCGGCCACGGACCAGCTGTTCAATCCGAATCCGACCGGTGCCGATGGGCGCTTCGGGCTGGAGCAGATGCAGTTCATTTTCGTCCAGCGCCTCGACGGCTTTCCGGCGTTCGCGCACGTCAACGATCGCGCGCAATTCATCATCCGCGCCTCCGGTCAATATTCACAGCAGCCGCTGTTGACGCTCGAGAAGTTCACGGTCGGGGGCGTCGATACCGTGCGCGGCTACTCGGAGAATCTCCTGGTGCGGGACGATGGAACCGCGGCCACGATCGAGTTGCAGCTGCCGCTGCCCGGATACCGTGCCATACCCGATCCGCGCGATCTCGTGTTCGCCGTGTTCAGCGATTACGGCCGCTCTTGGGACAAGGTCGACACCGCGATCGGCAACCCGCTTCTCAACACGACCGATCCGCTCTATATTGCGAGTGCCGGGCTGGGGCTGCTGTGGAACCCGCTGCGCGGCTTGGATGCCCAGGTTTATTGGGGCAAAGGCATCGCGAATAATTTCACGCGCGCAGATGATCCGCGTAACTTCGTGCCGGACGATTTACAAAAACACGGCGTCCATTTTGCCGTGAATTACGTGGCACGTTGGTAGGAGTAGAGCCATGCGCCGGATTGCTTGTTGGACCTTGTTCGGCGCGCTCGCGTTCGGCGCGCAGTGCCGAGCCGACGACTGCGTGCTCGGACAGCGATATCTTGCGCTCGCGCGGGACCGCATCGCGGCATACCAGAACGACGAGGCGATTGCCTTCCTGCGCCAGTCGGTCGATGCCTGTCCCGCCTATGAGGCTTACGAGCAGCTCGGCGAACTCGCGGCGCAATCGACCGAGCGCGACGACAAGCAGCGCGCAGTCGACGCCTTCATCGCCGCCCATCAGCACGCGACCACGGCAGCAACCAGAGCGCGCGCGCTGTTTCAATATGCGACGCTGCTCAATCGTGAGGGCGATCCGGAAAACGCCTATCCGCTGATCAAACAGGCGCGCACGCTCGATCCCGGCAACCGCGAGATATCCGATCTCGCGGCGGCAATCGAACAGCAGGTGCAACACCCGACTCAGGAACATATCGTGAGAGCGCTGCGATACTCGCTCTACAAACCGCTCGCCTACGGCGACTCGAAAGCTGCGGGCGGCGACGACTCACGGGGAGCGAAACACATGACGCCGTCGGGCGGCGGCGGCCCGTCGGTGAATATCCCGATCAACTTCAACACCGGCAGCGTGATCATCGACGATGAAACGCGTCCCAACGTTGCCGTGCTCGCCCACGCGCTCGCGGATCCGTCGATGCAGGGGCGCGAGTTCCTGTTCATCGGGCACTCCGATGCCCGCGGCGGCGACCAGCTCAACGTGTCGCTATCGCTGCAGCGCGCGGAGGCGACGAGTCAGAGCGTGATTGCGCTGGAACCGTCGCTCGCGGGGCGCATACACATCGAAGGCCATGGCGCTCGCGAACCGATTGATCTCGGCAGCGACGAGCGCGCGTTGCGCGCCAACCGACGTTTGCAGGTGTTGATCAAATAACACGGGCTCGCGGAATGGCCGACAAATTCTTGGCAGTGCCCTACTTGACGCAGCCGACCAGCATTACCTGCCAGTCGACCTGCCTCAAAATGTTCGGCATGTATTTGGCCGATCGCATCGGGATCTCGTCACCGGTCGAGGCGCTGTCGATCACGAGCATCTGGAAGGAAATCAACGAGGGGCAGGGCCGGCCTTCGAAGGAACGCAACAGCTACGCGAACATGGCGTGGTGGCTGCACAAGCAATTTCCGACTTATAAATTTGCAGTCGACTCTTGCGCGATTCCCGACGAGGCGATGCTGCGCATCGTGCGCACGATTGATCGCGGCTTTCCGGTCATCGTCAGCACGAACCATGCGCACACGGCCGGTCACATCATCCTGGTGATCGGCTACAACGGAATGGCGCAGTTCGCCTGCAACGACGTGAGTTTCGTCTGCCATGATCCTTATGGAAAATTCAATCCTTCGCTGCATTCACACATGTACGGCAAGCACCGCTTCGACGGCGGCTCGAGCCGGCTCGACGGTGGAGAACTCGGGCCCGGCAAGGCGGTGATTTACGACTACAATGGCATCCGAAGAATCCGGACCGACAAGCACTCGAGCGGAACCTATTTCTTGCTGTCGGTTGCGAACTGAGCGCGCTCGGTCGATAATTTCTGAGGCAAGGCGGCGGCGGGCGAGGGAGGATCAGATGACGCGAATCAGTGCACGGCAGGTGCCGCAATCTCGCCGCGATCTCGAGCGCGGAGTGCGCGCGATGCGGGGTCTGCGTTGAGTCCCCCGGCCGCGCGCGTCAGCGATTTGGTGCTGCAGACGATCCCGCATTGCCACGCGCCGATCCACCCACCGGCGCCCGCGCCGACGCCGCTGCCGCATCCGGGATTGCCGCTCGCGATCATGCCGCCGGGCGCTCCGACCGTACTGATCGGCAGCCTGCCGGCTGCGACCGTGACCTCGATGACGATGCCCTGCCTGCTGCCGGGCTGTGTGCCCGCGGGGCCCGGCATGATCATGATGGGTTCGACGACGGTGCTGATCAGCAGCCTGCCCGCGGCGCGCGTCGGCGACCAGACGCTGCATTCGTCGTGTGTCGCGCCGATCCCGAGTCCGATGGGACAAATCATGCCGCCCGGCTGCGTGACCGTGATCATCGGCGGCTGAAGGGTGACTCCCGGGCCGATTCGCGGCTTCGCTCCTTGCTGTCCCACGTGCCGTGCCCGCGGGGCAATGTCTGCATTGGAGGTCTCCAGTTGGCAGGACACGGATGGCGGGCAGGGCATCCTGGTTTGCACCCACGCGGATTGCCGCGCGCGATTTCCGATCATCGACGGCTTGCCGGTGCTGGTCGCGGACCTGCCGCGTTTTCTCAACGAAGCCAGCGTCTACTTGCTCGCGCGCGATGAGCTCTATGAACCGATCGCCGACCTGCTTGGGTCGCTGCTGCCGCCTGGCAGCTGGTTCGACGCCACTCGGCAGCATCTGTCCGGCTATGTGCGCGACCATTGGGGCGCATTCGATACCACGGACCGTGCGGCACCGGCGCCCGGCCAGGCATGGGCACTCGCGCAGGCCGGCCTCGCGCAGGCCGGCGCGGTTTCCGGACCGATCATCGAACTCGGCGCCGGCGCAGGCGGCGTGACGCGAGCGCTCGCGGAGCGTTTCGATGTGCCGGTGCTCGGGCTCGATTTGTCGGCGCCGCTCGCACGCTTCGCCGCGCGCGTTTTGCGCGGCGGCCGGTTTCGCTACCCGCTGCGTCTCGCCGGCACCGCCTACGAAGATCGGCAGATCACGGTGCCGCCGCCGCGGCGCGATAACGCGAGTTTCTGGATCGCCGATGCGCTCGTGCCGCCGCTCGCGCCGGGATGCGCGGGTTTGGTCGTCGCGCTCAACTTGCTCGACTGTGTGTCCGATCCTGCGGCGCTGCTGCGCGCGGCTGCGGCGCTGCTGCGCCCGGGCGGGCGGCTGCTGCTGTCGACACCGTTCGACTGGAGCACCGCGGCGACGCCGGTCGGCGCCTGGTTGGGCGCGCGAACGACCGAAACCGCGGCGCCGGACCTCGGCGTTTGGGCGCAGCAGATCTCGGGCCTCGCGACCGTCGGGCCCCGCTGCGAGCATCGCTGGGAAGTGCGGGTGCATGCGCGCGCGACGATGCACTATCGCGCCGAAGTCCTCGTGCTCGAGCGGCCATGACTTGCGCTTCGCCCATTGCGCGCGGACTCGCGCGCTCGTAGTCTTTGCCCATGCGCGTTCTGTTCATGGAGCTGGACACGGAGAACGATTGGGCCGTGGCGTCGCTGGGCCCTGGGTTTCTCGCGGCATGGCTGCGCCAGCACGGACATGAGGCGCAATTCTTGCGCGTATCGCCCACGCACCCCGTCGCCGCGATCGGCGAATCGGTGCGCCGCATCGCTCCGCAGCTCATCGGCGTCTCGATGACGACGCGGCAATGGCTGCGCGCGCGCGACGTGCTCGGCGGATTGCGGCGCCTCTGCGACATTCCGGTCGTCGTCGGCGGCCTGCACGCGACATTCTCCCCGGAAGAAGTACTGCGCCATGAGGGCATCGACTACCTCTGTCTCGGCGAGGGTGAAGCGGCCTTGCTCGATTTGGTCGAGGCGCTGCAAGCCGGGCGTGGCGTCGCGGACGGCGGTATCGCCAATATTTGGGCCAAGGGCGGCAAGCGGCCGGCATTGCGCAATCCGATCGAGCCGCTCGATGCGCTGCCGTTCCTCGCGCGCGATTTACTCGACGAGCGCTGGGGTGTGCGGCATCTGACGACCCAGCGCGGCTGCCCGTTCCCGTGCACGTTCTGTGCTGCGCGCATGTACGACCAGCTCTACGCGTCGGGCGAGACCAAGCGCTATGGCCGCCGGCGAAGCCAAACGAGCGTGCTCGCGGAACTCGCTGCGCTGCGCGCACAGGGGCCATTGAACTACGTGATTTTTCTCGACGACACGTTCACGATCCAACATGCCTGGGTCCGGGAATTCTGCAAGGCCTACGCCCGCGAAATCGCGGTATCGTTTTCCTTGAACGCGCGCGTCGAGACCGTGAGTCAAACACTGCTGCAGGATCTCGCGGCAGCCGGCTGCAAGCACATCATTTATGGCGTCGAGAGCGGCAGCGAACGCGTGCGCCGCGACATCATGAAGCGCGCGGCGAGCAACCAGCGTTTCCGCGAGGTGTTCCGCTGGACTCGCGAGGCCGGCATCATGGCGACCGCCAATTACATCCTCGGCACGCCCGGCGAGAGCCGTGCCGAAATGGCCGAAACGATCGACCTGCATCACCAGCTGCAGCCGGTCGACTTCGGCTTCTTCGTGTTCTATCCCTATCCCGGCACCGAGCTGTTCCAGCTCTGTGCGGCGAACGGCTATCTGCCCGCCGATTACCTCACGCGGCCCGCGAATCACCGTGAGTCGATCCTCAATTTACCCGGCGTCACGCCGGCCGATATCGCCGAGGTCTACGAACAGTGGACCGCGATCCGCGTGGCCGCAGCGCTCGAGCGCGTGCCGGTCAGCGATCCGGCCGCGGTCACCGGCGCGATCCGCGCGCGCGCCGCCACCGCCTAAGGGTCCGGAATTCGGCAGTTGCTGCGCCGCGTTAGTGGCTGCGGCGGCGCGGCCCTTGAACTCCGCCGAAGCCCCCTCATACCCTGTTTAGTGAATATCTACCGTAGACAATCCTGGATGTGGGCTGAGGCTTGCGCGCGTCTCGATGAGGCGGAGCGCAGGCATCGGCATTTCTTCGAATTGCTTGCCGCGCCAGCCACACGTGCGGTTTGGGAGCCGCCCGCGAATATCTTTTCGGCGGGAGCGGAGCTGCATGTCGTGATCGCGCTGCCGGGTGTACGCGTCGAGGACGTGCAGGTGCAACTCACGGCCGCGGGTCTACAGGTCGACGCGGCGGTCGCGCCTCAGGCGCTCGGCGCCGGCATGAACATCCTGCGCATGGAGATTCCCTATGGCCGCATGCGCCGGCGGGTCGAATTGCCGTCGGGCCGCTATGCGCTCGCCGAGCGGCGGCTGGAACTGGGTTGTCTGCATTTGCGCCTCACCGAGGGCACGCCATGAACGACAGCGAGATGAGCGCCAATCACGCAGGTCTCGCCGAGGATGTGCTGATCATCCTGCCGGTTCGCAACCTCGTGCTGTTTCCGGGCATCGTGCAGCCGATTGCGATCGGCCGCAGCCGTTCGCTTGCGGCGGCCCAGGAGGCCGTGCGCACACAACGGCGCGTCGGGCTGCTGCTGCAGACCGATGCGTCGGCCGATGACCCGGGTCCCGAACAACTGGACGCTGTCGGTACGGCGGCGTCGATCGTTCGCTTCATCACGGCACCGGACGGCGCGCATCACTTGATCGTCCAGGGTGAAGAGCGCTTCAAGGTGCTCGACTACGTGAGCCGCGAGCCATTTCTGGTCGCGCGCATCGAGACGCACCGCGAGACCTCGACGATCGATCGGGAGATCGAGGCGCGCGGCCTGCGGCTGCGCGAGAAAGCCCTCGAGGCGGTGCAATTGCTGCCGCAGGCGCCGGGTGAACTCGTCAACGCGATCCGCGGCATCGAGTCCTACGCGTCGCTCGCCGACATGGTCGCGAATTTCATGGATCTGAAAATTGCGGACAAGCAGGAGATACTCGCGACCTTCGACTTGCGTGCGCGGCTCGACCGCGTCAGCGCGCTGCTTGCGCAACGCATCGAAGTCATGAAGGTGTCGCGCGAGATCGACGAGCGCACGCGTGAAGCATTCGACGAGCGGCAAAAAGAGGCGGTTCTGCGCGAACGCCTGCGCCAGATTCAAAAGGAACTCGGCGAGACCGACGCGGCGTCGGCCGATATCGATGAACTCAAGAAGGCGATCGAAGCGGCGGCCATGCCGCCGGAAGTCGCCGAGCATGCGCAGCGAGAGCTCGCGCGCTTGCAGCGCATGCCGGAGGCGGCCGCCGAATATTCGATGACGCGCGGCTATCTCGACTGGCTGCTCGCGATGCCGTGGTCGAGCATCGATCCGGAACAGCTCGATATCGAGCGCGCCCGCACGGTGCTCGACGAGGACCACTACGGCCTCGAGAAGGTCAAGCGCCGGATCCTGGAGTTCCTCGCGGTTCGGAAATTGAATCCCGAGGGCCGCAGTCCGATTCTGTGCTTCGTCGGTCCGCCCGGTGTCGGCAAGACTTCGCTCGGCCAGAGCATTGCGAAGGCGCTCGGCTTGAAGTTCGTGCGCGTGAGTCTCGGCGGCGTGCATGACGAGGCGGAGATCCGCGGCCACCGCCGTACCTACGTCGGTGCATTGCCCGGCAACATCGCGCAGGCGCTGCGCAAGGCCGAACGGCGCAATCCGGTGCTCATGCTCGACGAAGTCGACAAGCTCTCTGCGAGCTACCAGGGCGATCCGTTCTCGGCGCTGCTCGAAGTCCTCGATCCGGAGCAAAACAACACATTCCGCGACAACTATCTCGCGGTGCCGTTCGATTTGTCGAAAGTGCTGTTCATCGGCACGGCCAACGTGCTCGATGCGATTCCGGCGCCGTTGCGCGACCGCATGGAAGTCATCGAGCTGTCGGGCTACACCGAGGAGGAGAAGCTGCAAATCGCGAAGCGCTTCTTGTTGAAGCGCCAGCTGCAGGCGAACGGCTTGTCCGCTGACCGCGTGCAGATTTCCGACGAGGCCTTACGATTGCTGATCTCGTCGTATACGCGCGAGGCCGGCGTGCGCGGTCTCGAGCGCCAGATCGGCGCGCTGCTGCGCAACGCCGCGGTCACGATCGCCGCCGGAACGGCCACGAGTATCGCAATCGATATCGGCGATGTCGGCCGTATCCTCGGCGGTCCGCGCTTCGAGAGCGACGTCGCGCTGCGCACGAGCACGCCGGGCGTGGCCACGGGGCTCGCCTGGACACCCGCGGGAGGCGACATTCTGTTCGTCGAGTCGAGCCGCGTCAAAGGCAACGGCAAGTTGATCTTGACGGGTCAACTCGGCGAGGTCATGAAGGAAAGCGCGCAAGCCGCGGTCACGCTCGTCAAATCGCAGGCCGAGCGCCTCGGCATCGATCCGGCCGTACTCGAAGACTGCGACCTGCACATTCACGTGCCGGCGGGCGCGATCCCGAAAGACGGTCCGAGCGCGGGCGTCGCACTCGTGGCCTCGCTGGCATCCTTGCTCTCACAGCGCACCGTGCGCGCGGACGTCGCGATGACCGGCGAAATCAGCCTGCGCGGCGCCGTGCTGCCTGTCGGCGGTATCAAGGAAAAATGCGTGGCCGCGGCGCGCTCGGGAATTCGCACGGTGATCCTGCCGGCGCGCAACCGCCGCGACCTCGACGAGATACCCGAGAGCGTGCGCGCCAAACTCGAATTCGTTTGGGCCGACCGCATCGAGGACGTGCTCAACCGCGCGCTCGAAGCGCCGAATCAGGCATTGGCGGCTGCCTGAGACGCGCGCACGCCGCCGCAGATCAACCCGCGGGTTGATTGGCCTCGGGCGCCATGCGGCCGGTGCCGCCCGCCAAGATATCTCGGCCGCTTTCGAGAAAGCGCTGCAGGCGCGTTTGGAAGCGCTTGCCATCGCCGCGCACCGAAGCCAAGGTGACCGCGGCGGCGACCGCGGTGCCGGTCTGTTCGGGCAAGGGCGCAATCGCGCGCGCGCCCGGCGGCGCGAGCGAATCGCCGCTCCAGAACGCGGCGACGGCGGCCCAGGCTTCGGCGCTCATGAAGCCGCCGGCCTCGGCATGGATCATCGCGTCGCGCCGTAGCGGGTCCTTCTGTTGCCGCACCCACTGCTCGGCGGTTTCGAGCGCGAGTTCGTCTTGCTCCGTGAGATCGGACGGCGCGGTATTCGCGGCGCACATGCAGGCCCACCAGACGCCCTCGCGTTTCGGTAGCGCGTGTGCGAGCACGCGCACCGCCTCGGAGGCGAAACCGGCGGCCTCGAGGCGATCGAGCGCCTCCGCGACGTCGGTACAGCCCGCGAGCGGCGCCTCGGCCGCGGGCGGCAGCGCCGCGCGGCTGATCAGCGTCGCAAGATCGCTTTCGGCGAGCTTGGTGAATGCGCGTGCCATGTCAGTTGATCCTCATCCGGTGTGAAATCTAAACCCCTACGCACGCGGAGTCGAGTTTGCGCGGGATCGCGACGCTCAGCGCGGTTGCGAGCCGCGAGCGGCGTCCTTGCCGTCGTCGACGGTCGCGAGCGCGGGTTGGCGAGCAGCCGAACGCGCGACGTCGGCCGGCGAGGAGGGCAACTGGACCGTCGTCAATCTCGTCGGATTGATGACTCCCGGGTCATCGCGCAGCTTGATGTAATAAGGCCCATCGCCGGGATGCGGAAGCGGCAGCGCCGATCCCAAGAATCCGTCCGGCACCGCGACCGGGTGCGTGAATTGCGGATCGCTCGATACGGAGTCGATCAGGAAGAGCTTGGTGCCGGAGAGCCTGCACGCGAGCTCCGCGGCGGCCGGGCATTGGACCTCCTTGAGTGCCGGCAGGCGCACCAGCGTCGCCAAGGGTTGCCAGTCTCCCGCGACGCCTTTGAGATTGACCCGATACTGCAAGGGCCCGAATGCGGAACTGCCGAAGGCTTTCGCCGGGTTGAGCGTAGCCAGTGCGACGTGCGCGTTCTCGAGCGTCATGCCGCCATTGCTCAGGCTCAGCGTGGTCGTGAATGATTCATCGGTCGCGGCGACCTCGATGCTCTGATCGTGCGAGAACGCGGCCGGCGACTGGCTGCGCAGAGAAAATATCAGCGTCGCATCCTGCGGTAGCTCGCCGGCGTCGGCGAGCTCGATGTTGCTGTCGTCGATCGAGGGTGACGGCTGCACGAACTTGCTGATCAGCGCGACGCGCGGTCGCGGCGTCTCGATGCTCGCCGTCATCGTAAAGCTGCGGCCGTCCTTGAGCAGGACTTTTGCGGCGACCGCATGATCGGGCTTCACGGCCGCGGCCGCTTGCGCGTCTTCGAGCACCATGAGCAGCTCATCCGCGCCGGTGCGCGTCGTCAGCTCTCCGGGTGTGAACACCAGATTGCCGATGACGAGGCTCGCGACCTCATCGAGCCGGCTGCCCCGAAGCACACCCTGGGTGTCGCCCGCATGGATCGAGAATGCTTCGAAACGCCCGGCTTCGGAGAACGCATGGATCGGAATCGGTTGTGGTTGGCTCACGCCGAACTGCGTGACCATCAGCGTCATTGCACCGGGCTGCGCGTCCTGCAGCGGCAGCTTGACCTCCACCTCATTGGGCTTGACGGTCTTCCACTCGGCGGTGAGCTCCTTGCCCGCAGGATCCTTGAGCATGATGCCGTCGATACAGCTCACGCTGTCGGCGCGGAAGTGGACCGTGTCCTGTCGTCCGACGATCAACGCACCGGCATCGCCTGCCGCGAGTTCCCAAGCGACCGCATGGGCATTGATCAAGCGAAAGCTCGGACCGTCGTAGGAGTCGAAGCCCCAGCGGCCGCGCAGCGATGCTTGAACGCTGTCGCCGAGATCGGCGGATCGCAGGCCGGAGGTATCGACGACATAGCCTCCTTGCAATGCATCGGCGGCAGCCGGTAAGTCGATGGTCTTGCCGTCGGCGCCGGCCAAACTCAGCGTCACACCGCGCGCATAGTTCGTTGAAAACACCAAGGGCGCGCCTTCGACGGGCAGCACGAGCGTGCTGCGCTTGGCGCAGTAGATTTCCTTCGGATCGACCGCGTGCAGCGGCGGCAACTGCGGCTGCTCGACCGCCGGCAGCGCCGCGACCAACACGGATTTGGGATTGTTGAACGAGGGGGCTCTGTTGAGCGTCAACGCAATTTCATCGCCGTGCTCGGAACCCAGCGCCGGAATGTATTGATATTGCGCGATGTGAAATGCATCGAGCAGCCGCGCGATATCGAGCACCGATGCGATATACGGACTGTAGTAGCCATAGCTCAGTTGCGGTGTGTAGCTCGCCTCCATCGCCAAATCGGCTCCGGGGCCCGAGGTCAACGCCTCGACGATCGACGTGCTGTGCCCGTCGTTGAGGATCATCGATTCCTGCCCTTGCATGAGGCACGGCGCCTGCAGCGCGGGGTTTTTTTCGAGACATTTGTCGTCGACCTTGATTGCGAGACTGCGCGCGAGCAGTGGCGCCGCCGATTTCAACTTCGACGGATCGGTGTCATTGAGCGACCTGATCGTCGACAGATAGCGCTCCAGTCGCGAACGGTCGAGCGCGGCCTGGTTCAGATCTTGTGAAGTGCGTACGAACGTGCCGGGACTGCCGCGCACGGCGCCGATCAGAGTTCTGAAATCGCCGCCGGTTTCCGGCGCGAGAAATACGAGTACCTGCTGTGCGCCCTGCGGCACGGTGATGCTGAGGCCGTCGCGTGCGCAGGGACTCGTCCAGGTCTTGCAGGATGTAAACCATGCGGCAGGCGGCGGGTTCGTCGAGCCGCTCAAGAACGCCGTGACCATCAGATAATGGCTCGACTGGGTCGGCGGCAGATCCGCTCGGATCCAGATCCGGTCGCCGACGTTGAGATTCGGTACTTCGGAAATCGGCAGCGTGACCGCGCCGCGCGTGATCTTGACTTCGACCACGGGTCCGGCGAGGTCGAACGGCGCGGGACCGGCGTGGGCCGAAGCCGCGGCAAGCGCAGCCAACACCAGCAAACGAAAGCGTGAATGCATCGCGAATCCCTAAATGAACCTTAATGTTGGATCGATCCAACTAGTTAGAGTACCCGGCGACAGCGGAGTTCACGACGCACTGCAGCGGCTTACGGTGGCGAGGAGCGCCGCCGCACGACGGACGTGACCGGGCTATTTTTCTTGGGCTGCGGCGGGCTCGGCCGCGAGCGCGGAGGGGTCGACTTCGATGCCGACGGTCGCGATCACGCCGTCGGCTTTCTGCAGCACTTCGCGCGCGTAGTCCCAGTGGATTGCGAGCGTGCTGTCGCCCACCTTGGCCTGCAGCAACTGCGAGAATTCGTCGAGGTCCGGCGTGATGCTCTGGCCCTCCGCGTCGACCGGCGGGTGCGCTTCGAGCAGCAATTCGCCGCCGATCCACGCGACTTTCACCGGCTCGTTGACCAGCCGCACCGGCGTGCCGACCGGTATCAACGGGAAAAGTGCCGCGACGTCGTCGGGATACATGCGAATGCAACCGTGCGTCACCGGCATGCCGACCGCGATCGGATTATTCGTGCCGTGAATCAGATAGGTGCCATCGCCGACCGCGAGCCGCATCGCGTAGCGACCCAGGGGGTTCTTCGGGCCCGGCAATACGCGCGCCGGCAGCGGATCGCCCGCGAGCGCGTGCTCGGCGCGAATCGACTTGGGCGGCGTCCAGACGGGATCCTTCTCCTTCTGGCTCACGTGCGTGAGGCCGAGCGGCGTGCGCCAGTCCATTTTGCCGATGCCCACGGGATAGGTAATGACCTCGAGCGGTGCACCCGCTTTTCGCTTCGGGTAGTAATACAGGCGATGTTCCGGCAAATTGACGACGATGCCCTCGTGGGGTCCGGGCGGCAGGATATGGCGGCCGGGAATCAGGACCTGCTTGCCGGCGCCGGGCAACCACGGATCCAAATCAGGATTGACGCGGATCAATTCCTCGGAGCCGATGCCGTATTTTCGCGCGAGATCATAGAGCGTGTCTTCGTAGACGGTCACGATCTGCTGTTCCTCGCCGACCACGGCAATGTCGCCGCCGGCGAGCGTGAATACCTCGGCGGCCGCGCGCGGTGGTGCAGCGATCGCGAGCCATACGGCCGCGGCCACGGCGCCGGCTGACGCAGCCAGGCAGCGACGGCGGTCCCGGTCTCCAAGTTTCAGAAGGTAATTGGTAATTCCCATCCGCTTAGCCTAGCACGGAGCCGGGTCGGCATTTACTGGCGAGCGAGCCCCGCCAGTTTGCTGTGGGTGCGCGCGGCGTCGTCCGGCGTCAGGATCTCGTCGGTGCAGCTGTCGCGCATGAGTTTCTCGAAAGCGCCTGCGGGCAGTGCACGGCTGAAGTGATGGCCTTGATACTCGTCGCAACCCGCGGCTTTCAGAAAATCGAGTTGCGCCGAGGTCTCGACGCCTTCGGCAACGACCTTGAGGCTCAGACTGTGTGCCAGCGAGACGATCGCGCGAACGATCGATGCGTCCTCCGGCCGCGTCACGATTTCATTGATGAAGATTCGATCGATCTTGAGTTTGTCGATCGGAAAGCGGCGTAAATAGCTCATGCTCGAATAGCCGGTGCCGAAGTCATCCACCGAAACCAACACGCCCATCGCACTCAACTGCTCCAGAATCGCGATCGACTGTTCCGGATCGGTCATGACGACGCTTTCCGTGAGCTCGACCTCGAGGAAGTGCGCTTGCAGTCCCGCATCGTCGAGCGCGTGTCGAATCGTATCGAGCAACCCGTCCTCGCGGAATTGTGAGGCCGACAGATTGACCGAGACGCGCAGCGGCGGCACGCGCGCGTCCTGCCATGCGCGTGCCTGCCGGCACGCCTCGCGGATGACCCATTCGCCGATGGGTCCGATCAGGCCGCATTCCTCCGCCAAGGGAATGAACTCGGCCGGCGAGACGATGCCCCGGTCGGGATGCACCCAGCGGATCAACGCCTCGGCGCTGCGCACTTCGCCGGTGCGCGTGTCGACTTTCGGCTGGTAGTAAAGCTCGAATTGCCGGGCCGCAATCGCGCGATGCAATTCGCTTTCCAATTGGACGCGGTGGCCGGAGCCGTCGCCCATTCCCGGCAGGTAACGTTTGACGTTGCTGCGGCCCGCCTGCTTGGCCGAATGTACGGCGGCGTCCGCATGGGCGAGCAGCACGTCGATCGAGGTGCCGTCGTCCGGATAGATCGCGACGCCGATGTTCGGCGAGGTGCGCACGTCGATCCCATCGATCTGCGCCGGGCTCTCCAAGGCGGCGACCGCGCGGGCCGCCATGTGCAGTGCGTCGCTCGGATCCGCGAGCGACCCGAGCAGCAGCACGAATTCATCGCCGCCGAGCCGCGCGACCGTGTCGGCGGCGCGCGCCACCGCATTCAATCGCCGCGCGACTTCCTGCAGCACCTCGTCGCCGGCTCGATGTCCCAGCGAATCATTGATCCGCTTGAACCGATCGAGATCGCACACCAACACCGCGAGGCACCGTCCCTCGCGATCGGCTTGCGCGATCGCTTGCGCGATGCGGTCGCTGAGCAAGGCCCTATTCGGCAAGCCCGTGAGCGGATCATGCGTCGCCAGGTGGCGCAATTGCCGATTGGCCGATTCCAAGCCGCGCGTTCGATCCTCGATGTCGACTTCGAGGTCACCGACCTGGTTCTTGACCAATTGTTCGTTTTCCCACTTGCGGCAAAGCGCCGTCGCGCACTGCAAGACTTCGATCGGCTCGGCGGGCTTGCGCAGCACCAACAGTTTGTCGGAGTGCCCGAGCCGGTCGACGACTTCGGTCCAGTCGTAGTCGGTGTGCGCTGAGCAGATAACCACCTGCACGTCGGGGTCGATGAGCCACAGATTTTCGATGGTCTCGAGGCCATCCCAACCCGGCGGCATGCGCATGTCGATGAATGCCATCGCATAGGGCCGCCCATCGACGAGCGCCTGCATCGCCATCTTCACGCCTTCCTGGCCTTGGTGGGCCGAGTCGACCTCGAAATCCGGGCGAACCATGCGGCCGACGGGTTCACCGAAAATGTCGGCTTCGAGCAATTCGAGCGTTGCCTGCGCTGAGGTATGCGCGCGCGCCGACAATACCTTGCGGAAGTCATGGTGAATCGCGACGTTGTCGTCGATGATCAGAATGCGCCGATTGATGAACGGTGAGGCCTCGTTATCCACGGCTGCGGTCCTGCGGCCCGAGGGGCAGTTCGAGTACGAATGCCGCGCCGCGACCGATGCCGTCGCTCTCGGCGCGCAGGGATCCACCCAATTCCTGTGCCGCGAGCGCGCAGCTGTGCAAACCGAAGCCGTGGCCCGACTGGCGCGTGGTGAAGCCATGCGTGAACAGCCGGTCCATGTGTTCCGGTGCAATGCCCATGCCATTGTCGATCACGGAAATTCGTACGCAGTTGACCGCGGGTTCGATGCGCAGCGTCAGTTGCTTGTCGGGCCGGCCGGATTCGTCACAGGCATACTTGGCGTTTCGCAGCAGATTCACCAGGATTTGCAGCACCTTGTGTTTGTCGACCGTGATCGGCGCGACTTCCGCGAATTCTCGGCGCAGCATCACGCCGTGCCGTGCGAACGCGCCTGCGTTCAATCTCAAGCCGTCCTCCATGAGATCGGCGACCGCAACGGTCTCGGTGACGCCGCAGAGCTTGGCGTAGCTCTGTTGCATCGTCACGGTCTCCTTGATGTGCTCCAGGTTGTCGCGCAGCGATCGCAATTCATCCAAGGCCGTGGTCTGGTCTTCCGCGAGCTGTTTGCCGAGTGTCGCGAGATATTCGGGAATGCGCTTGCCGCGCGCATCGTGCGTGAGGAACTGTGCGAGCGCATCGCCCTGCTCCTGCAGCAAGGCGGCGACACGGGCGACACCGGGCGCCTTGGATTGAGTGACTCGATCGGCGACGAGGCTCGCGGATATGTTGATGCTGTTGAGAATATTGCCGACGTTGTGCAGCACATTGGTTGCGACTTCGGCCATGCCGGCCTGGCGCGAGGCCGTTACGAGTTCCTTGTGGACGCGTTCGAGTTCGAGATCGGCGAGTTTGCGCTCGGTCGTGTCCTGGATCACGGCCACGGCGCCGAGGGTTTGGTCCTCCGGTCCAATGAGCCGGTGCGCGCTCACCAATATGGAGCGTGGGTGCGCGGCCTTTGGTGCAATCATGAATTCGAGATTGCTCGTGGTCTCTCCGCGCAGTGCCTGCGCCAAGGGATGCGCATCCTTCGGAACGGCGCTCACGCCGTCGGCGAGGAAAATCGGCGTGGTCGAGGGGTTCGGACTCGTATCGACACACTGCAACTCCACGGCTGCGCGATTGAAGTGGGTGATCCGGCCGCTCACGTCGCAGGCGATCAGCGCAACTGGCAAATCGGTGATCACCGCCTCGAGCAGTGTTTGCTGCTGCAGCAGATCGGCGGCCAACTGTTTGCGCAGCGAAATGTCGCGCAGGAATTCGATCGAACATTGCGGTTCGCGGTCTCCATCGCGAACCAGGGCCGTGGTCACTCGTACCCATACGACGCTGCCGTCGCTGCGCTTGTAGCGTCGCTCGTGGTCGACACAGGCGGTCTCGCCGGCCCACAGGCGCCGCATCTCGACCGCGGTGCGCCTGAGATCGTCGGCATGCGTAAGATCGAAGATCGACGTGGCGACCAGCGCTTCGGAATCCAATCCGAGCAGTGAGCAAAACGTGTCGTTGCAACGCAGGAATTTCCCGCTGCGGTCGGCATAAGCAATACCGATCGGGGCTTGGTTGAACGTGTTTTGAAACACGGTTTCGGCTTGATGCAGTTCGTCGCGCGCTTGCACCAAGTCGGTGAAGTCGCTGATCGTGCCGACATAGCCGGCCACGCCGTTCGCGGGCACGACCTGCTCCGCGTAGTAGCGGATCGATCCGTCAGCCGCGAGCGTGCGGTAGTCGAAGCGCATCGGCCTCGGGTTGCGCGAGAAGTCGTTCCAGGCCTCTTTCGCACGGACCCGATCGTCCGGATGCACGCCCTGATCCCAATCGTCGGTGCTCTGTTGCGGCGACAATCCGAAAATGCGCCGATATTCGCGATTTGCGTAGGTCAGATTGCCGGTCAAATCCGAGTGATAAATCACGACCGGCGCGCTCTCGACCAGCGCGCGCGCGAGCGGCGTCGGTCCCGCCTCGCCGATCAATTCGAGTTCCGCGACGCGGCCGCGCAGTTCGAGCTGCGCGAGGATCTGCTCGGCCAACAAGCGCAGCGAGGCGCGCTGCGGCTCGTCGAGCCGGCGCGGCGATGCGGCATACACGGCCAATATTCCCAGCAACTCGCCGCCGCGGGCTCGCACGGCGATGCCGGCGAAAAACCGAATTTCGCGACCGTCCGCGAGGCATGCGTGATCCTGAGAGCCGGGCTGCAGCCTGGTATCGGGAATCTCAACGACGTCGACGGCTTGGGCGGCGACGGAGCGATACGGATTGCTGCGCGGGTGATCCGCGGGCGGCAACACCGCGAGCGAACTGCACCAGATTTCTGCACTGCCGACGACCTCAATCGAGGCAAGCGGTGCACGGCACGCGGCGGCCGCAAGCCGCGCAAGGCCGGCCATCGTCGGGTCCGGCGCATAGGCGCGCGCGATCGCCGCTGCGGCCGGGGTCAAGTTTGCGGAGGGAACCGTTGGCATCGGTTTAACGGCGCAGCGCGACTGGTGAAGTTAAATTCATTGCATTGCGCTCCCGCACCCAGCGGTTGTAGGTGATATATAAGTTGATTGTGGATTATGTGATGCGTGTTTGACCCCCAGATTGCGTCACAGCAATCTTCCGATAAACGCGAATTGCGTCGCAAAAAAGTGCCGCAACCGATTGTTGCCCTTACCAAAAAGGCGGGCGGCCCGTGGGTAGCCCGCTATGCGGTCGATGCCGCTAGTGCGGTGGAAAGTCGAATAGATCGAATAGGTCGCCGAGTGCCGGTGAGTTGACCGGCACATAGGGATTGTCTGCATCGGCAATCGGGTTCGGAAAGTTGTCGCGGCTGCGGCGCGAGATCGGCGGCAGTCCCCAATTGCGCTCGATGAACTTGAGGATCGAGACGTGATCCGTGTACTCGTGCGAGATATGGCCAGGCTTGGTATAGGCCGACACGACGATCAACGGAGTGCGCGTGCCGTCGCCGAAGAAGTCGACCGGCTGCACATAGCCCGAGTCGTAGTAGCCGCCGCCTTCATCGAACGTGATGAATATCGCGGTTTCCTTCGCATGGGGCGAGGCCTGTACCTGGTCGACGATTTTCTTGACGAAGCCCTCGAACAAATCGAGTTTCGAGGATGCCGGGTGCCCGTCGACATAGCCGCTCGGCTTGACAATCGAGACCGCGGGCAATTCATTGCCGGCAATGTCGGCATAGAGCTGCACCGAATCCTGGAGATGCGCCGCGACTTGATCCGGATTCGACATGATCGAGGTGTCGTACTGGAACGGATTGCAAATGCTGCAGTATTCGTCGGCGGCCGGTCCATTGGTGCCGTAATTGAGCTGGTACGGATCGTCGAGGTAATCGTTCCATTGGTCGCCGTAGTACTTCCATGATATTTGGTGATCGTTGAGGTCGTCGCCGATGCTCGGCGTCGAAGACGGCGGAACCGTGAACGGTGTGTTCGCGGGGTTCTGATCGATGAACGCGTTTTTGCCGTTGCCGAACCAGCCCGGATTGTAGTTGTTCAGCAAGTAGTAATGGCCGCGCTCGCAGCGCGGATCGATCGGTCGCGGCAGGGACTTCAGATATTGCAGGATCGGGCCGACGCCGGGTTGGCTCGCGTCCGAGCAATCGCTGTAGGATCCGCCGCCGTAGGCCGCGGAAGGCGCATAGGGCGGCGGATGGTGCGAGTTGTTGCTCGAGCCGTAGCCGTCTTGGATGTACCAGTTGTTGGTGCCCATTGCCGGATTGGGATTCTCGATCTCGCTCTGCGGCGGCACCGCCGGATGGCCCGCAGCGTCGCTGAACCAGATCGCGTCGGCGTGGCCGAACATGATGTGATTGGCGCCGGTGCCGCCGTTGACCGATTGATGGAAGTTGTCGCTCATCGCGTAGCGGTCCGCGAGGCTCTTGAGATAAGGCACATCTCCCTTGAGGACATTGTAGAAGCCGAGCGCGGTCGAGCCCTCGCCGGTCGTGGCGCCGCCCTGCCTGTAGTCGGTGCTGAAACCGGCGGGCTGTGCGAGGCCGTTCGCGCCCGCACCCACGGTCACCTCGACCCAGGAGAACAAATTGGCGCTGCAGCCCGACGGATTGTCGCGGACCGCGAGCGCCGCATTGCAATCCAATTGCTGCCACATCTGGTAGAAGCGGTGGACCGGGTTCGCGGCATACGCGTCGTAGTTGAACGTGCTGCCGTTCGTCAATTGAAACGGGCCGGCGCGCAGGGCGTCGACATCGGTGATGCGCCGATCCGGTGTGTTCTTCTCCTCGAGCGTACCGCCGCTGATCAGATCCTCGTAATAGCCCATGTCGGCCAAGCCGCTTTCCGATCGCTTGGCACACTCGAGCGCCGAAATCGCCGGCGTCGTCGCGCAGGGATTGCTGCCGGAGAAGTAGCCGTTCGCGCCGCTTGGGCCCCCAACGAGCGGCGCGGGCAATAGATCCTTGGGGAATTGCAGCTGCGGCGGGTTCAGCAGGAACGCATCGCGGAGCCCGAGATCGGAAGCCGCGAGCTGATGCGCTTTGTTGAAATTCGGGCCGGGAACCGCATTCTTGTTCGCATCGAGTGTCACGATGCCTTGCGACAGCAGGTTATTGATCGTTTCGCCGCGCTTCGGCACGTAAGTCGCGAACACGTGATCGAAGCTGCGGTTTTCACCGATGATCACGATCACGTGCTTGATCGGCGTGCGCGCAGCCCCAAGTCCGGCGGCGCGGGGGTTCGGCGCCGGCGCCGCGGCGGCCGCGCCGGCCGACATCTGCAGCAACAGCGCAACGCCCAATACAGCACGCATCTCATGCAACATTCGAGAAACGATTCCAGCAATACCCATTGAATCTCCTCCCCTTGGATTGATATTCGCGCAACGAGCCTCAGCGCGGTGCCTGATCGCTCGCGGCGTGAAGCGGTTCGACGCGTATCGTGCCCATCATGCCGCCGTCCTCGTGCTCGAGCAGGTGGCAGTGATAGACGAACGTACCGACCGTGTTGGGATCCCGAAAGTCCATGCGCAGGCGCACGCTCGGGTATTGCAGCATTCGGCCGTTGAAGAACGGCACATTGACCGTGTCGCGTAGAAACGGCTCATTGACCGGCAGTCCGGACCAGTCCATGAGTAAAAAGTGGATCTGGTGAATGTGAAATGCATGTAGCTCGGTCGACCGATTCTCGATGATCCAGTCTTCGACGTCGCCTTGCTTGACGACGATATCGGGAACCGTCGACGCTGGATCGAACGGCGCCGGCGTTTGCCCGTCGACCGTCAGATAAAACGCCGTCGCGCTGTTCGGGTTGTGCGGATCTTCGAGCCTTTCGGAGAAATACAATTTGCGGACCCGCGCCGGCCTCACCTCGCCGAGCCACGCCAGCCTCGGCGCCGGCAGCGGCGCATGCGAGGTGGGCAGCGTCGAGCGCGGCGCGAGCGCGTCCGGCGAGGCGATGATCGATGCGAGCGCGCGATTCGGATCGTTCTCTCCCCCCTGTCCGGTGTCGACGCTGCGCGTCACGAGCAGGCCCTGCACGCCGCTCGGCGGTGCGTCGACGATGAATTCCGCGCGTGCACCCGGCGGTATCCCGATGTGATCGACCCAGGTGACGGGTGGGGGTCCTTCTGCCGCGGTACCCGGAACGCCGTCGAGTGCGACGATGCCGAGCGGCTGCGGCGTGCGCTCGAACAATACCGCGAGATTCAAGTAGGTGATTGCGGATGCATTGAGAACGCGCCAAAGCTGCCGTTGACCCGGCTGCATTGTAATGCGTGCCGGCGGATAGTCCGGATACGGCACCGGTACGAAATTGATCGACAGATCCTTGGCCGGCTTGCCGAAGCCGGTGCCGTTGTTGGCCGCGTCGCCGTCGCGGTCGATCAGCATCTTGGGTACGACCGGCTCCGATTTCGAAGGCGGTGCGTCGGGGTTCAGCAGATCCTGATCACGGACCACGAGCACGCGTTCCGGCAAGCCGGCGACCGCCGGATTGGCGCGTTCGATGCCCTCGATGATCAGTGCGCCCGAGGCCCCGCCCGACACCTGTTTGCTGCTGAAGCCGTGGATGTGTGGATGGTACCAATAGAGTCCCGGCGGCTCATTGTCGGGAACCCGGAAGTGATATTCGAACGGCGCGTCGCCCGGTTGGATCGAGGTTTTCAGTACCTCGTCCTGGTGGCACAGCGGCGGCACGCTCAGGCCGTGAAAGTGCAGGTTCGTCGAGGTCGCGCTCATCGCGCCGCTGCGACAAGGGTCGGACGGCGCTTGCGAGCCGGGCGCAGCGCCGGAGCCGAGCGTCATCGCGTTTTTGAGCCGCAAGATCAACCGGTCGCCCGCATGCAGTCGCAGAGTCGGGGACTGCGTGCCGTCCGGCAGCACATAGCAGTAACGCGTGGAACCGTCGCGCTGCGCCTGGCTGCGGATCGCGAGATCGAGCGCCAAGATGCCGTTGCGGCTGCGCAGGTCCTTAGGCTCGGGTACGTCGCTGCCCGGCGGCGGCCGTGTGCAGGCATCGAGCGCCGCGACCGCCGCCGGGGCGGCCCAGCCGATCAGACTCAAGCCGCAAGCCAAGGCGCAGAAGCGCCGCCTGACGGGTCTTCCTGAATGGGTTTGGGGGTTCGACATGGCTGGTCCGCGGCGCTGTGTTCGATCGGCAAATGCCCCGCTTCGAGTCACGACTGCAGCATATTTTCCAGTCGTTACCGGCGCGTGACAAAACGCCGCAAGCCCTGGAAATTGCATGCCGGACAGCCTGCAGATTGCGGCTATTCCTGTAGACAACGGCGGCTCAAACAGGATATGAGTTGAACATGAAATCCGGCGTATTCCAATGATGCCACGGGCATTTACGTGCGTATTATGTGCCGAGACCGGCGATGGCAATGTCTAGCCGCACCCTGCTGCGGCGCTATTCCCTGACCTGGATTTTGCGCGGCGATGGCGAGGCGATGCCCGTGTGGACGGGCTACGTATTTGCGATCGTGCTGGTCGGATTGGCACTGGCGCTGCGCGTTGCGATCTTACCCGCCGGCGGCGGTTATGCGTTTCTCACATTTTATCCGGCCGTCGTCGCAACCGCACTGCTGCTCGGTGCCGGACCCGCACTGTTGGCGCTCGCGCTCAGTGCCTGTATTGCCGAATACGCGTTCATGCCGCCGTTCTGGTCGTTCGTGCTTCGAGAGGATCAGGTCGTCCCGCTCGCCGTGTTCATTGCAGCCGGCGGGCTCACCTGTGCGCTCGCCTATGAGTTGCAGCGGGCCGCCTCCGAGCTGCGGGAGAGCGGCGAGGCGCTGCGCGCGATCAACAAGCGCGTGCTTGCGTCGGATGCGGCGCTGCGCACGACGGAGCAGCGCCTCCGCACCGTGACCAAGAGCGTGCCCGCGATGATCGGCTACTGGAATCGCGAGCTGCGCTGTGAGTTTGCCAACGACGCCTATTTTGAATGGTTCGGGCTGCCGCCGGAACGCGTCATCGGCATGACTTTGCGGGCGCTGCTCGGCGAGGATCTGTTTCGACTCAACGAGCCGTACGCGCTCGCGGCGCTCGCGGGGCGGGCTCAACGCTTCGAGCGCATGCTCGTCAAACCCGACGGGAAGCGCGGATTCACCGACGCAAGCTACGTGCCCGATATCGACGCAAGCGGAATCGTTCACGGCTTCTTCGTGTTGGTCGCCGACGTGACGCCATCACACGAGTCCTACGAGCGGATTCGCGAGCTGGCTCGGCGGCTCGAAACCGCGCGAGAGCAGGAGCGCCGATCCATCGCACTCGCGCTTCATGAGGGCATCGCGCAGGACTTGTTCGCCGCGCGGCTGACCATCGATCAATTGAAATCTCGTTGGCGTGATGTGCCGGGGGTTGCCCAAGCCTGCGATGAGATCTCGGATGCGCTCGTCAAGTGCGTCGCGGAGACACGGCAGGTCGCGAACGACCTGCGTCCTTCGGCGCTGCCCCATTCCTCGTTGCTCGCGACTCTCAAAGCCCATGCGCGTTTCTTCGGCGAGCGGTCGGGACTTCACATCGAGGTCGCCGAGATCGCACCTTTTCCGGCGCTACCCGAGGCGACGGCGCTGCTTTATTTCCGCGCCGCGCAGGAACTGCTGAGCAACGTTGCGCGCCACGCAAGGGCAAAGAAGGTCGGGATCGTGCTGCGCGCCGATGCCGAGCACATCACGATGCAAATCAGCGATGACGGTGTCGGGATTGCCGACGGCGCGGTCGACAAGCCGGGCTCGCTCGGCCTGCTGGGAATTCGCGAGCGATTCGCGGTTCTCGGCGGCACTCTCTGCGTGCAGCGAGGCGCAAGCGCCGGCACCGTGGTCACGATCGATCTTCCCGCCGGGAGCTTGTCAGTCCAGGAACTGTGACGGAGTCGACAAAACGCGGACCCTTGGCCTGCGACCGTGATCGCGTCTAAAGCACGCGCATCTGCGACACGCGTCAAAGTGTGCAAATTTGCTGCACCGCTGTCAGCTTCGCGCAAGATTCGCGCGTTACGCTGCTGCACATGGATAATTTAGCACTGACGAGTATGCCGCTGACGCCGGTTCGCCGCGTCGCAGTCGGACTTCGCGGCTTCACGATGATCGAATTGCTCATGGCGATTGCCGTCGCCTCGATCATGCTCGTGATTGCGGTGCCCTCGTATCGGTACGTCACGAACTCCAACCGGATCGCGAGCGAGATCAATGGTCTGCTCGGCGACCTGCAGTTCGCGCGCGCCGAGGCGATCAAGGAAGGCGTGCCTGTCACGGTGTGTATTTCCACCGATAGCGCGACTTGCGCCAACAGTACGGTGCAGTGGAATAGCGGCTGGATCGTGATTCAGACTGCGGGCACTCCGCCGCTGCGGGTACAGGCCCCGTTCTCGAGTACCGATAACTTCTTCGGCCCGGCCGGCTTCTTTCAGGTTCAATTCAATCGCGAGGGGTATGCGGTCGGCATGCCGAATGGCATCACCTTGATCACCTTGCATGATGCGACCGACACGACCGCCTGGACGCGTTGCCTCGCGATCAATTTCTCGGGCCAAATGAGCTCGGAACTCGTCAATACCACGAACATCAACGGCCCCACTTGCTCATGAGCATCACCGTCATGATTCGCCGCATCACTTGCCGATCCGCGCCGCCGCACGTGCGCGGCTTCACGCTGCTCGAAGTCATGGTGGCGCTCGTGATCACCTCGATCGGGCTGCTCGGCATCGCCAAAATTCAAGCGCTGGCTTATGCGAGCACCGGTAGCGCGGGCATGCGATCGCTGGTCGCGATTCAGGCGACGGGGCTCGGCGCGGCGATGCATGCCGACCGCGGCTACTGGTCGGCGGGCACGGCGCCGCTCACGACGACGATCCAGGGTCCCGTGATCACCAGTACCGATACGACGCTGAGCACGCCCGCGACCTGCTACAACGTCAACACACCCCCCGCAGCCTGCAGCGTCGCCACCATGGCTGCGTACGATCTGCAGACCTATGCGAATGCGCTCAACGCGATGCTCGGCAATTCGAATCCCCTCACGACGATCACTTGTACGATCGGGACGGGTGGCGCGCCGAATAATTGCACGATCGGCGTGACCTGGAGCGAGAAGGCGGTGTCCATCAACACGCAAAGCGTGAACACGACCAACGCGGCGACGTTCGCGCCGACCTACACCCTGTACGTGACGCCATAAACCATGCATAGCGCGCACCCCCAAGTTCTTCGTCGACAGACTCAGCGAGGTTTCACGCTGATCGAGCTCATGATCGCGCTGTTGATCGGCGTGTTCCTGTTGGGCGCGCTGCTCACGATCGTTCAGGCCAACAAACAAGTGTTCGTCGGTCAGAACCTGGCCGCGCAATTGCAAGACGACGAGCGCATGGCGATGACGATGATGACCGACGTGATCGAGTCCGCGGGCTACTATACGAACCCGTACTTGAACAGCAATCCCTTCACCACGCCAACCCTGTCGTTTAACCTCACCGGGGCAGGGGCGACGCCGTGGCCGTCGCCGCTACAATTCATTTCCGGTATCTATAACGCAGCGCCGCCCGGCGATCAGATCACGGTGCTCACCTGGACCGATACCTTGCCTCCCAATGGCAGCGCCAGCGAGGCGAACATCCTCAACTGCAGCGGCTTGGGCAATCAAACCGGCGGCCCGCTTGCGGTAGCCGAAACCTTCGAGGTCTTGAACGGCCAGCTCATCTGCATCATGAACGGCACGCAGTACACGCTCGTCGGGGATGCCAACGTGAGCGTCCACAGCCTGAACGTGCTCTACGGCGTCAAAACCAGTGCGACAGCCGGCAACAACGTCGATACCTACATGACGGCGACGCAGGTCGGCACGCTGCCGAATCCTTGGACCCAGGTCATCTCCGTGCTCGTCACATTGACGTTCACCAATCCCGCCTATGCGACCGGCCAGGGACCGCAGTACGTGAGCATTCAGCGTGTCATCGGCCTCATGAACCAAACGGGCCCTGTCATATGATCGATCACCGAAACACCACACGCGGCGCCCAGCGCGGCATCGTGCTCATTTCGAGCCTGCTGCTGTTGATGGTCGTCACGATCATCGCGCTCAGCATGTTCCGCAGTTTCGGCATGCAGGAAAAGATCGCCGGCAACATGCGCGAGAAGCAGCGCGCGTTTCAAGGCGCGGTGTCCGCGCAGGAATTCGCGGAAAATTGGCTGATCAACAATACCAATGCCTCGACCGGCGTCTGCACCGGTCCGCTCAGCGCCAATAACGGCGGTGCCGGTCAGATTTGTTCCGTACCGCTGTCGCAAGCGGTGGCCGCTCCCGGCGGCGACGTGACCGTGCTGCCATGGAAATATCCGGACGGCACCCTGATCGGCGTCACCTATCTGCCGAACGGCATGGTCGTCGGCGCGCAGGCGGCTATCACCGCGAGCGAACCCGGCACGTATGTGGGCACCTACTACGGATTGCCGACCTTTTACATCGCCGATTTGGGTTTGTCGACCAGCAGCCTGATTCAAGGTGAAATCTACCAGATCGATGCGGTCTCATACGGCGCCGCCAATACCACGGCTGCGATCGTCGAGAGCACCTATGCCGTTTCCTCCTCCTCCAACTGTAAGACCTGCAACCCATGAACACTAAATTTTTGGCCGCGGTTCTTGTCATGCTGCTCGGCGCGTCAGCCGCGAGCCCGAGCTTCGCGCAAGTCAGCTTCGAAGAGGACTTCACGGGTGCGGGAAACAGCCTCAATTGGTACTTTGTATTGGGCGCCTGCCTGACCGCGGGTACCTCCACATCGCAAGTCAGCCCCGGCACCATTCCCAGCTGCAATAGCATTCTGCCGACCTACTACAACACGGCCGCGAATGCCGATCCCTACCTCGACGGCGGCGAAAACGGCTTCCTCGGAGGATCGACCGCACCGGCGAGCCTGTCCGCACAGCAGCCCGATGCCCTCGGCTACGGCGCGCTGCGCTTCACGAACGGCTCGGTCGGCGGCCATTACGGGCACAATGAGCGCGGCGCCATTCTCTCGGCCACGACCTTTCCGACGAACGCGGGCATCCAGGTCACGTTCAAGACGATCACCTACCACGGCGACTCGGGCGGTGCGGGCGGCGACGGCGCGGACGGCATCAGCTTCTTCCTCCAGGACGGCAGCAAAACACCCGGACTCGGCGCCTTCGGCGGCAGCCTTGCTTACTCTTGTTCGAACAACAACGCGCCCTACGACGGCTTGACGGGCGGCTACATCGGTCTCGGTATCGATGAGTACGGCAACTTTCTCAACGGTACCAATTTGATGCCCGGCTATACCGGCACCAATGTCGCGAGCGGCGACAACTCGGCCTACGGATACGGCTACAAGCCGGGCCGCATCGGCGTGCGCGGTGGCGGCAGTGTGTCGTGGGCGGCCTTGACGGCGGCTTACGGCGTGAACCCGGGTAATTCGAGCCTGCCGTATTATCCGGCATCGCTCACGACCTCTTGCATCACCGTGGGCGGCGTCTACAACTCAGCGACCAATAGTTGCATCAACATCTGCTCAGGCGGCTATTCCTATGACGCCACGACCGGAGTCTGCAACAAGGCCTGCAACACGGGCTCGACCTACGATCCCACGACCGACCAGTGCAATTCCTGCACGAGCGTTGCCGGCACCTATAACACCACGACGCAGCTGTGTAACAACACCAATGCGTGCGCGACCGGATCGACCTATTACGGAGCCACCACCAGCTGCGATTCCTGCCCGGCGGCGGGCTACGCGACCGGCACCTATAGCGCCGGGACCTGTACCAAGAGTTGTCCGACCGGGTATGCCTATAGCGGCACCGGGACGGGTTATTGCTATCCCACGGGCGACCCGACCGCCGGAAATCCGCTCTACTATTGCCCGGCCGGCAACGTGATCACCGGTACGACGTGCTATCCGACCGGCAGCGTCTATGCCGCGGGATACTATTGCCCCACCGGCGACACGATCAACGGTACCTACTGCTACACGACCGGGCTCTCCTACTCCGCGGGACACTACTGCGCTTCCGGGCAGACGATCACCGGCACGAATTGCTATCCGACCGGCGACTCTATCTCCGGGACCAACTATTGTCCCTCCGGCCAAACGATCAATGGCGCTGTCTGCTATCCGAGCAGCGACTCGCACGCAGGTAATTATTATTGTGCTTCCGGACAAACGATCACCGGCACGAATTGCTATCCCACCGGCGACTCCTTCACCGGAACCAACTACTGTCCTTCGGGGCAAACGATCAGCACGACCTACTGCTACCCGACCGGCGACTCGCACGCCGGCAACTACTATTGCGGCACCGGTTTGACGGCCACCGGGACTTCTTGCTATCCGACCGGTGACTCAAACACGGGCACCAACTACTGCCCCTCGGGACAGACGATCAGCGGTACCTCCTGCTACCCGACCGGCTCCGTGATCAGTGGCACCAATTACTGCCCCTCGGGGGATGCGATCAGCGGTACCTACTGCTATCCGACCGGCTCGGTCTACAGCACCGGCTACTATTGTCCTTCCGGCAGCGCGATCAATGGTGCGTTCTGCTATCCGAGCGGCGACTCCTATAGCGCGGGCTACTATTGTGGTACCGGGCTGACGATCAGCGGTACCTCGTGCTATCCGACCGGCGACGTCTACCTTGCGGGATACTACTGCCCGAGCGGCGACACGGTGGAGGGCAGCAGCACGCCACGCTACTGCTGTCCGTCAGCAGACACCTATAGCAGCGTCACGGGCAAGTGCTCGAACGGCACCACGGCGCCTGCCGCAACCGCTGCGACGGGTGCGACCGCTGCGACCGCCGCGACCGTCGCGCCTGCCGCGACCGCCATGACCGCGGCGACCGCGATGAGCGCCGCAACTGCGATGCCCGCGGCGACCGCGATGCCCGCGGCGATCGCAATGCCGGCGGCGACTGCGATGCCCGCCGCGCTCGTTGCGCCGTCTGCAACCGCGGTTTTCGCGGCCACCGCCGCGCTCGGCGCGACCACCGTGCCGGCCAATCAGGCAGCGACGCTGATCACGAGTCCGGTGGCGACCAACCCGACGACGGCTGCGCCCACGACCAGCACGAACTTCGACTCGCTGTACGCGGTTCAGAATACCTGTCGGACCGGCAACCTCTATAACTACAGCGTGGAAACTGCACCGACCAGCGCGGGCCCTGCGGTCATCAACACCGTGAACCCGGCGAATACCGCCAATATCTTGGACTACGCGCCGATTCCGGGTGCCTATAAAGAGATCACGAGCTTTCAGATCGCCGCCGAAGGCGCGGCCACGCGCGCCCAGGCGACGCCGATTTTCTACACGGTCAAGATCACGAAGGACGGCCTCTTGAGTCTGTCCTACAGCGAGGGTGGCGGCGCCTATTCCTCGCTGATCAAGAACCAGTCGATCCTTTCCTCGAACGGCCCGCTGCCCGCGAGCTTCCGAATCGGGTTTGCCGGTTCGGACGGCGGTGCGTCGAACGTCCACGAGATCATGTGCTTCAAGGCCGTGTCCGCCAATACGTCGGGCAGCTCGGCGTCGGTCAACCAAAAAGAGTCGGCGAGAGTCGAAGGTACGACCCAGGCCTACTTTGCGTATTACAATCCGAACGACTGGACCGGTACGGTGACCGCCAACTACCTGCTCCAAAACAACGGTGTGATCAGCGTGAGCTCCACGGCCAATTGGGATGCCCAATGCGTGTTGAGCGGCACCCCCTCGGGTACGACCGCGTCCGGCGGCGGATGCTTGAACACCGGCGTGCCGGGCCCGACCAACGCGACGCCCGCGGCGACCAGCCGCGTGATGTTGACCTGGGACACGGTCAATAACGTCCCGATCCCGTTCGAATGGGCGAATCTCAACAGCGCCCAGCAAGCGATGCTCGATTTCAATGATGCGACGCAGACGGCGCTGCGGCTGAATTATCTGCGCGGCGATCAGACCAATGAGGTCAACTCGCAGGGCGTAGGGCTTTACCGCCAGCGCGACGGCATCCTCGGCGACATCGTCGATTCGAGCCCTGCCTGGGTTGGCCCGCCCTCGTCGTCGTTCTCTCAGTTGTGGGTGGATCGGCTCTATCCGGGTACCTCGATGCCGGAAAACTCCGGGACGCAGAACTATCAGCAATTCATCACCGCACAGCAGACCCGTCTCAACGTCGTCTATGTCGGCGCCAACGACGGATTCCTGCACGGATTCCGCACCGGCAGTTTCGATGTCAACGGCAATTTCGTCGGCACCGGATCGACGCCCAACGACGGCCAGGAGGTTATCGCCTACATGCCGGGAACCACGCTCGCGAGCGCGGCGACCGCGACCGCTCTCGGTGGCTGCACGAACAACATGAACACGCAAACGGTCGTGCAGAACATCCACGGCGTGACTCCGGCCGTCACTGCGACTCCTCCGGCGGTCAGCTATCCGGAATGCATCGAGAACACGCTCGATTATTCCGATCCCCAATACGGGCATAACTTCTTCGTCGATGCGACGCCGGGAACGGGCGATTTGTTCTTCGGCGGCACGTGGCACACGTGGCTCGTCGGCGGACTGGGCGCCGGCGGCAACGCGATTTACGCGCTCGATATCACGAACCCGACGAACTTCAGCGAGACCGCTGCGTCCAGCGTCGTCATCGGCGAGTGGAATCCCGCGACGATCAGCTGCTCGAACTCCTCGGGCGGTGCCAATGGCGGGACCGCTTGCGGCAACAATCTCGGCAACACGTTCGGGACGCCGGTGATTCGGCGGCTACACAACGGCAATTGGGCCGCGATTTTCGGCAACGGCTTCGGCAGCCAGTCGGGCGACGCGGGTATCTACGTGATGTCGATCGACATCAATTCCGGCGCACAGTCGTTCTATTACCTCAGCACCAACACTGCGGGCCAGAACAACGGCATCGCTTACGTATCGGCGATCGACCTCGACGGCGATCATGTCAGCGATTACGTTTATGCGGGCGACCTGCTCGGCAACGTCTGGCGGTTCGACCTCACGAGCAACACGGCGTCGTCATGGGCCGGGCCGAGTGCGCCGATGTTCACGACGCAAGCCGGGCAACCGATCACGACGTCGGTGCTCGGGATCTCGACCACATTGACGAGCGTCTTGCCGCGCTTGATGATCGAGTTCGGCACCGGCCAGCGCACCCAGCTCACCAATCAGGGTCCCGCGCAGTACGCGCCCGCGGCCCAATCCCTCTATGGGATTTGGGACTGGAACATGAGCGCCTGGAATACGCTGTCGCCGTCGTCGAGTTACGCAAGTCTCACTACCGCCGCAACGGGGCTCGCCAGCCCGTACACGGCGACCGCCGTGGACTTGACCGCACAAACCTTGACGGCGAATCCCGCCAACAGCGACGTGGATGGCACGAACGTCACGATCTGTTGGCAGGGCGATCCAACCTGTACGACTACCGGCACGCTCGGCTGGTACGCGAATCTCGTCAACAATACGGCGGCGACCACGAGTCCGCCCGCAGCCGCGGTTTACGAGCAGATCATCTACAGTCCGGTGTTCGTGCAGGGCGCGCTCGTCGTCAATTCGACGGTTCCCGCGGGCAATATCCCGAGCACTTGCGAAAACAATACGGATCAGGGCTACACCTATGCGCTTGCGGTCGCGAATGGCGGTGTGTTCACCAATTCGTTCCCAACCTTCAGCGTGAACGGTACCCTGATTTCCGATTCGATCGAGGCCGGCGTCAATATGAATATGACGGGCAGCGTCTCCGTCGTGTCGAGCGGCAGCTCGGGCAGCGGCCAAGGCAACTTGACGCTGATCGGCCAGTCGACCACCGCTAAGCCGGTCACGTTGCCGGTCAACCTTCCGTCGACTACCCAGGCCAAGCGGCTGACGTGGGTCGAACGGCGATGAGAATGGGGAATAGTGTAATGCGCGAGGCTAGAACATCGCTGTCCGCGGCCCAGAGCGGCTTCACGCTGATCGAGCTCATGATCGCGGTGGCCATCGTCGGGATTCTCGCGACGATCGCGGCGACTTCGTATCAGAACCAAGTCATGCAATCGCGGCGCACGGATGCGCGCAGTGCGCTGCTGGATCTGGCCGGCCGCGAGGAAAAGCTGTTCAGCGTGACCAATGCGTACGGTTCGACTCCGGCCGCACTCGGCTACGGCGGTGCTGCGTTTCCGCAGGTCGTGGGCAGCGGCTACTACACGGTCAATGTCGTGGTTCCGGATCCGCTGCAGGCGCCGGCCACGCCGACCACCTACGCGATTACCGCGACGCCGGTCGTCGGCAGCAGCCAGGCGAATGACCTGGCCTGCACGACGCTCACCTTGAATCAGACCGGCGCTCAAGGCTCGACCGGCACCGGAACCGTTGCGACCTGCTGGGGTAATTGAGACCGGCAGCTTCGCATGAGCGGAGCGCCCCGATTTAATGGGGCGCTCCGGACTTTGCGAGTATCAGCGAAACATCAGAACTTCTGACCGAACTTCAAGCCGATCGTACGCGGCTGGTTGGGCACGTCGTAGACCGCAATCTGGCCGCAGCTCGAGATGTCGCATTCCGCGAATCGGTCGAGCACCGCGCGCTTGTCGAACGCATTGTTGACGTAGAGCTCGGCCGTGAGGCCATTCTTTTCGACTCCGCCGGAGAAATCCCCGATCACATACGAGGGCATTTCGCCGAGCGCTGCGGCGGCCGCCTGCCGCAAATCACCGGTGCGAGAGCCCACATAGACCGCCGCGGCCTGCAGATGGCCTTGGTAGCCGCCGCCCGCTTCGAACGTATAGCGCGCGGTCACGTCGCCCTTGATTTTCGGCGTTACCGGCAGCTGCGTTCCGGAGGGCGCATATTGCTCGTAGCCGGGCGTCGCGCATTCGACCGCGGTGCCGCCGCAATAGGTCTGCGTGAGCTTCGGATCGAGCAGCGAGAGGCCGGCGTTGAGCGTCAGGTGCTGCGTGACCGCAAATTCCAAATCCGTCTCGACGCCCTTGATCTCGGCTTCGCCGGCGTTCGCGATGATCGTGAGCGCGTTGGGACCGAGGTAGGCAAACTGGAAGTCCTTCCATTTCTCGACGAAGAACGCGCCGTTGAACCGAATCCGGTTGTCGTCCCAAGCGGTCTTCCAGCCGAATTCGTAGTTGTCGAGATAATCCGGCTTGTACGGCGGCAGCGTGCCGCCGCCGTTGCGGTTGACGCCGCCCGGACGGAAGCCCTTCGAGTAGGTCCAATAGATCAAATGGTCCTTGTCGATCTTGTAAGTGAGATTGAGTTTGGGCGAGGTTCCCGAATCCGCGGTCCGGCCATCCAAGTCCTGGCAGGGTGCGCCGTGAAACGGCACGAACGGCGTAAAGCAGGTCGCCGTCCCTTGGGAGCTGCTGAAGTTTTGGTTGAAGCCGTAAAATCCCTGCAGCGTGTTGTCGTAGCGGTAGTAGCGCAGACCCGCATTCGCGGTCCAGCTCGAGGAAATGTCGTAGGAGAACTCGCCGAAGACCGCCTGGTCCCGATCGACGCGCTCTTGATCCGTGAGCCACAGAGTTCCGGGCCACCCGGGGACCGACAAATCGGTCGCGAGCGGATCGCCGTTGTTCACGTAGTAATCCTGCAAGATCTCGTGAACCTGGCGCTGCGCGAACAGGCCGCCGACGAAGCGGAACGGATCTTCCTTCGGCGTCGAGAAGCGCAATTCATTGCTGATCTTGGTGTAATGATCGCGGCCGATGATTTCCTGCGCGGGATTGATCAGTTTGCCGGCGTTGTCGAGAAAGTATGCGCCGGAACCGTTGGCGCGATCGTAGAACAGCGAGTAGTCGGTGTAATCGGACACTTCGTGGGTATTGCGCGTGAGATACGCGCCTGCGTAAACGATATCGAAATCGGCAATTTTCTCCTTCGACCGCATGCGCCGACCGCAGGGTTGTAGGCAAAGTTGCCGTTGACCTGCTGTGATTGGCCCATGATGGTCGGTGTGATGCTCCAATTGTCGCCGATGTCGACCTTGAGCGCGGCGCGGCCGCCGGAGGTCTCGACGTCGTTGAAGTGATTCTTGACGTAGGGCGTATTCGTAAAAGCATCGCCCGATGTCGGGAACGTGACCGAGCCGGGGACATTGTTGATGTAGCCCGCCTTCTTTTCGTCCCAGCCGACGAGGCGTATCGCGGCATAGCTCGTCAACGGCAGATTCACGAACCCCTCGACCGTGTAGCCGTTGCCGCCATGACCGACCGAATTGCCCTCGACGTCATAGCCCGCCTTGAAGCCCGACGGATCCGGCTTGTTGGTGATCACACGAATCGTGCCTGACTCCGAGCTCGCGCCATAGAGCGTGCCCTGCGGTCCGTTCAACACTTCGACGCGCTCGATATCGTAAATGTGGACGTCCAAGTTGCCGTCGATCGTCGTGACCGGCTGTTCGTCGAGATACATGCCGACGCTCGGCAGCGAACCCGAATGGTTGCCGTCGCCGCCGCTGACGACGCCGCGGATATACGTGTGCTCGAACCCGGGGCCCGCGGTCTGGAATGAGACGCTGGGCAGGTATTTGACGTAATCATCGAAGTCTGTGACATGCAGTTCTTCGAGCTTCGCGGTGCCGAGCGCCTGAATGCTGATCGGCACGTCCTGCAGGTTTTCGACCCGTTTTTGAGCCGTGACCGTGATCTCTTCGAGTGTGCCCATCTCGGCCGTTTCCGCGGCGTAGGCGGCCTGCATGCAGGCGAGCAGCACCGATACCACGGGCGCACCCCGTCGCAAAACGCTCGAGCACCCGGGTGCCGCGAAACGCTTGAGTTTTCGCTATCGACTTCTCGTCATCATTCATCCCCTTGAGAAATTATTGATTTGACGCGGGGCAGCATAAGGGCTGCGCGCCAAATTACATAGGATCTTCGCTTTCGCGCTCGGAATTCGCCGTCTCGGGCGTCAAAGCCTCATGCGGCGGTGTTTCGCCAGACGCTCGCGAGCCACGGCTGCTGCTCGCGCGGCAGCCCGGCGGGCCGGTAGTAGTGTTCGAGTTCGGTGAAGCCGGCCTCGGTCAAATAGCGCTGCCAGGCCGCCAGATCGTGATAGGCGCCGTAGCGACCCCCGTTCCAGCCTTCGACGTTCTCGCCGCGCGGATTGGAACTGAACAGCACGCCCGCGGGCTTGAGCGCGGCGCGCAGTTCCCGAAGCACGCGCGGCAATTCCTGTGTCGGTACGTGGAACAGCGATGCATTCGCGAAGATGCCGTCGAACATCCCGGCCGGCAGGTCGAGACCGAGGAAGTCCTGCTGCCAGACTTCACAGCCCGAGTCGGCGCGCGCCATTGCCGCGAACGGCGCGGCGCCGTCGAGTCCGATCGCGTGATGCCCGAGCGCGGTCAAGGCCTTGAGATCGCGGCCCGGGCCGCAGCCGAAATCCAGAATCGTGAACGGCGGACTGCCCTCGATATGGCGCAGCAAAGCCGCGATATTCTGGCTGACGTCGTGATCGCGCGTGCCCGAGCGAAACTCCTCGGCGCGCTGCTCGTAATGCGCGAGCGTACGCGACGCGAGACTGCTGAGTTGCTGTGGTTCGAGCGGTGTTCGATGCATCGAACCCGCAGTCTCGCACTATCGCGTCAACACGTCGAACAGCGACAGGGTGATCATGATCGCGATCCCGAAGAACCCGATGATCGCGATGACCCGCATCAGCGGATGCGCGGAGCTCAGGTGCATCGAAAACAGCATCACGAGCGAGGCTTGTGTCACGCTGATCGCGAGGTTCACGGGCGTGTGGGCGGATCCCAAGGGCAGATAAGCGCTGCCCACGGTCAGCGCGAGCAGGATCATCAGCGCGAGCCAGACGAGGATGTAGACGATCGGGCGGGTTTCGGCTGCGTTTCTCATGATCTCGAGACCAGATAGAGAATCGGGAATACGAACAGCCAGATCACGTCGACGAGGTGCCAATACAAGCCCACGACGTCGACCGGCGTGTAGTAGGACGGGCCGAATCTGTCATGCGAGGCCATGACGGCGATCGTCGCGATGCAGCCGACGCCGATCAGCACGTGCAGCGCATGCACCCCCGTGATGAAGAAATACATATAGAAGAACAGCTCGACTTGATCGGCCTGGGCGCCCTCGTAGCGAAAATCCAGACGCGGTACGAGATGTTCGAGGAAATCGAAGCGATATTCGACGGCCTTGATACACAGGAACGCGATGCCGAGAGCCACCGTGAGGCTGAGCCAGCCCACGGTCGCGCGGCGCGCGCCGTGCCGCGCCGTATGCACCGCGAGTGCCATCGAGAGGCTGCTCGTGATCAGCACCGCGGTATTGACGCCCGCGAGCGGCAAATTCGTGAGCCGGCTCGCGGCCGCAAACGCGTCGGGAAAGCGCACGCGCGTGATCGCATACGCCGCGAACAGCACGCCGAAGAACAGGATTTCAGTCGCGAGAAACAGCCATATGCCGAGGTTCGCGGCCGAGCGCTGCTGCTCGGCGTCGTCGAACTGGTGCTGATGAGCCATCGTCGCCGCGTGCTCAGCCATGCGCGGACTCCGTGCGGTAGGCGTAGGCCTCTTCGGTCACGATCGGGGTCTTATGAAAATTCAACGTCGGCGGCGGCGATTCGGTCTGCCATTCCAAGCCCTTGGCGCCCCAGGGATTGGCCGGCGCTTTGGCGCCGTATTTGACCGACCAGAGCAGGTAAGCGAGCGGCAGCACGTAGCCGAACACGAGCAGCGAAGAGCCGGCCGAGGAGAGCACGTTCCAGACCTGAAATTCGGGCGGGTATTCCGGGTAGCGGCGCGGCATGCCGAGATAACCCAGAATGAACTGCGGGAAAAATGTGAGGTTGAATCCGATGAAAGTCAGGATCGCCGCAAAGCGCGCCCAGCCTTCCGGGTACATGCGTCCGGTGATCTTCGGCCACCAGAAGTGGATGCCGCCGAAGAATGCCATGACTGCTGCGCCCACCATGATGTAGTGAAAATGCGCGACCACGAAATAGGTGTCGTGGAGCTGCACGTCGAGCCCCAGCGAGGCGAGAAACAGGCCGGTCAGCCCGCCGATCGTGAACAGGCCGACGAAACCTAGCGCGTAGAGCATCGGTGCGTAAAACGTAACGTGTGCCTTGTACAGCGTCGCGGTCCAATTGAATACCTTGATCGCCGAGGGCACCGAAACGAGGAACGTCAGCAGCGAGAACACGGTTCCGGCGTAGGCCGATTGGCCGCTCACGAACATGTGATGGCCCCAGACCACGAAGCCGAACGCCGCGATCGCGAGGATTGCATAAGCCATGAAGCGATAGCCGAACACCGGATTTCGGCAAAAGCAGCTGATGATTTCGCTCGCGACACCCATCGCGGGTACCACCATGATGTAGACCGCCGGATGCGAGTAAAACCAGAACAAGTGCTGGAACAGCAGCGGGTCGCCGCCGAGTGCCGGGTCGAACACGCCGATGCCGAACGTGCGCTCGATGCCCATGAGCATCAGCGTCATCGCGAGCACCGGCGTCGCGAGCACGAGGATCAGGCTCGTGGCGTACATCGACCAGATGAACAGAGGCAGCCGAAACCAGGTCATGCCCGGTGCGCGCATTTCGTGGATCGTCACGATGAAATTCAGGCCCGTCAAGATCGAGGAGAAGCCAGCGATGAACACACCGGTCGCGACCGCGAACACGTGCGAGGTGCTGTAGGTCGTCGAATAGGGCGAATACATCGTCCAGCCGGTGTCGACGCCGCCCGCGAGCAGCGCGTAGATCGTGAACAGGCCGCCGAACACGAACAAGTACCAGCTCAACAGATTCAGGCGCGGAAATGCGAGGTCGCGTGCGCCGACCATCAGCGGCACGAGGAAATTGCCGAGCGTCGCCGGAATCGAGGGGATCAGAAAAAACCACACCATGATCACGCCGTGCAAGGTGAACAGCTTGTTGTAGGTCTCGATGCTCACGAGCTGGCTGTGCGGCGTCAGCAGGTCGAGGCGGATCAAGGCGGCGGCCGCGCCGCCGATGCCGAACAGCAGCGTGATCGTGACTACATAGAGAATGCCGATGCGCTTGTGATCGAGCGTCAGCAGCCACGAGCGCCAGTTCCAGCCGCTGCTCAAATAGTTCTCATGCGAGGCGATGTTCTCATCGGCACCGATTACAACGCTGCTCATGGCACGACCTCTTTGATTGCGTTGCCCTTGGACTTCACGTACTCGATGATCTCGAGCAACTCCTCTTCGCCGACCAGCCCGCGGAACGACGGCATGTTCGGCTCATAGCCCGCGGGCACGTCCTGGTTCGGCAACAGTACGGCGTCGCGGATGAAACGCTCGTCGGCGAGCACGGTTCGCCCGTCGCGCAGCGGAATCGGCCTGCCGAACAGGCCCTCGAGCTTCGGCGCGTGCACCGCCGACAGCGCCCCGTGACAGCCGTCGCAACCGAGTTCGTGGTAGCGGCGCTCGCCGCGCGAGGCCATCGTCGGCACGTTGGCGTGCGCCGAGAGCCATTCTTCGTAAGCCGCGGGCTCCATGACGACGACGCGCCCGACCATGTTCGAGTGCGAGGTTCCGCAGAACTGCGTGCAGTACAGGTGGTATTCGCCGGGCCGATTGGCCGTAAAGGTCAGCGTCGTGTAGCGCCCTGGCAGCACATCCTGCTTGATCCGAAATCCGGGAATCGACAAGCTGTGGATCACGTCCTGCGAGGTCATTACGAGTTCGACCGGGCGATCGGCCGGAACGTGCAGCTCGTTGATTTCGCGCTCGCCGGCGGGGTGCTCGGCGTGCCACATCCATTGTTTTGCGACGACGTAGATCGGCAGCGCGTCCTTGGGGATGCGGATGCTGTCGTAGTAGACCTTCGCGCTCCAGACGAACATGCCCATGAAAAGAACCAGCGGCACGATTGTCCAGGTGATCTCGATATGGTGCATCGTGCGCGCATGCGTGGCGGCATCGGCGATCACGCGGCTCGCGCTCGAGCCCTGCCGGTAGCGGACCGCGAACCAGACGATCAGCACCGCGACCGCGATCGCGACGATGCCCGAAAGGATCAGCCAGGCGAAGTACAAATCGTCGATCGGACCTGCGATCGTCGAGGCGCGAGCCGGGAAAAATGGCAGCGAGTCCATGATCAGGCTTCCGAAGTCCGGGCGGCGCGTGCGCGGCGCCGCAGATTCCAGGCCAGCGCCAGCGCACCGAGCAGCATGATCGTCGAGACTACGCGCAGCAGCTCGAGGATCCGTCCGGTATAGCGTCCGGTCGTGATGTCGTAGTGAAAACAGACGAGCAGCAGGCGCGCGATCGGCGAGGCGATGCGCTGCGCCGCGGCTTCATCGAACGCATGCCCGAAATCCGCGGCAGTGTAGTCGAAGCCGAAAAAATAACGCGCGATCTTGCCGTCTGCGGTGACCAACACGAAGCCCGCGGGATGCGCAAACTGATGCGTCGCCTCGTCGTAGCCGTAGCTGAAGCCCAGCGACTCGGCGAGCTCTCTGATCTCGGCCGGCGCTCCGCTCAGGAAATGCCAGCGCTCGGTGCGCGGCGCCGGCAGGAAGTCGTCGAGGAATTTGTGCTTGGCGCGATCCGCGAGCGCCGGCGTATCGGTCGGATCGATGCTCACGACGATCACCTGCGCATCGGCGGCGCCGCCCGAGGTCTGCGCGATGCGCTGCGCCAGGTTGCGGATCTGCATCGGGCACAAATTCGTGCAGCGATAATAGGAAAAGACGAGTGCGACCGGCGCCTCGCCGAGGTAGTCGCCGATGCGTACCGCGCGACCGCGCTCGTCGCGAAACGAAAGGCCGGCGGGCAGGTTCTTCCCCAGATGCTGCACGAAATCGGCGGTGCCCACATAGCCCGGGGCGCCGGAATCGGCGGCTGCGTGCGCGGCCGCTGCAAGCAGTGCGAGTGCGACGCCGAACGCAGCGAGAGCCGGCGCCTTCACGGTCGACGTCCCCGCGGTTGTGGTTGCGGCTGCGGCGGCGGCGCCGCGGGCGCCGGCGGCCTCGCACCGCCGCCCGCCGCGATCTGTTCCATGGCACGCTCGATCGGGATTCGCACGACACCGTTGCCGCGGTCTACCCAGTGATACCCCTCGAGCTCGGCGGCCTTGCTGCGACGGTAGCTGCGCAGATCGTCCTGCGGCGTGTTCTGCAGCGTCGCGAACGAGCCTGTCGCCGAGCCCTCGGTGCTCTGCTTGGCGAGTACCGCATCGGAGACGCGAAAACCGCCCAACAGGAAAAATGCCGCCGTGGCGGTCGCGATCAACAGGATCACGAGACCCACCGAGAACCAGCCGAGATAGCGCACGTCGAAATCGAAGATCTCGTGCCCTCGCTTTTCGGCGACCGTGCCGCTTTCAGGCGCGCTGTGTGCCATGTTCACCGTTCCCTGCGTTCAAGGTGCCGTGCATCGGGTCCGCCGCAGGCAGCCCCAGCACGATGATCAAACAGCCGAGCCACAGCCCGCCGATCGCGAGCAGCGCACCCAAATCGGTCCACTGCAATTCGAAGCCCTGGGGTCTGAAGTTCGGCACGACGAGCCAGAAGCTGTCGGCGAGGCAGGCGAGCAGCAACAGCGCGCCGACCCACGCGAGCACGCCGGGTGTGCGCTTCGCGCCGCGTGAGAGCAGCAGCAAGAACGGCAGCACGAAATGCGCGAATACCAGGAACCAGGTCAAAGCGCTCCAGCTCGTGCGGGTACGCAGCAGCATCCAGGTGATTTCGTCGGGCAGGTCTTCGATCCACATGATCAAGAACTGCATGAGCGCCAGATACGCCCAGACGAGCACGAGTGCGAGCGCCAGATTGCCGAGATCGTGGAAGCGTGCGCGCAGCGGCGCATCGACCTGCGTGCGCAGCGCGTTGGCGCAAATGATCGCGGCCGCGAGCGCCGCGAGCGCCTGGCTCGTCCCGATCAGCAGGCCGAACACCGTCGAATGCCAGCGCGGCGTCAGCGACATCGTCCAGTCGATCGCGGCAAACGTCGTCGTGAGTGCATAGAGCACGAACGCAATTGCCGCGAGTCCCTGTCGCGGTCGGCGGCCGGCATCGTCGCGCAGCATCCACGCGAGCACAAGCCAGATCACGAAATACACGGCTCCGCGCAGATAGAAGAACGGCGAGTTCAAGTACCACTGCTGGCCCGCGACGAGGCCTGCGTCAGCCCCGCCCGGCGTGCGCATCCAAGGCAGCAGCTGCGATGGGGCGATCAGCAGCGGCACGGCCAACAGCGCGCACAATGGAAATAAACGCAGCGCCGCAAGCGCGAACGGGCGCGCGTCCCGGCCCCAGTGGCCGCCCGTCAAATTGTGCACCGTGACCCAGGCGAGGCTGCCCAGCGAGAGCCCGAGCACGAATAGCCAGACGAACAGAACCGAGGGCAGCCAAGACGCCGGGCCGCTCTGCCGGCCGGTTACGGCGAGCAGCACGACGCCGATCGCCGCAGCGATCAGACAGGCGTTGCGCAAGCGCCCTGCAGCGGGCGTGTTCGCGGCCGGCATGTTCGCGCTCATCACGGCTTCTCCGCGAGCAGCGCCGGCTGCTCGTCCGCGGGCACATCGCCGATCACGGTGTGCTGGCTACGCTGTAACGCGCGCAGGTAACCGACGATCGCCCACCGGTCGATCGGCGCGATGCGGTCTGCAAATCCGAACATCACACCGTGGCCGTTCGTGATCACGTCGAATAGATGCGCATCCGGCGCGGCGCGCAACGGTGCGCTGCTGAGACTCGCGGGCGCCGGAAAGCCGCGGCGCACGACCATGCCGTCGCCATCGCCGCTGACGCTGTGGCAGGGCGCACAGTAGACGTCGTAGCGCTCGCGTCCGCGTGTCAGCGTATCGAGCGTGAGCGGCGGCGGCTCATGCGCGGCCGCACCTGCGGCCCAGTCGGCCTGCGCAAGATCGCCGCGGCGCCCGCTCGAGGACGCCGCCAGCACGCCGGCGCTATGTGCGACCACGCCGGGCTCCAAGGAGCGCTCGGAACGGCCGTCGGACCATAGGCTGCTTTCGACGAACGGCCGGTATTTCGGCTGCTCGTACATGTTGTGTTCAGCCTTCTCGCAACCCGAAAGGCCGATCAAGACTAGGCCGCTCGCGAGCGGCACGAGCGCGCGCAATGGTCCTTTTAACGTGCGTTGCACTTCGGCACCCTCATGGCTCGATCACGCTGACGCGCACCGCTTGCAGACGCTCGAGAAATTCGCGCGTTTGCGCCGGCACGTATTGCGGATCGGCCGCTTCGATACAGAGAAAAAAACCGTCGCTCGAGGCGGCCGCAAATCCGGCGTCGTTGAAAATCGGATGGTAGAGTCGCGGCAAGCGGCTGCGCAGCAGCACGCCGAAAAATATCGCGAGCACGGCGCCGAGCACGGTCATCTCGAACGTCGAGGGAATCAACCCGGGCCAGGCCGGCGTGCGTCCGCCCACATTGATCGGATAATCGACGGTCGCGCTGAACCATTGCAGCGCGAAGGTGCCGACTCCGCCGATGATCGCGCCGATCAGCGCGAGCCGCGGCAGTCCCGTATCGGCGTTGCCAAGCGCTTCGACGAGGCCCTCGATCGGCATCGGCGAGTAGGCCTCGACGCGCCGGTAGCCTGCGCGATGCGCGGCCTTCGCCGCCTCGAGCAGCGCCGCCGGGCTGCCGAACTCGGCGAGCAGACCGTAAGCCTCGGAAACCGCGGGATTCATGCGCCACCCCGCTCGTGAGTGTGGCTCGCGTGGGCGTGGCCTTGATGCGCGAGGAGCTCGCGCATTTCGGACATCGAGATCACCGGCACGAAGCGCACGAACAGCAGCAGCAGCCAGCCAAAAAAGCCGATCGAGCCGATCAGGATTGCCCAGTCCCAAATCGTCGGATAGAACATGCCCCAGGCCGAAGGCAGGAAGTCGCGGTGTTCGCTCGTGACGATCAGCATGAAGCGCTCGAGCCACATGCCGATGTTGATCACGATGCTGATCGCGAACAGCAGCCAGGGTGCGCGTCGCACGCGCCGCGACCACAGGGCCTGGGGCACGAGCACGACGCAGAAAATCAGCGCCCAGTAGACCGGCGCATAAGGCCCGCGCATCCGATTGAGCGCGGTGTAGATCTCATAGCGATCGGCGCTGTACCAGGCCATGAAGATTTCCATGACGTAGCTGTAGGCGAGCACCAGCCCCATCGCGAGGATCAGCTTCGCGAGATTGTCGAGATGCCGTTCGGTGATGAAATTGCCGAGATCGAACGCGCGCCGCAGCAGGATCACGATCGTCATCGCCATCGCGAAGCCCGAGAACATCGCACCGGCCACGAAAAATGGCGGAAAGATCGTCGAATGCCAGCCCGGCGTATTGCCGGTCGCGAAATCCAGGCCGACCACGCTGTGCACCGAGACGACCAGCGGCACCGCCAGCCCCGCGAGCAGCAGCTGCGCGCTCTGGCGCCGGTGCCAATGGCGTGCCTCGCCGCGCCAGCCGAGCGCGAGCAGGCCGTAGATCACCTGCCGGCCGCGCGTCAGCGCGCGATCGCGCAGGGTCGCGAAGTCCGGGATCAGGCCGAGGTACCAAAACATCAGTGACAGCAGCAAGTAGGCCAGGATCGCGAAAAAGTCCCACACCAAGGGGCTGCGCCATTGAGGCCAGAGGCTCATCATGTTGGGGTAGGGCGTGAGCCAATAGAAGAACCACGGCCGGCCCAGATGCAGGATCGGAAACATGCCGGCAATTGCGAGCGCGAACACGGTCATTGCTTCGGCAAAGCGGCTGATCGAAGCGCCCCAGGGCTGGCGCGTCAGATGCAGCGCCGCCGAAATGAACGTGCCCGACATCGCGATCGCGATCCACCAGACGTAGTTCGTGATGTCGAAGGCCCAGACCACGGGAACGTTGAGGCCCCAGATGCCCACGCCCCGGTAGAACAAATAGCCGATCGATCCGAAAAACAGCACGGTCAGCGCCGAGCAGACCGCGAACGCGATGAGCCACCAGCGCGCCGTGCGCGCGCCGAGCACGATGCCGCAGATTTTTTCCGAAATCGATTCGTAGCTGTGCACGCCGGGCAGCACGGGCTCATGCGCGGGCGGCGAGTCGCCGTGTATCTCGGAAATGGCGACGCTGCTCATCTCAAGCGCGCTCCTTCTTCTCGGCGGCCGGGGGATTTGCGAGCTCGGGATTGGGGTTGCCGACTTTCGCAAGATAGGTCGTGCGCGGGCGCGTGTTCAATTCGCTGAGCAGCGCGTAGTCGAGCGGCGATGCCTTGATCTTGCGGACCCGGCTGTCCGGATCGTTGAGATCGCCGAACAAAATCGCGCCGGTCGGGCAGGCGGCCTGGCAGGCCGTGACGACTTCGCCGTCGGTCAGGCGCCGATTGCCTTTCTCCGCCTCGATGCGCGCATCGGTGATGCGCTGTACGCAGTAGGTGCATTTCTCCATGACGCCGCGCATGCGCACCGTGACTTCGGGATTGCGCTGTGCCTTGAGGCTTTCGGTGTCCTCGTCGCTGTACTGCAGAAAATTGAAGCGGCGCACTTTGTACGGACAGTTGTTCGAGCAGAACCGCGTGCCGATGCAGCGGTTGTAGACTTGAAGATTGAGCCCCTCGGAATCGTGGACGGTCGCCTCGACGGGACAGACGACCTCGCAGGGAGCCTGCTCGCAATGCATACAGGGCACGGGCTGGAAATGCGTGCGCGGCTGCTCGGCCTCGCCCTCGTAATAGCGATCGACGCGGATCCAGTGCATCTCGCGCCCACGCAGCACCTCTTTCTTGCCGACCACGGGTATGTTGTTCTCGGCCTGGCAGGCGATCGTGCAGGCACTGCAGCCGGTGCAGGCATCCAAATTGATGCTCATCGCCCAGGCGTAGCCGTCGCCGGCCACGGGCGCATACATGCTTGGCTGGGGGCGATTCTCATCGGCGGTCGCAAGCGCAGGATCGCGGCGGTAGTCGGCGAGCGTCGTCGTGCGCACGGGCCGGCGGCCTTCCATCGAAAAATGGTGCTGCGTGGTCGCGAGCTCGAGTCTCTCGCCGGTCTTGCGGATTTGCAGTCCCCGCGCGTGCCAGGGATCGTCCGACCGGCGCAGCACGTAGGCATCGTAGCCGGCGCCATTGCCGATGTGCCCCGCGTGCGTGCGCCCGTAGCCGAGCGTCACCGCAACGGTCTGGTCCGGCTGGCCGGGAATGATCCAGACCGGCGCGAGCACCGCGGCATCCTGCACGCGCAATTCGATTTGATCGCCGTTGGCGAGGCCGAGGCGCGCGGCGAGTCCGGGACCCATGAGCGCGGCGTTGTCCCAGGTCAGCTTGGTCAAGGGCTTGGGCAATTCCTGCAGCCAGGCATTGTTCGCGAAGCGGCCGTCCCAAACCGTGGGGTCCGGCGCGAAGATCAGCTCGAGCGCGGCCGGGTCGGACGCCGCTGCGGGCGCCGAAGCCGCACCGGGCGCGGTCTGCGCATGCCAAAAATCCGAGCGGCAGGCGACGGCGCGCACCGGCAGCTGTGTGCCGTCGATCACGCCCCGCAGCAGCGCCTCGTTCCAGAACGCGTCGACCGCGGCGGGTGCGCGGTTCTTGGCCCAGAAGTCGCGCACCGTCTGGTAATCGTTCGTTGCGGCTTGGCCGAGCAGCAGCGCCAACAACTCATGCGCCGATTTGCCGCCGTAGAGCGGCGCGATCAAAGGTTGCTGAATCGCGGCCGTGCCGTCGAATGCGCGTGCATCGGACCAGCTCTCGAGAAAGTGCGCCTGGGGGATCTGCCAGTCGCAGCGTGCGGACGTCTCGTCGTCGTAGAGGCTCAGGTGCACGCTCATCGCGACCTTCGCGAGATGCGTGCCGAACAGCCGGTCGGCCGGTGCGTTGTAGACCGGGTTGCCGCCGATCATGATCAGCGTGTCGACGAGTCCGGCGGCCATGTCCTCGGTCAGTGACCGCAGCGATTCGTCCTGCGAATCGCTGCGCGCGAGGATCGGCGCCGTGTAGCTCACCGTGTGCCCGACATTGCCGAGCGTCTCATTGATCGCGTGCGCAATCGCATGCACGACCGGCGGCTGCGAGTCGCCGACCAGAACCAAGGCGCGCCCGGCGTTTTGCTTGAGATCGCGTGCGCAAGCGGCGAGCACGTCGCCGGGCAGCAGCTGCGCATCGGGCGCACCGCCCGCAGCGCCCGCGCCCGCGCCCGCGCCCGCGACACCAAGCGCTTGCGCGAGTGCGCGCGCAATCGGCTCGATCTCGCCGAAGCGCACCGCGTAGCGATGATCGGCGAAGCTGCCCGTCAGTGTGGGCGTGCATTCGACGACATAGAGCCTGCCGGGATCCGGCTTGGCATCGCTGCCGCGGCGCGCGCCCACGAAGTCATGCGCATAGCGCACGCCGGGGGCCCCGAGAAAATCCCCATCGAGGCTCACGATCACGCGCGCCGCGTCGAACTCGTAGCGCGCTTCGAGCGGCTCACCGAACGCGAGACGGCTGCCCTCGTAGGCGCGGTCGCGATTGATCGGCTGATATTGGTGCCAGCGCGCGCCCGGATAGCGATCGATGAGCGTGCGCAGCTGATGCTCGAGCGTCGGCGAGGTCACGCTTTCGGTCAGTATCCGCAATCCGGTGCCGGTGCTCACCGAGAGTCGGCTCATGCGCACGCTGAGCGCCGACACGAAGCTCTCCCAGGTGGTCTCCTGGCCGCGGTGGCGCACGGCCTGGGCGCGATCCGGATCCCAGAGATCGAGCACCGAAGCCTGCGCGAAAATATCGGTTGCGCCGAGGCTGCCGGGGTGCGAGGGGTTGCCTTCGATTTTGGTCGGCCGGCCATAGTGGCTCTTGACCAGAAAGCCTTGCGCCGCTGCACCGCCGAGTGCCGCGGCGGTCGCAAAAAACAGCGGATCGCCCGCCACGAGCTGCGGCGGCGCATGCACGTAGGGCACGATCACTTGCTGCGGCGAGCGGCTGCAGGCGCCGGCGCCGGCCAAGGACAAGGACGCGGCTGTATAGCGCAGGAACTGGCGCCGATCGAAGCGTGCAAGGTCGGCGGAGCGCTGCGCTTGCCGATGCAAGGCCGCCGCGGATGCGGCCTGCGCCGGCAACTCGTCGAGGCCGCGCCACTGCGGCGCCGTCCCCGACGGAGGATCCAAGTTCAGCGGCTCATCGGTGTCGTTGGCGGCCATAGCGTCGTTCTAGCGATGACAGTTGGAACAGTCGGTCAAGCGGTGTCGATCAATCTTGTATTCCGTCAACAGCTGGCGGCCCCGCTGCAGCTGGTCGGGAGGTGCCTTCCACGTCATGTCGAACACCTTGCTCTTGGGGCGCAGATATTTCTCGGGCGCGCGATGGCAGCCTAAGCACCAGGACATTTCGAGCGACTGGGTCCGCCACAGCAGCGGCATCTGGTCGACCTGCCCGTGACAGGTCGAGCAGCCGACACCCTTGGAAATATGGATGTCGTGGTGAAAGTAAACGAAGTCGGGCAAGCGGTGCACGCGGATCCAGTGCAGCGGCAGATCGTCGCGAAAACTCGCGGCGACCGGCGCGAGCATCGGCTGGCCCTTGAATAACTGGGAATGGCAGGTCATGCAGGTCGAGGTCGGCGGCAAGCCCGCAAACGCCGCGGTTTCGACCGAGGCATGACAAAAGCGGCAATCCAAGCCGACATCGCTGACGTGATGCTTGTGGCTGAACGGCGGTGTTTGAGCAACCGGCGCATCGATCGGCGGGGAGTCTGCCGTGACGGTCCGCCAGATCAGGATGCCGGCAATCAACAGGACCAACACGATGCCCGCGCCGAATTTCAGCACGAAAACCTGATGGGGTCTGAAGACCTGCGCCATGTCGCCTGACCGCTGCCCTTTTTTATTACGGGACGTTGCTTTGAGCGAGGACCTACGGTCCTGCGGTATCAGCGTGGCGTGCGCTCTCGTGTTCGCAGCCCAGCCTCAAGCCGCATCACGAAACGAAGGCTATTCCAATCATCTGCATCATTCAAGTAAGCCCCGTTCGATGGTTGCATTGTGCAGACCGGGCGGTTAGCGTTAGCTGCGGTTCGAGTCCATGCGACGTTCACATGGTGGTCGTTGCGGACCTTCCCTTTGGCGAAGACAACAGTACGACGACAGCGCAGGCGGTAGAACATGGCCGCATCCGGCGAGACGATCAACACGGTTCCACTGTTCGTGCGCTCCCTCGTGGGCGCCTGCTTGCTGTTGTGCCTCGGCGTCGTCGTGCTCGGCGCCTACGTCAGGCTCAGCAACGCCGGACTCGGCTGCCCGGATTGGCCCGGCTGTTACGGGCACCTGACCCCCACCGCTGCGGCTGCCGATGCCGAGGTACGCAGCGCGCCGCTATCGGGCCGGCCGCTCGAACTCGGCAAGGCCTGGCGTGAGATGGTGCATCGTTACGCAGCCGGAACGCTGGGCTTTTTGATCGTGATGCTCGTGCTGATCGGCGCGATGCGCTGGCGTGACCGCGTGCTGCCGCTGAACTTCGTCGTGGCGCTGCTCGCGATCGTGATCGCGCAGGGCGTGCTCGGAATGCTGACCGTGACGCGGCAGCTCACGCCGTTGATCGTGACGCTGCATTTGCTGTTCGGCTTCACGACGCTTGCGCTGCTGCTGTGGCTGGTCCTGTCGCTCGAGGGTCACGCACGAGAATTGCGCCCGGCGCTCACCGAGCACATCGCTGCACGCGCGCGCGCGCTCGCGCTCGTCGGCCTGATCGCGCTCGGCGCGCAAATTGCGCTCGGCGGCTGGACCAGCAGCAATTATGCGGCGGCGGCCTGCCCGGACTTTCCGACCTGTCAGGCGCAGTGGTGGCCCGCCGCGGATTTTCGCACCGCGTTCGATTTGCGCGGCACTCCGGCGCCGACCTACGAGGGCGGCGTGCTCGATACGCCGGCGCGCACCGCAATTCAGTTTACGCATCGATTGGGCGCACTCACGATCACGGCCGCACTTGGCGTCGCGGCGATCGCGGCTCTGCGAGTCCGCGACAAATTCGCGCAACGCGCCGCCGGCCTCGTGATCGCGGCGCTCGCGCTGCAGTTGATCATCGGCGTCACGATGGTGGTCAGCGGCTTCCCGCTGCTGCTCGCAACCGCGCACAGCGCGGGAGCCGCGCTGCTGCTCATGGCAACGGTCGGCTTGAACCGCGCGTTGCGAGCCCCCGCATGAGTCAGCTCGAAGTGCAAGCCGCAGCGGTCGGGGCGACCTGGCACGATTATTGGGAGCTCACCAAGCCGCGCGTCGTCGCGCTGATCGTGCTGACCTCGCTGGTCGGCTCACTGCTCGCCTCGGCGGGACTGCCGCGCCTCGACACGCTGCTCTATGCGAATTTGGGTATTGCGCTCGCCGCCGCCGGCGCCGCGGCCATCAATCATGTCGTGGATCGCGGCATCGATGCGCGCATGGCGCGCACGCATGCGCGGCCCTTGCCGACCGGACATCTGCGGCCCGCGCAAGCGATGTGCTTCGCGGCGCTGCTCGGCATCGCATCGATGTTCCTGCTGGTTCGCGAAGTCAACGTGCTCACGGCCGCACTGACGTTTGCTTCATTGTTCGGTTACGCCGTGGTTTACACGGTATGGCTCAAGCGCGCGACGCCGCAGAACATCGTGATCGGCGGCGCCGCGGGCGCCGCACCGCCGATTCTCGGCTGGACCGCGATCACCGGCCATGTCGATCCGCAGGCGCTGCTGTTGTTCCTGATCATTTTCATCTGGACACCGCCGCATTTCTGGGCACTCGCGATCGCGCGCCGCGCCGAGTACGCCAAGGTCAATATCCCGATGTTGCCGGTCACGCACGGCGTCGCGTTCACGCAGCGCGCCGTGCTGCGCTATTCGATTGCGCTCACGCTGGTCACGATGCTGCCATTCGTGATGCGTATGAGCGGCGTCGTATATCTGGCCGCGGCCGTGGTGCTCGATGCCGGGTTTCTGCTCCACGCGCTCAAGCTCGTGCGTGGCGCCGGGGATGCGGCCGCGATGCGCCTGTTCCGCTATTCGATCGTCTATCTGATGTGGCTGTTCATCGCGCTGCTGCTCGATCACTATTTGCCGACGACACAGCTCGGCTGAAGACCGCGCGCGCGGGCCGCCGCGCGCTCAGAATACCGACCGCCGGATGTGGCTCTGTTCACGCAGCCGGCTCACGATCGCATCCATGCCGGCAACGCGATATTCCTTGAAAATATCGGTGATCTCGGTCGTATCAAGATCGGTCGCATCGGAGATTTTGGTGATCGCAGCGTTCGCGGCTTTCTTGAGTGCCGCGGCTTCGATTTTCTCGAGCTTGCACATGACCTCGAGCGGCGGCTGCGTCGATTCCTTCGCGACCAGCTCGATCGCTTCCTCGACGACCTGACCCAGTTTGATCAAGTCGATTTGTTCGTCGACAGCGGCCACCGCCTCGGGCGTTGCCGATTGCTCGTTGCGGGATATGCGCCGATTGGGCATCGCGGTGCGTGCGCGCAAGGCATCATCTTCGGTTGCGGTATCGACGACGACGACCCATTGACCCTGGCTAAGCGCTTCTGCAACCTCTTGTTCGACACTGGGCTTCGCGTCCTTGATTTCGAGCGTCGTGGATTTGATCCCCATCAAGGTGCCCCCGAACGTTCCCAAGCCGAGTGCGGACATCGCTCCGACCATCGGTCCGACGGCCAGGATCCCGACGCCGCCCGTCAATGCGATGCCGGTGATCAGCACGAGGCCCGGAACCGCGCCCAACGCGGCGCCGCCGAGCGCGGCCTTGGTCACTTTAAAATTGTCCCATTCATTCCCGACCTTTTGCTGCCAGTTCGGCTGTTCGCGCCCGAGCACGCTGATTTGCGCGTCCGTGAATCCGTTCTTGTGCAACAACAAGAACGCATTTCCGACATCGGCGAAATCGGGATAAATGCCGATCGTCTTGTGATCGAACGTACCCTTCGGCGGCACTTGACCTTCGGGAGCGGAAGCGGCGGAAGCGGGTTTGGCGTCTTTCATGGGATTTCCTTGCGGCGAGCGACGGCCGAGCGCGGGATTCGATCCGCCGCGCTGGGTCTTAAGGGGTATCGTCAGGCATAGGCTGCGCCCGATACCGATGATTTTCGGTGCGCCAGCACACGCCCGGGCATCAAATCAGCGCGAGGCGGCCGGCCGCGCTGCGCCATCCCAGTCGATCTGCTCGAGCCGCGGCAGCATGCTGAGCCAGCCGACGAGTCCGAGCAGGCTCATCGCCGCGGCGAGCACGCAAGCGAGCGTGAACTGGCCGGTCAGATCGATGATCAAACCCGTGAGCGTCGGCGCAACGATGCCCGCGATATTGCCCACCGAGTTTTGGATGCTGACCCAGCGTCCCGTGGCGCGCGCGCCGCCGAGGATCTGCGGTATCGCATAGACGCCCGGCGAGGAGGCGCCGCAGAGCGCCTGAAACACGAAGATGCTCGCGAGCGCGACCGGCGGCGGACCATAGGCCATCGCGAGCATGCACACGACTGCGCCGCCGTGCGCCGCGGCCATGATCGCTTTGTAGCCGAAGTTGGCCGACCCGCCGGCCTTGATATAGCGATCGGTCGCCCAGCCGGCGCCGAGCGCGCAAATGGCCATCACCAAGAACGATGCGCTCGCGAGCTTCGCCATCTCCACGGTCGAAAAGCCGCGCTCGCGAACCAGGTACACCGGCAGCCACTGCAAAATGAAATAGAACGTGTAGTTGCTCGAGAACAACCCGAGCGCCGTGCCCCAGAGCGCGCGGTTCTTCAGCAGCGTCCACAGCGTCGGTGTGCGCACCTCGGTGCGCACGACGCCGCGCTGTGCGGTCACGACGCGCGACCAGGGCAGCAACCACAGCAACGAGAGGCCGCCGAATACCAGGAACGCGCTGCGCCAGCCGAAGCCCGCCATCAGCATGCCGCCGAGCAGCGTGCCGACCGCGGGTCCGAACAGATACGCAAAGCCGACGATGCCGTTCGCGGTGCCGAGACTCGGCGTCGGTACCGCGGCTGCCAGCAGTTTGGAGACGCAGGGGAAGCCCGTGCTCTCGCCGAGGCCTAGCAGCAGCCGCAGCCCAAACAACACCGTGAACGTCGAGGACAGGCCGATCAGCATCGTCACCGAGGCCCAGAGGATCAGGCCCGCCGCAAGGATCCGGTGCGCGCCATAGCGTTCGGCGAGCCAACCGACCGGAACCTGGAACAAGACATAGGTCCAGGAGAACGCCGACAGCAACAGGCCGAGCTGCGTATTGCTCAAGTGCAGGTCGGTCAGCATCATCGGACCCGCGGTCGGCATCACGCCGCGGTCGATATAGTTGATGAACAGCACGGCCGCGAGCAGATACACGAACAGGCTGTGCGCCGAGCGCACTAAGCCCGGTGCGGGCGACTCGGCGGGATCCGGAGTCGCGGCGGCCTTCAGGTCGCGTAATCCGGTTCGCTGCGATCGAGCAGGCGCTTCAAGGCGGCGAAATGCAGGTCGGGCCGTTCGCGGCCGCCGATCGCCGCGCACTGCTTGAATTGCGCGACCGTCGATTGGACCACGGGCTCCGGGATCACGCGCAGCTTGCGGCCCGTCGAGAGCGCGAGCACTTGCGCCTGGGCAGCGCGCTCGAGGAAGTAGAGGCGCTCGAACGCTTCCGGCACGGTCCTGCCGGTCACGAGCGCGCCGTGGTTGCCGAGCATCAGTACCGACTTCTGCCCGAGCACGCCCGCCATGCGCTCACCTTCGGTGCGCTCGAGCGCGAGGCCGTTGTAGCCTAAGTCATACGCGATGTCGTCGTAGAAGCCGAGCGCGCTTTGCACGGCCATTTCGAGACGCGGATTCTCGAGCATGCCGAGCGCGGTCGCATACGGCATATGGGTGTGGAATACGCAGATCGCGTGCGGCGCGAGCCGATGCAGCGGCAAATGGATGTTCAGCGCCGTATGTTCGATCGGACCCAAACCCACGATCAGCTGGCCGTCGAGATCGATCTCCATGAAGTCGCTCGCCTTGACCTCGGACCAGTGCAATCCGAACGGCGCGAGATAAAAACGGTCGCGGTGGCCCGGCACGAGCACCGTGAGGTGGTTGTCGATGCCCTCGTTGAGGCCGAAGCGCGCGCCGAGCCGGTGGCAGGCCGCGAGATCGATTTTCGCTTGCCGCTGCGCCTCGGTGGGCTTCGCGAAGGACCTGGGAATCGCGTTCATGGATGGCGAGTATAGCCTGCGCCAGGGCCGGCTTGCGATGTGAATCGGTTCACGATTGGGCCGCCGATTCTCCAGTTTGGGGGCTACCAGCCGACACATTGGCAGCAGCAAAGGAAGCGCGTTGATGAGTTTGAGACAGCAAGGGATCGGCGCCCGTCCGCGCGGCTACACGCTCATCGAGCTCGTGCTGGTCATCGTAATTGCCGGCATCCTGGCCGCGGTCGCGGGCCCGCATTTTTTCGATTCCGGGGTATTTGCTCAGCGTGGCTATGCGGACGCACTCGCGGCGGCGCTGCGCGTCGCGCAGAAGGCCGCGGTCGCGACCGATTGCCCGGCCGAGGTCAATCTGTCGTCGGGCGCCTATTCGGTGCAACAGCAAGCCGCCTCGGGCAATACCTGCAATCCCAATGATACGAGCTGGAGCACGCCGGTCGTCGGCCCCGATGGCGCCGCGGTCGCGGGCACGGCGCCCAACAACGTGTCGGCGAGCCCCGCCGGCCTGTACGTGTTCAGCGGCAGCGGCGCCTTGAGTTCGGCTCCGGCGACGGCTCTGACCGTGGGCGCTGCCACGATCACGATCGATGCGCAAACCGGCTTCGTGCAGGAAGTACAGTAGCCATGCGGCGAGGCATCGACGCAGAGGCAAACCGGGGGCTCACGCTGATCGAACTCGTCGTGGCGATCACGATCGTCGCGATCGCCGCAACCGCGGTGCTCGGCGCCTTGTCGACGATCACCGCGCGCGGCGCGAACACAATGGTGCGCCAGCAAGCGGTCGCGATCGCCGAAGCTTACCTCGAGGAAATCCTGCTGCAGCCGGTCGCCGCACCGGTCGGTGTGCCGACACCGACGCTGCGCGCCAATTTCAATGATGTCGACGAATACAACGGCCTCGTCGATGTCGGCGCCTGCGACCAATACGGCAATCCGCTGCCGGGACTGTCGGCCTACACGGTCAGTGTCGCGGTCGTGCAAACCACGGCATTGACCGGCGTAAGCGCGGCCAATGCGCGGCGCATCGACGTCTCGGTGACCGATCCGACCGGCGTACTCGTGAGCTTGTCGGGCTACCGGACGAATTTCTGATGCGGCAAACGCGCAGATCCGCCGGCATGACCTTGATCGAGCTCGTGATCGTGATCACCTTGAGCGCAATCTGCGTGACCTTCATGACGATGTTCGTCGTCACGCCGATCAACGCCTACAACTCGCAGACGCAGCGTGCCCAATTGGTCGATGCCGCGGACAGTGCGCTGCGCCTGCTGTCGCGAGACTTGCGCGCGGCGCTGCCGAACAGCGTGCGCATCGCGAACGGCTCGAACATCGTCGCTCTCGAGATGATCGAGACCATCGACGGCGCGCGCTATCGCGACAACGGTCCGCTGACCGATCCGACGCAGTGGCTCGACTTCACGACCGCGGACACCGCGTTCGCGACGACCGTGCCGTTCTCGCAGGTCACTCTGCCGTTCAGCTCGAGTAGCGATTACCTCGCGATCTACAACGTCGGCGTGCCGGGCGCGAATGCCTACGCGCTCGCCAACGTGATTACGCCCGCGGGCACCACGATCACGATCAAGGCCGGATCGACGCCGAATGCGCAGCTCGTGACCATGACGCCCGGATTCCAATTCGGCTGGGGATCGCCCGGCAAGCGCGTCTATCTCGTCTCCGGTCCGATCACTTATTTGTGCGATATGTCGATCGGCGTGCTGACCCGCTACACCGGCTACGCGATCGGCCCGACGCAATTGACCAGCGACTCGTCGCTGCTCGCGGCCGGCGCGTCCGCGGGCCGCGTATCCGCGAATGTCGGCAGCTGCGCGTTCACCTATGCGCCCGGTACGCCTGCGCGCGGCGGCATGGCGACGCTGTCCTTGACGCTCACGAGCAGTTCGGCGTCGACGACCGCGCAGACCGTGCAACTCGTGCACCAAGTGCATCTGGTGAACGCGCCATGACGCGCCGGAGCGTGGGAAGCCGGCGCGCTGCGCCATCGCGACGCACGCGCGGTTTCGCGCTCGTGCCGGTCGTGTTCCTGATCGTCGTCGTCGCGCTGCTCGCAACCGTCGCGCTGCGGGTGTCGATCGGACAACAGCAAACCGTGACGGTCGCCCTGCAGCAGGCGCGGGCACTCGCGGCGGCGCGCGCCGGCATCGACTGGGCCGCGTATCGCGCACTCAACGGGACTTGCGCGAACGGCACACTGAACCTCAGCGAAGCCTCGCTCAATGGCTATGTCGTCGTAGTGAGCTGCACCGCGACCGCATTCACCGAGGGCAGCGCCTCCTATCAGTCGTTTTCGATCTCGGCGACCGCGACCGTGGGCGCTTATGGAACGCCGGACTATGTACAGCGGGTCGTGCGCGCGACGTTTACGAGCGCGACTTGAATCAGCCCGATAGCATCCCGGGCGCGGCGAGGTTGTCGGCCCAGCCGATCGCACTCAGATAACAATCGCGGATCGCCTCGAAGCTCAAACTTCGATAGCGCGCGCACGCATAATCACCCGATTCGAGCGCGATCACGGTTTTGAGCGCCGCGCCGAAATCACCTTCTTGCTTGAGCACCGCGGCCTTTTGCGCGGCCGCAAGCGGCACGCGCTCGAGGGCCTCGGCCATGTCGAGTTTCAAGATCACGTCGAGTGCCGACAGCAGGCCCACGGTAAAGTAGCTCGATGCATTCGCAAGCTCCGCAGCGCCCGCGAGCAGCTCGCAGCAGCGCGCCCGCACGAGCATCATCTTGAGCAGCTCGCTCGGCGTCGTGCCCATGCGCGCAAGTGTGAGCAGGGAAACCCAATTGCGAATCGTCTGCAACCCCAGCACGACGATCGCGCGCTGAATCGACTCGACCGCGGTCCGCAGTCCGACCATCGAGGAATTCGCCCAGCGCAGCACCGTGACCGACAGTGCGACGTCGCCGCGGATGATTTCCCCAAGCTCTTCCGGCGTAATATCCGGCTGATTGACGCGCGCGAGCAATTCGAGCAGCACGAGCTTGTTGGGCAGGATCCGATGGCTCTCGTAGATCTCCGGCCGCGCGAAATAATAGCCTTGATACAGATCGAAGCCGAGGCGTTTGAGATCATCGTACATCGCCGGGGTTTCGACCTTTTCTGCGAGCAGGCGCACGCCGCTGCGCTTGAGAATGTCGACCTGGCGAGCAAGCGCGTCTCGGTCCATCGCGAGCACGTCGAGCTTGACGATATCGGCGTGCGCGATCAGCGCGGTGCGCTCGGGCAGGCAGACGAAGTCGTCGAGCGCAATCTCGAAGTCGAGTGCGCGCAAGGTCGCGAGCCGCTCGAGCAGCGGTTTGTCGACCGGCACATCCTCGAGCACCTCGAGTACGATGCGCTCCGGCGGCAGCGTGTCGAGCGCCGGGTTCATGAGCAGATTTTCGGTGACGTTGATGAACGCGCGATGCGAGCCCGAGATATGCCGGATGCCGACCTCGAGCACCGCATTGAGCAGCATGTCCGAGGACACGCGATCGCCATCGCCGACGATCGCGTAGTCGCGGCCTAAACTGCGGTGCAGCAGTTCGTAGCCGTAGAGCGTTCCATCACCGTCGATGATGGGCTGGCGGCCGATAAAAATGTGTCCCATTCGACGCTTCTTTCCCTGAGGCAAACCGCGCAACCCGCATGCCCGTTGTCATGCATCGGCCGGCGGCCCAAAAACTGAATTTGATTTGACGTATTGCGGCGCCATTGCCGCGCGAGTCTTGTCGCCGTTGCTCCACGTCGCGCGGCGACGACAAGCCGGGCTTGCCTTGTGTTCCTCTATTCTGAGGGCTATGAATCATCCATCCCGCACGCTCGAGGCATTTGCGCAAATCGTGCGTGCGCTCGCGCCGGAAGTCGTGAGCGTCTCTTTTCACGACGCCTCGGGCGAGACGCTCTGGCTCAGCGAGGACTTTCTGCTGCCCGAGGATCACGAACTCGTCGAAGATGCGCTCGCGAACGGCCGCGGCGGCGTTGCGGCGATCGAATCCGAGGAGAAGGACGATCGGCGCTATGTCGTCGTGATCCCCGTGCGGCTCGCCGACGGCGAGATTTGCGGCGCCGCGCGCTTAGGGCTGGATCCCGACTGCGCCGAGGCCGACGGCATCGAGGCGCTCGAGCTGCGCCTCGCGCCGCTATTGCTGTGTCTCGCGGCCGGACTTGGGCGCACGAGCCGGGCGCCGCGCGGGCCGGTCCAAGATTCGCGCCAGCGCGCCCAAATCGAACGGGCACTCATGGAGGAGCGATTCGAACTGTTTCTGCAGCCGATACACCCGCTGCGCCTCGCGCAAAGCGCGGCGCGCTACGAGGTGCTGCTGCGCTTGCGCATGCCGGACGACAGCCTCATCGAACCCGCGGCGTTCTTGGGCGCAGCGGCGCAGCTCGAACTGATGCCCGCGATCGACCGTTGGGTGGTGCGCACGCTGCTGGTTTGGCTGCTCAATCACCGCGCCTACTGGATGCGCACGCCGACGGTGTTCGCGGTCAACGTCTCGGTGCAGGCGCTCACCGATCCGCACTTCGTGAGCTATGTCGGATCCTGTCTCGAGAAGAGCGAGATTCCGCCTCAGGCGCTGTGCTTCGAGGTCGCCGAGCGCTCGGCGGCATCGGGCGACGCCGGCGTCTGGGAGGCCATGTATCGGCTCGAGGCGCTCGGTTGCGAGGTGGCTCTCGACCAGTTCGGCGTGAGTGCACAGGGGCTTGCGTACCTGCGCGACGTGCCCGCCGACTACTTCAAGATCGACGGCTCGCTCGTGAGTGCAGCGCCGCGTGATCGCGTCGCCAATGCGATGATCTCGGGCATCGTCAAGATGGCGAGCTCGCTCGGCGTGCAAACCGTCGCCGGTTCGGTCGAACTCGACACGGAACTCGATGCGCTGCGCATGCTCGGCGTCGACTATGCGCAGGGTTATTTGTTGGGGCGCCCGCAAGCGCTCATGCACCTCGAGTAGCCCGGAAATTCCCACATTGCTGATAAGCTTGGCGCATGGACGCCGAGCCTTGGTGCATACATCGATGAGCCGACGGCAACCGCTGCTGCTGCTGTCGGGGCTGATTTGCGACGAGACGATTTGGGCCGACATCGTTGCGCGCCTTGACCCGCTCGCCGACACCCGTGTTTATTCGTTCGCGGATTTCGATTCGATTGCCGCGATGGCAAACGAGGTGCTGCGGACCGCGCCCGAACGCTTTGCGCTCGCGGGCCATTCGATGGGAGGGCGCGTGGCGCTCGAGATCATGCGCATCCAGCCTGAGCGCGTCGAGCGCCTCGCCTTGCTCAACACCGGTGCCCGCGCCGCGCAGGATCCCGAGTCCGAGGTTCGCAGGCGCCTGGTCGCAATCGCGCGTGCGCAGGGCATGGCGGCGCTCGCGCCGCACTGGCTGCCGCCGATGATGGGCGCGAATCGCGCGCGCATCGACGCCGTGACACCGCGGCTCGCGCGCATGGTCGAGCGCTCCACGGCGCAGAGTTTCGCGGCCCAGGTCACGGCGCTGCTCGAGCGTCCCGATGCGCTCGCGGTGCTGCCGACGATTCGCGTGCCGACGCTGCTGTTGAGCGGGGCCGAGGACAACTGGTCGCCGCTCGCGCAGCACGCCGAGATGCACCGCTTGATCCCCGGATCGACGCTGGTCGCGATTCCGGATGCGGGCCACATGGCGCCGGTCGAGCAGCCAGAGGCGGTCGCTGCGGCGCTCAAGGTCTGGCTCGAGGCCTGAAGCCCGATACCAGCTCGCCTGCTACCAGTTCGGATCCGGCAATTCGCTGAACACTTCGCGCAGCGCAAAACCCCAACGGGTGCGGATCTTGTTGAAATACTCGTTGTCGAGATCGATGCTGATGTGCGTATGCAGCTTGAACTCGTCGCGGCGAATGATCGCAAGGTCGAGCGGCGGCCCGACCGATAAATTCGAACGGATCGTCGAATCCATCGAGATCAGCGCGCACTTGGCGGCCTGCGCGAGGCTGCTGCTGCGCGAGATCACTCGATCGATGATCGGCTTGCCGTATTTGGATTCGCCGATTTGGAAATAGGGCGTATCGATCGATGACTCGATGAAATTGCCGGCCGCATAGATGTCGAACAGCCGCGGCGGCTCACCGGCGATTTGGCCGCCCAAAATGAAGGCCGCATTGAAGTCGTGGCCTTGGTCCTTGAGCGATTGCGCGTCGCGGCCGTGCACTTCGCGCAACGCATCGCCGACCACGCGCGCCGCCTCGAACATGTCGACCGCGCCGAAGATCCCGGTCGGGCGCTCCGGCTCGCCCGGGTACTCGTGCAGCGCGTGAACAACGGCCTGCGTGATCGCAAGATTGCCCGAGGACAACAGCACGAGCACGCGGTCGCCCGCGCGCTGAAAGGTCACCATCTTGCGAAAGGTGTTGATCTGGTCGATGCCGGCATTGGTGCGTGAATCGGACAACATCACGAGGCCGGTATCGACGAGTATGCCGACACAGTAGGTCATGCGCGTGAATTCTACATCAGACTACTGCTGTTGCTGTTGGGCCGAGTCGGCAACCAGCACGGTCGCCTGCATTTTCTCGCCGCCGCCGCCATGGCGCACGCCGCGCACCGGCGCCGCATCGAGATAGTCGCGGCCGACCGCGAGGCGGCAATAGGTGCGCACGGCCGGGCATTTGTGGGTCACATCGACACTCTGCCAGCCGATCTCGGCGCCGAGCCAGACATCGACCCAGGCATGGCTCGCCACATCGTTGGCATCGCCCGTATAGAGGTAGCCGCTCACGTAGCGCGCCGGTATCCCGAGCGAGCGCGCCGACGCGAGATAGACGTGGGCGTGATCCTGACAGACGCCTTCGCCGCTCTTGAACGCCTCGGCCGCGCTGTCCTGAACGTCGCTGGTCCCGGACTTGTAGCGGACCGCGCTGTAGACCGCGTCGGCGAGCGCATGCGCGCGCGCGCGCGGATCGTTGTGCTCGTGCACGGCGGTCTTTGCGAAAGCCCGCAGTGCCTCGTTCGGCGCGGTCAGCGCGGTCGGCGCAAGATAGGCGAGCGGCGACAAGGGACCATCGTCCTGCCGCCCCTCGCTGTCGGCGGTCTCGACGACACCCTGCACGACGATGCGGATTTCCCGGTGCGGCTCCTCGATGGTCAGCAAGTGCGAAATATTGCCGTAGGCGTCGACCTGCTCGAGCCGCCGGCCCGGCGCATTGATCGTCCAGGCGAGCGCGCGCTGGCTGGGATCGCGCCGCGGCGTCAAATGCAGACTCTGCACGCTGTACTTGACCGGGCGCTCGTAGCGGTAACTCGTCTCGTGGCGAATATGCAATTGCATCGCGTTCAGGCCTCCGCCGGTGGTACCAAGAAGTCCGAGGCGATGCGATCGCCGAGATCGCGGCTGCGTGCGAGGAATTGCTCGAGGAACAGCGGCACGCCGAAGCTCATGATGTCCTCCATGCGTGTGAAATGCAGCGTCGCATGCATCTCTCCGGCGCGGCGCAGGGTTTCCGCCGATTGCTGATTCGAGACCGACCGCAGGTTCGTGTAGACCTCCTTGCAACAGCGCAGCATCGAGCGCGGCATGTCGTCGCGCAGAATCAACAGCTGCGCCACCTTGAGCGGCGTGATGACGTCGCGGTAGACACGCCGGTAGATTTCGAACGCCGAGAGCGCACGCAGCAGCACGCTCCATTGATAAGGATCCGGCACCGCGGTTGCATCGGCGGCCGGCGTGAGGTCGCTTTGATGCGCAGTCAGAATGCGCGCCGTGCTGTCGGCTCGCTCGAGGAACGTGCCGATGCGCGTGAAATGAAACGCCTCGTCGCGCAGCATCGTACCGATCGTCACGCCGCGCGTCAGATGCGAACGCTCCTTGACCCATTCGACGAATTGGCCGATGTCGGCATGCGGCTCGCGATGCACCGAGAAATCGCGCGCATCGAGCCAGGTGGAGTTCAGCGTGACCCAGAGCTCCGAGGTCAGAGAGCCGCGCACCGCGCGCGCGTTCTCGCGTGCGGCGCGCAGACAGCTGAAAATGCTGCCGCTGTACTCGCGGTCGAGGCTCACGAATTCGAACACCGCGCGCGGTTCGATCTTGTCGTGTTTCTCGTGGTAGGCGTCCGCCATGTGCAGCGCGGTCATCGTCGCCTGCAGCGACTCGGTCAGCGTGTCGCCGGAATGCGGCAGCATCGACATGCGGTAGTGGGCGTCGACGAGGCGCGCGAGACTCTCCGCGCGCTCGATGTAGCGCGACATCCAATAGAGGTGATCGGCGGTGCGGCTCAGCATGTCAGGTTTCCAGCACCCAGGTGTCCTTGGTGCCTCCGCCTTGCGAGGAGTTGACGACCAGCGAGCCGTCGCGCAGCGCCACGCGCGTGAGTCCTCCGGGCACGATGCTCACGTCGCGGCCCGAGAGCACGAAGGGGCGCAAATCGATGTGGCGCGGCGCGAGCCCGACGCCCGCGAACGTCGGGCAGGTCGACAGCGCGAGCGTCGGCTGCGCGATATAGCGCTCGGGTGTCGCGAGAATCTGCGCCCGGAACAGCTCGATCTCGGCCTTGCTCGCCGCGGGCCCGATCAGCATGCCGTAGCCGCCCGCGCCGTGGACCTCCTTGACGACCAGCTCGGGCAAGTGCGCGAGAACGTAGTCCTGGTCGCCTTTTCGACGCAGCATCCAGGTGTGCACATTGGCGATGATCGGCGCTTGTCCGAGATAAAAACGGATCATGTCCGGCACGTAGGGATAAATCGATTTGTCGTCGGCGATACCCGTGCCGATCGCATTGGCGATCGTGATGCGCCCCGCGCGATACGAGGCGAGCAAGCCCGGTACGCCGAGCATCGAGTCGGGCCGAAACACCAGCGGGTCGAGAAAATCGTCGTCGATGCGCCGATAGATCACGTCGACGCGCTGCGGACCCTGGGTCGTGCGCATGAACACCGACTCATCGCGCACGAACAAATCCTGGCCCTCGACGAGTTCGATGCCCATCTGCTGTGCAAGGAACGCATGTTCGAAATACGCGCTGTTGTGCGCGCCCGCGGTCAGCAGCACGACGGTCGGGTCGACGACGCCGGTCGGCGCGACGCTGCGCAGATTCTCGAGCAGCACGTCCGGATAGTGATCGACCGGCGCGATCCGGTGTTCGGAGAACAGCTCCGGGAACAGCCGCATCATCATCTTGCGATTCTCGAGCATGTACGAGACGCCCGACGGCACGCGCAGGTTGTCCTCGAGCACGCGAAATTCGCCGGTGTCGTCGCGCACGATATCGATGCCGGCGATGTGCGCATAAATGCCGCCGGGCACATCGACGCCCTGCATCTCGGGGCGGTATTGCGAGTTGCAAAGAACCTGTTCCGACGGAATCACGCCGGCCTTCAAGATCTGCTGATCGTGATAGATATCGTGGATGAATGCATTGAGCGCGCGCACGCGCTGTTTGAGCCCGGCCTCGAGCCGGATCCATTCGTCGAGGGGCAGCACGCGCGGGACGATATCGAACGGGATCAGCCGCTCTGCGCCTTCCTCTTGTCCGTAGACCGCGAAGGTGATGCCGACCCGATGGAACAACACGTCGGCCTCGGCGCGCTTCTGCGCGAGCCGCTCCGCCGGCTGGTTGGCGAGCCACTGCGCATAGCGCTGGTAATGCGACCGCGCAGCCCCGCTACCGAGATACATTTCGTTGTACGGTGTGTTGCCCAACTAACCCCCTGGTTCCTCATGCCTGAAGCGAATTCCATGCCAAGCGGCGCAGTGCACATTTAATCATGGACTTAAGGTCAATACCGATGCCGCGCTGCACTAAGTAGAGGCATCCGACCTCCGCGCGGCGCCACCGTTTTGGTGCATCACGCGTCGAGTTGCTCGGCAAGCCGCCGTGCAGCCGCAGTGCTGGGGTCATCTGGGAAGCGCGCGGCAAAGTCGCCCAGCAGCGTGCGCGCGACCGCCTTGGTACCGCCGCTCGTCGCGATCGCGGCCAGGCTCAAGGTGCTCGCCGCGGTCTTGGGTCGAAACTGCGGATCGGCGCTTAAGCGAGCCTTGAGCAGGTCGAGGGCTTCCCCATTGCGGCGCAATATCAGCAACCTCTCAAGCGTCTCCTCGGTCATGCGGGTGGCGTAGCGCGCATCGCCCCAGCTCGCGACGCGTTCGCATAGCCAGCGGTAATCTTCGGCCGCGTGGTCGCGTGTCGTGAGCCAATCCTGCAGGATCTTCCAGGCGTTGCTGTGAGCGCCGACGCGCATCTGGTCATAGGCGGCGTCGACCGTGCGTTGGCTCTGCCGGCGTTCCTCGTGCTGCGCGCGCTCCTGCTTGCGCTCGGGTGCATGCCAGGCCTCGAGCCCGAGTTCGTGACGCCGCTCGTAGAGCGCACCGGCCAGCACGCTGAACACCGACAAGGTCGCGAATTGGCCCGCAAGCAGCGGAAAAATGAACCACGATAGCCAGTCGGCCAAAATTCCGAGCAGCAGTCCATAGCCGCCGATCAGCGCGAGCACCACGAGATACCAGAGCCCTAAGCCATGGATGATGCGCAGCCACGCGATCGGGTTGAGCGCCTTGAGCAGATCGCCCTCGAGGCCGAGCACCGCAACGGTCGCCGGCAGCACACACAAAGCTGCGATTGCGAGCGCGAAGCCCGCGGCGGGACCGATCCGCTCGCCGGCCAGAAAGACCAGCGCGCCGAGCACTGCCACGATCGCGAGTTGCGCGATCGGCCGCTGTTCATCGAGCGGATTGAGCATTTGGATATCGAGCGCGGGCGGCTCATCGACGCCGCGAACGACCGCGTCGAACAGGATGTAGGCGTATTTGAAGAACCAGGACGTGAGAATCAGGATCAGCGGCAGCGCGAGCAGCGGCTGCAGCTTCGCGAACGCGAGCGGCGGCGCGAACACGAACACCACGAGCACCGCACCGCCGCACGCGGGGAAGATCAGATAGCGCACGAAGGCGGCGCTTGCGTGCGCACTCACGCGGAGGAAACGCCGACTTCGGTCTAAACGACGTCTTTACATCGAGAGCCAAACGTCGATGCCGCCGTGCTTGCTGCAGGCGCGACTGCGATCGCTCGTCCGCGTAAAGAATCCGTCGTGGCAGCGCGCCGAGGAATGCGGGTGGTCATGGCGGTATTTGGCCACCGGATCATCGTGCGCCGCAGCGGCATGATCGGCGTGCATCTGATCGTGGTGCTCCTGCGGCATTTGATCGTGGTGCTCGTCGGGGTGGTCTTGCGCGAGCAGATTCGATGAGCCGACCGCGTAGAGCGCGAGTGCGAACAGGGTAACCGTCAAGGGCTTGGAGAGGGGCTTTCGCATGACCGTGATCCTTCTCTTGGTGGATGGGCTTTGCAAGGGGCGAAGATTACCAAAAGCGCCGCTCCGGCGCGACCCGGGCTGCGTCGGTGCGCTACGCCATCAGGCGCGGGCGCCCAGCTCGTAGTCCTCGACCTCACCCATGCGCGCCGCGATGCCGCGCTTGCGCGCATCGAGCTGCTGCCAGCGCGCGCGTGCGCACTCGATCGCTGCCGGTGTCGCGCCGGGCTCGCCCGTGAGCGCAAGGTAATGCGCCTTCGCCGCGAGCGCCGCGTTCATCGCAACACGGTAGCGGGATTCGAGCTTGCGCAAACGGGATTCCATGTCCATCGGCGGAAGATTACTCGCGATCGTTGACAGCGCTGCGACGTCGGTGTGACGGCTGGGTAACGGATCGGATCGCCCGGAGCTCGTCCCGCGGCGCACCGCCGCTTTGAGGGCAGATCGGGTGCGCCGCAGGAAAAGCGATCGACATACTAGTCTCTGAACACGCGGCGTGCCGCGTGGATCGCGCCATCGATGTGGCCGATCGCACGATCACGCAAGCCGTTCGCGTAGCCATTGTCCTCTTCGCGCGCGATATCGGCGCGCGCCTTCTCGAGGAACTTCACGGCTTCGTGGATGCGGCCGCGATGATCCGGATGCTCGTCGACCGGCGGGTGATCGGCGATGTTCTTGCCGTCATCCATCGCCGCCTGCTTCATGTCGTTGATCGCGGCGTCGATCTGGTGCACCGACTCCTGCTCATCGGCGCTTTGCGCCCAGTCACCGGGGCGATGCTCGATGCACCAGCGCGCGGCCCGCAGATCCGACAATGCGTGCAAATACGCCGGGTGATGCGCCGGGGGTGCAGGCGGCGGAGCCGCGACGCAGCCCGCCAGCAGCGCGATCCCGGCCGCAGCCAGCAGAGGTGCGAATTTAGATTTCAAGGTATGCAACATATGACTCTCCCGAACCGTTTAAACGTTTATTGAAGATTCTTGTCGTGCAACGCCCGTGGGCGCGGTCCCGCCGGCTTTTTGTGAGGCGACTCGAGTTTCGTCGAGCCTCGAGCGCAGCAAGTCGCACACGCTATATAAGGTCCAAACGCGCTTCAGTGTCGCACTTCACATTGCCCGGAGCAGATCGAGATCCCAGCACCGTTGCCTCAACTCACCACAGCCATAACGCCGTCGTGGCGATCGCGTTTATTACGATTAAGCAAATGTAACGCCGCGAGGTTACGCCGTGCGCCGGGGCCGGCGCAATCGGTCAACGCGGCAGCGGCTGCGCCGTTATATCTCGGGAACGCCTCAGGAGCAGCCGATGAATTTGACGCGCCATGTGCACCGTTTTGCAGCAGACCTCGTTCCGGTGGTCGGGTGGGCGCTGCGTCTGCGCCATATTCTCACGACGCCGGCGCTCGGCGTCGCGCTCATGGGCGCATTGTCGACCTGAAGTATCTTTAGCGCCGCAATTCCCGAAGGGTTTAGACTAGTCAGCCAATGACACGCGCCTCCCGTGCGGGATGTGCGTGCGGCCCATCGTCAACCATCAACGGGAGCAATCCGTCGCATCATGGCGTGTCACATCCGTATTCAATTACTGGCCGCATTCGCCGCGATCGCGGCGGGCCTCGCAGCGCTGCAAGCCGCGGCGGCACCGACCGCGATCGGCGTACCGCATGAGGTCGAAGACTGGCGCGGCTCATTCGCACGTGCTCAACACACCTATGGTAAGTCGCACGCGATCATATCGCCCGATGCGACCCAGTTCGTGTTCGGCCGGCTCGCCGATCGGCCGGTTGCAGTCATGCTGTTTACGCTCGAAGGCGTGCGCGGTCCCGACGACTGGCTGCAATATGTCGCCACGTTCTGGTATCGCGGCGGAAATTACCTGTTTTGCTGCGTGCACCGGGTCGGCGGCAAGGGATTGCAGCTCATCAACGAGCTCAGCGTCGAGCCGGACCGCGTGATACTCGCCGGCAATACCTACCGCAATACGGACGCCGTTTGTTGCCCGAGCAGACCGATGACACTGCGGCTCGCGCTCGAGCGGCGCAGGCTCATCGAACTGCCGTCCGCGAATTAAGCCGGCGCATCGTCCGCGTGCCGAATTCCGCGCAGCATCTGCGAGAACTGCGGCTCAAATCGGGCCGCAGCGAAGGCGAACTCGCGGCAGCGCTCGGCTTGACGCCGCAGGGCTACACGGATCTGGAGCACTATGACTCCGACATCGATTCGGCGATCAGCATTCAGCAGGCGCTCGAACTCGCGCGCCTGCTCGGCACCGATCTTGCGGGGCTCATCGAGCCGAACGGCAAGCCGATCGTGCCGGTGCGCATCGGCGTCGTGCGCGCCGCGCTCGTGACGCAGCTCGAGCGTTCGCCCGAGGCACGCGAAGTGCTCGAAGATGCGATCGATTGGGATCTCGGCCCTTTTCTCGAGGGACTGCCGCAGTGGACCACGGTGTATACGCTGGAGTTTCTGCGGCGTTTGGCGACGATCGTCGACATCGACTGGCGCCGCTTGCTGGTCGGAATCGAGCATCCATGAGCCGCGCCGCGGCGCGCACATTGTGACGCGCGTGCCGCTGCGCGAGGCGCCGCCTAGCGCCTTTGCCGCGTTCGTGACCAAAGTCGCAGCGCCACCCCTCGGATTCGCAGCAATATGCACCATTGCCGGGTAAACGAGATCCAACCGATGGCAGATTGCCAGGGTTTAAATCGACTGGGTTTAAATGACGATTGGATGGACAGCGGCTCCAAGCTTCCGTGGCGAGTGGCAGTTCTCGGGGCGCTTTTTTGCGACCTCGGTGTGATCGGAACTGCCCTCCTGACCGCGCCACTTGCTACGGGAACCAATACGAGAGATTGCAACGCGTGAGCGCCGCAGCTGCCCGCCGACTGCGCGCGGCGCCCGTGGAGTCCACGGCAGCGCCCGTCATGGCCGAACGCCCGATCACGGCGCTCGGCCGCGGCGACGTCGAACGATGGATCGGCGAGTCCTTCCGGCGCCGCGGATATGTCGTCAGCGGTTTCGGCGGCAGCGCCGCGAGCGACGGCGTCGATCTCGGGCTGACGAGAAACGGCGATCGCTTTCTCGTCAATTTTCGCCACTGGCAGAAACAACAAATCGGCATCGCCGTGATCTGGGATCTGACGACCGCAATTGCCGCGCAGGGCGCGAGCGGCGGCTTCGTGATCACCGGCGGGCGATTCACGCGCGAGGCGCGCCAGTTTGCCGAGCTTTGCGGCATCTCGCTGATCGACGGCGACGCGCTCGCGACGAAGCAGATCTAAAACATGAAGTCCGCAGCGAAGCCCACGCCCCCGAACGAAGCCGCACGATTGAGTGCGGCGCGCGCCTACGAGTGCCTCGACAGCGAGCCGGAACTCGAGTTCGACGCGCTGACGCGCATCGCCGCACAGGCATTCGGCGCGCCGATCGCCTATATCGGCATGCTCGACAGCGATCGGCTCTGGCTCAAATCGCGGCTCGGCCTCAACGTGCGCGAGCTTGCGCGCGACGAAACGATTTGCGCCCATACGGTCATGAACCTGCTCGAGCCGTTCGTGGTCGAGGATCTCGGCGCTGACGAGCGCTTCAAGGTGAATCCCTTGGGATTCTTGGAGCCGCAACCGCGTTTTTATGCCGGTGCGCCGATCGTCGATCGGGCCAACCATGCGCTCGGCACGATCGCCGTGCTCGATGTACGGCCGCGAACGTTTTCGGATGCGCAGCGCACGACGCTCATGGATCTCGCGACGGCCGCCATGACGGCGCTGCAGGCGCGGCGCAACGCGCTCGAGCTCGCGCGCCTCGCGATGACCGACTCCTTGACCAAGCTCGGCAATCGCGCACGCCTCGAGCAATCGATCACGATCGAACTCAGCCATGCACGGCGCCACGATCTGTCGTTCGCGCTGCTCTCGATGGATATCGACGGCCTCAAGCGCGTCAACGATCTGCACGGACATTCGGCCGGCGACGAGGTGCTCTGCCTCGTGACCGAGCGGCTCAATCAACTCGTGCGCGACGGCGACACACTCGTGCGCCTGGGTGGCGACGAATTCGCGATCGTCTCGCGCCATTGCGACAAGGACAAGGCGACCGCGCTCGCCGAACGCATCGCCAAGTCGATTCACGAGCCGATGACGCTCGCGAGCGGCGCAGTGCTGCGCGTCGCGATGTCGATCGGCATCGTCGCTTACACGAATGCGGTGTCGTCGGTCGACATGCTGTTGTCGCAGGCCGACCAGGCCTTGTATCGCGCCAAGCAACGCTCGATCTCGCGGCGCCTCTCGCCCCTGAACCCATGAGGTCCGTCAAACCCGCCGGCAAGCCACGTTGGCGGGGATCACGCGGCGATGCCGCGTTGCCGGATTTCACGATGGCATTTCAACCGATCGTCGACATCGAAACCGGCAGCGTCTATGCGCAAGAGGCGCTCGTGCGCCCCTTGGGCGGCGGATCGGCCGTCGACGTGCTGTGCAAGGTCGGCCGGCGCGGCATGTATGCATTCGATCAGCAATGCCGCTTCAAGGCGATCGCGCTCGCGGCGCAATTGGGCATGCGCGGGTTTCTGCACATCAATTTCCTGCCCAACGCGAATTATGAGCCGGCCGAATGCGTCCAGGAGACACTCGATGCGGCCGAACGGGCGGGCTTTCCCGCCGACAACCTCGTGTTCGAGGTCACCGAGACCGAGCGGGCGCGCGATACCGAGCATCTGCGCGCGATCCTCGGCGAGTACCGCGGCCACGGCATGTTGAGCGCGATCGACGACTTCGGCGCGGGGAATTCCGGACTCAATCTGCTCGCGGGATTTCAGCCGGATGTGGTCAAGATCGACATGGCCTTGACGCGCGACATCGAGTCCGATCGCGTGCGTCTCGCGGTCACGCGCTATGTCGTCGGGCTCTGCCGCGAGCTCGACATCACGGTGATCGCCGAGGGAGTCGAGACGCTCGCCGAGGCGGTCGCGCTGCGCAATCTCGGCGTGCGGCTCTGCCAAGGGTATTTGTTCGCGCGCCCCGCGCTCGAGCGGCTGCCGATGCCGACGGCCGGCGTCGTCGGCGCGATTCAGGCCGCACATGAACTCGCGCTGTTGGGGAGCACCGACCTTCAGCCCGCGCGCGCGCGCGCGGAGCACCGCTCCTAGCACGAGGCCGAGCCCAGCTTATACAGGCTTGTTGGGGCGCCGGTACTGGATGGACGCGCGTGCGCAGGATCGCAACAATTCGCGCCATGCCCGCCGCATTTCGTGTCGAACGCCTCAGCGACGAGTTTGGTCAATACCAGCTCGTGCTGACCTGCCGTGCCTGTCAACACGAACGCAAAGCCGATCCGCACATGCTGAGCCGGCTCTGCGGTTGGGATGCGCGGATCGCGGACATCGCGCCGCGACTGCGCTGTTCGAAATGCGGCAAGAAGGCCTGCACGGTACGCGCGATTCCGCCGCATAAACCCCGCGGCTATTCCGCGCTGCCGAGGTAAAAATCGCTTACCGCAGTAAACTAGCGCAATGTATCGACATTGCCCTGGCGTCATCGCGCTCACCGCCGCGCTGCTGTTCGGCGGCCTCGCGCCGGCCGCGCCATCCGGTGATGAGATCACGGTCACCGCGGCACGCCTCGGGCCGCGGGTATGGCAGGTGCAAGGCGAGCACTCGCGCCTGTGGATCTTGGGCACGGTATCGCCGCTGCGGATCGGCGCCACCTGGCGGGCCGGCGAAGTCAAACGGCTGCTCGGCACCGCCGATGCGCTGCTCGCCGCGAAGCCGCTCGAAATCAGCCTGCCGCGCGTGTTATGGATATTGATCGCGCAACGCGACCTCGTGATGAACAGCCGCGGAGCGAAACTCGAGGATTTGCTCGCGCCCGAACTCTATGCACGATTCTCCGCGCTGCGCGCCCAGGTTGGCGGCGGCGGCGCAAAGTGGGAGCGGTATCGGCCGATCATCGCGGGCGCGCTGCTCGAAGACGCAGCAATGCAGAAGAACGGCTTATCGGAGCGTCTCGACGTATCGCTCGCGGTACGCCGGCTCGCGCGTGAATCTCATCTGCGCATCGACGAGGTCAAGATTCCCGGTGCGCCCGATTTACTCTCTGCGCTCAAGACGCTGGCACCGGAATCCGAAAGCCGGTGCTTGGCCGCGATGCTCGATACGGTCGACAACGGCATGCGGCTGCTCGCCGAACGCGCCGACGCCTGGTCGAGCGGCGATATCGAGCGTCTGCAGGCGCTGCCGCAGGCGTCCGAGGCGATCTGCGGCGCCGCGTTCGGCGCGGACGATCGTGCGGCCGCGCTGCTCGCGCAGATTCATCGGCGCTGGCTCGAGTCGCTCGAAGCGCATCTGCAAGGCCAGGGGACCGCGCTCGCGGTCGTCGATGTGGATCTGTTGCTGGGGCAGCGCGGCTTGCTGGCCGCACTGCGCGCCGACGGATATTGCGTCGAGATGCCCTGACCTTAAGCGGCGGCGCGTCGGCGAACCGCGGTCCAAGCGGCGGCGGAGAATACCAGCAGGTTCGCGACCACGACCGGCGAGGCGCTGATCAGCAGGCCGTAGCTGACCCACAGCAACGCACCGAACATCTGCACCGCGCGCAGCACCGACGGGCGCGCGAAGAAATAGGAGCCGACGAACACGGCGGTCGCGACCCAGCCCAACAACTCGATGCCGGTGTGACTCATACCGCGGCGAGTTCCATGTGATGTTCAATCTGCGGGATCGCGCTGATGCGAACGCGGTCGGTGCGTTCCTTCGCCCACTCATCGAGCGTCAACCCGTAGGACTCGAACAGTCCGCGAATGTCACCGGTCTGCCAGTGCAGCAGCTGGTCGAGAATCGGCACCATGATGCTGAACGCGTTGTCGCTGAGCACCGTGCTCTTCGCAATGCGCGCGAGCTGCTGATTCTCGGAGACCGCGATCGTGAATCCGTCGCGGTTGTTGACGTGCAGCATCACGTGCACGTCGGAGCTGCCGTCGCCGACGTAGATCATGCGGTCGGGCGTGACGCCGAGGCGCTGTTCGAGCTCCTCGATGACCGCGACCTTGCCGTAGCCCGCGGGCACGCGCTTGACCGCGCGGACCTCGCCCGAGCGCGCGTCGAACTCGAGTTCGGTTCCATAAATGTGCTCGGCCGGCACGACGCCATCGAGCGCCGAGATCACGATTTCGCGCGGTGCCGCGGATATCACGAAGAAGTGAAAGCGATAGCCTTCGGTGCCGCGCGCGAGAAAGTCGATGAGCGCAGGTATCGCGCTCTTGAGGCGCACGAGGCGCCCCGTCTCGATCAGGTGCTCGCGCCGAACGCCGCGAAATTCCGGATCATGGCGAATCAGATACGCGAGCTCGCCGCCTTGCTGCACGAGATTGCTGCGCGCGAGTCCCGCGACCCGCTCTTCGAATCCCGATATGCCCAGCAACTCGCTCAGTACGACTCCCGAGTCCTTGAAGCTCAAGGTCTGGTCGAAGTCCGAGGCCAACAGGAAAGTCTTCGTTGGTGTTTCATTCACAAAAGATTCTCCTCAGGGGCGGTCCCCAGCGTCGGCCTCATGATCACGCAATCCGCGCCGCCTGTCAGATGATAAACACTCGCGCGCGGTACAACTTTTCTCACTTGTGGCCCGTGCTGCGTGAACGGCGTCGCAGATTGCGCGGCCGTGCCTCGCTCAATCGCGGCGCCGGCCGCCGATTGGGCCACTGTGACGATTGTGTAATCATCGAGGCGCGCCGCGAGATGGTCAGTTCGAGATCGCACGACCTATAATCAGATCCGCGGACGCGCGTGTCGATCGCCACAGGAGGCTGCGATGGCCTGGATCAGCTATGTGTGCTTCGAAGGTCGGAAGCAAGGGATCTTGAACACCGCGACCAAGTCGATTGCGGCGGGCGCGAGCCGGCGCAGCAGCCAGTGGATCGAACTCGAGTCGTTCGAGCTCAATTCTCAAGAACCCGAGGAGGCGCCGCCAGGCAGGCTCAAAGGCGACAAACAGCGATTTCCGCTGCTGGTCACGCTCGAGTTCGGGTCGACCTCGGCCTGGCTGCGACAGGCGGCGCGCGACCAGGAAATCTTGACAGCGGTCATCATCGAAACCGTCAGCATCGATCGCCATGGCTTCGAGCACATCGAAGAGCGCATCACGCTGACCGATGCGCTGATCGCCGATCTGCGTGCGCACACGGGTCAGGCGGCCGCGACGGGCAGGGTGCTCGATGATCTGGGCTTCACATTCCAAACAATCACCATCATCACGGGGGTCACATGATCGGATACGTCACACTCGGAACCAACGACTTCGCGCGCGCCGCGGCCTATTACGACGCGCTGCTCGGCGAGTTGGGTGCGAAGCGCACGATGGAGAGCGAGGAGTTCATCGCCTGGTCGGTCAATCCGCGCCTGCCCGGGTTGTGCATCACGAGACCGTTCGACAAGAAGCCCGCGACCGTCGGCAACGGCGTCATGGTGGCGCTCCATGCCAAGAGCCGCGAGAAGGTCGATGCGCTGCATCGCAAGGCGCTCGAACTCGGCGGCGCCGACGAGGGCGCTCCGGGCGCGCGCGGCGAGGGCTTTTACGCGGGCTATTTCCGCGACCTCGACGGCAACAAGCTCAATTTCTACCACGCCGGCTGACGCACGTTTCAATTTTCGGCGGGGCAGGTGTAGATTGGGGCTTTAAAGCCCCGAGGAATCTGACCATGTGGACCAAATTCGCCGTTGCGTCGATGCTGGGCGTCGTGATCGCCTCGAGCGCACTCGCCGCCGACGCGGGCCGCCAATATTTCGATTCGACCGCGGCGATGAACGGCACGCCGCTGCCGTTCAGCGAGGCCGTCCGGGTCGGCGACACGTTTTATGTCGCCGGACACATCGGCCTCGATCCGAAAACGCAGAAGGCGCCGGACAACATCGACGTCGAAGCACATGCGGTCATGGACGCGGTCAAGCACACGCTCGAGACCGCCGGGCTGCAGATGGACGACCTCGTTTCGGTCACGATCTACTGCACCGATCTGGAACTATATGACGCGTTCAACGCGGTGTATCGCGGCTACTTCCATGGTCATTATCCGGCGCGCGCTTTCATCGGGGTCAGCCGCCTCGTTCGCGGTGCGCACTTCGAGATCGCCGGTGTAGCGGCCAAGCCGGCACATTAGCGCCGGACGGAAAATCTGCGGACCGGCAAGCATGAGCTGCGCGGCAGTTGCGCCCAAGCATCGTGTCAGCAAAAGATCACGCCGATAGGGGCCGGGCCAAGCGCGCGACCATTCACGCCAATGCGCAGGGCGCGCTGTCGCGCGTGTTCGAACCGCTCGCGGCGTTCGCATTGGATGCGGGATTGAGCATTCGGGAAGTGCAGTCCGCGTTGCGCGCAGCCGCGGTCCAGAGCGCCGCCGATCGCCAGCGCGATAGCGGCCGCAGAATCAACATTTCCGGGATCGCCGCCTCGACCGGCATTCCGCGCGCTGAAATTTCCCGGCTGTTGAAAGTCGCGGTGGCGAAGCGCCCCGCCGCGGCGGATCGGCAGCTGCAGGCAACCAACCAAGTTCTCAAGGTCTGGCACGAGGATCCAAAATACACGAATGCCAACGGGCAGCCTGCGGATCTGCGCGTGTTTGGATCCGGGTCCACATTCGACGCGCTGGTCAAGCGCCACGGGCGGGGCATTCCGACGCGTGCGATGTTGGATGAACTCGCGAGAACCGGATCGGTTGAATTGACGGGTTCGGACAAGCTGCGCGTAAAGACATCGATCGCGCTCGATCGCGGGATCAATCCGCAAGCGGTCAAGGCCTTCGGCGATCGCGCGCACGCGCTGCTGTCGGTGATGCTCTCGACGATGCGCGATCCGCAGCAACGCGGGTTTCTCTCGAGCATCGAAGGAGCGATCGGCTCGAACACTTCGCTGCCGCTGATTCGCCGAGAGGTGGTCGGAAAAGGCACGGATTTCCTCGCGGATCTGCGCGATCGCTTGGCCGCCGAGAATTCATCCGCGCGCGGTGCACGACGCTCGAAAAACCCCGATCGCGTCAGCGTGACCGTGTTCTACCACGAGAAGCCGCAGAATCAGCCGAAAGGCAGGCGGTCGGAAGCGGCCAGGCGCAATTTGCGCCGCCGTGTTTGAGCCCGGCTGCCGCGCAGCCGTCGGGATCTCTCAAGGCTCGTCGACCGACAGATAGAGCCCCACGGAGGCCTGCACCGCCTTCTTCGCTCGTTTGGCGGGCCTCGAGGCGGCTTGGCTCATCATCCAGATGTCGACCGACTCCAGCAGATTTTGCCCGTGTCTTCGGAGCCAGATCTTCAACTCCGGGAGTTTCCGGCGGTCAAAATCACCATTCCATGCAATCCGATGGAACAATTGATCCGAGTTGGCGGGCGGACTGCCGAGATTGTGGTGCAGGGTATTGATGAAGCCGCGCAAGGAATTGAGCGTATGCAAGGCTGCCAAGCGTTTGTCCTCATAGATGCTCAAGGCGCGCATTCGAGCGTGGATCAAGCCCTTGCTATCGACGCGCACCGCACGCAAGCGTTTGAGCTCGCCAAGCAGCTGCGGCGCGGGGATGCCGGGGACCGCGATTGCGGCGATCCGGCGAAACGAGATCCCGCGGCCGCTCATTTTGAGGGGCAGCGGATTTCCAGCGGAATCCACGAAGCTCGGGTCTTGATGCCACAAGCTCAGCAAATCGCTCATCGTCGATAGTTGAGCGAGCGACTCGCGCGACGACTGGCGCCAACCCCGGCGCGTATGATCGACGTAGTTCACGCGATTGATCAGGTGTCCGGCGTCCAAGCCGAGGCTGCCGAACAGTGCGAGCAGATCCCGCACGACATCGTCGACCGTGACCGCGCGCAACGTGGAGATTCCGCCGTTGCGCGCGCCGGTCCACGCGGGGCTTCGGGGCTTGCTCAAGGACGCTTGCTGCTTCTTCATGGGGCGTGACCTCTCAATGCGGCGTGATCGACAGCGCCTTGGACGGAACGCCGTCGAGTGGGCTGGGATCGACGCCGCTCACATAGGGTTTGACGAGGCGTTTCGAGACGAAATGGTAGAGCGGGATGATCGGATAGTCGCCGATCATCAGGCGTTCTGCCTGCTCGAGCAGCGAGCGCCGCTTTGCGGGATCGGCAGTGTCGGCCGCTGCATCGAGCAGTGCCTCGAACGCCGCATTGGAATAGCCTGCGTCGTTGTTGGTCGAGTGCTCTCGAAAGATATCCAGGAAATTGCTGGCATCGTTGAAGTCCGCAACCCAGCCGAGGCGCGCGACGTCCCAGCGCATTCGATCGTGGCGCGATATAAGAAATACGCGATTTTCTTCGTCGATCAACGCGGTATCGATGCCGAGAACCTCTTTCCACATCGCGGCAATCAGGATCGCGGTTTGTTTGATGACCACATTGGAATTGAACAGCAGGCGCAATCGAAGCGGCCGCGCGCCCGGAATCCCGGCTTCGGAGAACAATCGCTTGGCCTCGTCGATGCGTTCTTGATCGGGCAAATCCTTCCATGGCAGAAACTGTTGGCTGTAGTTCCAGATGCCCGGCGGCAAGAAGCCGTAAGCCGGCGTTTGACCGGCTCCAAGCGCCGCGACCAGGCGGTGCCGATCGATCGACATCGCGAGCGCCCGGCGCAGTTTGATGTTGTCCGCTGTCGGGCCGAATTTCAGATTGATTCCATAGTAGGCCGTCGCCAGAAATGGCGCGATCACCAATTCGCTTGAATTGGCGCCTTTCAACGCCGCGAATGCGTTCGGCGGCACCGAATTGGTGAGGTCGAGTTCGCCGGCCCGATAGCGACTCAATTGAGCGGTTTCATCGCTGGCAATCTGATATTGAATCGCCGCAATCTGCACGTGGGCGCGATCCCAGTATTGCGGATTCTTCGCGAGCTCGATCGTGGTGCCGGGACGCCAGCGCTTCAGCACGTAAGGTCCATTGGAAACCCAGGTCTCGGGGCTGTGGCTGCCCGCGCTGATCGCGGAGTAGATCGGGAATGTCGACGAGTGCGTGAGCACTTCCGGAAAATAAGGCGCCGGCTGCGTGAGTTTGACGATCAAAGTTCGGTCGTCGGGCGCATACACGGCCAGCGAGCCAGGGTCCGCCTTGCCGGCGATGATCGCAGCCGCGCCCTCGATCAGGCGCAAATTATCCGCTACCGGCGAGCCGTTTTTTGGATCGATGACGCGCTGCCAGGCCGACACGAAATCTCGAGCGCGGACCGGGCTTCCGTTCGACCATCGGGCATCCTCGCGCAGCTGGAAGCGGTACTCTCGCCCGGTCGCATCGACGGTCCATGCGGAGGCGGCGCCCGGCACCGGCGCGCCCGACGCAGATTCGCTCGTCAATCCTTCGTAGAGATCCTGCATGACTTGCGTCGAGAAATTGTCGGAGGCGGCGGCCGGGTCGAGCGATGCAGGCTCGCCGCTAAGGCCCCTGCGCAGCAGGCTGTTGCCGCCGCCTCCCGGGAGGCTCTGGCCGCCACAGGCGGCAAGCGCCAGTGCAAGGCCGATTGCGAACCAGGGACTGAGGAGGGCGCGCACGCTTGATCGCTTTGGTTGCTGCATTGCGGTATTTGGTGGGCCGCTTTCTTGCGCCACGGTAAGATAAGGGCCCTATCCGCGCAATCGGTTCTTCGCCGCCGCAAAATGTCGCCGAGTACATCACCTCAGTTGGTTTGTTGGAACTGCGGCGCATCGCTTGCCGCGATGAGCCTGCCGCTGCTGCGCTTGGATGTGTGCAAGGCCTGCAAGGCCGAACTGCACGTTTGCAAGCTCTGCGTCGAATATCACACCGGCTATGCGAAGCACTGTCGCGAGCCGACCGCCGAAGAGGTGTTGAAGAAGACCGAGGCCAATTTTTGCGACCATTTCAAGCCGAGGCCCGGGGCTTACATCGGCAAGGATCAGGCGGAGTTGGATCGCGTCAAGGCGTCGCTCGCGGATTTGTTCAAGAAGTAGTTTTGCGCGCTTTACGCGCCTTAGTTTTCTTCGGCGCATCGGCAATGCGCCACAAATACAGTGCCGCAGTCGTGCGATACGGCCGCCAACACTCGGCGCTCACCAACAGTTGTTTGGGTGTCGGCAGCTTGCGCTTGCGATATAGCACCTGAAATCCCTTGCGCACGCCGTAATCGTTGAGCGGCAGGATGTCGGGTCGGCGCAGCGTGAATATCAGCAGCATGTCGACCGTCCAGGGACCCACGCCGCGGATCTTCGTGAGCTGATCGATGATCTCGCCCTCCGACATGCACGCGATGCGTTTCGCGTCCGGTACGTCGCCGGCGAGCGTTCTTGCGGCGATCTCCTTCATCGAATGTGCCTTGCTGCGCGAGAGCCCCGCGCCGCGCAGGTGCTCATCGGCGAGCGATACCAAATGGCCGGGTTCGGGCCTGCCTTCCGGAAATAGGCACAGCACGCGGTTCCAAATCGCCTTGGCCGCGGCACCCGCGAGCTGCTGGTGGGCGATCGCTTCGAGCAGCGCGGGAAACGGCTCACGCGTCTCGCGCGCCGGCAATTTGATCAGCCCGATCCGATCGATCCATTCGGCGAGCCGGGGATCCTGTGAGCGCAGGTGTTTGACGGCGCGGGCGTGCATGCGTCAAGTCTAAATCAAAGCGGCGGACTTGGATCACAGTTATCGGGCGCCTAAAGCCCAAGCGCTGCGCAGTTTTTCCGCGATACAGGTTGCGCCCTACACGCAAACGGCATGCCCCTAAAGTTTCGGCTGTAAGAACCGCTAATCAGGGCGTGATCAGAACAATGCCGCGTGCACGGAGCGCATCAATTGTACAAATTATGGCGACAAAAAGAGCCTTCGACTCGACGGACCGCACTGGCCCGCAACGCCACGGGTTGCGCGATGGCGACCACGAGCCGCGCGCGCGACGGCCGCTACCGCCTGGAATCGTGTTTCGCCGTTAAGGCGCCGCTCGCGGAGCAGAGGGCCGTGATCAGCTCGTGGCTTGCGGCCGAGCGCAGCGAGCTCGGTGCGGTCGGCACCGTTCTGGATGCCGCGGATTATCAACTGCTGCTGGTCGAGTCCCCGGACGTGCTGGCAGCGGAGCTCAAGGCGGCCGTGCGCTGGCGCCTCAAAGACATGATCGATTTTCCGTTGGACGAAGCCGTGGTCGACGTGTTCGGGATTCCGGAGCCGGTGCGCCGCACGGGCGCCAAGATGATGTATGCAGTCGCGGCCAAACGCCAGGCGGTAGAAGACCACGTCGCGACGATCAAGGCGGTGACGCAGCGATTCGACGTCATCGACATTCCGGAATTGGCGCTGCGCAATCTCGCAGCCCAAATGCCGGAGGCCGCCGAAGGCATGATCCTGCTGTGGCTCAACGCGCAATCCGCGCAGCTGCTGGTGATCAAGCAATCGACGCTCTATCTCGCGCGAACCGTCCAATTCACCTCGCAGCGCGGCTCGAACACGGTGTCCGGGGTTCCCGACGTCGACGCGATAGCGCTCGAATTGCAGCGCTCGACCGATTACTTCGAAAGCCATTACGAGCAGTCGCCGATCGGTCATCTGGTCATCGCGCCGCATAACGAACACGCCGACATGCTCGCGGCCGCACTGCGCGATCAAACCTCGATGCGCATACAGACGATCGACCTCAACCGGGTGCTGACCGTGGCGCCCGGCGCCGACGCCGCGAGCCGCAGCACCTTGCTCGCGATCGGCGCGGCGCTGCGCGACGATCACTTGAAGCTCTAAGGCCATGTTCCAACAAGTCAATCTCTATCAGCCGATATTCAAGGAGGAGCAGAAGCTCTTCTCGGCGACGACGATCGGCAGTGGGCTCGGCATGATCGCCGCAGGCCTCGTGCTGATCGCACTGTACTCGTGGTGGCAAATTGCCGGGCTCAATCGGGAGCTGCGCGCGATTCAGGCCCAGGGCCAGGTGCACGCGCAGCTCGTCGCGGCCTCGAACGCGCTGTTCGAAAACGGCGAGAGCGAAAAGGCACTGACTGCCCGCATCAACAGCCTCGCGATCGAGCTCGATCGGCGTCAACAGGCATTGCGCTACTTGGGCAGCGGCGATGCCGCCGCGGGCGCCGGGTTTGCGACGCGCATGGAGGCGCTCGCGCGCGAACAGTTGGAAGGGCTGTGGCTCAAGGGCGCGGTGTTCACCGCGGAATCCGGCCGCTTCGCGCTCACCGGCAGTGCGCTCAACGCCGAATTGGTGCCGCTGTACCTCGCGCGACTCGCGCACGAACCGTCGCTCGCGGGCGCCAAGTTGGACTCGCTCGAGATTCGCCAGCCCAAGGATGAGAAGGGCGCCGTGAAGTCCATGCAGCAGGCGCACGTCGACTTCGTCGTTTCCTCCTCGGCTAACGCGCCGGGCAAGCAGCCGCGGCTCGCCATGGGCGGCGCGGCCGGGAACACGCTATGAAACGATTCCATACGCTGCTCGCGCGCATCAACCGTGCCTCGCTGCGCGAGCGCGCGCTGCTGTTCGCGGCGGCCGTCGCGGTGATCTCGATGCTCTGGTACCAGATCGTGATGCTGCCGCTCGAGGCGCGCCGGGCCGTGATCGCCAAGTCGATCGACGAGCTGCACTCGAGTTCCTCGGTCGATGCCGCGGGACGGGCCACCGATTCGGTCGCCGCGCGCTACGGGGAACTCAAATCCCGCGATATCGCACTGACCAAGGCCGTCGCCGATGCGGACGCGCAACTCGGTGAGATGCAGCGCGGCATGATCGAGCCGAAGGAAATGGTCAAGGTGCTCACGACGGTGCTCGAGCGCCAGAAGAATCTGCACTTGGTGCTGCTGCGCAATCTGCCCGTGCAGCCCTTGCTCAAGCCCGCGGAGAAATCCGATAAATCGGACAAAGCCGACGAAGCGCCGGTCGCCGACGTGGGTCCGTATCTGCACCCGGTCGAACTCGTACTCCGCGGCGACTATCTGAACGTGCTCGCGTATTTGAAGGAACTGGAATCCCAGAACTGGGGCTTTCAGTGGCGCCGCTTCGAGCTCGTCTCGAGCGACGAGGGCGCCGAGTACCACATTCAGTTCATGACTCTTTCGATGGAATCGAACTGGTTGGGCGTATGAATACCCGCACGCTGCTTGCTCTATGGACTGCGGGCTTGATCGGCGCCGCACTGATCGGCGCACCCACTCACGCGGCGGACCTCAAGGATCCGACACGCCCGCCCGAGGTGATCGCGCCGGCCAAGCACCAGGAAGCGCACGTCGCGCTTCCCGTCGTGAGCGCGATTTTCATTTCGGGCTCGCGCCGCGTCGCCGTGTTCAACGACCAGCCGGTACATGAAGGCGACAGCGTCGGTGCGTACCGCATCGAGACGATCACCGCAACCGGCGTGCATTACCGCTCGGCCGGTCAACTCGCGTATGCAGCGCTTGCGGCGGCGAGCGACTGAAACATGGACTTTACAAGGAACCTACGCCGATGAAACGTTTGCGCTTTCCCCTGCTCGGCCTGTTGCTGCTGGCGGCGCCGCTGCTCGCGGCCGCGGACGAGGAGCCGCGATTCAATATCACGGTGGTCAATACGCCCGCGAAGTCGTTCTTCCTGGGGCTCGTTCACGATACGCCTTACAACATGGTGGTCAGCGCCGACGTCAGCGGCTCGATCTCGCTCGACCTGAAGCAAGTCACGGTGCCGGAAGTGCTGCAGATGACGCGGGCGCTCTACGGCTTCGACTTCGAGAAGCTGCCCGCGGGCTTTTTGATTCTGCCGGCGACGATCCAATCGCGGATGTTCTACGTCAATTACGTCGATCTCGAACGCAGCGGCAACTCGCGCACGCGTGTGAGCTCCGGCCAGCTGACCCAGAGCGGGCAACAGAATGCGAACAACCTCGCGGTCGAACCCTACGCGAACCAGGGCGGCCAGGCCGGCATGAACGGCCAGCCCGGCCAGAGCGGCAGCCGGCCGCCCGCGATGACCGGCACGACCGTCGACACCAAATACAAGGTCAATTTCTGGGCCGAGCTCGAGACTTCGTTGCACGAGATGCTGCCGAAGGACAGCACCCATAGCGTCGTCGTCAACGCGCAGTCCGGCGTCGTCGCGGTGCGCGCGATGCCGAACGAACTCAACGACATCGCGAAATTTCTCTCCAAGATCAATTCGACCGCGGCGCGTGAGGTCATCATCGAGGCCAAGATCATCGAGGTGGATCTCAATAACGACTATCAAGCGGGCGTCAACTGGTCCTCGTTGCTGACCAACGGCAGCCAGAGCTATTTCACGGGCGTGAGCTCGCCCGGCACGTTCACCGGAGATCTGCTCGCACCGAGCGGCCCGACGGTCAATGTCTCGCCCGGAAATCCGACGACGGGCCTCGTGAGCAACACGCTCGGCGGCGCCTTTACGCTCGCGCTCGATGCCAAAGACTTCAGCGCCTACGTCAACCTGCTGCAGGTGCAGGGCAATACCCGTGTGCTCTCGAGCCCGCGTGTCTCGACGCTCAACAATCAAAAGGCCGTGATCAAGTCCGGTTCCGACCAATTCTTCGTGACCAACGTGACCAGCAACACGGTCACCGCGACCGCCTCGTCGAACACCAATTCGGTCGAACTCACGCCGTTCTTCTCGGGTGTCGCGCTCGATGTCACGCCGCAAATCGACGACGACGGCGCCGTGATCCTGCACATCCATCCGACCGTGAGCCAGGTGACCGCGCAGAACTTGAGCGTCACGGTCCAGGGGTCGACCGATACGCTGCCGCTCGCCTTGAGCCAGATTCGCGAGTCCGACAGTGTCGTGCGCGCGCATAGCGGCCAGGTCATCGTGATCGGCGGCCTCATGACGACCCAGTACGCGGACACCAATTATCAGGTGCCGTTCTTAGGCTCGCTGCCGGTGCTCGGAAACCTCTTCAAGAGCAAGCAGACGACCAGCACCAAGACCGAACTCGTGATTCTGCTCAAGCCGATCGTGGTCGGCGAGAACGATGGCGATTGGAATTCGCTCGTGAAATCCAGCATCGACAATGCCAAGAAGCTCGACCCGAAGGTCAACGGCTCGATGTCGATAGGTCCGTAAGATGGAAAATCGCCCCAGGAAGCGCGTCAAGCTCGGCGAGATGCTGCTCGAACAGAGCGCGATCTCGCCCGATCAGCTCGAACAGGCGCTCAAGGAACAAAAGCGCACCGGGCGCAAGCTCGGCCGCGTGCTGACCGATCTCGGCATGATCAGCGAAGACGATCTGCACCAAGCGCTCGCGCGCCACATGCAGCTGCCCTATGTGGATCTGAAGCAAATGTCGCTCGATCCGGTGGTCGTGCGCCAATTGCCGGAAACGCTCGCGCGGCGCTTCCGCGCGCTCGTGCTGCAGGAGGACAAGCGCGGCCTGCTGGTCGGCATGGCGGATCCCTCGGACCTGCTCGCCTACGACGAATTGGCGAAGCGGCTCAAGCAAACCCTGCGCATCGCGGTGGTCAGCGAGAGCGAACTGCTGCGCATGCTCGATGTGGTCTATCGGCGCACCGACGAAATCGCCTCGCTCGTCCAAGAAGTGCGTGACGACCTGCGCGAGAGCGATATCGACCTCGAGCAATTGACCGCGGACGACGGCTCTGCGGATGCACCGGTGCTGCGGCTATTGCAGTCGATGTTCACCGACGCAGTCCAGGTCGGCGCCTCGGACATTCACATCGAACCCGGCGAGGCGCGCTTGCGGATCCGCCAGCGCATCGACGGTGTGCTCCAGGAGCAGATGCTCGAGGGCAGCCGCGTCGCGGGTGCCTTGGTCACGCGACTCAAGCTCATGTCGGGTCTCGATATTTCGGAAAAGCGCCTGCCGCAGGACGGCCGCTTCTCGATCAAAGTCGGCGATTCGCAGCTCGATGTGCGCGTCGCGACGATGCCCTCCCAGCACGGTGAGGCAGTGGTGCTGCGCTTGCTCAACCAAGCCGTCGGCCTGCAGCCGCTCGAGATGCTCGGCATGCCCGAGGAGCTCGAGCGCCGCTTCCGCAAGCTGATCCAGCGCAACGCCGGCATGGTGCTCGTGACCGGACCCACGGGCAGCGGCAAGACGACGACCTTGTATTCGGCGCTCAATATCCTCAATAAACCTGATACCAAGATCATCACGGTCGAGGATCCGGTCGAGTACCGCCTCGATCGCATCACCCAGGTGCAGACCAAAGCCAAGATCGGGCTCGATTTCAGCCGGATTCTGCGCTCGACGCTGCGCCACGATCCGGATGTGATCTTCATCGGCGAAATGCGCGACCGCGAGACCGTCGATATCGGCTTGCGCGCCGCGATCACGGGCCACCTCGTGTTCTCGACGCTGCACACGATGAATGCGGTCGCGACCATCGACCGGCTCATCGACATGGGTGCGGCGGGCTACATGGTCGCCGCGGCCGTGCATGCGGTACTCGCCCAGCGCCTCGTTCGGCGCATCTGTGTCGACTGTGCCGAACCCTATGCGCCCGATGAACACGAGTTCGCCTGGGCCTCGGCGCAGCTCGGCGAAACGGCTGCGTCTGCGCTCAAACTGCAGCACGGCGTCGGCTGCAGCTATTGCAACATGACCGGCTATCGCGGCCGTGTCGCGGTCTATGAACTGCTCGAAATCGACCGGCTTCAGGCCGATGCGATCCGGCGCCAGGACCTCACGCAATTCGCGGCGCTCGCGTATGCGCGCCCCGATTACCAGCCGCTGACCAAATCGGCGATCGACTTGGCCGCGCGCGGTCTCACGACGATCGCCGAGGTCATCAGCTCGGTCAGCGGCATCGTCGATGAACCCCTGCCCGAGCCTGAGATCGCGGCCGGCGCCGATGACACCGAAATGGGACCCGCGCAAGTGCTGTCCCTGTTGACCTAACACGGCAGCCGCATGAGCATCTTCGCGTATAGAGGCCGTTCGCCGCGCGGCGACGTCGTCGAAGGGCGGCTCGATGCCGAATCGGCCGAACAGATCGCCGGGCGCCTGCTCGGCGCCGGCATCACGCCGATCGACATCGGGCTCGCGAGCGAGCAGGGCACGACGCTGCGCCAGTTGTGGATCGCTCTGGGGCGCGGCAAGCCGAACAATTCCGACCTCATGATGTTCTCGCGCCAGATGTACACGATTACGAAGGCCGGCGTGCCCCTGCTGCGCGGTCTTCGCGGGCTGCAGGCCGCGATGCATAACGACGTGCTGCGCGATGCGCTTGCCGACATCGTCTCGAGTCTCGAGTCGGGGCGCGACCTCGGCTCGAGCTTTGCGCGCCACGGCGACATCTTTCCGCCGCTCTACGTCAACATGGTGCGCGTCGGCGAGGCGACCGGTACGCTCGATACGGCTTTTTTGCGGCTCTGTGACTACTTGAGCATGGAGCAGGATGTCCATGATCGCGTCAAGAGCGCGCTGCGCTATCCCTTGATCGTGGTCGGCGCCGTGATCATCGCGATCGGCATCATTTCGGTCAAGGTGATCCCGGCGTTTGCGCCGGTGTTTCGCGTGCTCGGCAACAACATCCCGCTCCCCACCCGCCTGATCATGGGCGCATCCTCAATCACCCAGCATTACTGGTGGCTGATTCTGCTGCTCGCGGGCGCGGCCTACCTCGCGGCCCGCTCCTACGTCGGCACCGATGCCGGCCGCTACCAGTGGCACAGCGCGCTGCTCAAGATGCCGCTGGTCGGCAGCCTCTTGCACGAGGCGATTCTCGCGCGTGTGACGCGCTCGCTCGCGATTTGTCTATCGGCCGGCATCCCGGCGCTGCAGGCGCTCGGCACGATCGCGCGCACCACGGGCAACGACTGCGTCAGCGATGCAATCCTGCGCCTGCGCGACATGGTCGAACGCGGCGAGTCGATCAGCCGCGCGGCCGCAACCGCGGGCTTATTTCCGCCGCTCGTCGTGCAAATGATCGCGGTCGGCGAGGAGACCGGCGAGCTTTCCGAGCTGCTCGGCGAGGTTGCCGAGCACTATCGGCGCGACGTCGATTACCAGCTCAAGAATTTGAGCGCCGTCATCGAGCCGGCGCTGATCGTCGCAGTCGGCGGCGTCGTACTCGTGCTCGCGCTCGGCGTGTTCCTGCCGATGTGGGACATGTTCGCGAAAGTCGGCGGCCAGTCCTGAGCCGCAGCTCGCTGCACAGTGAGTGCTGCCGCGCACTACCGGCACATGGCGCTTCAGAACCCGACAGCCTCGTCGATGATCTCCTCAAGTTTTTCCCTCACAACATGGACGGATTTGATATGCGCAATCGGAATGGCGGATTTACCCTGATCGAATTGGTCGTGGTAATCACGATCCTCGGTATCTTGGCGGCGTTCGCGATCCCGCGCTTCACGCAGCTCGACGGCCAGGCGCGCATCGCGGCGATCACGGCCTTGGGCGGCAGCCTGCAGAGCGCCGCGGCGCTCGCCCATGCGCAGTACCTTGCAAGCGGCACTGCCCCGACGTCGATCACGATGGACGGTCAGCCGATTGCCTTGGTCAACGGCTACCC
>JBEKSM010000005.1:0-168688 GCA_049517075.1 Steroidobacteraceae bacterium | reverse complement strand
TGAAACGCGCCGAGCGCAATGTAATCGGCGTAATTCGGCGAGTCGCCGCCGAGAAACGCATAGCGCGACACGTGCGATCGCAACGGGCGCAGCGAGTCCCTCAGCGCCGGCAGCGCCGCCGCGCGGTCTTTCGTATATGCCTCGAGCGTGGTGCCCTTCAGCATGATCTCGCGGCTTTTTCGAAAATAGGCGCGATCTTCCGGGCGTGCCGCGTCGTGAACGTCCAAGATGTAGACCCGAAACATCTTGCGGAGAACCTCCCCGGAAAACCAGGTATCGAAGAAATGCACCATCGCGTTCTCGGCGGCGCCGGCGAACAGAAGCGGTGCGTCGGGAAACGCGCGATCGATATATTCGGCGATATCCCAACTTTCGGCGAGAGTCGTGTCTGCGTGTTCGATCACGGGAACGGTCTTGAAGCGGCCGTCGAACACGCCGGGAATCTCGGTGAAGCCGATCGGCACCGAATCGAACGGGAGGCCTTTGTGCGCCAGAGCGTAGCGGATGCGCCAGACGAACGGGCTCGACGATCGGCCGTTGTCGAGCACGAGTTCGTATAGGCGGATCTTGGCGTTTGCCTGCGGTTCCATCGTCTCAGCCACCCCGGACCTTTAGAGCATTCTTACGGCGACGAGGACAATTCCAGCGCTTCGAGGCGCGGACCTTCCAACTCCCCGATTCGCAGCGACGCATCGTAGAGCACCACGCCGAATCCGACCAGCGCGATCAGGATCGCGATCGAGGCCCTCAAATGCCGGGCCTCGAATTGGCGTATCGCAGAGGCGAAGCCGATGAGGCCGAGTACCGCGGCGATGATGATGACCGCGTCGACACTCGCGCGTTGCCAATAGCTGCCCCCCAAGTGCAGCCACATACCGAACTCGTCGAACGTCAATGCCATCGCGATGCCATAAAAGGCGGCGGCGATCCGCGAATCGCGGGCGCCGCGCACGGCGAACAGCAGAAAAGCGCCGACGCCGGCGAGCAGGAAGATGCCGTAATTCAGGTGATGGACGTGCGTGCCGTGCAAAAAGAAATAGAGGTTCGGCATGCGGTGCGACATGATCAACAGCACGACGATACGCGCTGCGATGAAGGTGAGAATGAACCCAAAAAGAGCTCGGCGGGCGAGCTGCCCAGGTTCGGCGGTCAGAGGGTCGGCGATCAAGGTGCGTGCTTCGGTTCGGATCGATCCGCGCGCCGTACCGAGGGCGAGGATCCCGTCACGATCCAATCCATCGGGATGTCATGCACCTGCGGAAAAATGGTATCGAGCGCCGCGCTCGGATAACCGACGCCGATCGCCAGCGGGCGCGGGTTGAGCTTCGCGAGCGTTCGATCGAAGAAGCCGCCGCCGTATCCAAGTCGATAACACGCGGCATCGAATCCGACGAGCGGCGCGATGACGACCGTTGGCGCGACTTCGACCGCATCCGCGGGGTGCGGAATTTTCCAAAGACCGCGGGCGAGCCGCGCGTGAGGACGCCATTCGCGAAAAACCAGCGCTTGTCCGAGCGCGACCGCGACCGGCAACGCGACGCGGATGCCCTTCGCCGTCAACTCGCCCATCCACGCGCGTAAATCGGGCTCTGCGCGGATCGGCCAATAGACGCTGAGCGTAACCGACGGCAGGCCCGCAAGAATCTGTTCCACGGCGCGCGCGATCGCGAGCGCCTGTTGTGATCGATATTCTTCCGACAAGGCGCTGCGCTCGCGAATCAGACGTTCTCGCGCCGCCTTGCGCCAATTCGCGACATCCCGCGCTTGCACCAAATCCGCCGGCGACCCATCGGCGCCAAGCTCGTGCAGCATGCAAGGCGAAGAGGCGGGCGTACCGCGGTCCGGATTTTCCTCGGATGTCGTTGCCATCGCAGCTCCATGTTTTCGATGGGGCCGCCGTCGATGGAACCAATCCGCGGGCCCAGCGTCGAATTAGATCACATTGCGGCCAGGGGCGGATGCATCACAAATGAGTGGACGGAGTCGACTATCCACGCTGAGCTGCGCTATCGCCCTGACGGGCGTTCTCTCGGCTTGTGCCGCATTCGGGAACTGCGGGCCCGAAGCTTGTGCGGACGATGCGAAAATCACGGCCGACGTTGCTGCGAGTCTGCACCGCTACCCCGCTGCGAGTCCGCCAAATCGGGTCCGCGTCCAAACGGTGAATTCCGTGGTCTACCTGACGGGCCAGGTGGACACCGACACGGAGCGGCTCACGCTCATAGCGGCCGCGCGCGCAGTCGAGGGGGTCAAGCGGGTCGTCGATTCGATCAATTTGAGTGATCCTGGACGATGATCACCTAGAAGAAATCGGGATTCTTCGCGCGCAAAGTTTGCTCGAGCTCGTCAATCTGTCGCAGTGTCGGGTTTTGCGCATCCATGCGGCGAGCGGCGTCCAAGCAGCCCCAGGCGTCTTGCATGCGGAACGAGCGATAATAATAGTCGCCGAGATCGTGCCAAGCCCCCGTGACATAGGGATTTTCCTGCAAGGCGGCGAGCAGCAGCCGTTCTCCCCGTTCTCCCTGCTTGAGGCTCAGCAGCTCGTTGCCCTCAAAAACATCGAGAACATCGGAGTACTGCGGTTTCAAATCGCGCAAGGCACGAAAATCCGCCGCCGCTTGTTGCGCCGAGCTTTCATCCCGCGCAGCGAGCCCCGAGATCAATCGCTGTGTCGGCGCGTCGCCGCGCATCGAGTCCCGCACCTGCTGCAGCCATTCCAGGTAGGGGTCGCCACTCGCCAAGGTGGCTTCTTCCTGTGCCAACATCGCGTCGAGGAATCGCGCCTGTGAGAATGCGAGATCGCGATCCTTGAGCGCCGCGGCCACGTGCGCCTGCCATTGGGCCGGCGCGTCGTCGACCGAGACGGTGGCCAATGTCTTGAATGGCTCGCGGTCCGGCATCGCGAGCGCGAATCCCTCCAGCGAATAGGGTGCATCTGCCGGCGTCGAAATCGCCCGCAGGGTCAACGTGCGTGTTTCGGTCTTGACGTTGGTCCTGACAAAGCTCATTTTTTCGGGCACGCCGCTCAGGCCGCTGAGCGCAGCCAACACCTGGGGGTGCCCGCCGGCGTAATAGCGGATGAATCGCCAGAATTCGCGCCGGTACTCGGCGGCCAGCGTTTGCTGCGCGTCGGAGGCACTCACCAACAGCTGGTTCTGCCATTCGAACAGGGTATTGCCCCGGCTCTTCTTGCGTTCCAGCACCGTCTGGGATCCGTCCTCGGCAAGAGAAAATAGCTGCTCTGCCATTGCCGCATCCACCGACGCCGGCCTGGTTTTCATCGTCTCCAGCATCTTGCCCAGCATCACCCGGTTGTAGAATTCGAGGACACGGAAGGCGATTTCCGAGTACAACGAGTAATCCTCGTAGGTCTTCCTTTGCAGGTCGACTCGCAGCATGCGGTTGCGCGCGAAGTCATAAATCGTGCGCACACCTTTCGCGTCGATCGTGAGGTACTGGTGCCCAAGAACGACGGTCAGCGGAAATGTTTCGCTGCTGGACTTCTCATGATGGGCTTTGGATGCCTCGACATGACTCGCAACCGTAAAGCTCAGCACCGGGTGCGCACCGAGCGGGGCCCCGAACCAGCCGATCAAGAGGCACAGTACCGAGCGACGGAGCGAACCGGAGCCAAAGTACCGATATACGTTTCGATCCATGAAGTATGCGACCCTTAAAATCTACGCGAGGCGGGCGGGATGCCCGAAACGACGCAGGTCCATCCGTATACTTCCGTACAGACCGGCAGCGCAATGTTGCCTAGATTGCAAACTCGATCGGGCGATGCCCGCATTCGTCACCAGGAGCAGATCATGCGCATCAACAAAGATCAAGTGAAGGGCGGTGTCAAAGTCGCAAAGGGCGCGATCAGAGAGGCCGCTGGAAGGCTCGTCGGCAACAAAATGTTGGAGGTCAAGGGCAATATTCAAAAAAACCTCGGCAAGGCCCAGGTGAAGCTCGGCGACATCAAGGAACACCTCAAGCATCCGCTCAAATAGCCCCGCCGCGCCACGCGGCCGGAGAGACCGCGACTCAAGCCAATTCCGGCAGCAAGTAGGTCTGCCAGAGTGAGTCTTGGAATTTCGCGTCGAAAAAGCCGAAGTGCCCGATGTGTTCGGCACCGACGTCCCGGGGTGAAATTCGCTTCATCGTCCGGCCCGAATTTTCGTAGCAGCCGTGAAGCGCCTCCGTGTTTCTGGCCGACATGAATTCGTCGTCGACGAACGAGAACGAGGTGATCGGCGTCGTCATTGCGGCATACTGCGCGCGGATCTCGGGTCCCTCGACGCCGACCGCATAATCGCGGTTGAGGCACCAGCGGCGCCATTGCTCCATGACGCCGCGCGGCAAGTCGCCGACCTTTCGCAATCGCCTGCCGGGAAAATATCCAAACAAACGCATCGAGATCGGCGCCACGACATACCAAAGCCACCACGCCTTCCACTTCAAGCTCGGCGTATTTTCCATCCAGTATCCGCTGCCGCATGCGATCGTGACGACCTTGGTGATGCGAGCTCGGCTCGGTACGAGTCCGAGGATTTGGCCGCCGAGGCTGTGACCCAACCAATAGAGCTCGCGGGCCGGCGATTCGCGACTGACGGCTGCAATGACAGCCTCGCAATCGGAGGTGGCCCAATCGGTGATCGTCACCTTGAGCGTCCTCAGTCCGGCGCGCCTTGAGAGGCCGATCCCGTTGAAATCAAACGTGACGACCAGAAATCCGCGGCAAGCCAACCAGGTGGCCAGCGCGGCATAGAAGCGCTGACTCACGCCCATCGCAGGCGCGATCAAAACAGAGCCGACGATCGTCTGCTCTGGCCGATAAAACGTCGCGGCGAGCTCATGGCCATCCTGCGCCGTGATCAGCCGCGGCTCGATCCTGATCATGGACGCACCGGCGACGGTCGCTCGCATCGGCGGCCTCCAGCTTAATGAGGCGCGGCGAGCAACTCGCGCACCTGCGTCATCGATTTCTCGGCCGCCACGCGCACGCACTCGGAATTATTCGGGTGAGAAATCGGATACATCATTCCGAGTTCCCGGCATGCTCTGCGGGCCGCCAATGCGACTCGCTTCTCGATCTCGGTCAGCGCAGCCGGCGACGCGAGATTGAGATCCGCGAGATTCACGTGATAAGTCAACGATACGTCCTTGATGGGGATGCCGACGTTGTCGCTACCCACGCGCCTCTCCACGTATCGCGATCCCGTTACCAGCAATTCCTCAGGCGTCTGGGCCATCGCCAGGCCGGTAAGCAGCACAGACCCAATCAAGCCAGCCACAACTCTCGTCGAATGGATTTTCATGTTGTACTCCTGCCCCCGTAAGACCGGGCCGGCTCATGAACAGCAGAGCTTCGGCCCGGCAGAGGGCACCAGTATGCGCTCGACCTCGAGTCGCTGGGTATTCCGGTATTATGTCGTTTGCGATATCCGAAATGTCGATCGATGGAGGGATTGCAACCAACGGTGCATGCGCATGAGGACGCTGGCTCTCTCGAAGGTTTATCAATTGCTCGAGCCGGGGCCAGTAGTATTGTTGACCACGATCCGTAATGGCCGCATCAACGTCATGACCATGTCGTGGCACATGATGGTCGATTTTGTGCCCCCGCTCGTTGCCTGTGTCGTGAGCAACCGCGATTACAGCTTCGCCGCGTTGAGGTCCACAAAGAACTGCGTGATTGCGATTCCAACGGTCGAACTTGCGCCCAAGGTCGTGAAAATCGGCAATTGTTCTGGCCGAAAGATCGCAAAATTCGACAAATTCGCCTTGACCGCGCTGCCCGCCGCGCGAGTCGATGCGCCGCTGATCGGCGAGTGTTTCGCCAACCTCGAGTGCGCGGTGAGCGATACGCGCTTCGCCAACAAGTATAATTTGTTCATCCTCGAAGTGCTCAAGGCATGGATCGATCCCGCCCAGCGTAAGCCGAGAACCATCCACCATCGCGGGTATGGAAAATTCGCCGTCGACGGCAAGACGATACGGCTGAAGTCTCGAATGAAATGAGCGGAGCCGGGCATGAGCGTTCAACACGTCCGAGTTAATCGCGCGCCGGTGCTGACCCTGTGGGCCTCTGTGGTCGCGGGCCGATTGGGATTCTCGCGCGATGAGGCCTTGACGATGGGCCGCGTCGTTGCCGGTCTGAATGCGTATGCCAAGGGCAAGTCGCTCGGCCTCTATCAGCCGCAACCGCAGACGCTGGCGGATCGCCGCAAACAGCTCGCGCCGAACGCAGTTTTGCATGTCGATCTGCTCAATCGTGCGGTGCCACTGGTTCACACGAGCGACGGCCTGCGCGCCCTCTCGAAGGACAAGCCGATCGATCCGCGCGCCGTGCAGCGCTATCTCGAGTCCAAGTTTGGCGCCGCGTTGCCCGACGTGGAGCGGGCCATGGAGTCGCTTGCCGGCTCGATGGGGCGCGACGAATTGCGCTCTACGGCCTACGCATTGTACGAGTCATTTCGGCCGCAGATCCCCGCCGGAGTCGAAGGTTGGGGTGCCGGGGGCGATCTCGATCTCGGGAAGATTCGGCGCGCCGCAAGTTCGTCAAGCTGATTCGCCAGCGCATCGAGGCTGCATTTCACGCCTGACCATTGGCCGCGATCCAGTGCGCAAAGGACTCGAGGAATTTGCGCAAAAAAGCACGCATCGATTCGTTGGCCAAGGTCCCCGTTTGGTCGAAAAATTTGTCCGCGCCGCCAATATAGGCCTCGGGCTGTTGCATTGCGGGGACATTGAGGAATACCAACGATTGTCGCAGGTGATGATTCGCGCCAAATCCGCCGATCGCGCCGGGCGATGCGCTCACGATCGCCGCCGGCTTTCCGTTCCAGGCATTCTGGCCGTAGGGACGCGATCCGACATCGAGTGCGTTCTTCAGAACTCCGGGGACCGAGCGGTTGTACTCGGCCGTCACGAACAGCACGGCATCGCTCGCGCGAATGGATTCGCGAAACCTGAGCCAAGGCGCCGGTGGATCCACATCGAGGTCTTGATCGTAGAGTGCAAGACCACCGATCTCGACGATCTGCAACGCCACCCCTGGGGCGCGAGCGTCGACAGCGCATGAGCCAGCTTTCGATTGATCGATTCCTTGCGCAGGCTTCCGACCATAACGGCTACGGATGATTCTGATTTCATAACACCTCATCGAGCAGTGCGCGCATCGCGGCCCACGAGCGCCGGTCTGCGGCCGAATGGTAAGCAAATCCCGGGATCTTCCAGTTGTCGATCTCGCGGTTCGTGAAGCTGTGTCCGACGCCACCGTAAAGATGCATCTGCCAATCGACGGCCGCGGCGCTCATTTCGGCCGCAAACGCGTCGCGTTGTTCGGCGGAGACGATCGGATCCTGACTGCCGAGACAGACGAGCACCTTGCCGCGAATCCTGTTTGGCGATGCGGGCGCCGAGGTGCCGAGACCGGCGTGAAATCCAACGGTGCATGCAAGCTCGGCGCCGCTGCGCGCGAGTTCCAACACGGCGGTACCGCCGAAACAAAAGCCGATCGCGGCAAGCCGGCGCGGATCGACGTTCGCTTGTCGCCTCAGCAAGTCGAGTGCCGCACTGACGCGGGCCTGCAGCATCGGCGGGTCCGCGCGCAGTTCCCGCACGATTGCTTTGGCTTGGTCCACGTTTGGACGCGGCTCACCGAACAGATCGAGCGCGAACGCGACGTAGCCGAGATCCGCGAGCATTTGCGCCCGCTCGAGGCTGTGATCGGTCAGAAAGCCGCCGCCCTCGTGCGCAACAAGGACGCCGGGAACGCTGGTTCCCCCCGATCCGTCGGCGAGGTAGCCCTTGAAGTTCAAGCCGCCGACTTGATAGGTGATCGCTTGCAATGGGTGAAGCTTGCCGAATTACGGACCGAACCGCATCGCTAGGCCAAGGACAATTCCGCCGGATCAATCGGCAGCTTGCGGATGCGTTTGCCGGTGGCGGCAAAGATGGCATTGCATAATGCTGGAATCACCGGCGGCAGCGCCGGCTCCCCGAGGCCTGTGGGTGGATTGTCGGATATCACGAAATGCAGGTCCACGGGTGGCGCGCGGTCGATACGCAACAGCGGATAGTCGTCGAAGTTACCCTGAACCGCGCGGCCACGCTCAATCGTGATCGCTTGTCCGAGTGCGGCGCTGATGCCGTCGATCGCAGCCCCTTGCACTTGATTCTCGGCGCCCAGCGGATTGATCACATGGCTGCCGATGTCGGCCGCAACCCAGACCTTATCGACGCGAACGTTACCGCGCGCATCGACGCTCGCGCGCACGACCTCGGCGAAATAGCCCAAATGGCTGAAGTAGAACGCCGCACCGAGGCCGGATCGAGCGGGCAGTGAACGCGTTCCCCAAGCCGACCGCTCTGCAACCCGTTCGAGAACCGCGCGCATGCGCCCGGAATCGAAGTCGGGTGCCGGCCCATTCGGTCCCGGGAAGCCCGCATAGACGCGTGGCGGCCCCAACAGATCCAATCGAAATTGCACCGGATCGCGCCCGGCGGCGAACGCGAGCTCGTCGATAAACGACTGAAAGGCGAAAGCCAGCGCGTTGCTGCCCGGCGCGCGCATCGGGCCGGTCGGAATGCCGAGCTCAATCAGAGTCGTGCCGAGGTCGAGGTTCGGCACGAATCGTGCCGGAAACTCCGCGGCCTGGAGCCCGGCGCTGTTGGCGAATTTGCCGCCGGCGCCGAACGAAATGAAATGGTCTCGAAACGCCACGAGTGTGCCCGTGCTGTCGAGACCGCCCTTGAAAAAATGAAATCCCGCGGGACGATAGAAGTCGTGGCGTAAATCGTCCTCCCGGTCCCACAGCAGTTTCACGGGCCCACCAACTTCTCTGGATATCCACGCGGCTTCGACCATGTAGTCGTTCATCAGGCGCCGGCCGAACCCGCCGCCACAGCGCATCATGTGTATCGTGATGTCCGCTTCGGCGAGGCCCAGCGTTTTCGCGACGATCTTGCGGCCGGAGTCGGGATTCTGCGTCGGCGCCCAAATCTCCGCCTTGGTGCCCTGAACATGGGCTGTGCAGTTCTGTGGTTCGAGAGCGGCATGCGCGAGAAACGGATAGCTATAGGCGGCTTCGATGACGTGGGCGGCACTTGCGAGCGCCGCATCCACATCGCCATCGCGGGCGATCGATTGCGCGGGCGGCTGCGGCCCCAGCGCAGCTGCTTGCGTCGCAAAGCCGGCGCTGTCTTGCGCCGCGGTGGGGCCTTCGTTCCAGTCCACCTCGAGCTTGCGCCGCGCCTTCGCGGCCGCCCACCACGAGTCGGCAACGATCGCAACTCCGCTCACGAGGCCATCGAAGGTCTGGCCGCCGCTGACGATGAATGCGTGACTCACGCCGGGTGCGGCACGGATTGCGTCGAGGTTTGCGTGATTGACAGTGCCGCCGAATACCGGGCATTTCACGAACACCGCATGGCGCATGCCCGGCACGTCGACGTCGATGCCGAACAGCGGCATGCCGGTAACCACCGCGGGACTGTCGACACCGCGCTGCGGCGTGCCGATGATGCGGAAGTCTTTTGGATCCTTGAGCGTCACCGTTTTCAGATCCGGCGCCGCAAGCACGGCGGCCTTCGACGCAAGCGCACCATAGGTGAGTGTCCGGCCGCTCGGCGCATGGCGCACGACACCCAAGCTGGTTTGGCATTCTCCCGGCGGAACTGCCCAGGTTTGCGCGGCCGCCAGCACGAGCATCTGACGCGCAGCGGCGCCTACCCGACGCATCGGTTCCCAGTTCAACGGAGTCGCGCGACTGCCGCCGGCAAATTGCCGCCCGTACGTTGCGGGATCACTGAGCGCCTGGTCGATTCGGACTTTGCTCCAATCAGCGTCGAGCTCTTCGGCAATCAGCATAGGCAGCATCGTTTTGATGCCCTGACCGATTTCCGGGTTCTTCGAAGTAATCGTCACCAGGCCATCGGGCGAGATGCGCACATAGGCGCCGAGGATCCCGCCATCGCCCGCTGCGTTCGGGTTCGTGCGCCCAAATCCGCGCATCGGCAGCATGAATTCCAGCAGCAGGCCGCCGCCGATCGCAGCGCTGGCCTGGAGAAAAGCGCGCCTCGCGTGCATGATGCCGCTGTCGTCCGATTTTTCCGGTCCGCTGTCGAAGGCTTTCACGCGTCTGCTCCGCGGCTGTCGGTCATGGGCAGGCCGGCGGCGAGTTTGATTGCACTGCGAATCCGCGAGTAGGTCGCGCAACGACAAATATTGCCGGCCATCGCACGGTCAATATCCGCATCCGAGGGTTTGATGTTCTTGGTGAGTAACGCGGTCGCCGACATGATCTGACCGGCCTGGCAGTATCCGCATTGCACGACGTCGATATCCAACCAGGCTTGCTGGACCTTCTTGCCGACCGGCGTCTTGCCGATGCCCTCAATCGTCGTAACCACGCCCGATCCGAGGCTCGCGATTGAAATCAGGCATGAGCGCGTTGCCGCCCCGTTCAGATGGACGGTACAAGCGCCGCACATGCCCGTGCCGCATCCGAATTTGGTGCCCTTCAGGTGCAGCTTATCGCGCAGCACCCATAGCAGCGGTGTGTCCGCATCCGCTTCGACCGCTTGAACCGCGCCATTGACACGGACGGAGTACTTCACGACGACCCCTTCGGTTCATTGACCCACCTCGATTCTACGCGCGCATGAATCTCGAAGCAGCGGCAAACGTCGGGAAAGTTGCAATCGACCACGCATCGGCCGGATCATTGGCGCCTATTCCGAGTTTGCGAGGAGTCGCTCATGAAAGTGCACGGCAGCTGCCATTGCGGCGAATTGAGCTTCGAGGCGGACGTCGATCCGGAGGCCGTGAGAATCTGCCACTGCACCGATTGCCAGACGATGACCGGCTCGGCGTACCGCGTCAACGTCGCAGCGCCGGCCGCGACGTTCGTGATGCGATCCGGACAGCCGAAAATCTATATCAGGATGGCGGACAGCGGCAATCCGCGCGCCCATGCGTTCTGCGCCAATTGCGGTACCCAAATTTATTCTGCGGCGCCACAAGATCCGCCGACCTATGCGGTCCGGGTCGGTACGCTCAAGCAGCGCGCGCAGCTCGCGCCGCGCAGTCAAATTTGGTTTCGGTCGGCGCTGCCTTGGGTCACGGATCTTGGCAATGTCCGCCAGATCGAACGACAGTGACGAGGGGGCGCCCTACGCCGTTTCCGTGTTCGGTTTCTTATCGAGCACGATACCCTGCTGAGCGACCCAATAGCGGTCCCTGATCCAGGCGGCGCGCCGCGCACACCACCACATCATCGCCATGTGAAATCCAGGCATTGGTTCCGCGCTCGGGAAAAAGCAGGTGTAGCCGGGCAAGTCATCGGGCCCATGCAGGCCCCAAGCGCCGAGACGCGGTGCAAACTCCAGCTGCTCGAGGTCCAGCTCATTGAGTCTGCGGCATATCTCGGTCGAATCCGCGGGTGGCTTTGGAAGTGGCAGAAAGATCGTCGCCAGATATCCCGCTCCGGCAATGGGATGCGGTGTTGTCGTATTGACCTGCAGCAAGGCGGTCTCCGCGCGCGGATCGATCGTGCGCGACGGGCAATCGCCGCTCATCGGCAATTCCGCCCAGATGGATGATGCGTTGTTGGATGCCGCCAGGCCGTGTTCCTGCAGTTGCTTCGTCGATGCGCTGAGCGACTCGACATCGAGTGGCTTGTTCCATTCTCGCGGCATCGCGTGATGCGCGCGCTGCTGCTCGAGCACTGCGGCCGACATCGTCGCCAATGCCGCCGATCGTCCGATCGGCAGCTGACCGCCGAACGCATTGAGAATACTCTGTGCCACCAAATGTGCGGCCGGCTCATTGGCGTATATCGACACCTTCGCAGTTTGTTTCAATTGATCCTCGCGCTGCTCGTAGGCTCCGTATACCGCCATGCGGTTGAGCCGCTGCACGCCCGACGCATGAAACGACGGGAGGCCCGCGGGATCATATTCCGCGACGATTTCCGCTACCGCGACCGCCTGTTGCCCGTCTTCGACTGCGTCAACCGGCAACAAGCGCAGCGTGCTGACGCCGATTCCCGGTGCGTGGACCAGGCGGTAGCCATGCTCGATGCGCTCGAGCGCATGCGACGTCAATGCCCGGTGGATCCGTTCTTCAACTTCACTGGTCACGATTATCCTCAGCAAAAGTCATGATGGGTTGCAGCAAGCTGCGCCTCATTATAGTGACGCGCGGCGCAATCGGCCCCTAAGGACAGTGCAAACGGTGAAAAAAAGCGCTTGCGATGATTGGAAGGGCCAGCGTGAACAGCGCCACTCCGATGCACACGCGGCGCAGCCCCGGATTGCCGCGCTTGACCCGCACGCCGATCGCAAGCGCGAGGAGGCCAATCGGCAAATCGAGCAGCCAGGACTCGGCCACTCCCAGCCCAACATAGCCCCATGAATCGCCGCAAATCGGCGGAAAGATCGTTGACCACAGAGCGACGGCGCTCCAGGCAATCGCCGGCGCCGCGAGGACCAGCGCCACGACCTGCGCAAGCACCGAGAAGCGATTGGCACGAAATGCCTCGTTCGGCCGCGAACCGCCGTCGCGCTCCGATGGCGTCATGAGGGCCAGACCTCGGTAAACAGCCGCGCGAAGTTCAAGCCTAGGATTTTTTCGATGCGGCCCGCCGTCCACCCGCGACGCGATAAATCGTCCGCGAGCCGCAGGAAGCGGCGCGGCTCGTTGTATTCGGGTATCAATGTGAACACGTCCGCGGCTTCTCCGGGTGCCGCCACGCCGGCCTTGACGCGCGCCTCATGTTCCTTTTGCGCGGCCGCGATGAATGCCTCATTGATCGCCGCACCGCCGATCGGGCCATCGGTCCCCAGGCCGACATGGTCCTCGCCGCAAACGTCGACCGCGTGTTCGAGATGTCGAATCAGATCCTCGGCATGCGGCTGACCAGCAAGCCTCAGAAACGGCATGAAGTAAATCCCCGCGACGCCGCCGCGATCGGCAAGTGCCTTGAGATCCTTGTCGTAGGTATTTCGCGGCAGATCCGTGAGTGCACGGCAACCGGTGTGGGTGATTGCCATGGGTGCGGTGGACGCCGCAATCCCATCCGAAATCGTGCGAGGTCCTGCGTGGCTCAAATCGAGCAACACGTGCAGCCGGTTGACCTCCGCGACGAAATCGTGACCGAGCAGGCTCAGTCCGCCATCCGCGGTTTCGATGCAGCCGTCGCCCATCAAGTTGCGGCGGTTGTAGGTGGGCTGGCAAATGCGCAGACCCAAATCGAAAAAAACCTGCAAGCGCTTCAGGTCGCCGTCGAGCATGGTCGTGTCCTGGCACCCGTAAATCAGACCCATACGCTGCGTCGACTTCGCGAGCAGCAGATCCTTGCCGCTCTGGACCTTGATGAACACGTCGGGATGAGCCGTGAGCTCGTGCTCGATGCCTGCAATGCTTTCAATCGTCTTTTCGAAACGGTCCGGGCCGTTGCCGGGCGTATTGACCGTGATGTTGACCGCGGTGACGCCGGAGCTACGCACGTCGGCGATGTCCCTGGTCGATAGTGGTGAGCCGTCAGGCACGCTCGGATCCTGGCTGCCTGGGCCGCCGAGCGCGTCGATGACCATTGCCGCCGCGTATCGCCGATCGCCGAATCCGAACGAAGGCGCGGCAAGACCCACCTTGGATCGGGCGAGGCAAGAGGTCAATGAAAGTGCAATCGCTTTGCGGCGAGTCAACATGGATTTCCCCTCACGGTGCCGAGGCACAGACAGGCTCGCCCTTGTCGAACACGATGCGCCAGGTGTTCGGCGCTTCGAGCCGCCAAATCGAATTGAATCGGCCGACCACTGCGCCGCCGACCGTTACCGGGCCGGTGCTGAGCGCCAGAGTCCCGGATCGCAGGACCTCGATATGATCGGGCGCCCAAGCGAACGGCGCCGTCGCCTCGCGGAAGAACGGCTTCCACGCCTCCGACACTTCGGCCGACCCGTGTTTGACCGAATTCTGTCCGAAGAAGATGGCTTCGCTCGATAGGTGTGACGCGAATCCGGAGAAGTCTCGATCGGCCATGGTCTTTGCAAACGCCAATTCCGTGGTCCGCACTTGCTCGGCAACGACGGTCGAGCGGGTCCCACCGCCGCCTGTGCATGCGCCGAGTGTCAGCATTGCGGTCGCAAGAATCAGTGGATTGCGGTGTCGCGGCGTCGTTTGCATGCCAGGCGGTCTCCTAAGTTCTCTGCACCCATACAGGGCATGATAATATTTTCACTGCAGGCGCAGTCTCAAGTGCCACTGGAAGCTCGTCGATGTCATCAAATCTTCCCGACAACTCTTCGGATTCGGCGCCTGCCGGCGCAGCGCCGTCGAGGGCCGCGGAACTCAATCAATGGCTCGATTACTTCATCCAATTGCTCGGGCTTCGCGGCAAGGGCGTGGCTTTGATTCTCGGCCTGCTGTTCATCGCGTGGATCAGCGCCGGCATTTACAAGGTGCAGCCCAACGAACAGGGCATGGTTTTGCGTTTCGGCAAGTGGGTTGATACCACGAGCCCCGGGTTGCACTATCATTTTCCGTATCCCTTTGAGACCGTGTTGCTGCCGAAGATCACGCAGGTCAATCAATTGCAGCTTGGTACGGTTCGTCTCGCCGTGGCCGGCGCCAGCAGCGATGATACGTCGCACGAACGGCAGATGCTGACCGGCGACGAAAATATAGTCGAGGCCGATTGCGCGGTGTCTTGGCGGATCAAGGATGCCGGAAAATTCCTGTTCAAGGTCAATAACCCGGAGGCTGCGCTCAAGGTCGTCGCAGAGAGCGCGCTGCGTGAGATCATCAGCCGCACCCCGATTCAGGCCGCGATGTCGGACAAGCGCCAGCAGGTCGCGGACCAGACGCGTGATTTGCTGCAAACGCTACTCGACAAGGCGGATTCCGGAATTTTGGTGACCCAAGTGCAGCTGCAGCGCGTCGATCCGCCGAGCGTCGTCATCGATGCATTCAACGACGTGCAGCGCGCGCGAGCCGACCAGGAGCGCACTCGCAACGAGGCGGAGGCCTATGCCAACGACATCATTCCCCGGGCTCGCGGCGAAGCTTCACACATTGCCCAGGAGTCCGAGGCCTACAAGTCGCAGGTGATCAACCTCGCGCAGGGCGACGCCAAGAGCTTCGATCTCATCTACGCGAGTTACGCGCACGACAAGGACGTGACGGCATGGCGGCTCTACCTCGAGAGCGTCGATGAGATGCTGAGCAAGGCAACCAAGGTCATCATCGACACGTCGGGTAAGGGCGTCAACGGCGTCGTCCCTTACATGCCGCTGAGCGAAAAGGGCAAGGCGGAATCGGTCAAGGAGCCCGCGAAATGAGCACCAAACAACGCGTTGCCGCGGCTGCCGGTGCGTTCTTTCTACTGTGGCTGCTGTCGAATACGCTGTACACGCTCAACGAGGTGCAGCAGGCGCTGATCGTTCGCCTCGGCGCGCCGATCGGAGTCGTCGAACAACCGGGGTTGAAGTTCAAGCTGCCCTTGCTCGATTCGGTGATCTATTACGACAGCCGACTCCTGACTCTGGAGCCCGCCGTCGAGCAGGTCATTCTGGGCGACCAGAAACGCATCGAGGTGCAGACCTACACGCGATTCCGCATCGCCAATCCCTTGCTGTTCTACAATGCCGTGCGCACCGTGGAACTCGCGGAGCCGCAGCTCGCACAGCTCGTGAGTTCATCGCTGCGCCGCGAACTCGGTCAGGTCATGCTGTCGTCATTGCTGTCGGAAGACCGCACGCGCATCGTCGCGATCATCGAAAAAGAGGTTGCAGACAAGGCCAAGGATGTCGGCATCGAAATCGTCGAGGTGCGCTTTCATCGCGCCGATCTGCCGCTGGAAACCAGCCAAGCCATTTATGACCGGATGACTTCCGAACGCCAGCGCGAAGCCAAGGAATTGCGGGCGCAGGGTTTCGAATGGGCTCAGCTGATCCAAGCAAAAGCCGACCGCGAACGCACCGTGATTCTGTCCGAAGCACAGCGCCAAGCGAAGATCACGCGCGGCTCGGCCGATGCCGAGGCCAATCAGATTCTCTCCGCTGCGTTCGGCAAGGACCCGCAGTTCTATCGCTTGTATCGCTCGCTTCAAACCTATCGCCAAGCCCTGGCGAATTCCGGTCCGATGATCGTGCTGTCGCCGGACGCCGAGTTCCTGCGCTACTTCAAGACCGGTCCAGTCACGTTGCCGAAACATTGATGGCTGAAGTAGGGCGAAAACCGTTCAGCTGGCGGCTACTGCTGCTGACGTTCGGCCCCGGCCTGGTCGTGATGCTTGCCGATACGGAAGTCGGTAGCGTGATCACCGCGGCGCAGAGCGGTGCGAAATGGGGCTATCGATTGCTGCTGCTGCAGTTGCTGATCGTACCGCTGCTCTACGCGGTTCAAGAGCTGGCGGCACGGCTGGCGCTCGGAACAGGCGCGAGCTACAGCGAACTGATCCGACAGAATTTCGGCCGTGCCATGACCTTCGTTTCGATCGCCGCGCTCGCTGTGAGTTGTTTCGGCACCTTGGTTACTCAAATGGTCGGATTGGCGGGTGTCGGCCAATTGTATGGCGTGCCGGTGTTGGCGACGATCGGCGTTCTGATCGTGGCCATCCTGCTGATGGTCGCGCTCGGCGCCTACCGTTCGGTGGAACGCATGGTCATCGTGTTCGGCCTGTTCGAACTGGGTTTCATCGTGATGGCGTGGCAAGCCCACCCGGATATCGGCCAGCTCGCCGCGGGACTGCGTGAGATGCCGCTGGGCGACCGCGATTACCTGTATCTGCTGGCTGCCAACCTCGGAACCAGCGTGATGCCCTGGGCGATTTTCTATCAGCATTCCGCGCTGATCGACAAAGGGCTCGGGATCGCGGATCTGAAGATTGCAAGGCTCGACATCATGATCGGCGCGGTGCTTTGCCAGACCGTGACCGCCGCGGTACTGATAGCCGCTGCCGCGACGTTCGGACAGCACCACGGGTCCGTGCAGCTGGAGAGCGTCCCGGAAATCGCGACGGCGTTCAGCGCGACGCTGGGTCCGATCATCGGTCGCCTGATCTTCGTCGTCGGATTGGGCGGTGGGGCGTTGGTCGCGACCATCACGGTCTGCCTGACCGCGGCCTGGGCTCTCGGGGAGGTCGCGGGATTCCATCACTCGCTCGAGCATCACCCGCTGCAGGCGCCATGGTTTTACGGATGCTTCGCGTTGATCCTGGTGCTGGGGGGCGCATTGGTCGCCTCCGGCATCAACCTGATCCGGCTCTCGATCGCGATGGGCGTGGTCAATGCGTTGCTGCTGCCGGTGGCGCTCGGGTTCCTGTTTCAGTTGGCGCGCACGAAACTGCCGGAACCGCTGCGCTTGAAAGGCGCCTATGCGGCGACCGTCGGAACCATTTTTCTCTGCGCCGCGGGCATGGGCGTATATGCCGCGTTGGCCGGCATCATCGGGTGAGCGCGATGGAAGGCTGCCGTCATGGGCTTTGAGAACCTCTTTCATTACATCTACCTGACGGCCGAAGTGTTCGTCATCAATCTGCTCTTGAGCGGCGACAATGCCGTCGTGATCGCGCTTGCCTGCCGCGATCGCCCCGCGGAGCTCATGCGGCGCGCGATGACGATCGGTATCGGCGGCGCCATCGCATTGCGCATCCTGCTGACGACGGTTGCGGGCGTTCTACTGCATGCCCCGCTGCTCAAACTCGTGGGCGGTGTCGCGCTGACCATCATTGCGATCAAGTTGACGATTGCAAAAGGTGGCGCCGAGGATTCAGACGAGTTCTCGTCGAAGGATCGGGATCTGCTTTGGCCGACGGTCGGCACGATCATCGTCGCGGATCTGGTGATGAGCGTCGACAATGTGGTTGCGCTTGCCGCGGTCGCCCAAGGAAATGTCTTCTTCCTGACGCTGGGTTTACTGATGAGCGTGCCGCTGCTGATTTTCGGCAGCGTGTTCGTCACCGCGCTGCTGAAACGCTACCCTTTGCTGATCCGCGGCGGCGGTGCGATGCTCGGGTGGATTGCCGGCGACATCGCCATTTCCGATCCGCTGATCGCGGATTGGGTCAACCAACAATCGCCGGCATTGAGCGTCGTCGTGCCGGCGCTCGTCGTCGTATTCGTCTTGTTCGAGAGCCGCATCATGGAAGGCACGCGGGCAAGCGCGAATGCGCTGCGGCCTGCGCGCAGGCCCAAAGCCGCGACCCCGGCCGAAGCAGAAATCACGCGGACCGCAAATGAGCCCGTGGTCGCGATTGCGACCGCTGCGCCGATTCCGCAAGCTTCGGCTGAGCCGGAGCGCGGCGATGAATTGCCGAGCGACGAGCCGCCGCCAGACGCGGTAACCGATGCGCGGCCAAAGCGCTCCTGGCTTTCATTTTGGATCATCGTCGTCGCGTCGATGGTGGTGTTTTGGCTCTTGTTCAAGCTGCTGTCGCTCGATTTCACGTCTTCGACACCCGCGCTGCAATTCACGCGCCCGACCGGCGGCAGTTAGCCGCGGCTGTTTCGAGGATTGGCGCAACAATCCTGCGCGAGCTGAACGGGCGGACACTTGACCGAACCGTACGAGCAGAAGACGCAGCAATCGCCGGCCTTGGGACGCAGCAATCGGTGACAGCCGGCGCATTCGTGGAAGTAGATGCAGGCATCGGTCGGCATCGTTTCGATGCTCGTGCCACCGCAGAGAGGGCAGGTTAGGACGGATTGCAGAACGCATTGCCGATCCCCGGGCATTACGGCGTCGCCGTTTGCGACGGCTTCGCCGCTGTCTGCATTGCGACCGGTTGCTCCTGCCAGCCGCCGCCGAGTGCGGAGTAGAGTTGCACGAACGCGCTCAAGTCGCTTGCGTAAGCCTGCGCGAGCGCGAGCTCCGCCGTGAACAAATCCCGATCGGCCTGGATCACGTCGAAGTAGGATGCGTAGCCGATTCGATAGCGCGCCAGCGCGATTTCGCGCGCGCGCCGCAGTGCATCGACTTGGGTCGCTTCCTCGCGCTCTTGCTCGCCGAACTTTTGATAGGCCACGAGCGCATCGGCGACATCTTGGAACGCGGCCTGCACGGTCCTTTGATAGCCGAACAGCGCTTCGCGTTTGCGCGCGTCAGCGAGGTCGACCTGATAAATATTCGACTGCACGCTGAGCAGGGGCTGAATCAGGCTCACGCCGACGCCCCATTCGGCGGCCGGCGCCGTGAACAAGTGGCCAAATGGCACCGACAGCGATCCGTCGCTGCCGGTCAGGGAAATGTTCGGAAATAGCGCCGCCTTGGCGACGCCGATTTCGGCATTGGCCGACACCAGGGTCTGCTCGGCCTGGGCGATGTCCGGGCGGCGCTCCAGCAGGCGAGCAGGCAGGCCCGGCGGCGGTCGCGGCGGCGCTTCCGGCACGGCTTCGCCGTAGCGCGCGCGCGTGATCGGCCCGGGATTGCTTCCGAGCAGCGTGCTGATCTGGTCCTCGGCCTGTGCAATCTGGCGCTCGAGGTCGGGCACAGTCGCGCGCGCTGCCGCGAGTTGCGCTTCGGCCGTCGCCGCGTCAAGGCCGGTCGCGTAGCCGCGCTCATGTTGGGCATGCGTGAGCTCGAGGAACTTCTCGCGCGTGACGACCGTGCGTTTCGTGATCTCGAGCTGGCTGTCGAGAGAAATCAGTTGGAAATAGGCATTGGCGATCGTCGCCACGAGCGTGACGTTCACGGCGCGAGCGGCGAACCTCGACGCGAGCAGATTGGCTCGAGCGGCTTCGTTCGCTCGGCGCAGTTGTCCCCACAAATCCAGCTGGTAGGACGCGAGGATCTGTACCTGATCCTCGTCGTAGATTCGCGGAGTGCCCGGCACGCGTGCGTAGTCGGACGTCTGATTGCGCGAGGCGCCGGCACCGACCGACACCTGGGGTAAATAGGTCAAGCGCGTCGATCCGAGCTGCGCCCGCGCCTGCTCGATGCGTGCGACCGCGATCTTGACGTCAAAATTGTTCTTGATCGCCGTCGCGATCAGTGACTGCAAGTCCGGGTCGGCATAGACGACCCACCAACCCTGGTCGCCGAACGAAGTCGCGTCGTCTGCGGCGCCGCTCGCATCGGCGCTCGCGCTTGGCGCAACGTATCGGTACTGCGCCGGCACGTCGAGCGCCGGGCGATGATAGTCAGGTCCGACAGCACAGGCGGCGATCAGCGCTGACGCCGATGTGCAAAACCATCGCTGCGTCCTCATGCCTCGGGCCCCGTACCGGGCGCGGCTGCGAGTGTCGTGGCGTCGTGCGGCTGCGAATTCGGCTTCGAGCGGCGATCGACGAGGCCCTGCAGCACGACGTAGAACACCGGGACGATGAAAATGCCGATCATGGTTGCGGCCAGCATGCCGAATACCACGGTCGTGCCCAGAACCTGGCGCGAGGTGGCGCCGGCGCCGGTTGCGATCGCAAGCGGAACCGCACCCAAGATGAATGCGAACGAGGTCATCAATATCGGCCGTAGGCGCAATCGCGCGCCCTCGATCGCGGCTTCGACGAGCGGCATGCCGCGCTGGTGCGATAGGCGCGCGAATTCCACGATGAGGATCGCATTTTTTGCCGCGAGCCCGATCAGCATCACGAGCCCCACCTGCGCATAAATATCGTTCGCCATACTGCGCATCGACAGGCCGAGAAATGCGCCGAAAACCGCAAACGGGATGCACAGAATGACCGCGAACGGCACGATCCAGCTCTCGTATTGGGCCGCGAGGACGAGGAACACGAATACCAAGGCCATCGCGAATATATAGGGTGCCTGCGATCCCGCGCGTTTTTGCTGAAACACCGACCCGGTCCAGTAATGAGTGAGGTTGGTCGGCAACGCCTTGGCGAGAGACTCCATCGCCTGGATCGCGTCTCCCTGGCTGTAGCCCGCGGCAGGCGCCCCGTTGATGGTCACCGCGCGGAACACGTTGTAGCGTTCGATGTAGGCAGGACCCCGGGCCGGCTTGATCGACACGAGCGACGACAGCGGCACCATGTCACCCGCCAGCGTGCGCACATAGAGCGAGTTTACCGCGTCGGGCAGCGTGCGCGCCGAGGCGTCCGCTTCGGCGGTAACGCGGAAAGTGCGCCCGAAAAGATTGAAGTCGTTGATGTAGTTGCCGCCGAGGTAAGTCTGCAGCGCAGCGAAGATATCCGAGACCGGAATGCCGAGCTCGCGAGCGCGATCGCGGTCGACGACGTATTCGATCTCCGGCACGTGATCGTTGAACTGTGTCGAGACCCGGGCGAGTTCCTTGCGCTTGTTGGCCAGCGCAAGGAAATCGTCGATCTCGGCCGAAAAGTTCTCGAGGCTGCCACCCGAGGTGTCGGCGAGCATGAACTCGAAACCGCCGGCCTGGCCGATGCCCGGAATCGCTGCCGGCGCCACGATCACGACGTTGGCTTCCTTGAGCGGCCCGAGCAGCTTGTACAGACGCTCGATCAGACCCTGGACCGAACTCTGGCGGCCGGGGCGCTGCGACCAGGGCTTCAACGGGATGAACACCGAACCGGTGTACGGGGTATTGACCTGGGCCAGCAGATTGAGGCCCGTAATCCCGAGCATGCTGTCGACTTCGGGCTGTTTCTGCACGACCTCGCGAATCTTCTCGAGCACTTGCTCGGTGCGCTGGAGCGAGGCGCCGGGCGGCAGCTGCACAACCATGAGCAGGTAACCCTGGTCATCCTCGGGCAGAAATCCGCTGGGCCGTTGCCACATTAGGAAGACGAGCGCGACGACGATGGCGCCGAATACGCCGAGTGCTATGCCGACGCGCCGGATCGCGCTGCGCACCGTGCCCGTGTACCGCTTCGTGGCCCGCGCGAACGCGCGGTTGAATGTCGCGAAGCCGCGGCCGAGCAGTCCCGTGGGCTCGGTCTCCGAGCGCGGCTTCAACAACAGCACGCACATCGCGGGCGTGAAAGTCAGCGCGATGAACGCCGAGATCAGCACCGAGACCGACAACGTCAGCGCAAACTGCTTGTAGAACTGGCCGGTGAGTCCGCCCAGGAATGCGACCGGCACGAACACGGCAGTCAACACGAGCGCGATGGCGATCACCGGGCTTGCAACGTCCGCCATGGCTGCGCGGGTCGCCGCGAGCGCATCGAGGCCTTTCTCCTCCATCTTTTCGGTGACGGCTTCGACGACCACGATTGCGTCGTCGACGACCAAGCCGATCGCGAGCACGAGCGCGAACAAAGTCAGCGTATTGATCGAAAAGCCGAGTGCCACGAACATCGTGAATGTGCCGAGCAGCGACACCGGAACCGCGAGCATCGGGATCAGTGTCGCGCGCCAGCTCTCGAGGAATAGGAACACGACCAGCAGAACCAAGGACGCGGCGATGAACAGCGTGATCTCGACTTCCCGGATCGATTCGCGCACGAATTCCGATGTGTCGAGTGGGATCTCGTAATGAATGCCGGCCGGGAAGCGCTGCGCGAGATCCTCGAGCGTGGCACGCACCTTCTTGCTGACTTCGAGCGCGTTTGCATCCGGGAGCTGATAGACGCCGAGCAGCGCAACCGGCTGACCGTTGAGGCGGCTAGAGCGCGTGTAGTCGGTCGCGGCCAGCTCGACACGTGCGACGTCGCGCAGCCGGACGATCGAGCCGTTCGAGCCGGTCCGCAGCACCACATTCTCGAACTCTTCGATGTTCCGCAGCCGTCCGTGCACGGTGACCGTGTAGGTCATTTGCTGCCCGGCCGGCGCCGGTTCGGCGCCGACGATGCCCGCCGGCGCGACGACGTTCTGCTCGTTGATCGCGTTGCTGATATCACCCGTGGTTACGCCGAGCCGCGACATCTTGCCGGGATCGAGCCACAGTCGCATGCCGTAATCGCGCGCGCCGAATTGCAGCACCTGACCGACGCCGGGGACGCGCGCGAGCGAGTCGTATACCTGCAGCGTTGCGAAGTTGCTGAGGAACAGATAATCGTAGCGAGGGTCGGATGCAGCGATGGCCACGAAGATCAGCGGCTGCGGCTGGCGCTTGGTGATCGATACGCCTTGGCGCAGCACGTCGGGAGGCAGCTGTCGCTGGGCGATCGCAACCTGATTCTGCACATCGACCGCGGCGATGTCCTGGGCAGTACCGACCTCGAATGTGACGTTGAGCGTGTAGGATCCGTCGTTGGAGCTGCGCGAGTCCATGTAGATCATGTTCGGAACGCCGTTGACCTGGACTTCGATCGGTGCGGCGACCGATTGTTCGATCGTCGAAGCATCCGCACCCGGGAAGGTTGCGGAAACGACGACCGACGGCGGCGTGATCTGCGGGAAGCGCGCCACGGGCAGCAGCAGGAACGCAATCGTGCCGGCGAGCGTGATCACGATCGCGAGCACCGTCGCGAAAATCGGGCGATCGATGAAGAAATTGCTCACGAAGCGTGCAGCGGCGCTGCGGTTGCGGCGGATGCCGGCGCGGCAATCGCTGCCGGTGCGGCGAGCGGTTCCGCGCGCACGGCCATGCCGGTCTTGAGCTTCTGCGTGCCGTCCACGACGACGACGTCGCCGGGCGCGAGGCCACCCTCGACGAACCAGTCACTGCCCTGTTGCTGCCCCATTTTGACGTCGCGCTGTTGCGCTTTGCCGGCTTTGTCGACGATCCAAACGTAGTTCTTGTCCTGTAGCACCTGCACCGCACGCTGCGGGACGAACAGTGCGTCCGGACGCTCACGCGTCGCGACGACCACCCGGACATACTGCCCCGCGTGCAGAAACTGCTGCGGATTCGGCACCGTCAGCCGTAGTGCGAGCGTGTCGGTCCGCAAGTCGACGCTGGGGTCGACGAAATTCATTTTTCCCGCGAGTTCATATTCGCTGCCGTCGGCGAGCAGGAGTCGGAAATCGCGTTGGCTCGGATTGTGCTGATCGAGCGGGCGGCCGAGTTCGCGCTGCACCTGCAGCAGGCGTTGTTCTCCGACGCTGAAATTCGCGTACATCGGATCGGTCTGATAGACCGTGGTCAACAGCGTCGTGTAGGCGGTGACGACCCCGCCGATGCGGATCAGCGCACGGCTCATGATGCCGTCGATCGGCGAACGGACCTTGGTGTAGCCGAGATTGAGCGTCGCGGTGGTTACAGCCGCTTCCGCTGCCTTGACCAAGCCATGCGCCGAGTCATTGGCGGCCACCGCCGCGTCGAGTTCTTTCTCGCTGAGTGCATCGAGCGCCGTCAACGGGCGCGCACGGGCCAGATCACGCACCGCCTGCGCCTCTGCCGCATGGGCCTGTGCGAGCCCCGCTTGTGCCTGCGCGAGCGCCGCGGCAAAGGGCTGCGGGTCGATCTCGAACAGCGTTTGGCCGCGCTTGACCGGCGCGCCCTCGAGCGCCGATTGCCGGTAGAGGATCCCGCCGACCTGCGGACGAATCTCGACCGTATTCGCCGCCTCGAGCTGGGCAGGGTATTCCTGGGTCAGCGAAGTCGGTTGCGCGCGCATCGTGATGGTCGTGACTGGCTGCGGCGCGGGTGGCGCCGCGCCCTTGCCTCCGCAGCCCGCGACGAATGCAAGCAGCGCCGGAATCACGAGCCGCAAGCACAGCCGCAGCCGTCGCGATGCCGGAATTGCCGAGAGCTGCGGCACGGGCGCGGCGCACCCGGTTGATGCTTCAGTGTCGAGGCGAGCCATGGCAGACCGGTGTTGGATTTGTGGGGGCCTAAGCATAACGCGCCCGTCGGCGGATAGTAATCATGACGGTGCCGGCCGGCTGCTCGCGGCTGTCGGCATGCGCGCGCCCATTCGGCGGCCCTGCACCGTGGATTCTCGGTTATAGTGCGGCCGATCCATCAACGCGCCGGCTAAGGGGTGGTTCCATGTTTGCACTGATCCGCAATCTCGTATTGCTGTTGGGCCTCGGCATGCTCATCGCCGCCGCGTCTGCAAATGCGGGCCCCCAATACGGTGCCTGGGGATTCGATCTGACCGCGATGGACTCGAGCGTCAAGCCCGGCGACGATTTCAATCGATACGCATCCGGCGCATGGCTCGATCGCACGGTGATACCCGCCGACAAACCGATCGCATCTCTGCGCTATGCCATCAGCGATGCGATCGAAGCCAGGCTTCATGAGCTCATGGAAAATGCGGCGGACGATGCGGCCGCACCGGCGCTCGATCGCAAGATCGGGGCATTCTATAGGGCGTTCATGGACGAGAGCCGAGTGAAATCGCTCGGACCACGCGCAATCGCGCCGGAGATCACCGCGATCCGTGCAGCTCGCGACCGCGCGGCGATCGCCAAATTGATGGGAATGAGCGCGACGGATTTCTACGGCTCGATCTACGGCGCCAGCGTCGACGTGGACCTCAAAAACAACGACCGCTATGCGGTCTATCTGAACCAGGCCGGTTTGGGGTTGCCCGACCGCGACTATTATCTTGAGGCGTCATTCAGGCCGCAAAAGTCGGCATATCAAGCCTATATCGCGAAGCTGCTCTCGCTGCTCGGCTGGAAGAATCCGCGAGCCAGTGCTTCGGCTGTCGTCGACTTCGAGACCCGCATCGCGGCGGCGAGCTGGCCGAAAGTGGAGCAACGCGACCTTCAAAAAGTCTATAACCCTCAGTCTCGGTCCGAGTTCGAGGTGTTGACGCCGTCGTTCCCATGGAGCGCGTTTCTCGCCGGTGCCGACCTCAACGGCGTCGATCGGGTCGTCGTGGGCGAGAAGTCGGCATTTCCGAAAATCGCGGCAATCTATGATTCGACACCATTGCCGGTATTGAAGGCCTGGCAGGCGTTTACGGTGGCCGACAACGCGGCGTTCTACCTGTCGCCGCCGTTTTCCGCCGCACGCTTTGGATTTCGAAATCAAACACTCGCGGGGCAGCCGATGGAGTCCGCACGCTGGAAGCGCGCACTGCGAGCCGTCGCGGGCGGCGACTGCAGCGGCGAAGATCGCGTCGATTGTTTCGGCAATGTCGGCTTCGCCGTCGGTGAAATGTATACCGCGCACTATTTCCCGCCCGAGGCGAAGGCAAAAATCGAACTATTGGTCGCCAATGTGAAGGCGGCAATGCGCGCGCGCCTCGAGCGGCTCGACTGGATGAGCCCGCAGACCAAACAGGAGGCTTTGAACAAGCTCGACACGTATCAAATCAAAGTCGGCTATCCAGACCACCCGCGGGATTTCGCAGGACTTCAGATAAGTGCCGAAGATCTGATCGGCGATGTGCGACGCGCCGGTGCGTGGGACTGGCGATTCCAAATCGGGCGCCTCAACGGCCCGGTTGACCGGTCCGACTGGTCGATGACGCCGCAAACGAACGACGCTTACAACGGGTTGCTGCGCGACATCGTTTTCCCGGCAGGCATCCTGCAGCCGCCGGTTTTTGATCCCGAAGCGGACCCGGCGATCAACTACGGCGCGATTGGAGCGATCATCGGCCACGAACTGACTCACGGCTTCGATGACCAGGGCCGAAAGTTGGATGCGAAGGGCGAGCTTCGCGCTTGGTGGAGCACACAGGATGCGGACCAATTCACGGCCCGCGCAAAGAAATTGGCGGGCCAGTATTCGTCGTATGAGCCCGTTGCGGGCGTTCACATCAACGGCGATCTGACGCTCGGTGAGAACATCGCGGACTTGGGCGGGCTCAACGTCGCTCTCGAGGCGTATCACCGCCTGCAGGGCGGCCAAGCGGCGCCGGTGCTGGATGGCTTCACCGGTGACCAGCGCGTCTTCCTCGGATGGGCGCAAGCTTGGCGCGGCAAGGCGCGCGAAGACTACGTGCGCAAGCAAGTCGTCAGCGATCCGCATTCGCCGCGCGCTTTTCGCGTCAACGGACCGGTCCGGAATATGGACGAATGGTACGCGGCATTCGGCGTGAAGCCGGGAGACGCCTATTACGTCGATCCTGCCCAACGAGTGCATATTTGGTGAATTGACCGCGGCCCGCCACGGCCGAACACTCTCGGGTGACCCGTGCGCGCCGCTTCGGTCCAAATCGAGTGTTTCGGACTTCAGGACTTGCTTTCCGCGGCCGATAAGCAGACAGGCCACAGCCTGGATGCTTCATGTCGACGCCGAATAGTCCCGCCGCTCGTTTACTCGGGCTCCGCATACGCCTGACTTATGTCGGTGTATTTTGGCTGTTCGTCATTGCGGCCGGCGCTTGGAGCTTCGGCGTCGATCGATTCCTCGAGCGGGACGCGGCGCACGGCGAAATGGTCAGCGTTGCCGGTCGCCTGCGCGGACAATCCACCGAAGTCATTCATGCGGCCACCATTCATTGGCTCGCGCCGCAGAACGAGCCGATTGGAAATCTCAACACGACGATCGCCCGGTGGGTCGGACAGCATGCAATGGTGCGCAATATTTTGAGCCGGGTCTGCACCTCGGATGCCGACCCGCTGTGTGCGCAATTCCAGGGTATCGAGTCGCGCATGAGAACCATCGCTCGCGATGCCTATGCAGCTGAGAGAGCGAGCGGCGGCGAGCGGCTCGCCAACCTGCAGCGCTTGGAAGCGATGCAGGGCGAGTACTTGGTTGCGGCGAAAGAGTTCGTCAGTGCGCTCGCGGCGCGCTTCACCGCCGAGGATAACTTGCAGCAGCGAACGCTGCAGCTTTGGATGTCCGTCGCAGTCGTCGTGATCATGCTGGTTATCGTCGCCGGCATCGAGCCGGGCACGCGCTACCTGCAGCGGGAACGCTCCGCGATCGATCGGGCGGGCGCGCAGAGTCGCCGGCTTGCGACCGTCGTTCAACATGCGAGCAGCCCGGTCATCATTCTCGATCCGCTCGGGCGCGTCGAATGGGTCAATGACGGCTTTACGCGTCTCACCGAGTACCAACGCGATGCGATCATCGGCAAAAGCTACGAATATCTGCTGTTTGACCCGAATTCCCAATCTGCAGCGCACAAGGCATTGAGCTCTGCCTTGCAACACGGCCGCGATTTTCAGGTTGAAATCCTCACCAAGACCGCGAGCCAACGAGAATACTGCTGCGAAATCAATCTACAGCCGATCCGCTCAGCCGACGGCGCGATCTCGTCGTTTATTGCGATTCACACTGACGTGACCGAACGCAAGCGACAGCAGGACGCCCGCCAGGAAATCCTCGACCGGCTGCAGAAGCTCGCCTCACAATTGCCCGGGGTCGTTTATCAGTTTCAGATGCGACCGGACGGAACTTCGTGTTTTCCGTATGCGAGCGAGCGCATCTGGGACATTTATCACGTGACGCCGGAGCAGGTGCGCGAGGATGCATCGGCGGTTTTTGGGATTTTGCATCCCGATGATCTGGCCTCGATAACCGCTTCGATCCAAGAATCGGCAACGACCCTTGCGTCTTGGGTCGCAGAGTATCGCGTTCGTTTCGCTGATGGGTCGGTCGAATGGCTGTTCGGCCATGCCACGCCGCAGCGTCTGGCCGACGGCGGCACCTTGTGGCATGGATTCATTACCAACGTGTCGGAGCAGCATCGCGCGGCCGCGGCGATGTCGGAGGCTGAAGAGAGGTTTCGCGGCGCATTCGAATCCGCCGCTCAAGGCATGGCGCTCGTCTCCCCCGACGGGAATTGGATGAAGGTGAACACGGCGCTGCGCTCGATTCTCGGCTTTGAACAGCAGCAGCTGCTCGGGCGATCGGTTTCCGACTTCAGCCATGAGGCCGATAAGGACATCGCGAACGAACAGGCCCGCCGCTTGGCGGCGGGTGAAATCGGGTCCTACCAGCTCGAGCGCCGCTTCATCCACAAGGGCGGCCATCCCGTGTGGGTCCTGCAATGTGTTTCGCTGGTACGCGATGCCGCCGGCGCACCGCTGCACTTCGTCGTGCAAATCCTCGACATCGGCGTGCAAAAGGAAGCTGCCAGAATTCAGGCGGAGGCCGAACGCGCCCTCAAAGAATCCGCACATATCGCCGAAGAGGGTAATCGGGCAAAAAGCGAGTTCCTCGCGAACATGAGCCACGAAATTCGCACGCCGCTCAACGGGATCATCGGCATGACCGGTCTCTTGCTCGACTCGAGGCTCTCGCCCGAGCAAGAGGAATACGCTGAAATTGTGCGCTCGAGCGGCGAGTCCTTGCTCGTGATCATCAACGACATTCTGGATTTCTCGAAGATCGAGGCGGGCCGCCTCGAGCTCGAATCGGTCGATTTCTCATTGTCGAAGGTTCTGGAGGGATGTGCTGACGCGGTGTCTTTGCGCGCGGGTGAGAAGAGCATCGAACTGATCGTCGATATTGGTGCCGAAGGTCCCGATGCGCTGCGCGGGGACCCGACACGATTGCGGCAGATAGTTCTCAATTTGCTATCGAACGCGGTCAAGTTCACCGAGCGGGGCGAGGTCATTCTCTCTTGCAGGAGCTCATTCGACGGCGCAGGACGACTCGACGCCGAAATCACGGTCTCGGACACCGGTGTTGGAATGACCGACAAGGAAACAGAGCGGCTATTTCAGCCATTCGTGCAGGCCGATGCGTCGACGACTCGACGATACGGAGGAACGGGCCTCGGCCTATCCATCAGCAAGCAACTCGTCGAAATCATGGGCGGTACCATTGATGTCTTGAGCCGTCATGGATTCGGGTCCAGCTTTACCGTGAAGCTGCCATTTGAACCGGCGCGATCGCCGAGCACCATCGGCGCGCGCACGGACTTGCAGAGAATCCATGCGTTGCTCGTCGACGACCATGCGATCAATCTACGCGTTACCGCGGGTCAGCTCACGCCGGCCGGTTGCCGCGTGACTAGCGCCGCGAGCGCTGCCGCGGCACTCGAGCGATGGACGGCGCTCGAGGCGGCCGGCGATCGGCCGGATATCGTGATCCTCGACCAGGATCTGCCTGATCGTCCCGGCTCCTGGGTCGCCGAACGAATTCGCAGCCAAACTCCAAACTGCCGCGTCCCAATCATCTATCTGGGCTCGACGGGCAGTATCGGCGACACGGTCCCGGATGCGCTGAGCCGCGTGATGACGAAGCCGGCAAAACGACAACTATTGCTGCAGACGATATCCAACCTCATTGCAGTGGCGCGCACGGCCGGCCTGGAGCCATCCGATGGATCGCGCGGGGAGTCCAACCTGAAGACGACGATCGGCGTCTGCGCCGGACGTCGAGTGCTGCTGGTCGAGGACAACGCCGTCAACCAAAAGCTGGCCGTGCGCCTGCTCGAGCGCCTCGGGATGCAAGTCACGGTCGCGGGCAACGGCCTGGTCGCGGTGGAGCAACTGCAGCGCGGTTATTTCGATGCCGTGCTCATGGATTGTCAGATGCCCGTCATGGATGGCTATGAGGCGACCGCACAGATTCGCTCGGGGCATGCCGGCGAGGCCAGCCGCACCGTTCCGATCATAGCAATGACCGCCAATGCGCTCACCGGTGATCGCGACCGTTGCCTGATTGCCGGTATGGACGAATATGTCTCGAAGCCGATTTCGCCGGAGCATCTTCAGGCTGTTCTCGAGCGCACTTTCGTGCGCGGTGCGCAATCGGGGTCGCCATTGCCGGCCACAGCAGGTGCCGACGCCGCGCTTGCGCCAATCTGGGATGTCGAGCGTCTGGCGGCACTAATCGGCGATGATTCGGCATTCCTCTCGGAATTGATCGCGGTCTTCATCGAATCCATGACGACGCAGGTTCAACTATTGGTCGCGGCGCAACCACCCGGCATCGGCAAGATCGCTCACGCCGTGAAAGGTGCTGCCGCCAATTTTCACGCATACCGTCTCGCCGCGAGTGCGAGCAAAATCGAGGTGAGCGCCCGTAACGGCGATGTCGCGCAGGCGGACCTCGTGGCCTTGACTGCCGTTTGGGACGAAACGCGGGATGCGGTGCGCCGTTACGCCGCGGGCCTAGAGACCCGGCGCGCGGGCTAGCTCTGGGCAGCGATCCGCTCCGCCGGTCAATACTCGGCGATTTTCCGCCGCCTGGGCTGCGGGCGGATCACGCGAATGGCGCCGAGGAACAGCGATTCGATCAGGGCCGCCAAGATTGCGCCGAGGATTATTCCGGATGCGATGCCGGACGGATCCAGCGGCACCGTATAGGTGTACGCGGAGCGTGTTTCACCGAGGATATCTCGATCGGAGCGAAAGATCACATGGACGATCTGCATGATCAGGGGTCCACGCAGCGCCGCGAGCTCCGCGTTCAAGGACCGGAGACGATCGTACATTTCGCGAATGGTCTTGGCTTCTTTCTCGAACACGGGGTCGGGACTCGCGGCGTGGTGTGCGATCAGCGCCTCGACATCTCCGCCGAAATAATGGTCCGCAGTTTCCTGAAAGCCCCGAAAGTTGTTGGCGACCTCTATCGAGTGGGCGCTCACACGCTTCACGTACTGATCGACGAAGCTGGGTACTTGTACGCCCACCAGCAGACCAAAGGCGAACACGATCAGTCGCACGTAGCCCGCAACCATGGAGAAAAGCCTATGTGGGTGGTTCGGTCGCGAGCAGTGTGCCTGCGAACAAATCGATGGTCAATGCGCCGCCCGCGGCATCGATGTGCCGGGGCAATACGGCCAGTTCAACCGTCGCCGAAGTCGTACTGCTGCGCGTAATTGCGATACCACTCTTGAACTTGCCGATCGGCGGGCAGGTGATCCGCCAGGTATTTGAGTTCCGCGAGCATTTTCTCGACTTGCGAGGCGTTGAGATATAGATCCATGAGCCTCCATCGGTAATCCAATGCGTCCGGAGCAAGCGTCGATGCGCGCTCATACGAATCAATGGCTTTGGAAATCCAGTTGGACTCGAACAGATAAATATCGCCAAGTGCGGCATGGTTCGCAGCGGTCTGCGGTGCATCGCGAATCTTCGCTTCTTGTCTCCGAATGGCATCCTCGAGAGAATACGGATAATCGGCCGCTGCGGGCGTGCCTACGTGATCGCCGTAGATTGCGGCTCGCATGTTCGGCATGCGCATGTCACGTAAAGCAGCGAGGAACGGGTTGTCCGAATATTTCGCGAAAAAATCGACATTATCCTCGAAACGGTGAAAATAGGTCCACGCCTTGGCTTCGTCCACATACCACAGATCATCGGTTCCGCGGCGAAGCACGATCGGCAGATTCGAGTGACCCGGTTGCGGCACCACGAGCGCAAGATTGCCCGCGAACGCCAAGCGATAGGGGGCGGCGGCGCGAAAGAACTCAGCGATTCTCTGCTGCTGAGCCTCATCGCGGGGAACGACGGCTCGAAACAGCCTGGCGCCTTCAGTCAGCAACGGCAGCCGAGGATCGCCGATGCCCGCCGAGAGAGACGCAAGATACCGTTCGACGCTCGTTTGCGGTTCTGAAGAGGGCAGAAATTCGGCCATTTGCGCCGCCGGCAGCCGACGGATGGCGCCTTCGTAATCCGCAACGGTCTTGCTGTAGCCCTGCACAAGCGCTCCGCCTCCGCCCGACAGGAAATCGCCGTTGAACCAGATCGGGCGCGTGGGCCTGCCGTTTGCGGAGTCCGCGGCCGAGCCCATGCCGCGCAGATTCGTCGTGATGATGAGCTCCGATATGAAATCCTGCGGAATTTCCGAGAGCATGTAGGTCTTTGCCGCGTCCTCGAGGCGCCGGCAGTAGATATCGGGAATGTCCCCTTCGAGGGCATAAGAGACTTCGATTTTCAGCAGATTTTCCTTGGCGCTGTACAAGTAAAGGATGCCCTTCCCATCGCGTCGCGCTCCTATTTTAAATTGCGAAAACATTTCAGTGGCGACTTGCTCGATGGTCTTCGACGGCGGCAGCGAGGCGAGCAAAATCAGCGCGTTTTCGATGCCGGATTTCTTTTCGGCAAGCTTGAGGCTCATCTTGAACGCAAGATCGTAGTCGTGCTGTGCCGTCTCGTTGATCAGAACATAGGTGGGGCGTTGCGGCCGCGCTTCGTGCCGCCAGAGGAGCAAGGCTGCGCCGAGAGCCGACAAGACGATGCCCGTGAGAATGATGCCGCGCCGCAATTCAGTAGTTACCGAATACATTGCTTTTCTCTCCGCCCGCACCGTAGTTGGCGATGAACGGTTCGATCGAGGCTGGGTTGAGGCCGTAGATCGAGCGATCGCGCCCCTCGTTCTTCAGCACCACCACCGGCGTGTCGTGAGGACCGAACAATCGAAATATGCCGGCCGCACGCTGTTGAGGGTCGTTCAAAACGACCGATGGCGCCTCGCCCTCGGCCGGCGAATATAGTCCGAGCACCAGGCGATTTCGTCCAGCGCTGTCGAAGAAGAACAGCGCTGGCCCGCCGTCGACCGACAGCGCAAGCTCGGCCCGCAGTTTGCCGCCCGCGTCTTTGAGCTGAATGCGCTCGGCTGAAATCACGTCTTGCGTCCGCGCATGCGCACCGATCGCAGCTGCTAACGTTGAGGCGCCGCGGCCGAGATGCGACAGCAGTAGCGCTCCAAGGACTCCGCCTGCGAGGCCCCCAAGAAGGCCCATAAAGAAGGTCTTCGTCATGGTCGACATCATACTGTGTCGACGCATCCTATTGGCACCAGACCCGGCCGAGGCGATCCTCACGCGTGCGAACATCGGAATTGCAGGGCAACGCGCAGGCGCGCCCGTCTTTGTGTGACCCAGCTCCCATTCCCAATCGCCCTTCGCCGGTAGCTTAGGGCCATCACCAAGGCTGGTCCGAAGCACCATGAGTGAACACGTTTCAAGCGTTGCAGGTACCGCCGGATCGCCGACCTTCGCGCTTACGCGCGTGATCGGATTTCTGGTCGGAGGCGCCGCGATCTTGTGCGTGATGACGCTGTGGCTAGGGGTTCTCTGGTGTTGCCGATTGTTCGCCGGAGGCGAACATCCCAGCGGGTTTCGATAGACACGCCTTCTCGTCCGCATCACTTGAGCGGAAAAATAGCCTATAGTTCGATTTGGGCCCGAGGAGACCGGCAATGAATCGACGCTTACGCCCGATTTTGCTCGCGATGGTCATCGCCGCGAATCCTGCCTTCGGGCATGCCCGGCTGCTCTCGTCATCACCGTCGCCGAACGCTCAGTTGGTCGAAGCGCCGAAGGCACTGACACTGACGTTCAGCGAGAGCGCGCAGCTAGGGGTGCTCAAACTATCGGCGTCGGGCAGGCAAATTGCGCTGCAAATCGATCGCGGCGCGCAAGCGACTTCGGTGATTACGGTCAACCTGCCGGTGCTGGATCCTGGCACCTACGAGATCGAGTGGAGCGCATTGGCCGCAGATGACGGTCACGTCACCAAGGGTCGCTTTTCATTCACGGTTGTCGGCTCGGAAAAAAAGCCGCAGTAGCGCCCGGCGGTGGATATCAGTGGATGGGAGGTTGCCGCAGCGATCGTCAAGGCGGCCAGCTATGCGGCGACGCTCGGCGCGGCCGGCGGCGTGTTCTTTCTTGCGTACTGCGGCCCGCTGCTCTGTGACACCGATCGGCTGAAGACGCGCCGATTCATAGGTCGATTGATCCTGGTTTCCGTATGCACGAGCATGCTGCGCATTCCGATGATTGCCGGTTCGATGAGCGGAGATATCCCCGGCGCGTTCGACCTCGCGCTCAATCGATTCGTTTGGCTGTCCGCAGAAGGCAGGGCAACTTCGATTCGCATCGCCGGCCTGATCGCGATCGTGCCGATCGCTTATTTCAATCGCCGCATCGGCGTCATCGCGATTCTCGGCGCGGCGATCGCGGCAACTTCATTCGCATGGATCGGCCATGCTCACGCGCTGCATCCCGGTGCTCTCGCGGAGCTGCTCATCGGCGTGCATCTACTCGGAGTCGCATTTTGGATCGGTGCGCTCGCACCCTTGCTGCTGGTATCCCGCAATCCGGACCCGCTGCGATTTGCGCGCGTGGCGCGGCGGTTCGGACAGGCGGCCGTGTCGGTGGTGATGCTGCTCATGGCCGCCGGCGCGGCTCTGTTGTGCATGCTGCTCGGGTCGATCCCGGAATTGTGGACGAGTCCCTATGGTCGCGCGATCTCGCTGAAGATCGGGATCGTGGGCTGCCTATTGAGCGCAGCGGCCGTCAATAAGCTGCGCTTGACGCCCCGACTAGGCGCCGGCGACGGCGTCGCGGCAACGAGCCTGCGGCGATCGATTCGGCTGGAAATCACTCTGGTCTGCGCAATTCTGCTCACGACCGGGGCGCTGACGACGATGTGGAGTCCGGCCGGTCATTGAGCATTGCCCGTTCGCGCACGCGCTCATGCGGTGGCGGTGGTCATGCGCAGTCTGAGCGCATTGCCGATCACCGAAACGGAACTCAGGCTCATCGCCGCGGCCGCAATCATCGGCGAAAGCAGCAGGCCGAACAGCGGATACAACACGCCGGCCGCGATCGGTATGCCGACCGCGTTGTATACGAACGCGAGCATCAAGTTCTGGCGAATATTGTGCATCGTCGCGCGGCTCAGCGCTCGGGCTCGAACGAGGCCGTTGAGATCGCCCTTGACGAGCGTGATGCCCGCGCTCTCGATCGCGACGTCGGTGCCGTTGCCCATCGCGATGCCGACGTCGGCGGTCGCAAGCGCTGGGGCGTCGTTGACACCGTCGCCGGCCATTGCGACGACGGCTCCCGCGGCCCGCAGCCGCCGGACGATCTCACTTTTCTCGGCCGGCAACGCCGCCGAATGAATCTCGGTGATTCCCAAGTGTTTGCCGATCGCCTGCGCCGTGCGCAGATTGTCTCCGGTGACCATCACGATGCGCAATCCAGCGGCTCGCAGTGTCTTCAAAGCCGGCGCGCTGGATGCCTTGATCGGATCAGCGATCGACAGAAAGCCCAACAGTGTCTTGCCGCCCGAGACGAACACGATGGTCGCTCCTTCGTCGCGCAGCCGATCAGTCACCGCCGACGCGGGTCCGAGATCGACGTCCATGCTTTGCATGAGTTTTTCATTGCCCAGCGCAACCGCTTGGCCGTCCGCATTGCCGCGTACGCCCTCGCCTGGAATCGACGTAAAGTCCGTGATTGGCACTCCCGTGCTGCGATGTTGCGCGCCATAATCGCGCAGCGCATGCGCCAAGGGATGTTCGCTGCTGCGCTCCAGGCCTTGCGCGACCTTCAGCAGCACATCCGCGGGCGTGCCCGGCGATGGGTGAATGCCCGTGAGTCGCGGCCTGCCTTCGGTCAGCGTGCCCGTCTTATCGACGATCAGCGTGTCGACCTTTTCGAGCCGCTCGAGCGCCGCCGCATTGCTGATCAGGATTCCCGACTGTGCGCCGCGGCCGACGGCGACCATGATGCTCATCGGCGTCGCCAAACCGAGCGCGCAGGGGCAGGCGATGATCAGCACACTGACCGCCGCAATCAGCGCGTGGGCCACCGCCGGAGCAGGACCCCAGATCAGCCAGACGATGCAGGTGGCGGCGGCCGTCCCGATGACGGCAGGCACGAACCACGCGGCAACCCGGTCGGCGAGCCGTTGAATCGGCGCTTGGCTGCGCTGCGCCGCCGAAACGAGCGTGACAATTTGCGCGAGCAGTGTGTCCTCACCGATCCTGTCGACGCGCATCACGAAGGCCCCCGAGCCGTTGACCGACCCGCCCACGACCCGGCTGCCGACAACTTTTTCAACCGGCATTGATTCACCCGTGAGCATCGATTCATCGACGCTGCTGGCGCCGCTCTCGACGACGCCGTCGAGTGGTACGCGCTCTCCTGGGCGCACGAGCAGCCGGTCGCCGATCCGCAACGTATCGAGCGCTACATCGCTCTCGGCGCCATCGTCGCCGACGCGGTGGGCAGTTTTCGGCGCCAAGTTGAGCAACGCGCGAATCGCGCCGCCGGTGCGCTCGCGCGCCCGCAACTCCAGCATCTGGCCCAGTAGTACGAGAACGACGATTACCGCGGACGCCTCGAAATAGATGCCGACTTGCCCGTGCATGGCGTGCAATTCAGGCGGGAAAACCTGAGGCGCGAACATCGCGACAACGCTGTATGAGTAGCCGGTGCCGACACCCATGGCTATCAATGTGAACATGTTGAGGCTGCGCCGCGCGATCGACTCGATGCCGCGAATCAGCAGCGGCCATCCGCACCAGAATACGACCGGCGTGGACAACGCGAACTGCAGCCATCGGGCCCAAGGCGTGTCGGCCAGCGTGCCCAGCCCGGGCAGCTCGCGGCCCATCGCGAGCGCCAAAATCAGCAGCGCGAGCGGCGCTCCGACCACGAATCGCCGGCGCATGTCGATGAGCTCCGGGTTTTCCACGCCATCCGCGGCGTAGGCAACGGGCTCGAGCGCCATCCCGCAAATCGGACACGTCCCAGGCCCGGCCTGACGAATCTGCGCGTGCATCGGGCAGGTGTAGATCGCCGCCGATGCCGGCGCGACACTCGGCAGCGGCAACGGGGCTGTCGAGCCGACGGCGACGTTCGTGTATTGGTCGGGATCGGCAAGGAACTTCGCCTTGCAGCCGGGACCGCAGAAATAGACCGGGGCGCCTTGGTATTGCGCGACCTGCGGCGAGTTCGCGGTGACGCTCATGCCGCAAACGGGATCCTTCAAGCCGCCAACTTGCGACGCCGTCAATCGAACTCCTCGGGCGGCAGCTTGGCCTGGCTCGGATCGAGCGCGAGCCGGCCGGCCAGGAGCACCGCCTGGGTTCGGTTGGCGGCGCCCAGCTTGCGCAAGATCGCGGTCATGTGCGCCTTGACAGTCGCTTCCATGATTTGCAAATCGTAGGCAATCTGCTTGTTGAGCCGACCGGAGCACAGCATACCGTAGACCCGAAACTGCTGCGGGGTGAGTTGTGCCATGCGCTGCGCGAGTTCGAGCGCGCCGCTGTCGGGGCCGGGGTCGCCATCCTGACCGAGATCCGCGGGGATCACGAGTTCGCCGCGCAATGCCGCCTGGATGCTCTGGCCGATGGTCGCGGCGTCGGCGGATTTCGATACGAATCCCTGCGCTCCGAACGCGAGCGCTTGGCGCACGGTGCGCCGATCGTCGGTCGCCGAAATGACGATGACCGGCAATTGAGGATGCGATCCGCGCAAATGCGCGAGCGCGCTGAAACCATAGGCTCCCGGGAGATTCAAATCGAGCAGCAGAAGATCGGCGTGCGGATCACGTTCGAGCGCGTCGAATAATCCGGCTACGCTGTTGGCTTCGATGAACGCGGTGTCCGTGCAGGCGGCCGCAATCGCACCGATCAGGGCCGCGCGATAGAGCGGATGGTCATCGACGATGAGTACTCGGTAATTCATCCAATGCGGGTCGCGCGGTGCGTCAGGTGTGGTACCTGCCGCATCAAGCGGCCGTCGCTTTGTTCGGACGTCTGCGGAACGCACTCAACAGCGCCCGTAGCGCCGCCGGGCGCAAGGGCTTGTAGAGCAAGGGGTATCCGGCCGTGCGCGCGACCAGCGCAAGACCCGCATCGTGGTCGGCGCTGATCAGCGCGGAGGTCGACGGCGGTCGCTCGCTGTCGTGCAAACGCCGCAGCAGCTCGATTCCGGTGATCCCGTCCCCTAGATGGTAATCGGCGAGAATGGTGTCGATGGTCTGCTCGGCGCAGCACTGCATCGCCTCGGCCGCGCTCGCGGCTTTCAACACCTGCACGCCCCACTGGCCCAGCAGTGCTTCCATTCCGTCTAGAATCGAGCGGTCGTTGTCGACACAGAGCACACGCAGGCCGCGCAAGCCGATTGGATCCGTGGCCGGCGCGATCGCTTCGATGCGGCGCACGCGCCGCGGCCTCGCATCCCGCGGTACGCGTACGCCGAACGCGGAACCGCGTCCGGGCCGACTCGCGAAGGTCAACTGATGGCGCATGAGCCGGCCGAGGCGATCGCATATCGATAGACCGAGGCCAAGTCCCTTTTCACCCCACGGCGAGTCCTTGTCGAGCCGGCTGAACTCGGTGTACATCTCCTGTCGCTGATCCTCGGCGATGCCGGGCCCGGTGTCATAGACGGCAACCTCGAGTTCGTCGCCGCGGCGTCTACAGCCGATCACGACGCTGCCGCGTTTGGTGTAGCGCAGCGCATTCGACAGATAGTTCTGAATGATCCTTCGCAGCAGCACACGATCGCTGCGGACGATTTCGCGGCAGCCCACGATCCGCAGGCGCAGATTGCGCGCCTCGGCCAGCGGCGCGTATTGCCGCCGCAGTTCCTCCAACAGATCGATGACCGGAAACGTCGTGATGTCCGGCTTGAGCACGCCGCTGTCGAGGCGCGCAATATCGAGCAGATCGTCGAGCATCTCCTCGGCGGCGCGCATAGAAGCGTCGATGCGGCTCGCCAATTCCTGGAACTCGGGATGCGCGCGCGCGCGCGATTCGAGCGCGGAGACGAACAGCCGCGCCGCATTCAACGGCTGCAGCAGGTCATGACTCGCCGCCGCGAAGAAGCGCGTCTTGCTCATGTGCGCAGACTCCGCTTCCTGTTTCGCCACGCGCTGCGCCTCGAGCGAATCGCTCAATTCCCGTGTGCGGTCGGCGACGCGTCCCTCCAAGCCGAGTTTTGCATCAAGCAATGCCTGCTCGTTGCGTTTGAACTCCGTGATGTCCGTATAAGTGGTGACGAAGCCGCCGCCCGACATCGGTTGCCCGTGAATGCTATAGACCTGGCCGTTGCGGCGCGCACGCTGGAACGTGTAAGCGGTACCGGCCTTGAGGTGTGCGAGCCGCTTCTCGACCAATATGGCGGGGTCACCGTTGCCGAGTTCACCTTGCGCCGCATTCCAACGCAGCAGGTCGACCACCGGACGCCCAACGAACACCATGCCGTCGGGATAACCGAACAATTCCAGGTAACGGCGATTCCAGGCGACGATCCTGAGTTTTGCATCTACGACGCTGATTCCCTGCGTCACATTTTCCATCGTCGCCTGCAGCAACTGGCGGCTGAAGCGCAGCTCTTGCGAAGTCTCGTCGAGCAATTCGGCGACCTCGTCGACGTCGATCCCGTTGCGCTTGAGCGCGTGCGTGAGCACGACGCGCGCCGATGAGGCGCCGATCGAGGCGGCCAGCACGCGCTCGAAGTATTGGAGCAAGGCGCGGTCGGCGGGCTCGGTCGGCTTCGGCAGCGGGCGCCCGGTTTGTGTCACGTATTCCTGCAGCGCCGCGCGCGCGGCGCCCGCGCCGATCATTCGCGCGGCGACTGTCTCCAGATCGCCGACTTTGGCGGTGATCGCGGGCAGCCCGGCGGCGGGACGCTTGGGAGCGACGAAATCGCGCGCGGCAAGGCGCTCCTGCAAGGTGACGCCGCGCCGAGCCGAAACGATGAGCATGATGGCTACGTTGATGCCGAGCGCCAGGAAGGCGCGCGGTCCCACCGCGCCGAGATCTGCGAAATCCGTCAATGCGTGCGGCAGGAAGCCGCGCAATACCGCGGGCCATGCGAGGACGGCTTCGGGCAGCAAGCCGCCGGCGGACAAGTTCGGCAGGAACAACAAATAGCCCCAGGCGACGAATCCGCTCAACATCCCCCAGAACACGCCCGCGCGGCTTGCGCCGCTCCAATAGAGCGCGGCGAAAATTGCCGGCGCAAATTGCGCGACTGCGGAAAACGCGAGCAAGCCGATTGCTGCCAGACTGATCGAGCCGGAGGTACAGCGATAGTAGGTGAATGCGAGCAGCGCGAGCGTCACGATGACCGCGCGCCGCACCCACAGTACGCGGCGGCCGAGACTCGCACCGTCTTCGAGGCGCTGTCGCCACAGGACGGGCGCCGCGATATCGTTCGAGATCATCGTTGCGAGCGCCGTGCTCGAGACGACCACCATGGCGGTCGCAGCCGACAACCCGCCGAGAAACACGAGCGCCGTGAGCCAGCGAAGACCATAGCTGATCGGCAGCGTCAATATCAGCGAATCCGAAGCGGTGTGCCGCGAGAGTCCGTCGATCGCGCCGAGTGCAACGACGGGTATGACGACGATGGAGAACATGCCCAAATAGGCCGGCAGCAACCAGCGCGCAACTTTCAAATCATCGGTGCGTGCGCATTCGACGATGCCGACGTGAAACTGCCGCGGCAAGCAGAAGATTGCCGCCGCCGCGAGCAACGTGCTCGTCAGCGCATCGCCGGTGAACAGCGTATCCCCGGTTGCAAGTTGCGCCGGCAGCGTCCAGGTTCGCCCTCGCAGGTGCAGACAGGCGAATACCCCGATCGCGATGAACGCGAGCAGCTTCAACAAGGATTCGAATGCGATCGCAAGCATCAATCCTTCCCGATGCGTGGTGGCGTCGACGCGGCGCGCGCCGAACAGCACGGCGAACAACGCCATCATGAGCGCGACCGCGAGCGCCGTGTCGCGATACCACGGGGCGTGTCCGGCCGACCCTGTCGTCAGCGTGTCGATGCTCGTTGCAACGGCCTTATATTGCAATGCGATATAGGGAATCGCGGCCGCAAAAGCAATGACGGTAACGAGAACCGCGAGCGCTCGACTCTTGCCGAAGCGCGAGGCGACGAAATCGGCGATCGAACTGACTTTGTGCGCGCGCGCGGTCTGCGCCAATCTCTCCATGAACGGCAGCGCGAACAAGAACACGAGCGCCGGACCGAGGTAGATCGGCAGATATCCCCAGCCGTCCCGAACCGCAGTGCCGACGGCGCCGAAAAACGTCCACGACGTGCAATACACGCCCAGCGCGAGCGCATAGATATACGGTCTGAGTCGGCGGTGGTTCGGGTAGAGGCGGCGCCGATCGCCATAGAACGCGATTCCAAACAACGAACCGAGATATGCCAGTCCAAATAAGGACAGGAGCCAACTGGAAAACATGATCCCCCCTGGCAGGCACTCTAAGCTTCCGGCCGTAGCAAGACAAATGCCAGCCGCCCTACGACTTAAGTCTAATCTGAGGTGCTTTTCGCCCCGATTGCGACCAAAGTGGCATACCGTCGGGCTGCACGCGGCGACAACATGCGGCTGCGATCGCCTAGGAGCAATCCGGGAGAGCGCTCTCGAGACGCTTAAGGGTAACTACGGATTACCAGCGCGGAGCAAGAGCGCTTCAATGATCGGCAGGTTCATTGGCCGTGGTTGGCGGTTGGCGGGCCCAATAAAGATGATGGCAGGGGGTACGGTGTCACCGAGGGCGGATTCGCCCTATCGTTCGCCCCACGTAGGTTGGTTGCATACAAAAGATCAAATCGGGCGGAGTACGGCGTCATGAGCAAAAATCTCTATCCTGTTCAAGAGAATTTCATCGGCACGGCTCGCGTCAATCGCGCCGAGTACCAGAAACAGTACGCCCAATCGGTCGAAAACCCGGAACTGTTCTGGGGAGGCGTCGGCCGGCGACTCGATTGGATCAAGAGCTTCTCTCGGGTCAAGGACACGAGTTTCGCCGAGAACGAGTTTCACATCCGCTGGTATCCTGACGGCAAGCTCAATGTCTCGAGCAATTGTCTGGATCGGCACCTCGCGACCCGCGGCAGCAAGACCGCCATCATCTGGGAGGGCGATGATCCGCGGCTCGCGGAGCACATCAGCTATCGTGAATTGCACGAGCGCGTATGCCAATGCGCGAACGCGCTGAAGTCGCTCGGCGTCCAGAAGGGCGACCGCGTCACGATCTACTTGCCGATGATCCCGGAGATCGCCGTTGCGATGCTCGCATGCGCCCGCATCGGCGCGATTCATTCGGTGGTTTTCGCGGGCTTTTCGTCCGAAGCCCTCGGCGGCCGTATTGCGGATTGCTCCTCCTCGGTCGTCATTACCGCCGACGAGGGCATTCGCGGCGGTAAGCGCATGCGCCTGAAGCAGTGCGTCGACGAGGCGCTCAGCGTCGCCGGCACCGACTGCGTCAAACATGTGCTGGTCGTGCGCCGCACGGGCACGCGCGTGCCGATGTATTCGCCGCGAGACCGCTGGTACGCGGAAACCGTTAACTGCCAGCCGACGACCTGCGAGCCCGTCGCGATGGACGCGGAAGACTCGCTATTCATCCTTTACACCTCGGGGTCGACCGGGAAGCCGAAGGGCGTATTGCATACGACCGGCGGCTATCTCGTTTACGCCGCATATACGCATGAGAATGTATTTGACCTGCGCGAAAACGACATTTACTGGGCGACCGCCGACATCGGCTGGGTGACCGGCCACAGTTACATCGTCTACGGACCGCTTGCGAACGGCGCCACCACGGTGATGTTCGAAGGCATACCGACCTATCCGGACTCGAGCAGATTTTGGCAGGTCGTCGACAAGCACAAGGTAACGATTCTTTATTCCTCGCCGACGGCGATCCGTTCGCTGATGCGCGAAGGTGAAGAGCCGGTCAAAGCAACCTCGCGCACGAGCTTGCGCCTCTTGGGCTCAGTCGGGGAGCCGATCAACCCGGAGGCTTGGGAGTGGTATCACCGCGTCGTCGGCGACCATCGCTGTCCGATCGTCGATACCTGGTGGCAGACAGAGACCGGCGGGATATTGATCACGCCGCTGCCGGGCGCGACCGACCTGAAGCCGGGCTCGGCCACCTTGCCTTTCTTCGGCGTCAGGCCCGCGATCGTCGATGGCGAAGGTCATATTCTGCATGGCGCTTGTGAGGGAAATCTCGTGCTGCTCGACAGTTGGCCCGGGCAAATGCGCACGGTATTCGGCGACCATCAGCGTTTCATCGACACGTATTTCAAGACGTTCCCGGGCATGTACTTCACGGGCGACGGCGCACGCCGCGATGCGGACGGGTATTACTGGATCACCGGTCGCGTCGATGACGTCATCAATGTCGCGGGCCATCGTTTGGGCACGGCGGAAATCGAGAGCGCGTTGGTCGCACACCCGCTGGTTGCCGAGGCGGCAGTCGTCGGATTTCCGCACGATATCAAGGGCCAGGGGATATACGTCTACGTGACGCTGATCGTCGATGCCGAGCCGAGCGAGGCATTGCGTACCGAGTTGCGGGACTGGGTCCGCAAGGAAATCAGTCCCATTGCGACGCCCGACGTCATTCAGTGGGCGCCGGGACTTCCAAAAACGCGCTCGGGCAAGATCATGCGGCGGATTCTTCGCAAGATCGCCGCCAAAGAGGACGATCAGCTCGGCGACATTTCGACGCTCGCCGACCCGGGCGTCGTGGAGCAGCTGATCGGTGATCGCCCTCGCCGTTAGGGGAGGGCTGCGCCGGCGCTTCGCGGCAAGATTGCGGCTGTCTGAGCGAGCCAGAAATTCGCCCACGCGAAGCCGTCGTCGGCCGCCTCGGCGCACAGCGACCAGTAGGTCGCCGGCTGCGTCAGGATATCGGCCTCCGCGTGTCCGGCGCGGCTGTGAAAATGAGCGCCGAATTTGCCGGCAACGTGCTGAATCCGGTAATTGTCGCTGAAACAAGTGATGTGCAAGCCGCGCGCCGAGCGGTTGCGGGTGATCAGCAGGGCGCGCCGCACAAATTCGGTGCCGACGCCCTGATCTTGCCACGCCGTTTCCACGGTGACTGCGATTTCATAGAGCATCGGCCTGTGCTTGTCGGCAACCTGGATTTCCGCGGCTCCGCGCAAGATGCGCTCGTCGAAGAATCCGATGACGACGGTTCTACACCAGTCGAGCCCGTTGCAGTGAGACTCGATCGCGGTGTCGCTGAGTGCGCCCATGAAGCGCAGAGATTTCTCGTTGCGCGTCAAACGACCGAGATGATCGGCCAGCATGCGCCCTTCGGTGGGTAGGAGCTTGCGGTAGCTCATTCGAACTGAGTTCAGCGTTCGATCGCCAACGCGACGCCCATTCCACCGCCGATGCACAAACTCGCGAGACCCTTCTTCGCGTCGCGGCGGATCATTTCATGCAGCAAGGTCACAAGAATTCGGCAGCCGGAGGCTCCGATCGGATGGCCGATCGCAATCGCGCCACCGTTGACATTGATCTTCGCGGTGTCCCAGCCCATCTGCCGGTTTACGCCGATTGCTTGTGCGGCGAACGCCTCGTTGATCTCCATCAAATCGAGTTCATCGTGGGTCCAACCCGCTTTCTTCAGACACAGCTGGCTCGCCGGGACCGGGCCCATGCCCATGATCTGCGGATCGACGCCGGCCGACGAGTACGCGCGAATCCGTGCGAGCGGCTTGAGTCCCAATTCACTCGCCTTGCGCTCCGACATCATCATCACGGCTGCGGCGCCGTCGTTGATGCCCGATGCATTGCCTGCGGTCACGGTGCCGTCCTTGCTGAACGCAGGCTTGAGATCGGATAGCGCTTCCACCGTCGTACCCGGCCGGATGAATTCGTCGTTGTCGAATACGGTCGTGGACTTCTTTGACACCAGTTCGATCGGTACGATCTCGTCCTTGAATCGACCCGCTTTTTGCGCCGCTTCGGCTTTTTGCTGCGATGCCGCGGCGAACTCGTCCTGCTCTCGGCGGCTGATGCCGAATTTCTTGGCGACGTTCTCCGCCGTGACGCCCATGTGGTAGTTGTTGTAGACGTCCCAGAGGCCGTCGATGATCATGCTGTCGATGAGCTTTGCATCACCCATGCGAAATCCATCGCGGGATCCTTGCAGCAGGTGGGGCGATGCGCTCATGTTTTCTTGGCCGCCCGCAATCACGATTTCGGCATCGCCGCACTTGATCGCCTGTGCCGCGAGATGCGTCGCCTTCAGACCGCTGCCGCAAACCTTGCCGATCGTCATGCCCGGCACGGCGGACGGCAAACCGGCGCGGATCAGCGCCTGGCGCGCCGGGTTCTGACCGACTCCGGCGGTCAACACCTGACCCAGGATGACCTCGGAGATGAGTTCCGGCGCAACACCGCTGCGAGCGAGCAGGGCCTTGATCAGATGGGCGCCGAGGTCCGCTGCGGGCAGCTTCGCGAGCGATCCGCTGAATTTACCGACCGCGGTCCTGAGAGCCGCCGTGATGACCACATCGTTCATGACTGGATACTCCTACTTTTGCAGCACATATTCGCCTGGCGCATCGGCGATCGGAGCGTAGCCGACCGCGGGCGCGCCGAGCGGCGGCGGTGCGACGCGCGCTTGCGCAGAATGCTGGGCGAGCCAGTGTTCCCATACCGGCCACCAGGAGCCGGTCTGTGCTGGTGTCGTCTCGAACCATGCCTGCGGCGGCAGGCTCTCGACGGCATTCAACCAGGTGCGCACGCGATGACGCCGTCGCGGGTGGACGGGTCCGCTGACGATACCGGCATTGTGGCCGCCGGAGGTCAGCAGAAACGTATAGTCGGTCGATCGTGTGAGCGCGCGCGCCTTATAAACCGAATGCCAGGGAGCGACGTGGTCGGTCTCGGTGCCGACGACGAACATGGGGGCCTGAATCTCGGAGAGCTCGATCGGGCGCCCTTCAGATTTGAATTCTCCGCGCGCCAGATCGTTGTTGAGGTAGAGCTGGCGCAAATACTGCGCATGCATCCGGCTCGGCATGCGCGTGCCGTCGGCATTCCACGCCATCAGATCATTCATGGATTCGCGCGTGCCGCGCACGTAGGTATTGACCGCCGGCGTCCACAACAAATCGCGCGATCGCAACAGCGCGAAAGCGCCTGCCATCTGCTCGCTGGTGAGCACGCCTGCGCGCGCCATCACCGCTTCGAGCATATCGAGCTGGCTCGGGCTGATGAACACTGAGAGCTCGCCGGGCTCACTGAAGTCCTGTTGTGCCGCGAGCAGCGTCACACTGGCGATTCGCTGATCGTTCTCGGCGCCGTAGGCGGCGGCCGCGATCGACAATAGCGTTCCGCCGATGCAATAGCCGACGGTGTGAATCTTGCGTTGCGGGATGATCTGCGCAACCGCATCGACCATGTCGCGAATGCCGAGTTTCAAATAATCGTCCATGCCGAGTTCGCGGTCGCTCGCACTCGGGTTCTTCCACGATACGATGAAAACCGTGTGACCCTGCGAGACCAGGTATCGGACCAAGGAATTTTTCGCCGATAGGTCGAGGATGTAGTACTTCATGATCCAAGCCGGAATGATCAGGATCGGCTCGGCGTACACCGTGTCGGTCGTCGGTGAATACTGAATCAATTCGGCGAGCGCATTGCGCATCACGACCTTGCCGGGCGTCGCGGCAACATCCTTTCCGACGACGAAATGGCCCGCGCCGACCGGTTCCTTGCCGCCGATCGTACGCTCAACGTCCTCGAGCCAGTTCTTGAATCCGCGCACGAGATTTGCTCCGGCCTCGGCGCGCGTCGCTTCGAGAAGCTCCGGATTCGTCGCCAAATAGTTCGCCGGTGACAGGGCTTCGATCGCGTTCTTTGCGGCGAAATTCAAACTGCGCTCGTGCTCCGGGGCGACCCCGGGGACTTGCGAATACGCCTTCTGCAACCAGTCGACGTAATTGCTGTAAGTGCGGGCGTAGATGTTGAACGGCCACTGGGCCCAAGATTCTCCGGCGAATCGGCTGTCGCCCTCGGCCGGCGGCAGCACCTCGCCGCGCGCCGCGCGCAGCGCAAAGTCCCAGGTATCGAATGATTTTGCGAGGGCATCCTGCATGACTTGCAGTTGCTTGGGCGGCTCCTTGGAGAGATTCAGGTACCAGTCCCACCACGCATTGACATAAACGTCGGGAGCAAGGCCCCCGGTTACGGTTGCAAGCTGCGCACGCATCGCGCGCGCGAACTCTGCGGTGTCCTGCGGCTCCGGTGACGCGCCATTCGAAACGCCGGGGTTTGTCATGTCGTCCATCGTGCTCGCTGTTCCTCTACTGCTCAATCAGGGGAGGGGCGCCCTGCGGCGCCCCGCCTCCGTCTCTCGACCCACTCGTGCGTCAATGATGACGCCGATGTACGGCCTCAGCTCGCCTTTTTCTTCGTTGCTTCGACGACGTTCGCAGTCGCCTCGGTGACGACCTGCTTGAAGGTCGCTTGTGTGTCGGTCGCCAGAGTCACGAATTCCTGCGCGCGTGCGCGGAGCTTCTCGCTGAGCGCCGTCGTCAGCTCGACTTGCTTGGCGACGAACTCGGCCGGCGTCTGCGCGGCGAGTGCGGCCTTGGCTTGTGCCAGGCTCCACTCCAAATAGTCGCCGGCAACCGCGTACTGGTAATGACCGACGCGATCAAACGCCTTGATGCTCGCCTCTTGGGCCTTGACGACCGGCGCCAGGGCATTGCGATAGGTTTCTAAGATGGTCTTGGGATCAAACAGTGATTCGTTCATGGCAGGTCCTTCGGTGGTGTGGTATCGGTGCGAGAGCCATTATAGTCCAGTTTGTATGCAATGCAAGAAGATTTGCATAATACCGATCGAAACCCGAAGAAATTTATAACTCATTGATAACTATGAATATCTTTAAATATATTCTGAAGGACGATTCAAATATTGAAGCAAATACTGTGCGTCGCAAAAGATCTGGCAGGCCGCGGCAGCGTTCAGACGCGAAAGCCGCCGTCGAGCTCGATGCAGCGCCCCGTGAAGAAATCGTTCTCGAAGATGAATTGCACGGCATGCGCGATTTCCTCCGGCTCGCCGAGCCGCTTCAAGGGCACGGCGTCCGTGAGTTTTCCGAGCACATCGGGGCGCATCGTGGTCAGAATGTCGGTGTGCGTGAAGCCTGGCGCAATCGAGCCGGCCCGAATGCGGTAACGTGCAAGCTCCTTGGCCCAGACGACAGCCATCGACTCGACGCCCGCCTTGGCCGCGCTATAGTTGCTTTGCCCGGCGTTTCCAAGTCGAGATACGCTCGATATGTTGACGATGACGCCACCGTTGCCGAGTTCGATCATGTGCGTCGCCGCTTCGCGTCCGCAGAGGAAAACGCCGGTGAGATTCACGGCGATAACCGCGTTCCATTGGTCCAGCGTCAACTTTCCGACCACCGCACCGTCTTTGACTTTGACGAGCAGCCCATCGCGCAGGATGCCCGCATTGTTGACGAGCCCGTCCAAGCGGCCGAAATCCGCGACGACACGTTTCATCGCGTCGACGACATCGCCTTCGTTGGCGACGTCGACCCGGTATTGGCGCGCCTGCACCGACTCGGCGAGACACAGAGCAGTCGAGGCTTCGAGATCGACGGGATTGAGGTCGAACAGCGCGATGTTCGCGCCGCGACGAGCCAACTGAACTGAAATCGAACGCCCAATGCCGCGGCCCGCGCCGGTAACCACAATCGTCTTGTCGCGAATATCCATTCTTGGCTCACTTAGCTGTTTTGTCGTCGTTCTTTTTCGGAGGCTCCGGCGGACTTGCGCCGGCCGGTGAATCTGCACTGCGTCCGGTCATCGCGCTGCGGGCGGCCGCCTGCATCTGCTCCCACATTTCGAAGTTCTTGCGGGCGAGCTCGGTCAGGGGCGCGAACGGCGTTTGTAGTGCCTTGGCCATCTCCGACTGCATTGCTTCTTGCTGGCGCAACATCGCCGTGAACGCCTGCTCGAGGTAGCGGCTGAGCAGCGCTTGCATTGGGCCACCGTAGAAGCGGATGATCATTTCCAAGACTTCGGCACCCAATAAGGGAGAACCGAATTGTTCTTGCTCGGAGATGATTTGTAGCAGCACTTGGCGCGTGAGATCGTCGCCGGACTTGTCGTCGATCACCTTGATTTTGTCGCCGGCGACGATCAGTTGGCGCAAATCGTCCAAGGTGACGTGGCGGCTGCCGACGGTGTCGTAGAGGCGGCGATTTGAGTATTTGCGAATGAGGCGTTCTTGCTGCATGTGTCCCGTCCGAATTTGGCGCGTATGCTAGTGCACCGTTTGGCATTGCACAACCACGGATATTGATAACTCCGTAGCAAACTATCAATTCCCATAATAACATTCAAAAAATACAATGAGTTATATGCATTTAACAATTGGTGTCAGCGTGCCGAGCAGCCGAGTCTGCATGTTTTGCAGCGCATACGGAATGCATCGCCATGGTCGGTGATCCTTGGCGACAATGGCAGAAGCTTGCCGAGGGTCTGATGGGCGCGAATCCGGCCGGACTCGCTCGATCCGCACGCGATGCGACGTCGGGCTTTGCGCCATTCGTCGATGCGGCCGAGCGATACGCAAGCGCTGCGCGTCGATTCATGGAGCGCGCGGGCGGCGATGCGGCACCTGCGGCTGGTGCGGGTATGTTCAGCGATTTTCTTCGCGAGCAATTCGCCGACTTTCCGAATGGATGGAGTTCGATGTTCCCAGCCGGCAACTCGGCGGGCCGCACATTCTCGTTCGAATCACCGGCGCTCGGCGCGACGCGTGAACAACAATTGCGCACGCAGCGAATGGCTGAAGCGGCGCGGCGCATTGAAACGGCACAGCACCGGCTGCAGCTCCTGTGGTCGGATGCACTGCGCGATGCGGCGATCAACTTCGCGACGCAACTCGTGCCGCCGAGCACCCCGACCACACTGAGCGCGACGGATCTGCGTAAACTGTATGACGACTGGATCGATTGCGCCGAGGACGCCTATGCGCGTACCGCCCACACGGAAGCGTTCTGCAACTCGCTGGCCGAATTCGTGAATGCGAGCAGCGAGTGGCGGCGAGAAATGCAGGCGCAAATCGAGCACTGGTCGAAGCTCCTCGATCTGCCGACGCGCGCGGAGATCAATACGCTCGCACAGCGGCTCAGGGCCGTAGAACAGCAACTGCGCCCGGAGCTACCCCGGTTGAATCCAGCGCCAGCGCCCGCGCGCAAGCACCGCGCAGCTGCGCCGGCCGCCGGTCGCAAGAAGGGCGCCGCGGCACCCGCCGGGCCGCGCTCGCCGCCGCGCTCGCCGCCGCGCAAGTCCACACGCCGGCGGGGCAAGGCGAACAGGTCATGACGGGCGACGGGCTCCACGCGGCACTCGCGGCGGCGAATCGCTGTGCGCCGGGCTGCTCGCCGAAAGACGCGGTCTGGCAATCGGGCAAACTCACGCTCTATCGTTACCGCGCGATCGCTCCGCCCAGCAGTGGCGCGCCGTTGCTGATCGTCTACGCATTGGTCAACCGCCCGACGATGATGGATTTGCAGGAAGACCGTTCGTTGATCCGTGGCCTCTTGTCCGAGGGCATCGACGTCTATTTGATCGACTGGGGCTATCCAGACGGCGCGGACCGCTTTACGACGCTCGCGGATTACATCGATGATTATCTCGACGGTTGCGTCGATCAGATATTGAAGACGCACGAACTGGAAGCGCTGAACATTCTCGGTGTTTGCCAAGGCGGCGTGTTCAGTCTGTGTTATGCGGCACTAAACCCCCGGCGCGTGCGAAATCTCATCACGATGGTCACTCCGGTCGACTTCCACACGCCGGGCAATCTGCTCTCGAAATGGGTCAGAAAGATCGATGTGGCTTCATTCGTCGGCGAAGGCAACGTATCCGGCGATGTGTTGAATCAGGTGTTCCTGTCGCTGATGCCGTTCCGGCTGACGCAACAAAAATATGTGGATTTGCTGACCCAAAATCCGAATCAGGAGCGCATCGAGAATTTCATGCGCGTCGAGCAGTGGATATTCGACAGTCCCGACCAGGCCGGCGCCGCATTTCGTGAATTTTTGGAGTGGTTCTATCAGGACAACCGCCTCGCGCTGGGCGAGCTCGAACTTGGCGGCCGCAAGGTCGATTTGCGGGCGCTTCGAGCGCCGGTGTTGAATCTAATCGGCAAACTCGATCATCTGGTGCCGCCCGACGCCTCGACCGCGCTGCAAGCAGTGATCGGCAGCCGCGACTACACGGCGCTCCAATTCGATCTTGGACATATCGGCATGTACATCAGTGCGCGAGCGCAACGCGAGGTGCCGAGCGCGATTGCACGGTGGCTCGCGACGCGCTGAGGCGAGCGCCTGTGCCGGCGATCGGCTACATATAGACGCCGCCGTTGACGTTGATTTGCTGGCCGGTGATGTAGTCGGCGTCCGCGGCGAGAAACAATACCGCTTTCGCGACTTCGTCTGGTTGGCCAAATCGGCCCATCGGGATGCGCGCCATTATTTGGGTGCGTACCTGCTCCGGCACTTTGGCGAGCATGCCGGTCTCGGTGAATCCGGGCGCGAGCGCATTGCAGGTGACGTTGTATTTGGCGAGTTCGAGAGCGGCGGTCTTCGTGAATGCAATGATGCCTCCCTTGCTGGCGGCGTAGTTGGCCTGCCCAAAATTGCCGGCTTGGCCGACGAACGAACTGATGTTGATGATGCGTCCGAATTTTTGTTCGATCATCAGCGGCATGACCGCGGAGACGCCGAAGTAGCAGGCATTCAGATTCGTGCTGAGCACCGCCATCCAGTCCTCATCGGTCATCTTGCGCAGAGTCTTGTCGCGCGTGATGCCGGCGTTGTTGACCAGGATGTCGAGTCGCCCCCAGGTTTGCTTGATTTTCTCGATCATCGAGGTCCAAGTTGCGCGTTCGCCGACGTTGCCTTTGAGCAGCAGCGTCTTGCAGCCGGTCTTGGTCAATTCTTGAGCAAGCGCTGCGGCTTCCGCATCGCTCGATTGGTAGTTGATGGCGATGTTGGCGCCCTCCGACGCCAGTGACTTCGCAATGGCATAGCCGATGCCACGCGCTGCGCCCGTAATCAAAGCAGTCCGCCCTTCGAGCTTTTTCATATCGCCCCCGTTTCTTGATTTTTACCAGCCCAACCAGGCTATCACACAGGATATGCCCGACCGCAGGTCGTCGTGAACTACGTAATTGCCGAAGACACCGCGGGCTCTCGGGCCCTGTAACACCATGCGCCGGCGCTGCTGGCGGCAGCGCAGCAAGCAGCCCTGAGGCGGGTCCGCGTATCGACCAGATGAGCAACTCATAAGCGCCTGTTTCTGTTGCACTATGCAGCGAGAATCGATGCGCGCGCAGGCCGTGATCAACAGTTGCGCGGCGATCCCTGAGGGTCACCGCTTTCGGGGACGGTCAGTGCGGTGAGCGAATCTCCACAGGCAATTCGCTGGACGCTGCCGCGTCGGAGAATACAAATGCCGATTCACGCGTGACGCGGCCCGCAGGCATCGACCCATCGCCAAGCCACAACTTTCGCAGTATTGCGGCATTGTCGGCGCCGGTGACCAGCCATAAGCGGTGGCGTGCTGCATTGAGCGCCCGCAGAGTCAGTGTCATGTGTGCGAGTCCGTGCACCATGCTGATGCCGACGTCGCGATCGGCTGACTCGAGCAGCGGATCGCCGGGCCACAGCGAGGCCGTATGGCCATCGGGGCCGATTTCCAATTGGACGACGTCGAGTGCCGGCGGAATTCCTGCGCGCTCGCCGAGTAACCTTGCGTATTCGTCGGCCCCCGCAGAGAGATCGCTGCGCTCGACCGGCATCGCGTGGAACCGTGCGGGCGGCAGCATTTGCGGTCCGACCAGCAGGTCGCTGATCTGGCGCGCATTGCGCCGCTCATCGTTCTCGCCCACGACCGTCTCATCGACCTGAAATACCTCGAGGTTGTGCCAATGGACACGCAGACGGCGCAAGTCGTGCAGCATCCGCCAGACCGTCCGCCCGCCACTCAAGGCAACGAGGCAGCGTCCCCGCTGCGCGCTCGCACGGCCGATCTCGGTGCGCAACCAATCGGCGGCATGCTCGGCAGCAGTTTCCGCGGTTGGATAAACATGGAGGCGCATGGTGGCCAAGAGTAACCAAAGTTGCGCGCACGGGCGGAGACTTTTTTCCGGCCCGTCGACGGCGCTATGATGGGGAGTCGTGGCAGAACGGAGGCGTCGATGAATTCCGTGCCGATATCCTTGGTGGCCTTTTTCGCGGCGGCGAGCGTGCTCACGATTACGCCAGGGCTCGATACGGCGCTCGTGTTGAGAACCGCCATTACCGGCGATTCGCGCGCTGCCGCACTGGCCGGCTTCGGTGTTGCGGTCGGTTGCTTCTGTTGGGCATCGCTGGTTGCGCTGGGTCTCGGTGCACTGCTGACGGCATCGCAGCTTGCGTATGGAGTATTGCGATGGGTGGGCGCCGCTTATCTCATTTGGACCGGCTACAAGCTGCTGCGGCACCCGCGCGCGAGCTTTGCAGTGGACGGGCTTGGCAGCCAGGGTATGCGGTCCGCGTTCCGCACGGGCGCACTGACGAATCTATTGAATCCAAAAGTCGGCGTGTTCTACGTATCGTTTCTCCCGCAATTCGTGCCGAGCGGCGTCTCCGTCGCTCCCTACATCTTGCTGCTCGGCGCCATCCACGCGGTGCTGGGCTTGATCTGGTTCGCCTGCTTGATCATGGCGACGCGCCCAATTGCAATTCTTCTGCAGCGTCCCGCAACGATTCAAACCTGCGATCGGTTGACCGGTGCGCTTTTCGTCGCGTTCGGCGCCGGCCTCGCCATGAGTTCTCGTCGAACCTAGCGCAGCTCGCGCGTCGCCGAAGCGAGGCAGAAATCTTCTCGCAGAGGGCGATCGCCGCAGGGATCCACCCGCATTCCGTTACGATCGTCTGCAAGCCGTCGATCCGAGTGCGGGCAACGGTGCAGGCGCACGCGGGAGACTGAGCGGCTATACTGGATTGATTGGCATGCGCCGCGTATGTCGTATAGGGATGTCGTTGGCTATGGCTACACCCCCGCTGCCTGTGTCCACTTATTCAGTGCGATGCGCCGCGCGCTCGACATTCGTGGACCTTCCGCATCTGCGCTACCACCTGCTCGAGTGGGGCCCGCCGGGCGCGCCGATGTTGTTCATGCTGCATGGCTGGATGGACGTCGCGGCTTCATTTCAGTTCTTGGTCGATGAACTGCGCGAGGACTGGCACGTGATCGCCCCAGACTGGCGTGGCTACGGTTTGACCGCGTGGGCGCACCACGGCTGCTATTGGATGCCCGACTATTTGGCCGATCTCGATTTGCTGCTCGACCATTTCAGCTCGCAGGCGCCGGTACGCATCGTCGGCCACAGTATGGGCGGCAATGTCGGTACGCTGTATGCCGGCGTGCGGCCTGCGCGTGTGCGTGCGCTCGTCAACCTCGAGGGTCTCGGTCTCGCGGGCGATCCGCCCGACAGGGCTCCGGCCCGTCTGGCTCAATGGCTCGAAGAGATGCGCACGCCGCCGCGGCTGCAGGATTATGCGAATCTCGACGAGGTCGTGGCGCGCCTGCAGAAGAACAATCCGCGCCTGACCGACGAGCGGGCGCGGTATCTCGCCGCGAATTGGACGCGGGCGCGCAGCGACGGGCGCTACGAGATTCTCGGCGATCCGGCGCACAAGATCGTCAATCCCTACATCTACCGCTCCGAGGAGGCGCTGGCGGTTTGGCGCGCCATCAGTGCGCCGGTTCTGTGGATCATGGCGCGCGAGTCGAGGTACGCGCAGAAGATGGATTCATTGGCGGAGTTTGGGCGGCGCGTCGCCAGCATCTCGCGCGTGACGCGGCACTGGATCGAGGACGCCGGGCACATGATGCATCACGACCAGCCCCGCTTGCTCGCCCAGTTGATCGAGGAATTCCTGGGTCCGCATCGGCAAATCGAGTAAGCCCGTGCGGGCGCAGGCGCATGCCACGCGCCCGCGGCCTGATCAGACTTGGTCGCTCGAAGCTTCGCGCGGACCAAGTGCGCCGCCGTGGACCATCGAAATCGCTTCGTGCAGAGTTGCAAAAATTCTCGCCTCGCCGACGACTGACGAGATCCGATGGCGATCCATGTCGGCCCGCAGGTAGGGATTGACGCGCGCAAAGATCACGCCGACGTTTTGGTTTGCCAACTCTGCGAGCAGGCCGCGTATCGCTTGCGCCGCGGAGTAGTCGATGTCGGTGATCGCGCCCGCGTCGACGATCAGCCACCGGACCGGGCTCGGCGCCTTTTTGATCAGCGCGCGCACTTGGTTAACGAAGAGAGCTTCGTTCGCATAGAACAGATCGGCGCCAAACCTGTAAACAACGAGACCGGGCTCGGTTTGCTTGCCGGGTGTCGCGGGTACCGGCGTCCAAACACCGGCTGCGTCCGGCGCGAGCATCATCGCGTGCGGACGATAGCTGTGACGCACATGTCTGAACAGCGAAAGGGCTATCGCGAGCAGGATTCCCTGCTCGACGCCGATCGCAACGACGGTAGCGGCCGTGACAACGCCGAGATGAAACTCGCCGGGGCTCTCGCGGCGGATGTCGCGCATGCGCGTCAAGTCGATCATGCCGAGTCCGATCGTGAACACGATCGCGGCCAGCACGCACCGCGGCAGATATTCGAGCGGACCCGTCAGCAGCAGCAGAACAAGCGCTACGGCGCCCGCCAAAACGAGTTGCGCGAGCTGGCTGCGGGCGCCCACGTGATCCGCCGCGGCGGTCTGCGTCGGACTGCCGTTGACGACGAAGGTGCCGCTGATTGCCGCGGCCGCGTTCGCAGCCGCGAGGCCGAGGATGTCCGCATTCTCGTCGACGATTTCTTGATAGCGAACACCGAAACCGCGCGAAGTCGCGGCGCTTTGCGCGATGATCATCACGAAGCAGGAAGCTGCAATCGGCAGCACAGCGAGCATCTCGCTCAAGCTGACCGCGGGCAAGCGGATCGACGGCAATCCGCCGGTGATCGGGCCGATGACCTCGATTCCGTGCGCCGGAAAATTCAGAGCGGCGCTCGCGATGATCGTTCCGACGACGGCGAGCGAGGGCAGGGGCAGCCGCGGCGCGAGGCGATTGCCGAGCAAAATTGCGCCCGCGACGAGCGTCGACAGCGCCAGCGTCGGTAGATTCGGATGCGAAAGACCGTGCACGATCTCCCAAAGCCTCGCGACCGAATAGCGCGAGCTCACGGCGATCGCGCACATGTCGCCGAGCATCGCAATGGCAACCTGTAGCCCGACACCCACGAGAAATCCCGTCAAAACCGTACGCGAGAGAAAATCCGCGAGGAACCCGAGCTTGAATATCCTCGCCAAGAGCAGAAGTCCGGCGGTCAGCAGTGCCACCGTGCCGACGAGCGCGATATAGCGGGCGCCGCCCGGCGCCGCCATGCCCGACAATGAACTCGAAAATATCGCCGCAGTGGCCGAATCGGCCGCGACGACGAGATGTCTCGAGGAGCCGAACGCGGCGAATGCGACCAGCGGCAACAGCACCGTATAGAGTCCCGTGACGACCGGCATCGCGGCGATCCGAGCGTAGCCCAGAACTTGTGGAATGTTGATCGCGGCGAGGTTGATGCCCGCGAGCAGGTCGCGCAATGCCGACCGCCGGCTGCAGGGCCGAAGACCCATAAATAGGCCCGCGGGCAATTTCATGCGGCCGCGGCGCCGTCAGTCGCGGCCAGATCGAATTTCTTCACCAGTGTGCTCCAGCTCACGTGTTCGAGGTCTCCATTCTGCCCGTAACTCGCGCGTTAGGCCGCGGATTTGCGTCTACACTGCTCGCACGAGGAAATGGAGCGCAATGAAAACACCTAAGAGTCTGCAACCGCTGATCGACGACGGCATGATCGACGCGGTCGTCCGGCGAATCAAGAGCGGCAAGGAGGCGACCGTCTATATCGTCGCCTGCGGCGATCAGCTTCGCTGCGCCAAGGTTTACAAGGAAGCCGAACACCGCGGTTTTCACAAGCTCGCGCAATATCAGGAAGGCCGCAAGAGCCGCAGCAGCAGGGATGCGCGTGCCATGGGAAGGCGCGGCCGGCATGGACGCAGCGTGCAGGAAGCCGAGTGGAAGAGCGCGGAGGTGGATGCTCTATTTCGGCTCGCGGGCGTCGGCGTTCGGGTCCCGGTCCCGCACCTCATGCACGAAGGCGTGTTGCTCATGGAACTCGTCGTGGACGCCGGCGGCAATCCGGCGCCGCGCCTCAATGAAGTCGACTTCACGGCCGCTCAGGCCGATGAATGGCATGCGTTCATGATCGCGCAAATCGTCCGCATGCTCTGCGCCGGGCTGATTCACGGGGACCTTTCGGAATTCAATGTACTGCTGGCCGCCAACGGGCCCGTGATCATCGACCTTCCGCAAGCGGTCAACGCGTCCGGCAACAACAACGCGTTCGCGATGTTCGAACGCGACGTCAACAACATGCGCTCGACCTTCGCCCGCGCCATTCCGAGCTTGCTCGAAACCGAATTCGCTCGCGAGATCTGGAAGCTCTACGAGGGCGGGGTGCTGACGCCCGATAGCGTGTTGACCGGCCAATGCGCGCGCGATACGGCGGTTGCGAACGCGGACGCGCTGATTGAACACATCGAAGAGGAGCGAGAGGAAGCCGAGGCTCGGCAGCGCCGGCGCGCGATGTAGGTCGGCTCTCGCGCGGCCCGGCATTGCGGTCCCCGGCGAAAAGGGATAGCGTAAATTCGACGAGTCTCGTCGTCCTACCCCGGGGGAGCCGCAATGAGCACCTATCGCGCGCCGCTGCGTGACATGCAGTTTGCACTGGTCGAGATTGCCGAACTCGGCAAAGTGGCGAGCCTGCCGGGTTACGAGGACGCCAGTGGAGAGCTCGTCGAGTCTCTGCTCGAATCCGCCGCGAAGCTCGCGTCCGAGGTCCTTTCGCCGCTCAATCAATCCGGTGATCAGCAAGGTGTCTCGCTAGGCGCCGACGGCGTTGTAACGGCCAGCGGCTTCCGCTCGGCATATCAAAGCTTCGTTGCCGGCGGATGGAACAGCATCGCCGGCGATCCGGCATTCGAAGGTCAGGGCCTGCCGGCGTTGGTGGCCGCGGCCGCATTCGAGATGTGGAATTCCGCGAACATGTCGTTCGCGCTGTGCCCCTTGTTGACCGCGGGAGCCATCGAGGCGCTCAAGGCTCACGCCTCCGACGAACTTAAAGATCGCTACCTCAGGAAATTGGTCAGCGGTGAGTGGACCGGAACGATGAACATGACCGAACCGCAAGCGGGCTCGGATCTCGCGGCGGTTCGTAGCAAGGCGGTCCCGCACGAGGATCATTACCGCATTTTCGGCCAGAAGATATTCATTACTTTTGGCGACCATGACATGGCGGAGAACATCGTTCACCTGGTTCTTGCGCGTCTCCCGGATGCGCCCGAGGGCACCCGCGGAATTTCGCTGTTTTTGGTGCCCAAATACCTCGTGAACGACGATGGATCGCTCGGTGCGCGCAATGACGTGCACTGCGCCTCGATCGAACTCAAGATGGGAATTCACGCGAGCCCGACCTGCGCGATGAGCTTCGGATCCTCGTTGGGCGCGATCGGCTTTCTCGTCGGCGCGAAAAATCAGGGTCTGGCGCACATGTTCACGATGATGAACGAGGCGCGCCAGAAGGTGGGTTTGCAGGGCCTCGGAATTGCCGAGCGCGCCTATCAACTGGCGCGTGACTACGCCAAGGAGCGTGTCCAGGGGCGGCCCCTCGGAAACAAGGCGGGTGAACGGGTCACTATCATTCATCACCCGGACGTTCGCCGCATGCTGCTCACCATGAAGGCACAGATCGAGGCGATGCGCGCGTTTTGCTACGTGGTCTCGGCGGATATCGACTTCGCACATCGCGATCCCAACCCGCATCGACGGCTCGGGCGACAGCGTCGAGTCGACCTATTGACGCCGGTCGTCAAGGCTTGGTGCACGGAGATTGCGGTGGAGATCGCTTCGATGGCGATCCAGGTGCATGGCGGCACGGGTTACATCGAAGCGACCGGGGCTGCGCAGTACTTTCGCGACGCGCGCATTGCTCCGATCTATGAGGGCACGACGGGTATCCAAGCGGGTGATTTGGTCGGGCGCAAGCTGGCCGCAGACAATGGTGCCGCAATGCATTCCCTGATTCGGGAAATGCGCGATCTTCTCGACCTGCTGGTGCCGGGTTCCACTTCGGAGCTATCGATGATTTGCACGGCATTCGCGAGCGGCGTCGACGCGCTGGAGCGGGCCAGCGATCGCATGCTCGGCGACTATGCCGAGAATCCGGCACTCGCACTGGCGGGGTCGGTGAGCTACTTGATGTTGGTCGGCTACGTTTGCGGCGCATGGCAGATGACGCGCGGTGCTGCGCTGGCACTCGATCGCGTCGGCGCGCACGACCGGGATTCTTTTTACGGGGCGAAAATCGCGACCGCCGAGTTCTACCTGACACAGATCTTGCCCAGGGTCCACGGGCTGCGCATCGCGATCGAGAGCAACGCTTCAGCGGGATTATCGCTCGCCGAACAGTGGTTTTGAGGCCGTCGACTGTCGGCTGTGCCTTATTTGCCGTCTCGTGCCTGTGCTCTCGCAAACGCCGGCCGCTCGACGACCCGTTTGGCGTACTCTTCGATGATCGTCGATTTAGGCAGCATCGGGCTCGCCCCGAACATTGCGAACGTCGTGCCATAGAGTACGTCTGCAGCGCTGAAGCGCTCGCCGAGCATATAGGGCCCTGTCGAAAGTACTTTGAGGATGGCCTCCATCGCTTCCTCGACCGGAACCCAACCGGCGGTGACGCGCACGACGTCGATGTTTTGAAACTTCGACATCAAAGCCGGCTCGAACACGCCCGTGTAATAGGAGAGCCACGACAAGTATGCACCGCGTTCGTGCTCGCCGACGACCGGGCCCAGGCGCTTGCGCGGAAACTTATCGGTCAAATACAGCGCAATCGCGGGTGACTCGAATACGACGATGCCGTCGTCGGAAATTGCCGGCACCTTGCCATTGGGGTGGGGATTCGCGGGATCGACGACGCCGGTGCCGTCATGGCTGCGCGTCGTCACATGCTTGATTTCGTAGGGCGCCTCCAGTTCCTCCAATAGAAAGATGAAGCGCGTAGAGCGCGTCTTGGCGCGATGGAACAAGGTGATCATGGGTTCTCCTTCCTCGGGTTCGCCAACCATTGTGCATAGGAAATCCGCGCAAGCTCGATCCGATCCGTGGTCCGACAGTAAACCGACGGCGAGCCGAGCCGACCGATGGGAGCAAAATGGTTGACGCGCATACGGGGTCCCACCAAATGGTCGGCAACGTGAAACATCACGATTTCGCCGATATGGAGCGTGCTTTCGCCAAGCGCGATCGATTGGAATAATTTGCACTCGAGGCTTGCTTGAGCCTCCGCGAGGCGTGGAACCTTGACGTGAACCGACGGTGCGCCGTGGAGTCCGGCGGCCTCGACTTCACTTTGGTCGGGCGGGAAATCCGCGGCGCTGATGTTCATCGCGCCGAGCAAGTCTTCGGTGACGAAATTCACGACGAACTCGCGCTGCGATTCTATGTTGGCGGCGCTATCCTTCGGCTCCCCGCCGTCGCGCCGGCCGATGCCGACCACGACGTACAGCGGATCGCTGCCGACCGCATTGAAGAAGCTGAAGGGAGCGAGATTGATGACGCCACTCGTGCTCAAGCTCGTGATCCAAGCGATCGGCCGGGGCACGACGATGTTCGTCAGCAATTTGTAGTTGTACGCTTCCGATTGTTGCGACGGGTCGATTTGCATCTTGCGCGTTTCCGTTTGGAGCCGATCGAAGCGGATATGCCCGGATTAATGCCACGCACCGAGTATCGCGCCCATGATGCTGAAGACGACCACTTGGTAGCCGGCGTTGATAGCCCAGAGCGTGAAGCTGCGCATCTCGAACAGATAGGTGATGCCGAGCGCGGCGGCGACGTAGGTGAATCCAGCCATGAAACCTGCGAATAGCCCGTCCGCCAGCGACGACGATGCGCCGATGAACATCGCGAGGCTCGTCGCAATCAGGAGATTGAGCAGCAGCGTGGTCCCATAGATTTTTGCCGGATTGGCCTGCTGCGCGCGCTCCTTCGTGATTCCGGTCTCAGCCATCCACGGCTTGCCGAACAACAAACCGTACCAGAGTGCGCCCAACGGAAAGCCCGCGACGGCGGCCACGACGACCGCGAGCCAATGTATTTGACCAATTGCCTGTGGTGCGTTCATCCCTAAGCTCCTTGACGGCTGTTATCGGTAATCGAGGGTATCGTCGCACGAATCTTTGGGCAAGCATGGCCGCCTGACGGCGCGCGGCGCCCCGCCTGGAGCGGCTCTAGGTGTAATCGCGTATCGGCCTGTGTCCATACCCGATTGCCGCGCTTCGCGCAAATTGACTCAATGCGCCACTTGGAACCCATGATCACCAAAGCATTGATAATCGACGAGCTCGGTGAGCGCGCGCTGTTGCTGCCGGAACGATTGCAGCAAGCGCTTGCGGCAAACGATCGCATCAAATTCTGCTTCACGCTGTTGCAGGCCGCCGAAAGTCACGCCAATCACCCGGAGAGCCGCCTCTCGACTTGAACAGCGAGCGCGTCGCCGCGAACCTGCCGGCCGGCGAGCTCGACGGCGCAATCGCCGGGAGCCGGCGCGAGGCCGACGGCGGGCTTCACGTCGGCGGCGCCGAGCGATTGCGCCAGTGGATGGTGGAAGACATCGTTTCGATGGTCGCGCCGCTCGCGGATGCCGCAGCCCACGACGCCGAATCCCTGGCCGCGCGCGCTCGAACCTTATCGACGGCGCTGCCGGAATTCACCGGCGACAGAGTTCCGGCTGGACTGATCGCGGCGTTGACCACAGCCGATCGCGATACGGGCGACAGCCTGCACATACTCGTGATGGACCTGCACAAGGCGATCAACGCACTGCAAGCGGATATTGCGCAGGAGTCCATCGATGGGGCGCGGGTCTGGCGCATCGAGCCCGCCGATCGGCCGCTGATCGGCGCTTTCGCGTCCGGAGTCAATCAGACGGCGCGGCTCAAGTTCGAGCATCCGGGCCTCGCGACCACGGCAACCCGAAGCGGTGTGCGTCTGATCATTCAAAATGACATCGGTACGACCGACGCGCACGTCTTGGTGGTGCACGTCGAGGGATTATCCGCGACTTTGACCTACACCGACGTGCACGCGCGGCGGCTGAAATTCTTCCAGAAGCTGTTCGAGACGTTTGGAGTCCATTGGCACGACACGCTGGCGCGCCGAACCGAGCGGCTCGCCGAGGATCCGAACTATTACCTATGCACCGGCCGTTACGATGCGGTCGATTCGAAAGCGCTCGAGCGTTATCTTGCCTTTCTCGGATCGCGAATCGTATTTCTGATTGACTGGAATCGCGCGCGCAAATGCCTGCGCGAATTCCTCGGAAAGGGCGACGCGGTTCGGCTCCTCGAATGGGCGGCCGACAACAACTTCGGCCATCGCGGATTCTTGAAGCTTGGCGGGGAGCGGGTCCTATATGAGGCCATCGAGTTCGCACAGCGTGCGCCGTTGCATGTCGGCGAGCGCTTGCACGAAGCACTCGGTCAGGAGGCCGCATTCGAGTACCTGCAATTCGTGTTGCGCGAGTCCACGATGGGGCTGCTCGAAGCGCGCTCGGAGAGATTCATCCGCGACGCTCTCAAAGCCGAACTGGCCCGCCGGTTCCACACGGCGCACGCGAGCCTGCTCTCGATCGGGTTGTTGCATGCGCAGCGCATTTTTGACCTGGCAGCCAGCGTGGTTGATGCGCTGATTCACAGCACCGATTCCGGGGCCGCGCAGCTTCTGGAGCGAACTTCGCGGCGGGCGTCCGCTTGGGAACACGAGTGTGATTTGCTCGTTACGCGCATCCGATCGCTCGCGCGCCGTACCTCGACTCCGCAAATCTATGCGGCCCTGATGCATGCGGTCGACGACGCCGCGGACGGACTCGAAGAGGCGGCGTTCCTGATGACGCGTCTCGATGCGGATCCCGCACCGAGTGCGCCGCGCGCAGCCCTGCGTTCGCTTGCAGTGCTCTTGCAAAGCGCCGCGCAAGAGTCCGTCAAGATGTTCGAAGCGGCCAGTCATGTGAGCCCGGAGGGGGCGCGCGAGGACCTCCAGGATTTCTTTGCAGCCGCCGACCGCATCGTCGCCATCGAACACGAAACCGACGAGGTCGAGCGCAAGCTCACCGGCGCCTTGCTGGACGGCGTCGTGGATTTCAAGGCCTTCTATCTGTATTCACGTATTGGTCGCGCGCTCGAAGCGGCTGCGGATGGACTCTCGCTCGGGGCGCTGAAATTGCGCGACCACCTGCTCAACGACGTGCTGAGCGGATAGGAGGCAAAATGCCCGAGCGACGCCCATTGCCCCTATTCATATCGTCGAGTGTCGGAACGCAGATCGCCGGCCGCGGCGCGGCGACCGCAGCATCGAGTACGGAATCTGCCGCGATGATCGGTTCCAAAGCTGCCGGGTTGCTGCGGCTCGCGCGCCTTGGCCTGCCCGTGCCGCCCGCATTCGTGCTCGGCACGGATCTGTGCCGAGAGTATTACGCGCGCGGCGGGCGGCTCCCCGATGGTCTGCGTGCAACGCTCGCCGATGGTCTCGCACATCTGAAGGAGGCCACGGGAGAGGAATTTGGCGGTACGCGCCGCCCATTGCTTGTGTCGGTGCGCTCGGGCGCACCGGTGTCGATGCCTGGGATGCTCCAAACAATTCTCAACATCGGTCTCAACGAACGCAATCTTCGCGGCCTATTGCGGTCCACCGGCAATCCGCGTCTCGTGCAGGACTGTTATCGGCGGCTCGTGCGTGATTTCACCGGAGTCGTGAACGGTGCCGACCCCGGTCGGTTCGATGCATTGGTCGCTCGCCAGTGTGCGCTTCAATCCCTCGCGGACACGAACGAGCTCGATAGCAAGGCGCTGAGCCAGGTCGTCGAGGAGTCGCTGCAGCTCGCGCTCGCACTGACCGGGCGGCCGTTCCCGCAAGACCCGATGGAGCAGCTGCTCGGTGCCGTTGAGGCGGTGCTGCGCTCTTGGCATGACGACAAGGCGATGCGCTACCGGCGCATCAACGGTATTGACGACGCCATGGGCACGGCCGTTACGGTGCAGGCGATGGTCTTCGGCAACACCGGCAGCAGTTCGGGCGCCGGCGTGGGGTTCACACGTAATCCCGCGACCGGGGAAAACCAGGCTTATCTGGATTTTTTGTTCAACGCGCAGGGAGAGGACGTGGTGTCCGGCCGTTTTGCCGGCACCGAGACGGCACAGTTGACGAAACGTTTGCCGACGGTTGCGGCGGAGCTTGCCCACATCCGAAACGTGTTGGAGCGCGAGTTCTGCGATATGCAGGACTTCGAGTTCACGGTGGACTGCGGCCGCCTATATGTCTTGCAGACTCGTTCGGGTAAGCGCACGCCTTGGTCCGCGCTGCAAATTGCGGTCGACATGGTCAACGAGAATCTCATCAGTCCCGCCGAGGCGCTTCGGCGTCTCGAGGGAATAGCGCTCGAGCGCCTCGAGCGCACCCGTCTGCGAGGTGACGTCGACGCATTGCCGCTTGCGAGCGCAATCCCCGCAAGCATCGGAGTCGCGTCGGGCGCGATTGCATTCGATTCGCGCTCGGCATCGGTGCTGGCCGGCCGCGGTGAGTCCGTGATTCTGCTGAGGCCCGATATCGCGACCGAAGACGTCGAGGGCATCGCTGCGGCAGATGGGGTCCTGACTTGCGCCGGCAGCCGCACCTCGCACGCTGCGGTGGTTGCGCGCCAGCTGGGCAAAGTCTGCCTGGTCAATTGCGGCGCACTACGGATCCATCCGACGGAGCGCAGGTGCACCATCGGCGGGACCGGCCTCGCCGAAGGCGATGCAGTGACACTCGACGGCGATCGCGGCTTGGTCTATGCCGGCCGCCTACCGGTCGAGCATGAGCGGCCTCAGCTCGCGCTCGATCAAGTAGCCGCCTGGCGCTCGGCGGCCACGGCTGCAGCCGAGGTCCACGCAAAATAATCGAATTGCCTGCGGGGACGCACCCGCATTGCAGCATACTGGGCGGTACCGGCGCATGTTCCTTATGTAGTTGTCCGTACATAGGAGATCCAGCATTGCGCGTAAGCTCACTTTGTCTTCAGTGCATTTACCTGCTCATTCTGGGTGGGCGTCAGCTTGGAGTCGCGGTTCCTACACCACGGGAGTTTTCAATCATGGGCAATCTTGATCTCAACGACGATAAGCGAACCGCTGCCGACGTTGCAGCCGATACGAACGGCGTTTGCTTGGTTCCGGGGATTGCGAAGCCAAAACCCAATCCTGACACGGCCTTGCATTTGGATTCCGAGGGCGACACCCTGGAGCAGGACGATCTGGAAATTGACGCGGATCCCTTGCCGGTGTTCGACACGCACGCGAGTCGGCATCTCGGCTGAAGATATCGAGACGCTCTGCGGCTTTCTGCGGCAGTCGCGCTAAGCGGTTGCCGGCGTCGCTCCGCCCAGCACCTGGAGGAATCGAGCGCGCTCGATATTGCCGCCGCTCAGGATCAGCCCCGCGTTGCGGTCTGCCATACGCTCGCGCTCCGCAAATAGGGCGGCGAGCGGTGCCGCGCCGGCACCTTCCACGACTTGATGGGTATCGTCGAAATAGGCGCGCATGGCTTCGGCGATTTGGTCTTCGCTAACCGTCACGATGCGCGCGGCTCCGCGACAGATGATGTCGATCGCTTCGGCATTAGGTGCACGCGTCGCGATGCCGTCGGCAAATGTACGAGCGGAAGGGGTCGTGACCGGATGTCCGGCCGCAAAGGAGCGCGCCGTTGCGGGGGCATTGGCGGCGCTGACGCCGACGATCTCCGTGCTTAATCCCAATAGGTCCCGCGCGATGATCAAGCCGCAGATACCGGAGCCCATGCCGACGCCGACGTAAACCGTGTCCAACTCCGCGGCGGCGCGAAAGAACTCGAGCGCGTAAGTCGCGACGCCGACGACCAGGTCTCTGTGAAACGATGGCACCATGTGTAATCCAAGATCGGCGGCGGCCCGCTCCGCCTCGGATCGGGCTTCATCGAAGTCCCTGCCGAATTCAACGACAGTTGCGCCGAAGGCCTGCATCGCCGTGTTTTGGTCGGGAGAATTGCCGGTCGGCACGTAGATGGTCGCTGCGATTCCGGTGCGAGCCGCGGCAAAGGAAATTGATTGACCGTGATTGCCGCGCGTCGCCGACACCACGGCGCGCGCTTCGGGGAGTCTACGCGTCAGCCGGTCGAAGTAGACCAAGCCGCCCCGGACCTTGAAGGCACCGGTCGGCGTATGATTCTCGTGCTTGACCCAGACGCTGCAACCGATGCGCCGGCGCAGTTTCGGCCACGCATACTGCGCGGTCGGCGGCATCACACGATGCACGAGTTCGGTCGCCGATTCGAGTTCGGCCAGGCTCACCGAAAAATTGGACTCAGCCACCGACACCTCCCGACCCACGCCGCTGCTAGTCACGCATTGTTGCAAAATTCTGCGCGCGCGTCAGGGCGCTCGATATACCCAGATGGGGATGCGCGGTGTAGAGTTCGGTTGATATCGCGCGGCACGCGGATCTCGCGCTGGAGAAACGATTGAAGTTGCAACTTTATTACGCGCCGGTGGCCTGCTCGATGGTGCCGTTTATCAACTTGAGCGAGGCCGGCGCTGATTTCGAGGTCGTGCCGCTGAACATCGGCAAGGGCCAGCTCAACAGTCCGCAGTTCCTGCGCCTGAATCCCAAGCATAAGGTCCCGACCTTGGTCATCGACGGCGAACCGCTCACGGAGAACGTCGCGATCAATCTGTGGATTGCGCGAAGTTTTCCTGAGGCGAAGTTGCTGCCGACCGGGACGATCGCGGAGTTCCGGGCAATTTCGCTGCTTGCTTGGTTCGCTTCGGGCATCCACCCCGCATTGACTCCCAATGCAATGCCGCGCCGTTTTTGCGATGCGCCGGGATCGGAGGAGAACGTGCGGCAATGCGCGCAGAAACAACTCGACGAAGGCTTCCGTATCGCCGACGATATGCTCGCCGAGCGCGAGTGGTTCTTCGATCATTACACCGCGCCGGACGGATATTTTTTTTGGACTTTTCTTCGCGCCTTACGCTTTGATTTCAAGTATCTCGATTTGTCGAAATTCAAGCACTGTCATGCGCATCTCGAACGCATGAAGCAGCGGCCGAGCGTACGGAAGATGTTCGATTTCGAGAAGCAGACGCAAGAATCATTCGCGCGAGCGGTTTGAGCTTACGGCGGGCTCGATCGAGCATGGTTCAAACGTGAATATCGATGTGATCGGCGACGTTCACGGCCAGCTCGACAAGCTGGTTGCTCTACTATCCTTGCTCGGATACTCGAGATCGGGAGACGTTTGGCGGCATGCCGATCGTACGGCGGTATTTCTCGGAGATTTGATCGATCGCGGCCCGCGGCAGTTGGCAACCGTAGAGTTGGTGCGGACCATGGTGGAGGCGGGCGCCGCCAAATGCATTTTGGGCAATCACGAAGTCAGCGCGATTGCGTGGGTGATGCCGGATCCGAGCAAGCCCGGAAGGTTCTTGCGCGATCACGAGGTGTCGATCCATCGAACTTTGCATCAGGCGTTTCTCGACGAGGTCGGCGAGGATTCGGAGCGGCATCGCGCAATCATCGCGTGGTTCAGGACCTTGCCGTTGTGGTTGGACTTGGGCGGAGTGCGGATCGTTCACGCATGTTGGCACGAGGATTCGATGGCGGCGCTGCAGCCTCTGTTGGGACCCAATCAGACGCTGACCGACGATTTGATGCGGCTGGGCAGCAGGAGAGGTCATTGGGTCAACGAGGCGCTCGGCATCGTCAGCAAGGGCCCCGAGCTTAAGTGGGACAGCCCCGGGATGCCGCTCGAAAATCACGGCGAGCTTCCCCAAGAAGTACGTCTTCGATGGTGGGATCCGATCGAGTCGTCTGCACCGCAACGCCACGGTTGGGGGCATTCGGGTCCGCCCGTGATCTTTGGCCACTATTGGTTTACCGGCGGCCCGGCGGTCATTTCACCTCAGTACGTGTGTCTCGATTACGGCGTGGCGAGAGATGGGCCCCTGGTCGCCTATCGCTGGGATGGCGAGGCAGAATTGAATTCGAGCAAGATCGTTTGGGTGTAGAATTTGCTTTGAGCTTGCGCAAGAGAGGCCGTGATGCCCGAGACACCCCTTTCGATGTTTTCGCTCTCGACCCCGACGCGTCGCCAGCTGATTACGGCCGGAGCGCTCGCGGTCGGCGCCATGCGGATCGGTTCTGCCGCCGGCATCGCCGCGGTCGACAATGACGTTACGCACGCAGCAGAAGCCATTCACCAAGAACCGTTGATTACGGCAAGCAGCGAGCGAATCTATCGCGTGCTGACCAACGCGAAGCTGTTCGAGAAGCTGACCCGACTGAGCGCGGCGTTCAAGGACATGGCCAACAAGCACGAACCCGCAATGCTCGACGGGCGCGCAGGCGGTGCGTTCGCATTGTTTGGTGGCTATATCACCGGTCGTTTCGTCGAACTCGTTCCCAACGAGCGCGTTGTCCAGGCGTGGCGCGCGGCTAGTTGGGACCCGGGCGTCTATTCGATTGCGCGATTTCAACTGGTCGAGCAGAGTCCGGGCACGAAAATCATTTTCGATCATGCCGGTTTCCCGATTGGGCAAGCCGAGCATCTGGCCAAGGGTTGGCAGGCCAATTATTGGGATCCGCTGCGACAGCTGCTCTGAATTACGCGCCAAGCAAGCCATTGAATCCGCTTGGATTACTCATTCCCCAGGGCGGTGGCCGGGATTGGACTAACGATTTGGCGCGCTCAAATTGGGTGTTTGCCGGATAGACATTGGTAGCCAATGCGGGGTTTGCTGGCGGACCGCCTGCTTTGTGGGTTCGCGCAAGTTTATGTCAAACAACAAGAAACAACGATCCAGCGCGTGGGGGCCAAGTGCGTGGTTTGCTTTGCTCTGCCTCGGCATCTTGCCCGCGGCGCACGCGCAATCAAATTGTTTGCCCGTACCCGATGAAGACCTGCAGTCCATTCAATCCTTGATCGCGGCGGATCCGCGCAAGGCGCTCACGGAGTTGCAGTCGAAAATCGCCGAGCTGCAGCTCGATCCGGCGCCGGACCCGCGGCGGCTCGCCTCACTCTATGCGTTGGAGGCACAGGGCTACGAGATTCTCGAATTCGACCTGCAGGCCGTTACCGAGGCGACCAAGGGACTCGTCCTGGTGCCGGAACAGGATGATCCGCTGCACCTCAATTTGCTGATGACCGTCGAGGAAAACATCGATGGCGAACTCGCTCTTTCGGGCGCGGTCGCGAGCATCGAGGCCGCCCGCAGTTCGCAACAACGCGGTACTCTCGCCGACACGTGTTTGCTGATCACGCTCGGAATGCTGCAGATGCGGAGCAATCATCCGGAGCGTGGGATCGTCGATCTGACGGAGGCCTATCGCACGAGCGCCGCGCTGGGTCTAGAGGATGCGCGCGTGATGGCCGCGGATTCGCTTTCCTCGGTCATGGGACTGTTGGGAGATTACGACGAGGCTCTGGCCCTCAACCAGGAAGTCGTCGATTGGGCGACCGCGCACGGGGCGTCGTTGAGCTTGTCGGTTGCAAGCTTCGAGCGCGGAAAGCTCTTTCGAAACATGCATTCCTACGAGGCCGCGCGCGAGCAGCAGGAGCAGGCGCGTAAGATCAGCGTGCAGCTCGACGATACGCAGGGCATCGCCTATGCGGATATCGAGCTTTGCCAGATCGAAATCGAACTCGGACATTTGACCGCGGCGCGACCACTCTGTGACAACGCGTTGCGAGCATTCACGCAGGCGCAGGCGATCGACGTCGCCAAAGAAGCCATGCTGTACCTCGCGCGCATCGACGTCGAAGAGCACCGCGCGGATCGCGCTCTCGATATCCTGAACCGTGTGCTCGATCAGCGCGGCGCCGACATGTATGCGCCGCGTGCGACGCAAGCCTATCTCTGGCGTTCGCGGGCCAACGCGGCGCTCGCGAGGGACCGCGATGCTTATACGGACCTTGCGGAATATACGCGGCGCATGACGGAACTCGCGGATGCACGCAGCACCAGCAACGCCGCTGCGATGCGCGTCAAATTTGAAATGAACGCAAAAGATCAAGAGCTCGAGCGCGTTCGGTCCGAGGCCGCCGCCGCACGCCTCGAGGTCTCGCGCCGTTCATTCGAGCGCAATCTCGTGGCCGCATCCGCTGCGCTGCTGGTGTTCACCGTGCTGTCGGTCACCTGGCTGTGGCGCCGCCGCAAACAAACCGACGACATGCGGCGCGCGGCGGAAGATCGCCTCGCCCTGATTGGGCGGTTGACGGGCGGAGTCGCCCATGAGTTCAACAATTTGATGACGGTCATCCAACAAGCGGTGGGCCTGTTGGCGCAACGCGAGGCGATCTCGGCCGATAGCGTTGCCGGCAGCCTCGTCGGCGAAATACAGCAGGCGAGCAATGTGTGTGCCGACGTCACGACGCAATTGTTGAGCTTCGCACGCCAGCAGAATCTCAAGCCGGAGACGTTCTTCGCGGACGAATTTCTCACGAAGTTGTTGCCGGCATTGCGTATGGCGGAAGGCCCGACCGTGGATTTTGAGATTCGCTGCGATGAACCGGGCCTCGCGATTCATGCCGACGCCCGTCAATTCAAGGCGGTGCTGCTGCATCTGGTAGGTAACGCACGCGATTCGATGGCCCGAGGGGGCAAAATCGCGATTCGAGCGGTCGGTGAATCGGGCCGCTTCGTTCGCATCGATATCGTCGACGAAGGATGCGGCATGTCGGCGCAGACGCTCGAACATGCGGTTGAACCTTTCTTTACGACCAAGCCTATCGGCGCCGGATCCGGCCTTGGACTCAGCGTCGCCGACGGCTTCATGCGTCAGTCGGGGGGGACGATGACGATCACGAGCGCTCCGGGTGCAGGGACGACCGTGAGTCTGCACTTTCCGCGCGCGAAACAGAGTTCGTGATGGCCGCGCCGGCGACACCTGCGCTTCATGTGCTTCTGGTCGAGGACCATCTGCTGTTGCAGAGAATCTTGGAGCGCACGCTCAAGGACGGGGGATTCCATGTCACGGCCGTGGGCTCGGCGGACCAAGCGATCGAAGTGCTGCAGAGCGGTGTGCGTGCCGACATCCTGCTCAGCGATATCCGGATGCCTGGCCGGCTCGACGGGTTGCAACTTGCGCACTGGGTGCGCCAGCATTACGCATCGGTGATCATCGTGTTGCAGACCGCATTTACCGATTTGGAAGTCGACAATTTTAGAGTGCTGCGAAAGCCGTTTACGCCGGCAGAATTGATGCAGTGTTTGCAGGATGCGCTCGCTGAATCGCGACCTTCGGCGCCGCATGGCTGAGGAACGCGGCGCCGCAGACTGCGACGCAGACAGGATTTCAGTGTCACGACCATGCAATCATCGATCGATAGCGTGTTTTGCTTCGTAGGGGCCACCGCACCATGCCGACATTCGAAATACTGCGTCGAGAATCGGACATTCGTTCGTTTCGGCAGGGCGAGGTCATATTCCGCGAGGGTGACCCTGCGGATTGCATGTACGCGGTCGTCGAGGGGGAAGTCGCGATTGATTTCCGTGGCACGATAATCGAGCGCTGCGGCCCCGGCACCGTGTTCGGCGAAATGGCGCTCATTGACGGGCAATCCCGTAGCGCGACCGCTGTGGCGGCAGTCGATTGCCGCGTGGCCGCCATCGACGAAAAGAGATTTCTTCGGCTCATCGAGCAGGTACCGCGCTTTGCATTGCAGATCATGCAGGTGATCTCCGAGCGCTTGCGGCGTACGACCTCGCGGTAGCCGCCATGGCGAGGCGCGCGCGCACATTGACACCATCAGCGCTGGCTGCGTTCACTCGACTGCACACGGCCGTTGGGGCGCTCAATAAAGTCGACGTGTCGACGAGCTTCGGCAACCCGACATTTCGGGTCAAAGGCAAGGCGTTCGCGGTGATCGATCGCTATCGAGAAACCGATTGCCTCTGGATCCTGGTCGCCGCATCGGAGCGTCGCGAGCTGCTGAAGCGTGCCGGATGGTTCCCGTCGCCCTATGATCGAAAAAAAACTGCGCTCTGTTGTTCACTGGATATGTTCGATTGGCGTCGGCTGAGAACACTGCTGCGCTCGAGCTATCAACTCGCCCAACCGAAAGCGACCGTAGCCGCAAGCCCCAAGACGGCGCAGGCAACCGTGCGCTCTCGGCGCATCCGCCGTCTATGAGATGATTCTGACGTTGCCGCAGGAAATCTGCGGCTTTCATGCGGCTGCGCCGCCAAGGATTTGCATGCCGAAAATCAAGGAATCTCCAATCGCGAAGCTCATGCCGACCCAAATTACGGTCGGTATGATCGAGGTCGCCGACAAGGTGAAGCACCTCAAGGCGCTCAAGCCCAGTGAACGGGTGGATTTCATGCGCGCCCATACCATGCCGGCGGTCATTGGTGTTCAGGGTTGCGTCTACATCACCGATCACCACCATCTTTGCAGGGCCGCGTTGGAACTCGGTATCGAGACCGGCTTTTTCGAGATTGAAGCGGATTTGTCGTCGAGCAGCCCCGAAGGATTCTGGAAGGAGATGGACAAGAACTGCTGGGTTCATCCGTTGGACGAGAATGGCGTGCGGCATTTTTACACGGCCATTCCCCGGCATTTGCAGGAACTCGTGGACGACGTGTACCGGTCGATCTCGGCTTATGTGCGTAATGCCGGCGGTTTCGACAAGACAACCAAGGCCTTCGCGGAATTCGTCTGGGCGGATTTTTTCCGGCGCGCGATCCCGATCGAACTCGTCCGCGCCGATTTCGCCGCGGCGGTCCGATTGGCCGTACCGCTGGCGCACAGCTCACACGCAAAGGGAATGCCGGGCTACACGGAGAAGTGACCGCCGGACGCCGATTTTCGTTAAGCTCGATTCACCCAGTTTCAATGGTGGATGCTCATCATGCGGCGCACGGCGTTCGTTACCGGCGGCACCGGCTTCGTAGGACTCAATCTCGTGCAGAGACTGATCGCCGATGGCTGGGATGTCACCGCATTGCATCGCCCGTCGGCCGATCTCGGTTTTCTGAAGCGCTTCGCGCCGTCTTTGGCTGTCGGATCGATCACCGATGCGCAGTCCTTGCAGCGTGCCTTGCCGGAGCACACCGACACCGTATTCCACGTCGCTGGAAACACCAATATGTGGCGCAAGGGCAATCGCGAACAGACCTGCGACAACGTCGACGGCACTCGCAATGTGGTCGAAACCGCGATCTCAAAAGGCGTTCGACGCCTCGTCGTCACCTCGTCAATTTCGGCCTATGGCCTCGTGTCCGGGGAAATCACCGAGCAGACGCCCAGTCGGGCTGCCAGTTCCCCGATTAATTATCAAGTGACCAAATGGCGCGCCCAGCAGATCGCGCTCGCGGCGAAAAGCCGCGGCTTGGAAATCGTGATCCTGCAGCCCGGCGCAATCATCGGCCCTTATGATCTCGGCACGTGGTCGCGACTGTTCATCATGGTGCGCGATGGAAAGTTGCCCGGTGTGCCGCCCGCTCGAATGACGTTCGCGCATGTCCGCGAAGTCGTTGCCGCACATGTTGCGGCGGCCGACAGAGGCGAGAACGGCGGCCAGTATCTGCTCGGCGGTGAGAATCGCAGCATGCTGGATTTCGTCAACGAAATTGCGGCCTTACTGGGCAAGCCGCTGCAATCCAAAGAGCTGCCCTTGGTGATGCTGCGTGTGGCCGCGGCCATCGGCGACTTCGCGAGCCGGTTCACCGGCAAGGAGCCCTCGATTACCCCGGAGGTGGCCGCCTTGATGTCGCGGGTCAGCGTAGTCGCGTCGGAAAAGGCGCAGCGCGAACTCGGCTATCGGATCGTATCCTTGAAGGCGATGGTCAAGGACTGCTATGACTGGATGGTCGCTGAAGGGCGCATCTAGCCATGTACAGGAAAGCCGCCGATAGACCCGCTATCCTCAGCGCCGGGTCCGCCGCCCGCGGCGGAGCGGCTGTCGTCGAGAGCTTGCGCATCCCCGATCTCAGCCGGCGCCGCGACACCAGCCGATCCTAAAGTTACGGCTTGAGCTGCGCGCGCAGCTCCCCGGGCTTATGCTCGGCACTGTGAACATTCACATAGAGCAGTCCGGCCTTGAAGTTCGCGTACTGCTCATCGGTGAGCGCCGCGCCGGCGGGGATCGTCCAAACGCCGTTGGCATCCTTGGTCAATGTGATGATCGCCGGTCCACTCTGGCCGACCGCTCCCACATGCACGTGTGCCATGGTGCCGTCGATGCCGGTCGTCTTGATCGTACCGCTGACGGCCTTGTTCGCTGCAATCGTGATCATCGCGACGCCGGTCGCGCTCGTCGTCACCGGAGGGGTCTCCTCGGCGCCCGTCAACGTCGCTTTGATGTCGGTTGCAAATGCCGAGCTGCCGATCGCCAGAAAGCATGTAAACGCCACCAGCGCTCCGGCGCCCCGTGTTCTGAGGAATCGATTCATGCTGATCTCCTTCCGATTGTGAATGCACCAGCCGTCCAACCAGCGGTTGACCCGTGTTTGCAAGGGACCGCCGCGATGGTCTCGGTCAGCGCGATCATAGTCCCTCCGGGAAACGGAATCGACCAATTCCTTGCGCAAACGATCCTGATGCCGCGGCATTGGACTTGGCGGCCGCGCTCCTACGCATCGCGCATTTGATGGACACGGATCCGCGCTCGCACGGTCTTTGGGAGGCGTCCGCGCCGCCGGCCCCTTCGACCTCGAGCTTGGGCGCGGATATTGCGAGCGATGCCGTTGTGATCGGCGCGGGCTTTACCGGTCTTTCGGCGGCGCTGCACATCGCGGAGACCGGCCGGACGGTGTCGGTGCTCGAGGCTGCTGAGATCGGATTCGGCGCATCCGGCCGCAACGTAGGCCTCGTCAACGCCGGCCTTTGGGCCAAGCCGTCGGCGCTTCGCGAAGTCTTGGGTGATCGGCACGGCGCACGCCTGCTCGATGAACTCGGTGCGGCGCCGGCGCTGGTGTTCGACATCATCGATCGATATCACGTGGACTGCGAAGCGGTGCGCAACGGCACGCTACATTGCGCGGTCGGCGCGAAGGGGCTGCAGGACATCACGGAACGGGCGCGCCAATGGCAGGCGCTCGGGGCTCCGGTGGAGCTGCTCGATGCGAAAGCGACTTTTCGCCAGGTGGGGACTCATCGCTACCGCGGCTCGCTGCTCGACCGGCGCGCGGGGACGATCCAACCGCTCGCTTACGCGCGAGGTCTCGCGCGCGCCGCGTTATCGCGCGGCGCCACGATCCATACCGCGAGTCCCGTCATCGCCACCGAGGACTTGGGGGATCGCTGGCGAATTCGGACTGCGGCGGGATCCGTCACGGCAACTTGGGTCATTGTCGCGACCAATGCCTATTCGACCGGCATCTACAGCATGCTGCGCGCCGAAGTCGTGAGACTGCCGTATTTCAATTTGGCGACGAAGCCGCTCGATGAGGCCACGCGCGGCGCCATCCTGCCGGATCGGCAAGGCATCTGGGATACCTGCGAGGTGCTGTCGTCGCTGCGTCTCGACCGCGCAGGACGATTGATCTTCGGCAGCGTCGGCGCGTTGCGCGGGACGGGCCGGCCGATTCATCGCAATTGGGGCCGGCGTGCGCTGCTCCAATTGTTCCCCGCGCTGCACAGCGTGAATTTTGAGCATGCGTGGTACGGCTGGATCGGCATGACCGACGATTCGCTGCCGAGGTTTCATCGCGTCGCGCGCAACACCGTCTCGATCAACGGCTACAACGGCCGCGGAATCGCACCAGGCACGGCGTTCGGTCGCGATCTCGCGCGGCTCGCCTGCGGTCAGATCACCGAGGCCGATTTGTCGCTGCCGGCAACCGAACTCACGTCGCCGCGTTTTCGAGCCGCCAGGGAGGCATTCTACGAAGTTGGTGCGCAGATTGCGCATGCGGCCGGCGCGAGGCTCCCCGCGGTCGGCGCCTGAAGCACCAGCGGCCTCAGCGCCGCATCAATGTACTCTTGCCGAACAGCGAGGCCACCAAATCGACCGCGACTTCGGCGGTTCGATTGCGCAGGTCGAGTGCGGGATTCAACTCCATGATGTCCAGCGATGCCATGCGTCCGGTGTCCGCGATCATTTCCATGCATAGCTGCGCTTCGCGGTAGGACGGGCCGCCGGGCACGGTCGTGCCGACGCCCGGCGCGATATCCGGGTCGAGGAAATCCACGTCGAAACTGACGTGCAAGTGGGTTTCGGGGTCCATCGAGGCCAAGGCGATCTCGAGTGTGCGTCGCATGCCGACTTCGTCGACATAGCGCATATCGAAGACCTCCAGATTGGCCTCGTGCACGAATCTCTTCTCGCCTTGATCGACGCTGCGAATGCCGATTTGCCGGATAATTTCGGGCGCGATCGCCGGCGTCATGCCGCTCAAGTCGGTGAGCTCCGCCGGTCCAAAGCCGCACAAACAAGCCACCGGCATGCCGTGAATATTGCCGCTCGGCGTCAGGACATTGGTGTTGAAGTCCGCATGCGCGTCGAGCCACAGTACCCGCAGCGGCCGCCCCGTTTGGCGACAGTGGCGGGCGACGCCGCTGATCGAGCCGATGCTGAGGCAATGGTCACCGCCGAGCAGAATTGGCAGCCGGCGCGCGGACAGTTCGGCGAACACTGCGTCGTGAACGCTCTCGTTCCACTGCCTGACCTGCGCGAGGTGCCGATAACCGGCGATCGGCGGCAAAGCGGGATTCGCAGGTCCGCGCAGATCGCCGGTATCGACGACCGTGACGCCTTGGGATTCCAGCGTCGCTTGCAGTTTGGCGACGCGCAGAGCCTCGGGCCCCATCGACGCGCCGCGCGTTCCCGCGCCGATATCCGTGGGCGCGCCGATCAGGGCGACCTGGCTGTTCATCGGCCGGGCTCGCTAGGCGATCTTACGCAGGCGCGCGCGAGAGATGCCGGCGCCGAGGGTGCCGCCGAACAAATCCTTCGGGTCCAGGAGCTCGGGCACGAGATCGATTTGACGGCGCGGTGAGCGCTCCTCATCGAGCAGCGATCGCAGAAACCGCAACGCGGAATAATCCTCGAGTGCGAAGCCGACGGAATCGAAGATCGTAATTTGGCCATCTTCGGTGCGCGCCGCGCGCTTGCCGTTGACGACGTCGGAGAATTCGATGACTGGAAACGTCGGCTCCATTTGTTGAATTTCGCCCTCGATTCGCGACTGCGGCTCGTACTCGACGAACACCCGGGCGTTTGGCATGCGCAGAATATCGGCGTGCAATTCCGTCTTTCCGGGACAGTCACCGCCGACCGCGTTGATGTGCATACCCGCGCTCACCATCGGGGGCGTGAGGATCACGGCATTGCGCTTGTCGGCGGTCACGGTCGTGACGATGTCGGCACCTCGGCAGGCTTCGGTCGCGGAATTCGTGCGCACGACCTGCAGATCTGCGAGTTGCGGCATCAAGCGCAAATTGCGCTCCAGTTTGGCTGTCGCCTGTGGATCGACGTCGTAGAGGCGCAATTCACGGATGCCCAGCATGCGATGAAATGCGATCGTTTGAAATTCACTCTGGGCGCCGTTGCCGATCAGTGCCATGACGCTCGAAGTCGGCCGCGCCAGCCATTTTGCAGCCAGGGCGGACATCGCCGCGGTGCGCAGTGCGGTCGTCACCGTGAGTTCCGACAACAGCAGCGGGTAGCCGGTCGTGACATCGGCAAGCACGCCGAACGCCGTGACCGTCAGCAGGCCCGCCGCCGTGTTTTTCGGGTGGCCGTTGACGTACTTGAACGAGTAATACCGGCCGTCGCTGGTCGGCATCAGCTCGATGACCCCCACCGGCGAATGGCTCGCGAGCCGTGCAGACTTTTCGAACTCGCTCCAGCGCCGGTAGTCGCCTTCCATCATCGTCGCGAGGCGCTCGATAAATGTTCCCGGCCCGATCGATTGGATCAATCGCGCGACGTCGCCGACACCGATGTAATCGACCATTTCCCATGCTCCAGGCCAGGCCAAAACCCATGATGCTTCGATTCAGAGCCAACAAGAAGCCATAATGTTGACCGATCTATCGTGTAGAATGAGCAAATCGTCAATAAAAAGTGGCGTTTTGACCGATTTCTTGCCCGTTGGAGCCCCTCAATGGACGATCTCGACCGCCGGCTCATCGCGCTGCTGCGTTCCAACGCACGCGCGACCGTGGCCTCCCTCGCCAAGAACCTCAAAGTCGTGCGCGGCACGGTTCAGAATCGCCTCGCGAAATTGGAGGCCAACGGAACGATTGCCGGATATACGGTGCGGCTGCGTCCGCAGGCAGATATGCACCGAATCGTCGCGTTGATGACCATCGAGGTCGAAGGAAACAATCTCGACAAGGTGCTGCGCGTGCTTCGGGGCGACCCGGCGGTGGACGCTTTGCATACGACGAACGGCCGCTGGGATCTGGTCGCGGAGATTCGCGCCGATAGCCTGGAATCCTTCAATGACGTGCTCAGCCGGATTCGCACCGTCGAGAGTATTGCGCGTACCGAGACGAGCCTATTGTTATCGACACATAAATTGTGAGCGGCGACCGGTGGCGGCTAGTCACTCCGGGGCATCCACTCCGTTTTGCTCGAGTTGGCGGCCGGCCGGATATTGGACCGAGTAATAGTGGCGAACCGACACGGTTTTCTGCGGCTGTGCCTCGAGCCGCCACAGCAGCACGCCGGGTTTGCCGTCGACATCCCTGACAGTGGCGTCCGTCGCACCCTTGAGCACTTCCACATGGATGTCGCTGTTCCTGCTGACCGGAATGCGGTCGATCACCTCGACCGTGATCGGCGCCGGATGAAAGCTCGTGATGTCGAAGCGCTGACGTGTTTCCTTGATCGTTTGCTTGCTGATCACGCCACGCTGACCGGATTGCGCTTGCTCGTCGCGGACGGCGACTCGGATCCGCTCGTCCGCACCGAACGGCATGCGCACGTCCGCGCCCGGCAAAAACGCATTGATTTCGGCCGCGCCGACAAACGCACCATCGCGATACAGCTCCAGCTGGCCGGCTTCGATCGGCAATTGCTCCTGATACTTGAAGACCGCCTCCAGATGCGCCGCATGGCTTGCGCTTGGTACCACGCGCGCGACCAGATCGGCGTCGAAGGCATCTTCGCCGATCGGATAAAGCCGCGGTTCGCGATCCGCGAGCAGTACGACTCGAGACGGGATCTTGTAGTCGGCGACATAATCGGTTGAAGCGACTGTCGGTCGACGCCCGGCCGTTACGGCGATTTCCTGCATTGCGGCGGCGGCCGGAGCGGGCGCCGGCATTTGCATGCTCAGCGATCGTTTCCCGGCCACGCCAAACATCTCGGCCGGTGGTTGAGGGACCTGCAAATCCAGGTACAGGGACCCGACGACTGGTGTTGCGACGTCGGCCGCGGGTAATGCGGTCGTCAACGTCAGTTCGACGTTCTTCCAGTCCTCGCCGCTGCCCTGACGCACCGAGCCCTGTCTCTCGAGCGAGACGCGCTTCTTACCGGTGTCGAGACGCGCCTGATAGATCCAGTCCCATCCGGCATCGGCGACCGTGTAGGAAACGGTCGCATTCGCGGTCACGGCGGCCGAGGCGTCCAGCGAGGCGCGAACCTCGGTGCTCTGCTTGCTCGTCGTCGCAACTTTGGATAAGTCTGCCTTCAATTTATCGAGTTCGCGATCGAGTGTACGCAACTGAAGATTGGCGTCGCGCACGTGCTTGTGGGCGGCATTTGCGCTCGTTGCCATCGTAGCGAGCAGCGCGCCCAAATTCGCAGTGTCCACCGACGGTTTCGTCGCGCTGCCCGCAGGATTTGCGGCGAGCGAGTCGAGCAATTTCAGCTGCGTCTGAGCAGTGGCTATCTCGTCCTGCACCGCCACGCGTTGATCGGTCGTTTCTTCGATTTTGCGTCGCAGCTCGCGTTCCGGTTCAGAAACGAATTTGCCTTCGTTGATCTTCGCGAGCTCGACGCCGCCCAATTGTACGGACGGCGAATCCACGGTCACGCGCAGCGTCTTCGGATCAATGGCGGCCGGCAAGCCGCGGATCACGAGTCGATTCGAACCGGCGGGAAGCGCCACGTCTCCCGTGCGCGTGACGACAGCTCCTTGTCGATACACGGTCACGCGATCGATGTGCAGGTCTGTCGCGACATCCGCCGCGAGAACCGGTGCTGCAGCGCCAACTAGCGCCGATGTCCCGAGGGCCAAATTGCGAAGCAGCGCGGTCGGTGCCAGTAACATTTCGCGATCCTTTGCTTGGGTGCTCCAGCGATTGCACTGTAGCAGCGAACCGGAGACGTCGGCGAATTTTCCGAATCAACGCGGGGCGCGAAATTCGGTAGAATCGCAGCATCACCCGTGGAGGTTATCCCATGCATTTGCGTCCAGCCCGCATCGTCTCCGCGCTAGGTGCATTGGTCATATTGGCCGTCACGGCCGCGTCGCCACTGCTCGCCAAGCCTGCGGCATCGATTCCCGCGTCCGACCTGATCCAACCCGAAGATCTCGCGGCCTTGCTGCTGAAACCAGGCGCGGCGAAGCCGCTGATCCTCCAGGTCGGGTTTCGTAAACTGTACGCACAGGCACATATCCCAAATGCCGAATACGTCGGGGCCGGCGAAGACGACGACGGGCTCAAGGCTTTGAGCGATCGGGTTGCCAAGCTGCCCAAAGACGCATCGCTTGTGATCTATTGCGGCTGCTGCCCCTGGAGCAAGTGTCCCAACATCGCGGCGGCCTATGACGAATTGCATGCGCTGGGCTTCAAGCAAATCAAAGTTCTTTATATCGCGAAAGACTTCGGCACCAATTGGGTCGACGCAGGATATCCCACGACACTGGGCTCATGAACGGCTTGCTGCGATCACTGTCGCTGGGCGGTGCCGGGGCGATCGTTTTCTGCACTCTCGGCAACGGCGCAGTCGATTCGAGCGCGGCGCCGAATTTCGAGCGCCCGGATCTCGACGGCAAAGAGATTCGACTCGCCGATTACCATGGCAAGCTCGTGCTGCTGAATTTCTGGGCGAGCTGGTGCACGCCATGCCTCGAGGAAATGCCGCGACTGTCGGCTTGGCAGCGCAGGTACGGCGGCGCCGGACTGCAGGTGCTCGGCGTATCGATGGACGACGATGCGGCGCCGGTTCACAAGTATCTGCAGAGGCACCCGGTCTCCTATCCGATCCTCGTGGGCGACGCCAAGCTCGGCGAAGCCTTCGGCGGCGTACTCGGACTACCCTGTTCGTTCTTGATCGATGCACGAGGCCGCATCGTCGAGCGTTTTCAGGGTGAGAGCGATCTGAGGCAAATCGAGGCCCGGATCAAAGCGCTGCTGCCGGGAGGCTATGCGCCGAAGAAATAGCGCGTTAGATGAAAAAAGATCGGTGCGGCGAAGCTGACCGAATCGATACGGTCGAGCATACCGCCGTGACCCTCGATCATCGAACCCCAATCCTTGGCGCCGAGGCTGCGTTTCACCGCGGAAAGGGCCAGTCCGCCGAGAAACCCCATGAGCACGATCACGAACGCCATCGCGAGCGCCTGCAGCGGCGAGAACGGCGTAATCCACCACAGCGCGCCGCCGACCAGCGTCGCTCCTAGGCCGCCGCCGACGAATCCCTCCACCGTCTTGGACGGGCTCACGATCGGGGCGATCTTCGTCTTGCCGAATAGCTTTCCGCAGACGTACTGGAGCACGTCGCTGATCTGCGAGACGATCAGCAGGAAGAAAATCAACAGTGCGCCTTGCCCGCGATAGCCCGGGATATTGAGCATCAGCAGGCCCGGTGCGTAGCTCACGCAATAAACGGTGACCATGACGGCCCACTGAATCTTGGCGGATCGCTCCAGAAATCGATCCGTATCCTCTGCGAGCGCGGAGAACGCAGGCAGCAGCAGAAAGCCGTAAACGGGAATGAAAATCGCGAATAGACCGTACCAGCCGGCGCCGATCAACAGGTACTGTGTCGGTATCAGGACGAAAAACGAGAGAAACAAGGGTAAATGATCGCCGCGCTTGGTCGGGGTTAGCGTGATGAATTCGCGCAGCGCGAAGAACGACGTCAGAGCGAATAATATCAGCGTGGCAGTCGGTCCCAATAGGAACGCGGCCGCAACGACCGCGATCATGATCCACCATGCACGGATGCGGCTATTGAGGTTCTCGACGACCGAACGCCCCGAGTCGGTGCGCACCCGCAGGCCGAGAACCACGCCGATCGACGAGGCAACGACGAGTAGCGTGAGCACGCCCGCCATCAACCAGCAGAATTTCTGATTTGCGCTCACGCCAGGCTCACGATGGCGCTGCGCGCCCGATCGAGAAAGGCTTCCTTGATCTCGTCGGCGACGACTTGCAACGGTGACCCGAAGCGGACCGAGCAGATCAATGGGATCGGCAGCAGCGAGCCCTTGGGCATCGCGCGATTCAAATTCTCGAGATACACCGGGATCAACTCGGCACGTGGAAATCGCTGCATCAGACGGAACAGCCCGGACTTGAATGGCCCCGGCAAGGCTTCGTTGCCGCGCGTGCCCTCCGGAAAAATGATCAGCGAGTAGCCTTGCTCGAGCGCCTCGATCAGCGGCTGCAACGGATCGATCGTTCGGTCCTCGCGCGCGCGTTCGATCAAAACGGCATTCAACCCGCTGAGCGCGACGTAGCGGCGCAGCGGTCCTTTGTTCCAGTAGTCCTTCGCAGCCACCGGCCGCGTAGTCGCCCTTGCCTCCGCCGGCAGCGCGGACCAGATCGCGAGCGTATCGATGTGGCTCGTGTGATTGGCAAAATAGATGCGTTGCATGGAGGACGGCTCGCAACCCTGCCAACGCGGATGCGCACCGACGAGCGCCTTCATGATCCCGACCAGCAGGCCGCTAGCGATATTCATCCCGTGCGGGCGCGCAACAATTGCGCGAGTGCGCGCGTGCGCGCAATGCAGGTCGCGAGGCTGCCGATCGCGATCACCCACAAGGCGATCTGCAGCGCGTACTGCGAGCCCCACAGCGCCTGCTCGAGTGCCGCGAGCAGGCAGCCGAGCGTGAGCGCGGCCATCCGGTGGGGCTTCGCCATCGGGCCGCGAAAATCTTGCGCGAATCCCAGGGATCCGCCGAGCACCCGAATATAGGCGGTCAACGCGGCCAGCAGCGCGCCGAGCCAACCCAACCACGGCAAATGCGCTGCGTAGCCCGCCGCAACGATGAACACCGAATCGGCGATCCGGTCCGGCACCTCGTTGTAAAGGCTGCCCACCGGAGATTTCTTGCCGCCTTCGACCGCCACCATGCCGTCGAGCATGTTGCAGGCCAGGCGCAGCTGAATGCAGACCGCGCAAACGATCAGATTCCACGGCAGCTGCGCGCGCAACAGCGCGAATGCGCCGGTGGCCGCAACCACGATGCTCAGCATCGAAATTTGGTCGGGCGATAGTCGGCTCGATACGAGGATGCCGGCAACTCGCCGCGCCCATTGGCTCGATCTCGTCTTCAGGGGTCGCCGGTTTTGGTCTGCGGCCGGCATCATGTCCGAACGCCGGCTGCCGAAACGAAATCCTTGCTCATGGAGGCCGCAGTTTTCATGATCGCCGAGTATAGGTTGAAACCGCCGCGATATGCTCCAGCGGCGGCGCGCGGGGCACGAGTACCGACTGCATTCCCGCCGCGTCGGCGGCTTGTATACCCAGCGGACTGTCTTCGAAGACCAGGCATGCGTGCGCCGGCTGATTCAATCGTCGGGCCGCCTCGAGGAACGGATCGGGGAACGGTTTGCCGCGCACGTAATCTTCGACGCAGACGATCGCATCGAAAAGACCGCGGATCCCGATCGCGTCGAGTGTGATCTCGACATACTTTCGCAGGCCGCCCGATGCCACGGCCATCGGGATGATCGCGTGCGCCCGCAGCGCAATTTCGACCACGTCGGCGATCGGCTTCACCTCATGAATCATTTCCAGAAAGAACTCCTCCTTGCGCCGCGCGGCCTGCTGCACGTCGAGCACCCGGAGTCCATACTCGTCGCGCAACTGCTCGAGAATGCGCTCGGTCGGCTTGCCGCCCATTTGGTAGAACAGGTCTTCGGGGAACGGCGCGCCGTATTCCTGCAGCAGGCGCCGCCACGCGCGGTAATGCAGCGGCATCGTGTCCGCCAAGGTCCCGTCGCAATCAAAGATATAGGCGCTGAAGCGTCCGTCTGGAATTGCCAGTGTCATCACCGATCCTAAGTTCCGCGCTGTCGCAACAAGCGAGCCGAGCGGTGAGACAGCGTTCAACGCCGGCAGGCCCTAGACTACACAATCGCCAAGAACATAATGAGCATGCGGCGAAATCGCGACAGGAGAGATTCAATGACGGCAAGACTCAGCTTGATCGGATGCATCGCACTGGCGTGGCTGGGGATCGCCGGTGCAAGCGCGGCTGCCGATCCGCCGTTGCCACCCGGAACGGCCGGAAAGCTCGTTGCCTACTACCACATGAGACCGGTGCCGCAGGAAGGCCCGTGGTTCAGTCTCAGCTACTCGAGTGAGGACCAGCTCGATGGGGCCGCTCTGGCGACCCGCTATGGGGGACGCACCCATGCGGCGGGCAACGCGATCGTCGCGGTCGTGACAGCGCGGGATTTTTCGGCGATGCACCGCTTGCTCAGCGATGAGGTTTGGCATTTCTACGGGGGATCGCCGCTGTCGATGCTATTGCTGTACCCCGACGGGCGCGGCCAGCGCGTGACCTTGGGCTCCGATGTGCTGCGGGGCGAGGTGCCGCAGCTGACCGTGCCACATGGGGTTTGGCAAGGATCGGCGCCCCTCGAAAGCTCGGCGCGCGCCTACTCGTTCGTCGGCACGCAATTATCTCCCGGCTTCGAGGCCGCCGATTTCGAAATCGGTTACCGCGACGAGCTGCAGAAACGCTATCCGGCGTTTGCGAAGGACGTTGCACGCCTGACGCGCACCGAATTTGCGACCGGTCCCGCCGCAGCATCGGGCAAGCCCGAATTGCCGGTCTCGCGGCCGGCGGTCATCGCCGCCGGGGAGGTGCCCGAGGTCACGGTGTCGCCCGGCGTCACGCTGCAGGAGCTCGTGGGCCGCCTTGCACGCGACGCCAAGTCCTCGTCGCTGAGCGTTGCGAAATTCACGCTGGCTCCGGGCCGCAGTTCCGGCACGAGTTTCAATCGCCGCGCGAAGGAAGTGTTCTTGATCACTGACGGAATCGGCCGCGTACATTTGGGTGACCGCGTGGCCGAGGTCAGCCGCGACTCGATCATATTCATCCCCGCCGAGGTCGCGCATTCGATCGAAGCGGACGACGGCACGCTGTTGAGCTTTTACGCGATCTGCGCACCCGCATTTGCCCCGGACGATTATGTGCTGGTTAAATGAAACGGTACCGTTGCGTTTCGTTAATCGGACGCGTATGGTGCCGTTTAGTACGGGAACTTCATCAGCGCCATCTCAAGGAGCCAGCCATGACCGGATTTAAGCGCGCATTGTTCGCGAGCAGCGCCGGGGTGATGATCGCTTGTTTGCCCGTCGCGCCGGCTGCAGCCGGGGGATTACAGCCCTGGGGATTAGGCCACGGCCTGCTCGGGGCGGTCTTTGGTCTCGCGACCTTGCCGCTCGCGCTGGTCTCGGCCGCGGTTTCAGCCGGGCAACCGGCGGCGCCGGCCTACCCGGCCGCACCCGGCTATGGGCCCGCGCCCGGTTATGCACCGGCGCCCGGTTATGCACCGGCGCCCGGCTACGCGCCGCGCCCTGCGTACGCTCCGGCGGGCGGCTATTACGCGGCGCCACCGGCGTATTACGCGCCGCGCGCATATTACGCGCCGCGTGCATATTACGCACCGCGGGCAAGCTACCGCGGCGGCTACGGCTACCATGACTCCTATCGCCCAGGCGGTTATGCCTATCGGCGTCGCTGAGGGATATGGGAAGACCCGGGAGCAAAGCCGTCTCACGCGGCGGTCGGCCTTCGCGCACCGAAGCTTTGCTGCTGCGCGAGCGAATTCTCGAGGTCGCAACCGTACAATTTCTCGCTGAAGGCTATGGCTCGACGACGATCGAGGCAATCGCGAGCCGGGCGGGGGTTTCCAAGCGCACCTTGTACGATCGATTCGACGACAAGCCGAGCTTGTTCGCCGCGGTGGTCCACCGCATCATCGCCCAAATCCGTCCGCCCACCGACGTACCGCTGCTGGTCGGCGCGACCTTGCCCGACGTTTTGCAGCGTCTCGCGGGACTGATATTGGCTGCGGCCTTATCCGCACCGGCGCTTTCGTTGCATCGGCTCGTGAGCGCCGAATCGGCGCGATTTCCCGAACTCGTGCGTGCAGTCAACAGCGAAGGCAGCACGCGCGAAGGAACCGCGTTGATTGCCGATTTGCTCGGTCGCGAACTGCGCACCGCGAAGCTCAGCGCCGCGGATCGCCGGTTTGCCGCCGAGCTGTTCATACACATGGTCGTCTCGACACCCCAACGCCGGGCGATGGGATTCGGAACGCCGATGAGCGCCGCGGAACTCGACGCGTGGTGTAATCAGGTCGTCAGGCTATTTCTCAACGGAGTGCGCCACTTCCGCGAACCCGCGTGAGCTTCATCGGCCGCGCGCGGCACCGAAATGGCGGTCGGCGATCAGGCATAGGATCTCGAACATCATCGTTGCGCCGACGAGCGCGGTGTTGCCGGTCGGATCGTAGGGCGGCGCGACTTCGACGACATCGCCGCCTATCAGATCCAGGCCGCGCAATCCGCGCAGCAGCCGCTGCGCCTCGAGCGTCGTGATCCCGCCGATTTCGGGTGTCCCGGTACCCGGCGCGTAAACCGGGTCGAGCCCATCGACGTCGAATGAAATATAGGTCGGACCATCGCCAACGACCCGGCGCGCCTCGGCGATGACGCGCTCGACACCGAGAGTTGCAAATTCCTCGATGAAGACCACGCGCATGCCGTGCTTCTGCGAAAACTCGATGCCGTCCATCGTATTCTGTCCGCCGCGAATTCCGATCTGAATCGTGCGCTTCGGATCGAGCAAGCCGTCTTGGACCGCGAGTCGAAACGGAGCGCCGTGCGTGAACTTCGATCCGCCAAATTCGGCCCAAGTATCGGTGTGGGCATCGATGTGCACCATGCCGATCGGCGCATCGGCGGCGAGTGCCTTGAAAATCGGGTAGGTGATCGAGTGGTCGCCGCCGGCGCTCACGGGCCGGATGCCCGCCGCTTTGACCTTACGATAAAACGCCTCGATTTCGACGATCTGTTTTTCCAAGTCGTAGCGGTGGGTCAGGTGCACGTCTCCAAGATCCGCGATCCGGCAGAGCTCGTAGGGGTTGATACCGAGGCCAAGGTGGATCGTGCGCATCAGGCTCGAAGAGTTGCGCATCTCGCGAGGGCCGTGCCGGGCGCCGGGCCGGTTGGTCACACCCAAGTCGGTCGGAACGCCGATCAAGCCGATATCGACTCCCTCGAGCGACTCGGCGAGCGGAGCGCGCATGAACGTCGCGATCTCTGCATACCGGGGTTCGCGCATCGGATCGTAGCCGGTCGCGGCCGCAAGATCTTTTTTGGTATAGCTCTTGTCTTTCATGGTGGCTTATCCTGCGAGGGGCGTGGGTCGGGGACGAGAGCTCAAACTCACCGCGATGTAGGCGGTCAGGCTGCCGCCTAGACCGATGTAAATCGGCAGATCCGAATCGAGGCCGTAGATCGCCAGCCCGAAGACGACCAGGAGGCTGCCTAGCCCGATCGATGCCAGTGCTCCTTGCGTCGTGCCGCGCGGCCATATCATCGCACCGACGATAGACACCAATAGTCCGCCCACCAACAAGTCATACGCAATCGTGATGGCGGTGATCACGTCGTGCATGACGCAAGCCAATACGGTCATGACGGCGCCGAGACTCAAGGTGACGACGCGGCTTTGATTCACCGAGCCCGCATTGTGCGTGCCGCGCATGCGCAGATAAACATCCTCGAGCAATACGGTCGATGCGGCGAGCAAGCAAGCGCTCGCGGTCGACATGATGGCCGCGAGTGCGGCCGCAAGCAACAGTCCGCGCAAGCCGACCGGCAGGACGGCGTTGACGATTTCGGCGAATGCGGAATCCGCATTGACGAGCGGCGGCAGGAATACTCTTCCGGCCATGCCGATCAGCGCGCCGGCGAGCGCATAGATTAAACAGTAGAACCCGACACCGATGCCGCCGTTGCGCGCGACCGGTACGCTGCGCGCAGTGAACACGCGCTGCCAAACGTCCTGGCCGATGATGATGCCGAAGAAGTACAGCACGAAAAAAGAAACTACCTTGCCGGCTCCGATGTTCGTCAGCGAGAAGAACTCGGCCGGCAGCCGCGCGTGCATGCCGGCGAAGCCTCCCGCATGGATGATCGCGCCCGGCAACAGAATGAACAGGATGCCGATCGTCTTGATCACGAATTGGATGATGTCGGTCAAGGTCAGCGACCACATGCCGCCGAGCACCGAATAGGCGACCATGACCGCACTGCTGATCAAGATTGCGGGCATTCGTGGAATGCCGATGATGACTTCCATGACCGAACCGACCGCGATGGTTGCCGTGACGCTGACCATGAGGTCATAGCCGACCATGACGACGCCGCCGGCGACGCGCGCCGCGGCCGTGTAGCGTCTTTCGAGCAGCTCGGGCACGGTGTACAGACCCATCCCGAGGATGCGTTCGACGAACACCACCGAGAGCACGAGTATGCCGAGACCGAACATGAACACGAACCACATGCCGGAGATGCCATATTGATAGCCGAGCTTGACGCCGCCGATCGTCGAGGCGCCGCCTACGACGATCGCGGCCAGGGTTCCGGAATAGAGCCAGGGACCGACCGAGCGCCCGGCAACGAGGAACTGATCCTGAGTCGTGGCCTTGTGCTTGGCCCAAAATCCCGCCGCCAAGATCCCGAGCATGTATGCAATGACGACGTAGAGATCGAGCTTGGCCATTGCTCCAGTTTTATCATGTTCCGGATGACCGTGGTTCCCCGGATTGCGCGACAGCGCGCTAATCGCGGCTGCGCGCGGTCAGGAACAGGCGCTTGAAAGGAAACAATGTGACCCCGCTCGCGAGCGGCGGGTAGGCTCTGCGCACGCGCAGCGCGTACTCGGCTTCGAACGCCGCTCTCTCGGGCGGCGCGAGGGCGTCGAGCAACGGCTTGAGCCAGGTTCCCTTCACCCACTCCTTGACGGGATCGGCGCCGTGCAGCGCTTGCAGATACTCGGTTTCCCAGACAGCAACATCCTGTGCGAGCGGTTCGAGCAATGCGTAGTAAAAGGAAGGCGCTTGAACCGGCGCCGCGCGCAGCAGTGGTTCGAGCGCGGATCTCCATGGTCCCGCCGCGACGGTCTCGGCGATCAGCAGGTGCGACGGCGCCGCGAAATTGCGGGGCATTTGGACCGCAAGCAGCCCGCCGGGCGCGAGTTGTGCGATGAGCCGAGGAAAAAGCCGATCATGGTGCGCGACCCAATGCAGCGCGGCGTTCGAGAAGATCAAGTCGGCCGGCGCCGGCGCCTGCCAATCGCCGAGATCGGCTTGCAGCCAGCTGCAATCGACGAGCTCGCGTGCGGCCTGCGCGAGCATCGCGGCGGAATCATCGATACCGGTGATCTGTGCCGACGGCCAGCGCGTTCGCAGCAATCGCGTCGAATTGCCGGGCCCGCAGCCGAGATCGTAGATTCGTCGCGGGACCTCAACCGATACTTGGGCCAGCAAATCGATGGCCGGGCGCAGTCGCACGTTCGCGAACTTTAGATACTGATCAGGGTCCCAACCCGTGGCCATTGGCTGATTGTGCCGTTGATCGGCAAGGATATCGAGCGGCGCGTGATACCGACCCATTGTCGCCGCAGCCCATTACAATGGGCCGCTCCTCAATCAGCAGCGCCGACGCACCCTTGGAGCCTTGACCATGACCGAACCGGCAAAACGAGCCCGCGTGATCATCGAACCGTTCCGCATCAAGGCGGTCGAGCCGATCCGTATGACCAGCCGCGAGGAGCGCGCGGCCTTGATCGCGGCCGCGGATTTCAACCTGTTTGCGCTGAAATCCGACGACGTGCTCATCGATTTGCTGACCGACAGCGGTACGAGCGCGATGAGCTCGGCGCAACAGGCGGCGTTGCTGTCCGGCGACGAGAGTTATGCAGGCAGCCCATCGTTCTTTCGCTTCGAGGCGGCGGTGAAGGATCTAATGCCCTTCAAGCACGTGCTTCCGACTCACCAGGGCCGTGCTGCCGAGGCCATCCTTTTTTCGCTGCTCGGCGGCCCCGGCCGCAAGGTGCCGTCGAACAGCCACTTCGACACGACTCGCGGCAATATCGAAGCCACCGGCGCCGAGGCATACGATCTGGTGATCGCAGAGGGCCTTGACCCGGAGAGCTTGCACCCCTTCAAGGGCAACATGGATCTCGCGCGGCTAGACGCGTTTCTCGCGCTACACGGGGATGCGGTGCCGTGCGTGATGCTCACGGTCACGAACAACGCAGGCGGCGGGCAACCCGTGAGTCTCGCGAATATTCGCGCGGTGGCATCGATCGCGCGCCGCCACGGCCGCCCATTCATCATCGACGGCTGCCGGTTTGCCGAGAACGCCTATTTCATCAAACAGCGCGAGGCGGGTCAGAGCGACCGTGCGGTCAAGGATATCGTTCGCGATATGTTTGCCGATGCCGACGGCATGACGATGTCGGCCAAAAAAGATGCATTCGCCAACATCGGGGGCTGGCTCGCGTTGAACGACGAGACGCTCGCACTCGCCGCGCGCAGCCGTCTGATCCTAACCGAGGGGTTCCCGACGTACGGCGGCCTCGCCGGGCGGGACCTCGATGCGATTGCTCAGGGACTGCGCGAGATCATCGACGAAAACTATTTGCGCTATCGCCTCAGAACCTGCGCATACATCGGCGAGCGACTGACCGCGCTCGGCGTGCCGATCGTCAAACCCACTGGAGGACACGCGGTGTTCGTCGATGCACGGCGCATGCTTGCGCATATCCCGCCGTTGCAGTACCCGGGGCAAGCGCTGGCGGTCGCGCTATATGTCGAGGGCGGGATCCGATCGTGCGAGATCGGCACCGTGATGTTCGGCCGCAAACCCGATGGGAGTGAAGCGGCGGCGGGCATGGACCTCGTGCGGCTCGCATTTCCGCGTCGCGTCTACACGCAAAGCCATGCCGATTACCTCATCGAGGTTTTTGAAGACCTGGTTGCCAACAAGGACGCACTGCGCGGTTACGAGATCGTCTGGCAGCCGGCTGCGATGCGCCACTTCACCGCGAAATTTCGCCCATTGTCGTGACGCAGATGCCCAGCGCGGTTAGTGCGATGCCGACCGCGAGCGTGACATAGAAGCCGCGCTTGATCTGCTGCTCGAGCGCCGCCTCGGCGTTGCAGGAAATCGAAAAAATGTCTTGCTTCTGCCCACGCGCAATCAGCCTGCGATCATGCCCGTCGCGCGGACTCGGGTTGTCGAGACAGATTCCGAGCACGTTGCACTCCTGATCTACAAGAAGGCAGGTTTCCGTGAATCGTAGCCGCAGTCCACTGTCGCGCGGCGAGAAGCTCGCCGGCAGCAGGCTCACGCTGCCCTCGGCTTGCGCCAAGGCGCGAATCACGGATTCCTGGCGTTCGGCGAGATCCGCATGGATCTTTGCATTCGTGAGCGCGAGATAGTCGCGCAGATCGTTGCCCGAGGGTCCGGTGCCGCCGATCGATGCAGGCTCGCCCCCGGGTTCGATCGCTCGCTGAAAGACCTGGGTCAAATCGAGCTGCGCCCCCTGCAGATCGACCGCCACCGAGCCGGTCCCGTCCTGCAGGTAAAAATTGGTGTGGTCGATGTGGCGCATGCACATCGACCAGTTTTGACTTCGATTGCCGCTCTGCGCCCATGATTCGACGAGAACTCGGTAATAGAAACAGGGTCGGCGCGTCAACGGGCTGGTCAGTACCGGTGCGCCTACGGCCTTGCCGGTGATGTGCACGTTGCCCGGTGCGACTTCGCCGATCGGCATGATCGGCAATTTCTCGAGCGCACGCAGCTTGCGGTAATTTTGATAGGCGCCGTAGAGCAGCAGCAGCCCGAATGCGACGATGATCAGGCCGACCGGATGCATATGCGAACCATCGCCGTCGGGCGCCGCGTTACCGACGCTACCCGCGAAACTGTGCTTGCTGGAGTAGTGGCATGAGTATTGCTGCACGGCCATCGCCGTCGTCAACAGCCACGATCCGAGACGATTCACGCCGCCTCTCCAAAATCCCTTTACGGTGGTTGCCGAGTCTACACCCACGAACCGCATCGTCGATGCGACCGGCAAATTGACGCTGTTGGGACTGGGTTGTATGGTGCAAGTGCTGGATCGAAGGTCATTCAATGGATCAACGCAGGGAATGCGCCATGACACATCCGCGCTTGCCGTCTCTGGTCTCGCTGCTTGCGTGCTTCGCGCTCGCAATGCCGGCGATTGCCGCGGCGCCGGGCGCTCCGCCGAAGTCGGAGGAGGCCAAAAAAGCGCTGTTGCAGCGGCATCTGCAAGCGGCCCAGAAATGGAAATCGATCATCGAAAGCTATGTCGCCGCGACGCCTGCGGCGCAAGCCGATATGGCCGCTCTCGCCGATGTGCTGCCGAACCCAAAATCGGTGTTTGAATTTGTCCGCGACCAGGTCGCGCTCGAGCCCTATCCCGGTGCGATGAAAGGTGCCGCGGCGACGCTGATTACGCGCGGCGGCAACGATCTCGATCGCGCGCTGCTGCTGGGGACGCTGCTGTCGATGCAGGGCGTCGATGTGCAAATCGCGCATGGCCAATTGACCAGTGCGCAGGCCCAGAGTTTGCTGCAGCAGATCACCGAGCGTCCGGACGCCGCGGAATTGATCGGTCGTGCGGTGGCGGAGGCCGGCCCGGCGCGTACACCTGCGGCTCAGAAGTCGCCCGCCGCGGTGAAAATCACCGCGTTGACTTCCGCCGACGCCAAGCGTTTCGGCGATGCGATCGAACAGAGCTACGCACTGCTCGATTCATCACTGAAAGCCGCGAAGCTCCAAGTCGGCTCCGATAAATCGGCCGCGCAGTTGAAGTCACTGCAGGATCATTATTGGGTGCGTGCGACCATTGATGCGAAGACGCTGGATCTCGATCCAAGCTTTGCAGCGGCCGAGCTCGGCCGCAAGTACACGAGCGTCGCCGAGACGTTCAACCTCAACGCACTCGACAGCCAGCGGCTGCAGATCATGAATCTGCGGCTGGTTGCCGATTATCTGCGAGACGGCGAGATCACGTCCCAACGATTGTTCGAGGGCGATTTCAACGCGATCGATCTTTGGGGCCAGAACATCCGCATCGCGATTCTGCCCGGTGCGGCGAAGGGCGCTGCCAACGATTATCGGGCGACGCTATCAGTCGGCGGCGATACGGCGGCCCGCACGGACTTCCAACTTCGGGTTTCTCCGGGGGGGAAACCATCGAGCCCTGTGCGGGGAAACACCAGCCTGTTCGGCGGTATGGCCGGCGTGCTCGGCGGCGGCGCGAGCGAGAATGGCGGCGCAGACGCGGCTCCGAAGTCGCCGGCGGCCGTGTTGGCGCGGCTTTACGTCGAGGTCGAGACCCGCGGCCCCCAGCTCGAGCCGTCGCGCTCACGTCGGATCATCCTCGATCGGCTCGCGCCCGGTGCGAAGCCGCAAATCGATCCCGCAATGGCCGGCGACCTCGTCGCGGGCAAGCTGATTTCTCAAGTCTGGGATGGAGCCATAGGAGTCGGGCCCGTGCATCCGCTGTATCTCGCAAAGGCGACGCTGGCGTGGATCGGATCGGATATCGACTTGCAGAATCAATTGATCGCGAGCGCCGATGCCCGCGGAAAGCTCGACTCGTCTCAGCTCCCGGGACCGATGCTCGCGCCTGAGTTGCTGACCTTTTTCTCTTCGAGCGCAAACGCAGAGCACGAGATCCAGAGACAATTCGCACCGCAGGCGCGGGCCTATTATGAGCGCCCGCGCCTGGTGTTCTTGCGCCGTGGATTCGTCGTCGGCGACTGGGCCAATGCTGCCGCACGGGCGAGTTATCGCGAAGGCATCGACATCATGAATTCCCCGTTTGGACTCGTGGGACACCCGGAACTGCAGACACGAGTCGCAATGCGCTGGGGAGCTGCGGATACCTCACTTGAATTACGCTTTACCTTGAGGCGCGCAAAAGCCTTCAACACGCTGCGCCTGATCGCGGCGGCAAGCTCCGAAAAGGTCTCGCTCGCTGCGATTGCTCCGGATCAAAGCGCAGCGCTCGCGTCCCTTTCGGTTCCCGCTCCGATCAACGCCGTGCTCGCCGGCGAGCTTGCCGACGGCCGCACGATCCTCGCGCCCCAACGCTTGATTGAACTCAACGGCACGCACACCTACGGATGGTGGAGCATCGATCGGGCTACCGGCTACGCGATCGGCAAGATGGAACTCGGAGGTGCGCAAGAGCTGACCGAGTACACGGGCCTGCAAGACAGAATCACGGATGCAGCTCAAATCGCGGGCGATATGATGGGCAATGTGATGCGCTGCTACATGGGAGGCGTCGATGATGTACTCGCGAGCGGATCCGGCGCATCGACCGCGGACTGCCTGCGAGGCGCCTGTTGTGAGGCACTGACCGAACTGCTGAAAAACGAGGCGAAGGACGTGACGACGATCGCGTTGCTGATGGAAGATGCGGAGGAAATAAAGGACGTCGAGAAGATGCTCGACGAGGCAATGGCGGATGATCTTACGGACGACGCGAAGGATGCGACGGAGGCGGCGAGCAATGCCGCATGTGGGGGCGATGGTTGACGCGGCGGTCAGGCCGATCTTACTGGCGGCGCTGCTCGGATCATCCCTCGCGGCCCTGACCCCGACGCTGCGCGCCGAAGGCGCATCCGCGGCGACGATGCTCACGACTGGAAACTACGTCGCGGGGCAGGGCGCCCTGCCGGCGAGAACCGCCAATAACGCCGTGTCGCTGACAGTCCCGCGATTTCAGGTTGCGCCGAACATCGGCGGGCGGCAAGCAGGCATCGGACGCGTATTTCTGATCCTGAGCACCGAGTGGCAAAACACGGGCGGCGTGAAATATATCGTGCCGGACGTCGCGGATCACCTGTTTCTGGTGATCAACGGAGACCGACAATCGAATTTGAGCGACGCGACGACCGCGTCCGCGCATCCCTTGTCCTTAGGCACGCTGATCGTTCCGCCTTCCGTGCAGCTCGTCGGCGGCGAGTGCGTTTTCGAGATTCCCGATCACGGCATCGCGAGCCTCGAACTGCTGTTCATCGATGCCGATCAAGGCGACATGCATGCGCAGCTATATGGACACAAGCCGCCCGCGCGGCGCGTCGTCGCGACGCCTGTCAACAACGGCCTCATCGAGGTGACGGTGCTCGCTGTCGACGAGGTCGGCGCGATCGGCGACAGCAAGGCATCCGCGGGGCAACGGTTCGCGGTCGTGCAATTGAGCCTGCGCGGACTGTCGAAAGACAGTCTGGTGCGCTTCGATCCGACGCAATATTCCATGTTGCGGGATGCCGATGGGTATGTGTATGCGGTCGCCGCCGTCGATGGTCTCGACGACGCATTCACCGCGGAAACTCAGCTCGTGCCGAACGCACCCGCGCGAGGCGCGCTCGCGTTTGCGGTCCCGGCATCGCACTCCGCGCTCGAGCTTGCGATCGATCTGCCCGGCTATGCACCGATGGAAATCGGCCTGCCGAATACCGGTGCCCCGGCTCACGGCGGCAAGCCGCTGCTCACGTTCGAGGATCCCGAGACTTTGAATTTGAGCGTCCTCAGCTTGCGCCGCGAGAGCACGATTGGACGCAACCACGCCGCCGCGGGCAACGCATACCTCGTCGTGAGCGTGCTGTTCTCATCGAAGCTCGACCAGGGAATCGAATTCCAGACCGCCGAACAATTGTTGCTGCTCGATGCAGATCGCACGATATCGGTCGATACCGACACGCTCGAGGCTTTGCCGCATGCACTCAAAGAGAACAGCGTGATTCCCGCGCATGCGCAAGCGAGGTTCGACGTCGTCTATCAGGTGCCGGCCGCGTCTGCGCATTTCGCAATCCGCTATCGCGGCTTTCAGACGGATGCCAAGAAACCATTGCCTGACGTGGCCGAAAATTCGAATGGCCGCTAGCCTGCGCCGGAGGTACTTGGCGCCGCTCGCTCTCGCCGCGGCGGCCCCGATGTTTTGCGCGCGTGCGCCGGCGGCGGAACTCCCGGAACTCACACCTTCGACGATTGCACCCGTGGGAGCGAACATCGCGGCGCTCGATCAGGGTGGCGAGATCGAAAGCGTGACCGGTTCCGTGGGCCCGGGGCATGGCGGTCGATTGTTGATCGACGGGTTGACCGAACCCACCTGGAAGCCGGAGGTCGATGGCCAGTTTCCGCAGGAGATCGTGCTTTCGTTCTACGAGCACGAGTCCGCGTTGGTCTCGGCGGTCGTGTTCAGTTTCCCGGCCGATGTCGCATCCCGACCCAAGGACATCGAGATCGCAGTGTCGATGAGCAGCCCCGCCGACGATTTCTCGCCGATCGCGAGAGCAACTCTCGACGAACGCTCGGCCGTCCAGGCGATTTCGTTTGCGCCGGTACCGGCTCGCTATCTCAAAATCCGGCTGCTCTCCGGCACCGAATTCGTGCCGCCCCAGATCGGCGAAATCGCGGTCATCGAAGGCGCCGCGAAAGGCTATGTTTCCCTGATCGAACGGCATCCCGAGATCAAGCGCTGGAATGGCAGCGTGCGCTTTGCCGCCCAGAAGGGCATCGATTGGCTCGAGCCCGCCACCATCGATTGGCAGGCCAACCACACCTGCTTCGGCTGCCACGTCCAGGGGCAGACGCTCATGGGGCTTGCGGTCGCGAAGGCCAACGCCTACGTCGTCAGCGATGCCTTCATGCGCGAGGTCGCTAAATTCACGCGCGCACACCAACGCGATGACGGCACCGTGGACTTCGACGATGCCAGCGTGAGTCCGACGCAATTCATGGCATTGGGACTCGTCTATTTCGATGAGTCGACGGGACAAAGCCAAGATCCCGGGCTGCTCAAGGCGACGAACTGGCTGGTGGCTCGCCAACAGCCGTCGGGCGCCGTCGAGGGGGATTGGGATGAGCCGCCGATTTCGCAGGGCTCACTGATGCCGACGGCCAACGCCGCTACGGCATTCAATGCGGCCCACCGGATTTCCAAGGACCCGCGCTATGCGAAGGCGGCCGACGATGCGGTCGCCTATCTGGCGCAGGCCGCGACCGACACGACGCAGGACGAAGTATTTCAAATCATCGCGCTGTCGCAGTTCGGAACTGCAGAGCAGCGCCGGCTGATCCCACAATTGGTGCGCGCGCTGGTGTTGCAGCAGGCGCCGGGCGGCGGTTGGAAGGAAAGCAAAGATCAGCCGGGCGCAAATGCGCTTGCGACCGGTGAAGTGCTCTACGCGCTGAAACTCGCAGGCGTCAGCGTCGTTTCACCTGAATTCACCGCGGGCGTGCGCTATCTATTGAAAATGCAGGAACCGCCGGGCACTTGGCCGTCCGCCAACAGCCGATCGAGGCGCCCCTCCGAGTTCGCGCCGACGATGTGGGCCGTGATCGGTTTGGCCGGCTCATACGGCGATATTGCAGAACCTACGGCCGCCTCGATCAAATCCGAGCTCGACACGCGAGGTCGCGCGATTCTCTACATCAATTTCGATTTCGACAAGTCGACGATCAGGCCCGACGCGAAGCCGGTCATCGCACAGGTCATCAAGCTGTTGAGCGACGATCCGCATCTGGCGTTGACCGTCAATGGGCACACCGACAGCATCGGCCTGCACGACTACAATGTGAAGCTCTCGAGATCGCGCGCGGCCGCGGTCGTGGCCGCATTGGTGGAGGCACAAATCGCACCGGGCCGATTGAGTTCCGGCGGCTTCGGACCCGACCAGCCGATCGCCGACAATGCCACCGACCTGGGGCGGGCCAAGAATCGACGCGTGGAACTCGTCAAAAAATGATTGTGCGTACGCGAGGAGGTACTGTGGGCAGAACAGTTTATGTTGCAACACTTGCCGCCGCCGGCTGCGCCGTGCTCAGTGCATCGTCGCTGCCGGCCGCTCAGTCCGTCGATTGGGGCGCGATTCACTCCTTTGCGGGCCACTATCACGCGATCGTGGAATTCAAAAACGGGGTGCGCCAGGAAGTCTCGGGCGAGTCGAAGATTCCGTTCAATCGATCGTTCGGACGAGCCGGCAAAATGCAATACATATTCACCGGAACTTCGGTGGCGAGCGCACGCTCTTCGGGTCCCGCACCGACCGGTCCATGCGCCTTCCAGAAAGACGACCCCAATCACTCGGGAGAGAATCCCTCGTTGCGCATCGACTTGTTCATCAATCTCGACAGTCACACCTATGATTGGCAACCGCAACCCGTGATCGTGCATTTCGAATCGGGGGGATACTCGCCGGAGTGCGGCGGACCTCCGCGCATGATGACGGCGATGGACTTGGGCGCGGTGCCGCTCAGCGGCCTCGATCTGCCGACCGACTCGGACGTGCTCTGCGGCAAGGCGACGCTCGAGGTGCCCGACGGCGATTCGGTCACGAAGGTCGACTGGTATTTTTACCCCGACGACGGAAAGCCGCGGCAAGCGCCGGTGTGCCCCGCGGTCCTCAATCCGGGCAGGAAGGCAGGTTAGCGTCGCCCGTCGGGATTTTCAGGGGATTTGAATTCGACGCGGCCACCCTTCATGACGAACGCGACGTGTTCGAGCATCGCGATGTCGTCGAGAGGATTCCCCGGCACCGCAATCACATCGGCATAGAAACCCGGCTTGAGTTCGCCGATCCGACCTTGCCAGCCGAGCAATTTTGCGCCGTTCAGCAGGTCCGCCTGTAGTACCGCGAGCGATTGCATACCGTACCTGACCATCAATGCGAACTCGCGCGCCTGCGTGCCGTGCTCGAATGGACCGACATCCGAGCCGACTGCGAACGGGATGCCGGCAGCCAGTTGGCGTCTGAATTCACGAATCTTGTCGTCGAACAAGGCGCGACGGCCCCGCGGATCCGGCGCACCGGGTCCGGGCAAGAAGGATTCGAATACGGCAAAGGTCGGCACAGCGGGAATTTGTTTGGCCTTCATCAGGGCCATCGTCTCATCGCTGAGCTGGTTCGCGTGATCGATCGACGCGACGCCGGCCCGCGCCGCATAAAGCGCGCCCGGTTCGCCGGTCGCATGCACGGCGACCTGCATATTCAGGCGGCTCGCCTCGTCGACCGCAGTTTTGAGTTCAGCTTCCGGATATTGGTAAGGCGTCTGCAGCACGCCGTCGTGCAACCGATCGGCGCCGGTTTCGTAAATCTTCACGAAATCGGAACCCTCTTTGTGCTGCGCCCGGATCACGGCGATGAGTTCCGCGGCGTCGTTGGCAACCGTCGCGTTCGACAAAACGTGCTGCGCCGGGTTGAAATGGTTCGCGTCCTCATGCCCGCCAAGGATGTCGATTGCATTGCCGCTAATTCGCAGGCGCGGTCCGGGAATCAAACCTTGATCGATCGCGTCGCGCACGGCGGTATCGGCCGAGCCCGCACCCTCGGTGCCCATGTCTCGTTCCGCCGTGAAACCGGCCATGAGATCGGCCCGGGCCGCGAGTGTCGCGCGGATCGTCCGTTGTGGCACCGACTCTTGGACCGTCTGCAGATCCTCGGCGCCCGGATGCAGGAACAAATGAACATGCGCATCGATGAGTCCGGGCAGCATCGTGGTGTCGCCGAGATCGATGAACCGGGCCCCCGGAGGATGCGCGACGTTCGAAGCAACCGCGACAATGCGCTCGCCGTCGATGAGAATTTCGCCGGGCTTGAGCAGCCGCCCCGTATCGATCTCGAGCAGGCGGGCCGCATGCAATACCGTCAACCGCGCCGAAGTCTGCTCGGCAATCGCTGCGATGCCGATGGCGGCGACGCCCACCAGCACCGCGCAAATTCGCGCTACAACGCCGTTCATGGTCTGTTCTGTCAAGGGGAATGGGGGCGCTGATCAAACCATGACTCTCGGCCCCCGGTCAAACGGCTCGTGCGGTAAAGTTCCGGCCGGATCGGCCGAATTCAAGCCAAGGTTCCACCGCTAACAGAGTGCCCCATGAGCGCAAAATTCGAATCGGTGCGCAACAGCCACGAGGTGGCTGTGTTTCGCCAGATCCTCGAGCAGGCTGGTCGGTTTCCCGATTTGGCGGCAAACGATGATCTGCTCGCCGACGTCGCCTGCCTGGCACTCAACGCGCTGTCGCCGCGCTATATCCGCCATGCCGTGGATTTGAGCTTTTATACGCCCGACGCCAGCTTGTTGGCGGATGCCGCCGCGGTGAGGGCAGCCGTGGAATCCGCGCTTGAATTCGTGCAGACCCAGGCGGCCCATCGCGGAACCTAAAGCCGGCGCGGCACCGGCATCGATTGCGCGCTATGCTGCCCGAAAAGGGACGCGTAGGGGATCGGGCGTTATGGATCCAAGAAGCCTGGTGCAAGCCGCAAGCCGATTCTCTCGGTGCGGCATTTTGTCGGCGCTGTGTTTCGCGTGGACTCCGCTCGCCCATGCCGCAGCGTCGGCAAACGTCGCGGCCACGCTCGAAGTCGATGCGAGCGAGGCGCCGCGCGGCATCGAGCGCGCGCATCTCGTGCTCCCGGTCAAGCCCGGTGCGTTGACGCTGCTGTATCCCGAGTGGCTGCCCGGCGAGCACGCGCCCGACGGACCGATCGGCTCATTGTCGGGACTCAAGTTCCTTGCCAACGGCAGAGCGCTGCAATGGCGCCGCGACTCCCAGAACATGTACGCGTTTCATCTCAAGGTACCCGCGGGCGTGAGATCCTTGGATGTCATGCTCGAGGTTCTCTCGGTTCGTGACGCCACCAACCAAAATGCCGACCGCACGAGCACCGAGGCGCTCGCGATCATTCTCTGGAATCAAGTGCTGGTCTATCCCGCGGGCAGTCATTCCGACGACCTGCAGTACACCGCGAAGCTCAAGCTGCCGAGCGGTTGGAGCTTCGCGAGCGCCTTGCCGAAGGCCGCCGGCCTAGGGGACACCACCGAATTCCGGACGGTCTCGCTGACGACCCTGATCGATTCGCCGGTGCTCGCAGGCAGCCACCTGCGCACCATCGAGCTCGGAGGTACGCCGTCGGCGTTTCTGCATCTCGCGGCAGACAGCGATGCAGCGCTCAACGCGCCGCAGGCTACGCAAGCACACATGCGCCAGCTGATACGCGAAGCGAACGCGCTGTTCGGCGCGACCCACTATCGCGAATACCATTTTCTCTGGACTTTGAGCGACCGGATTGCATACGAGGGCATCGAGCACCACGAATCGAGCGATAATCGGACCGCTGAACGCACGCTGATCGACGATGACTTGCGCGGTACGACGTCGGTCACGACCTTGCTGCCGCACGAGTATGTGCATTCCTGGAACGGCAAATACCGGCGCCCGATCGGTCTTGCAACCGGCAACTACGACACGCCGATGCGCGGCGACTTGCTCTGGGTTTACGAGGGCCTCACCGAGTATCTCGGCCTGGTCTTGAGCGCGCGCAGCGGCCTCGCGACGCTCGAGGATGCGCGCATCGGCTGGGCCGATATTGCCGCGTTGATGGATTCCCACCGGGGGCGCGAATGGCGTCCGCTCGAGGACACCGCGGTCGCCGCACAACTCGGCTATTACCAGCCGACCGATTGGCGGGCCTGGATTCGGGGTACGGATTTCTATCGCGAGTCGGCGTTGTTGTGGCTCGAGGCCGATGTGCTGATCCGCACCAAGACCGGCGGCGCCAAGAGCCTCGACGACTTTTGCCGGCTGTTCTATGGGGCGCCGAGCAGTCCACCCAAGGTCATACCCTACGATTTCGAGGCGATCGTTGCGGCGCTCAACAGTGTACTGCCCTACGATTGGCGGCAGTTTTGGACCGAACGGCTCGAGCGCATCAAGGCCGGAGCGCCGCTCGAGGGGCTCGCGGCCAGCGGCTGGCGCCTGAGCTTCGCGACCGAGCTGAGCAGCGTTCAGAAGGGCGAAGGCGCGCTGTTCAAATGGACCGATCTGCGCTTCTCGCTCGGATTCATCGTGCTCGACGACGGTGCGGTCACGAGCTATTTGATTCCGGGCTCACCAGCAGATCAGGCGGGTATGGCGCCGGGCAGTCGGCTCGTCGCGGTCAACGGCCGCAAGTATTCGAAGGAAGTGTTGCAGGATGCAATCAACGCGGGCGGTCCGGAACCGCGCACGATCAGCCTGCTCGTCGAGAAAGATGAGATGTTCCGCTCGCTCGAGCTGCACTACGCGGGCAAGGCCCGTTACCCGCGGCTCGAGCGGGTCGCCGAGGTCCCCGATTTGTTGACGGCCATCGAGACCGCGCAGTCACCTTGAGGATGGCCGTCGTCGACTATGATTTCGTCATCATCGGCGCGGGCTCCGCCGGTTGCGTCTTGGCCAATCGGCTTTCGGCCGACGTTTCGACTCGCGTATTGCTGCTCGAGGCGGGCGGGCGCGATTCAAGCCCATACATACATATGCCCGCCGGCCTCGCGCGCCTGGTCGGCAATAAAAAGGTCGATTGGGACTACAACACGGAGCCCGAACCCGAGTTAGCGGGCCGCAGCCTCTACTGGCCTCGCGGCCGGGTGCTCGGCGGCAGCAGCTCGATCAACGCCATGTGTTACACGCGCGGACACCGTCTCGACTACGACGAGTGGGCGAGGCTTGGCGCGAGCGGCTGGGATTACGCGCGGGTGCTACCGTTCTTCCTGCGATCGGAGGACCAGAGCCGCGGCGCAGATGCTTATCACGGCATCGGGGGGCCGTTGGCGGTCGAAGATTTGCGGTTTCGCAACCCCTTGAGCGCTATTTTCGTCGACGCCGGCGTCGAGTGTGGTCTGACGCGCAATCCGGACTTCAATGCCTACGAGCAGACCGGTATCGGATATTACCAAGTGACCCAGCGTGCCGGACGGCGGTGCAGCGCCGCGGTCGCCTATTTGCGTCCCGCGGAGCGCCGAGACAATCTGCACATTCGGACCGACGCTGCGGCGACGCGAATCCTGTTCGATCGAGCACGCGCAACGGGAGTGGAGTATCGGCACCGCGGCCTGCTGCACACCGTGCACGCAGCACGCGAAGTGCTGCTCGCGGGGGGCGCCGTCGCCTCACCGCAGTTATTGTTGCTGTCCGGCATTGGTGATCCGGCCGAACTCGGCAGGCACGGGATTGCGGTCGTGGCGGAAAATCCCGAGGTCGGGGAGAATCTGCAGGATCACCTCGACTTTTGTACGCTTAACCGGTGCACTCAGGCGATCACCTACGACTTTAATGCCTGGCAGGAACTGGGTGTTGCGTTGCGCTACCTGGTCACACATTCCGGTCCGGGAGTCAGCAACATCGCAGAGGCAGGTGCATTCGTGCATTCCGATTTGGCGCCCGATGAGCGGGCCGACATTCAATTGCATTTCGTGCCGGCCCAGCTCGACGACCATGGTCGTCACCGCTTGCCCGGAAACGGATTCACGATCCACGCCTGTGCGTTGCGGCCGCGCAGCCGCGGCAAGCTGAGTCTGCGATCGAATCGGCCCGGCGAACCGCCGCGTATCGAGCCGCGTTATCTGAGCGACGCGCAGGACATCGAGACTCTGCTCGAGGGCATGCGGATTTCGCGTCAAATCGTCAACTCGCGCGCCTTTGCTCCGTACCGCGGCGCCGAGATTTTTCCTGGCGAAGGCGCCGTGCGGCGCGCCGACATCGAGCGTGTGCTGAGGCGCAAGGCCGAAACGATCTACCATCCGGTCGGCTCTTGTCGCATGGGCAGCGACGTTCGCTCGGTCGTCGATTGCGAGCTGCGCGTGCGCGGTGTCGAGGGGCTGCGTGTCGCCGATGCGTCGGTGATGCCGCGACTCATCGGCGGCAATACGAACGCGCCGACGATCATGATCGCCGAGCGGCTCGCGCAGTGGCTGCGTCCAGCCTCATAATGTCGGCCTATGCCCGATTTGTCCCGTCGATTCCGACTGCAGCGGCTCGCTTTGCTGCTGTGCGTTGCCGTCGCAGCCGCCGCGACACACGCCGCGACGCCCGAAGAGATTCCGATCGGGGGCGTACTGCGGCCTGCGGATTTGCAGGGACTGAACGGCCCATCGCAGAAATTGAGTGCGTTTCGCGGCAAGCCGCTGCTGATCAACGTATGGGCGAGTTGGTGCGGGCCGTGCAGGTCCGAAATGGCGTCGTTGGAGCGGCTCGCGTGGCTCGAGCGAGCTCAATATTTTGCGATCATCGGAATCTCGACGGATGATGATGCGGACCAAGCGCGGCTTGCCCTCCAAGAGTCGCATGCGACGATCAGCCACTTCATCGACCGGCACCTGCAGATGGAGAACATGCTGGGCGCGATGAAGCTGCCGCTGACGGTGCTCGTCGATGCGGACGGGCGCGTGCTGGAACGATTCTACGGCGCGAAACAGTGGGACAGCACTGAAGCGATGCGGCTCATCGACCGCGCGTTTCGCAAGGTGTCGCCGCCTTGACGGTGATCGACGGCATGGCTTGCTGTCCGTATCAGCGGGGCTCGCAAGGCGGCGCTGGCCGAAACCCGATCGTGGTGCCAACATAGCCCAATGGACAATCCGGGACCCTCGACTGCGACTTCGGAGCCGCCGCCCGCCGTGCGCGACCGGGCGAACAACATTTTGGCCACCGGGACCGTGCTCGCCCTGCTGTATTTGGGCCGCGACGTCTTGGTCCCGATCACACTCGCGATCATCCTGAGTTTGCTGATCGCGCCGCTGGTGCGGCTGTTGCGGCGACTAGGCCTCGGTAGGGTGTTCTCCGTGGTCGCAGCCGTTTTCGTGCTCGCAGTCTCGTTCGCGGCGGTCGCGGTGTTCATCGGGTCGCAATTCGTGCGCATGGCCGCGAGCTTTCCACAATATGAGTCCACGATTCGTCACAAGATCGTCGCCTTGAACGATTTGACGGTCGGGCGAGTCAATGCCTTGACGGGTCAGGCGGGACGCGTCATCAGCGAGATCACCAACAAGAACATCAAAACGCCGGATCTCGGCAATCTCGGTTCGACCGTCGCGGATACGCCCGCGCGTCCGGTGCAAGTGGAGGTGCGTGAACCTCCGTTGAACTCGATTCAGCTGATCCGCAGGGTTCTCGCTTCCGTTTGGACGCCGCTCGCAAGCACCGGCATCGTGCTGGTCGTGATGATATTCGTATTGCTCGAGCACGAGGCCTTGCGCGACCGGTTCATTCGAATCGCCGGTGGCACCGACGTTCGCAGGATGACGATCGCGCTCAATGACGCCGGGGAGCGGCTCTCCAGATTTTTCGTCTCGCAGTTTGCGGTCAATGTCGGCGTGGGCGCCATGATCTGGGCCGGACTATTCGCGATCGGCCTGCCGCATTCGCTGCTGTGGGCGGCCATGGCGTTCGTGCTTCGCTTCGTACCCTACGTCGGCATTTGGATCGCGGCGGCATTGTCCGCGCTCCTGGCCGCTGCGGTCGAACCCGGTTGGACGCTCGCGCTCGAGGCGTTCGGTTTGTTCGTACTCGCCGAAATGATTGCCGGCCAGCTCGTGGAACCTCAGCTTTACGGCCATACAACGGGTCTCTCGCCGCTGTCGGTCGTCATCGCGGCGATATTTTGGAGTTGGCTCTGGGGCCCGATCGGACTGATCGTCTCGACGCCGCTGACCATGTGTCTGCTGGTCGCCGGCCGCAATGTCAAAGCGCTGCACATGTTGGACATTCTGCTGAGTGATGCCCATGCCTTGACGATGCCGCAGCGATTCTATCAGCGGGCGCTCTCCGCCGACGCGGATGAGATCATCGTGAGCGCGCGGGATTTCCTCAAGCGCAACTCGTTTGCGGCGTATTGCGATTTCGTGCTGATTCCCGCGCTGCATCTTGCGCGTCTCGATCGCGAGGCCGGTGCGATCAGCGAGGACCAGCAGGCGAAGATGCGGACTGCGGTCGCTGCGGTGATTTCGGCGATCGGCGGAGAAGGGCGCCAGTTCCGCCGCCGCCGTCAATTCAATTCGGTGCTGGACGAAGCGAATATCGGGAATTTCCTGCGCAGTCAACGCGAGCAGATATCCGGCAAATGGCAAGGTCCGATACAGGTCCCGCCCGGCTCGGTCGTGATCTGCGTCGGGCTCGGATCACTCGCCGACGATCTTGCGACCGAGCTCATGGTGCGGGTGTTGCGCGACCAAAAAATCGATGCGCGCCATTTTTCGATTGCGGATCTCACGCAGCCTGGCCCGTCCGGCGGATCGGCACAGACTGTTTCGATGGTCAATCTCGTGAGCGCGTTCCCGAGTCCGGAGCGGCAGCAATGCAAAGCGGTCGCTGAGGACGTGCGCCGCCGTTTTGCGCACGCCTGTATCGTCGCCGTTTTGTTACCCGGCACCTTGCTGAAGCCGCGGCCCGTCGACGCATCGGCGACCGGCGCAGACAAAGTCGCGAGCTCGTTCAGCGAGGCCGTGCAGGTCTGCGTCGATTGGTTTCACGAGTCCCCGGCAGAGGCCGCCGACTCATTGCCCGCGGCTTGAGCCCGGCGGCACCGCGAGCGGCGACAGATCGGGTTCGACCCATCGAAGCCGCGCTTCGGTCGAGAACAGCGTCTCGCGCGTATAGTGGCGCAAGGGCAGCTCCCTGTCGCCCAATCGGGCGATCAGTTCTTGTGCGAGTTCGTCGATCGGTCGCCGCGCATCGACGGAGTCCACGAATAAGCGAATGATCTGCACGTAGAAGCGCGTGATCGTCTCGTGGTAGCCCTCGGTATCGGAGTTCACGCCACCCGTCGACGCGTTGTAGCGGCGAATGCGCTCGCGCAAAAGATCGAGAGAGTCGTGGTCGGAATGGCGCAGCACGTGCCAAAGCCCGGCGCGCAGATGCGCTTGATGCGTCCACTGCGTCTTCGGCAGAGTGCAGGCGATGAATTCAGTTGCAATGCGATCAGTTTCCATCATCATGGCTCGTTCCGGGAGTAGCTCGAATTGTAAACGCTGTGCCGCGGATTGCATGCGGCATTTTCGGCGACGGCAAAGCAAGGGTAGCAAGTACATGCCGCAAAGTCGCAAACGGTCCGGCAAGAAATCCGCCGCAAAGCCTGCGAAACGTCTTGCGCTGACGTTCGACGGGGTGCGGCTCGCCGCGCGGTCGCTTCCCGGTATCGAAGATTCGACGTCGTATGGAACGCCGGCACTGAAAGTCCGCGGCAAGCTGCTCGCGCGGCTGCATCAGAGCGGCGAGTGCTTCGTGCTGCGCGCCGATCTGTTGGATCGCGAGATTTTGATGCAAGCCGACCCGAAGGTGTTTTTCATCACGGATCATTATCGCGACTATCCCTGGATACTCGTGCGGTTCTCGGCGGTCGATGCCGGCACGCTGCCGGAGCTGCTGGAGCGCGCTTGGCGCTTGGTGGCGCCGAAATCGCTCGTGCAGAAATATGACCGCGCCGCGTCCGGTGCGGCCTAGGTCGCCGGCGCGAGCGCGCGAACGTCCGAACGCGACGCGAGGGCGTCGAGAAGTTTTTCGGCCGGCACGGGGCGGCTGAACAAGTAACCCTGCGCGTAGCGGCAGCCGAGAGACTGTAGCAGCGCAAGCTGCGCCGCATCCTCGACGCCTTCGGCAAGGCTGGCCATGCCGAGATTCTCGATGAGACTGATCGTCGCGTGGATCACCGCGATGACATCGGGACCTGTGTTCAGGTCCTTGATGAATGAACGGTCGATTTTGATCGTATCGAACGGATATTCGCGCAAGAATCGCAGCGACGACGTGCCGGTGCCGAAGTCATCCATCGCGAGGCTGACGCCGAGGCGCCGCAACTCGCGCATCAGTTCAAAGGACGCTTCCGGATTGCGCATGACTTCGCGCTCGGTGACCTCGAGCTGTAGGCAGTGCGCCGGCAGGCCGACGCTGTCGAGAGTGGAGACGAGTTGATCGAGGAGGCGACTACCTAGCGCCAACTCCGCCCGCGAAATATTGACGCTCATGGTTGCCGGCGCACGCTGTGGGTCGACCTCGCGCCAGTGGACGAGCGCCTGGCAAGCCTCCTTGAGCACCCACTGGCCCAGGACGGCGATCAGGCCGCACTCCTCGGCGATCGGGATGAATTCCGACGGCGAAACCGCTCCGAGTTCCGGGTGATTCCACCGCAGCAGCGCTTCCACCGAGATCATGCGTCCGGATTCGAGTTCCACGATCGGTTGATAGACCAAACTCAGCTCGTCGCCGGCGATCGCGCGATGTAAGTTGGTTTCGATGGCCACATGCCTCGCAAGGCGGGTGTGCATCGCCTCATTGAAGACTACCGAACAGGCGCGGCCCGAACGTTTGGCCTCATACATCGCAACGTCGGCATTGCGCAGCACATCCTCCGCTGTCACCTGGCTTTGATCGCTCGTCACGATGCCGACGCTGGCGGTCGAGCGCAATTCGCTGCCGAAAATGTTGTATGCCGGCGCCAGCGCATCGAGCAGTCGATCGGCCAGCACGTTCGCGTCGTCGTGCGACTGCAGATCGTTGATCAGGATCAGAAATTCATCGCCGCCGAAGCGCGCAACCACGTTCCCGGACGAATCGGATCCGATCGTATCGGCGGCGCGCAGCACGCTGCGCAGGCGCCCGGAAATTTGCCGCAACAACTCGTCTCCGGCCTTGTGCCCCAGCGTGTCGTTGATCAGCTTGAAACGGTCGAAATCGAGGAAGAACACCGCGAATAGAGATTGCTCGCCGGCGTGCACGCGTTCGACGGCTTTCTGCAGGCGTTCCATGAACAGCGCGCGATTCACGAGCCCCGTGAGTTTATCGCGCTGTGCGGCTTCGGCCAGCTCCAATTCCATGGCCTTGCGCTGCGAGATGTCTTGCACGATCGACCAAATTACGGATCGACCGGAAACGTCGCGCATGCGGATTCCAGACAGCAGCACCGCATAAGTGCTGCCGTCCTTGCGCCGGTATTGCTTCTCGTAAGGCCCGTATCGATCGTTGGTCTCCATGAATTTGATCTGCGTGTTTTCCTCGCTCGAAAACACGGCCGGCGTGATCTCCCAGTACGTCATGTGCAATAGTTCCTCGCGGGTGTAACCCGTCGGCGCAACCATTGCGTCGTTGACCTGAAGGAATTGCCCGGTATGTGCGTCGGTGAGGGAAATGCCGACCGGCGAGAGCTCGAACAACGACCGAAACTTTATTTCGCTTTCTTTGAGCGACAGCTCGACCGTCTTGCGCTCCGAAACGTCCAAATGGATGCCCGCCATGCGAAGTGGCGTTCCCTGGGCATCGCGCTCCATGATCTTGCCGTGCGCGAGTATCCAAACCCAGCGCCCGTCCGCGTGACGCAGGCGAAATTCATGCACGAAGATTGCGTCCCGCGCATCCGCGCACGCTGCGATCGCCTGCTGTAGTCCCGGCAGATCTTGCGGGTGCACGAGCGGCCGCCACCGGTCGGCGGTCAGCGGCGAGAGGTCTTCGTGCCGGTAGCCGATCATGCGCGCCCAACGTTGATCGACGACTCGCACGTCGGTTGCAATGTCCCAATCCCAAATGCCGACGTCGGTGCCCTCGATGACCGCGCTGAGCCGCTGGCGCTCGGCCGCCAACACCTCTGCGGCCTGTTCGGCGGCCTCGGCGCTGTCGATCGCGGCCTGCGCGTCGGCGAGCCCGCGCAGCCGGACGCGATAAAACGAGACGCCGAGCAGCGCGATCAAAACGCCGGCCGGCACGAGGCCGAAAAAGGCCCAATTGCGAGCGGCGGCCAACCGTGCGACGTAGACGCTTGCGTCGACGTCGATGCCGACGGCGCCGATCTGCCGGCCCGTTGCGTCGACCAGCGGCGCCGCACCGGTCATGAACATGCCCCATTTGTCGCTGACCGGCTCTTCGTTCGCCGCTGCGATCCCGGGAGCGCCGTCCCGGCCGAGCGCCTGCCAAAGCGCGGGGTGTGGGCCATCATAGATTTCCATGACGCCGGCTTGATCGTCGATCATCGAGCCGTTTTCACCCGCTGGATCGCCGCTATCGAGAATGAAACGTATTTTCGTGTCGTCTCGCACGACGGTGAAGATGTAGTGCGTATCCGGCACGGCCTTGTGCATGCGGCGCAGCGGTTCGACGGCGCGACGGTAGTCCGGATCGTTGCGTTGTTCCGGCCGCCGAATCGCGTCGTGCAGTTTTGGGTCGACGAGCGTCGCTGCCGTCTGTGCCAATCCGATGAGGTAGTGCCGGTAATTCTCGCGAATCGAGCGCGTCGAGGTTTCCCATAAACCGAGGATTCCGGCGCCCACGACCACGAGCGCAGCGAGCGACACGCTCAGAGACTCCCACTGCGCTTGCCGGCGGCTTCTCGGTCGTTGGCTTGCGGAAGGCACGCCGGAAGAAATGGCGCGACGCGTCATTTCTTTATTCATCGACGATGTGCATCTTGGAAGCCCTAGGGGAGGTGATCGACTCTCCGGTATCCGCTTATCGGCATCGAGGACCTCGTGCTTCGCGATGGGAGCGAACGAATCGCGTATTTGTGATGCGGATCACACGGTCTGACAAGTGCTCGCCCGATAAGCTGTATGCCATGAACCGCATGTCGTCAAAGCCGCAATTCAGCGTCGGGCAAATCCTCAACGGCGCCGCGTCTTTGGGACTGCTCGGTGCCTCGGCCCATTCGGGGCCCCGCCTGATCGCGATCCTTTGCAATCCGCAGATCAGCGCGCGTGAAACCGTCGATCTGATCCGCACCGAGCCCGCGATTCACTTGCGGATCCTGCGGGTGGCGAACTCGACCTATTACGGCCAGATGCGGTCCGTGACGACGATTGATCGTGCGCTCGTGCTGCTGGGCTTGGACGCGGTGCGCGGCATCGCCGCTGCGGTCTGCGTCGGCCGGACGATGGCCCGTGGAGGCACCGGTCCGCTGGTCGATTTGACGGCGCTATTGCACCACGGCCTGGCCGCGGCGACGGCTGCCGAGTCGCTCGCCGGCTTGACGTGTCCGGCGCGGTCCGCCGACGCTTTCATTGCAGGCTTGCTCCACAATCTCGGCACGGTCGTGCAGATGCACCTCGATGCGCCCGGCATGCGATCCATGATCGCTGCCAGAAGCGTTGGCGCGGGACGCGACATGCGCGCGCTCGAATCGATGCATGCGGCCGTCGGACATGAAGAATGCGCCGCAACCATTTTCGAAGCTTGGCAGTTGCCCGACGCGCTCGTGGCTGCGGCCCGGCATCATCATGAACCGAGCGAGGCGCCGGGTGCGCATCGCGAACTGACTGCACTCGTCAACTTGGGAGCAAATCTGGCGCTCGCGAGCGGCCATACCTTTGCGCTCGAGTCGGATCCCGGTGTTCGCGATTCGTCGGCCGTCGCGCAGTTGGGACTTTCCGATGCCGATATGAACCATGTCGAGGCGAGCTTGCCGCAACGCATGGGCGAACTGCGGGGCGCGCTCGGACTGTGAGCTACGACTCGCCTTCCCGATACGCGGTTACGCCCCACCCATAACCGAGGATCCACCACTTCGCGCCGTGACGCTCCAGCACGAAAGCCCAAGCGCCGTGCTCCTCGAAGCTTCGCCCTTGGGTGCGCCCGGTCCAGGTCGTCGGTAGAGAAAAATAGGCGCGACCGCCGGATTCGCTGAAGTCGTAGGCGTCGCCGAATTGTGCGGACAATTCGGTGAGTCCCTCGGCATGGCTGCGAAATCCCGTCTCCCAGCGCGCCGCCGCGCCGGCTCCACAAAAGAGAAATGGCGCGAAATTCTCGACGATGCAAACCCCATGTGCGGCGAAAACCGCGGGGTGTTCGCCGGCATATCGCGTACTCATGAACGCCACGAGACCACGCACCGGCTCCAGCATGGCCGGGCTCGGCTGCGGTGCGGCGCCCGCGGCGCCGGCAGCGAACAGCAAAAGCATCAGAGAGCAGCGCATGCTCCTTTGCCGCTGCGCGATCCGGCTCGTCGTCGTCGGCGATTGATTTTGGTGCACTGTTCGCTCCTCACTGCGGGGCTCACGCCCCGTTATCGATCACGCCACTTTAAGGCATGTGTGAATACTTGCAAAGCCGCGGTTGGGGCGTTAGCGTCCTCAAGGCTAGGTTAGGCGGATTAACTTCGGGAGCATGCATTCAAGGTGAGCGGAGAATTTGAGCAGCATGGCATCGAGTCGATCCCGGACCGCGACAGGACCGCGACGAATTTCGATTTTCTGCGCATTGCCTGGGGTGGTTCCAATTCGCTCGCGACCGCCGTGCTCGGCGCGTTCCCGATTATTTTCGGATTGTCGTTCTGGCAGGCTTTGGCAGCCACCGTACTCGGAGTCGCACTCGGTGCTCTGGTGCTCGCGCCGATGGCGATTTTCGGGCCGCTCACGGGCACCAACAATGCGGTCTCCTCGAGCGCGCATTTCGGAGTCGTCGGACGCATCGTCGGGTCATTCCTGAGTCTGCTGACGGCGGTCGCATTTTTCTCGATCAGCGTGTGGTCGAGCGGCGACGCGGTCATCGGTGCCGCGCAGCGTCTTTTCGCGGTTCATCCATCCGACCGCGATTTTGCAATGGCGTACGGCGCGTTCGCCTGCGCGGTGCTGATCGTTTCGATCTACGGGTTTCGGCTGATGTTGCTCGTCAGCAAGATCGCGGTGGTCGGCTCATCGGCGCTGTTCCTGATCGGTTTCTATGCGTTTCACTCCTCGTTCGACCCGGGCTACCCGGGTGCCGGCCTCGCCTGGGGCGAGTCGCGCTTTTGGCCGGTCTTCATCGGCGCGGCGCTCGTGGTGCTCGCCAACCCGATCTCCTTCGGTGCGTTTCTCGGCGACTGGACTCGATACCTGCCGCGCGGCACCAACAAGAACAAACTCATGGCGGCATCGATTCTCGCGCAGCTGCTGAGCCTCGTTCCTTTCGTGTTCGGGCTCGTGACAACATCGATCATCGCGACGGTCGATCCGCGTTTTCTCGAGCAGGTCGACTATACGGGCGGCCTGATCGCGATCGCGCCGCGGGCATTCTTCTTGCCCTTGTTGCTGCTCGCGATATTGAGCGGCATGTCGACCGGCACGACCTCCCTTTACGGCACCGGGCTGGACTTTTCGAGCGTTTTCCCCCGCTTGACCCGCGCGCGCGCGACGCTGTGCATCGGCAGCATCGCGATTGTGCTGATCTTCGTCGGCCGATTCGTATTCAATGTCGTGGATGCAATCACGACTTTCGTTTCGCTGATCGTCGTGACGACGACGCCGTGGATGGTCGTGATGATCATCGGCTACTTCGTGCGCCGCGGATATTATCTGCCGGAGGCGATGCAGGTCTTCAACCGCGGGCAGCAAGGCGGACCGTATTGGTTTCATCGCGGATGGAATCTGCAGGGGATGAGCGCTTGGCTACTATCGGCGGCCTGCGCGTTGACGATGGTCAACATGCCCGGCCACTTCGTGGGCTGGTTCGGCCGCATCGCCGGTGATCTCGACGTTTCGCTGCTGGCCGCGCTGGTCCTGCCGGCTGTGATCTACCCGCTGTTGCTATATTTCTATCCGGAACCTCGCGCGGTGTTCGGACCCTTGGGGCCGCGCGTGGTGCCTGCAATCGAGTTGCCGATCGCGCCGGTTGTGATGCGCCTGAGCGCCGCGACGACGGTGCAGCCGTGAGCGATCAATGGTACGCGAGCATCCCGCTTGCCGACGGCGTCACGCATATCTTCGAACCGCACATTCGAGAGTTTTACCGTTGCAACATCTGGCATGTGCGCGGAAGGGAACGCAGCCTGCTGTTCGATTCCGGTCTTGGGGTCGTCAGCTTGATAGAACAGTTTCCATGGCTGCGTTCGAGCGCGCTGACCGCGATTGCGAGTCATACGCATTTCGATCACATCGGCAACCACCACGAATTTCCCGAGCGCGCCTGCCATCGATGCGAGGCCGACATACTCGCCGCGCCCAGTGCCGAGCGGACGCTCGCGTCGCGCTACGCGACCATCGATATGTTCGAGCGATTGCCGCCGAGCGGCTTCGATGCGGCTGAATACCGGGTTCGGTCCGCGCCGGCGACGCGGCTGCTCGAGCACGGCGACGTGATCGATCTCGGCGACCGGTATTTCGAGGTGCTGCACGTGCCGGGCCACTCGCCGGGCTCGATCGCACTGTGGGAGCGCGCTACGAGCCTGCTGCTTTCCGGCGATGCGGTGTACGATGGTCCATTGATCGACGACGCCTTCCATTCGAACCGCAAGGACTACGTCGAGACGATGCAGCGCCTACGCGCACTGCCGGTGCGCACGGTGCACGGTGGTCATTACCCGAGCTTCGGGCGCGACCGCTACCGCGAATTGATCGACGATTATGTGAGCGGGCGCCGCGCACCGGGCTGCCCGATCGACACCTCGACACAACCCCTAGGGAGAATCTAGTGACCGCCCACCGCAATCTGCGCCCGCATGGATCCGAACCACGCCCGAATCCGACGCTCGCGGCAGCCATTGCCGTCGCGCTTGGCTGCCTGCCGCAGTTTTGCGCCGCTGATCAGTCCGACGTGCTGCAGGAGGTTGTCGTCACCGCCAACCGGCGCGAACAGAATCTGCTCGACGTGCCGTACAACATTTCGGCGGTCTCGGGGCAAGCGCTGGAGGCCGCCGGCGCGACGAGCCTGACGGACATCGGTCGCATGCTGCCGGGCATCAGCATTCCGGACCTGGGGCCGCGCGCGAGCAGCAGCAACAGCAACATAGTGATCCGTGGATTGAACGCCAACGATCCGGGCGGCACCGCCTATCTGCCCTGGGAAAGCGTACCGCTGGTATCGACTTACGTCGACGAGGTTCCGCTGTTCGTCAATCTCAATCTGACCGACGTGCAGCGCGTCGAGGTGCTGCGCGGGCCGCAGGGAACCTTATATGGCTCGGGTGCGGCTGCCGGAACGATCAAGGTCATCCACAACCAGCCTGATCCGACCAAGTTCAGCGCGGAAATCTCCGTGGACGGTGCGGACACCGCGCATGCGGCCAATGGCACTTACACGACCAATGGATTGCTGAACATTCCGCTCGTCACGGACGTCGCGGCGCTGCGCGTCAGCGGCGGCTTCAAAGAGATATCCGGATTCATCAACGCATCCAATGCGGTGGTATTCGCCGGGAATCAGCAGCCGGTTCTTGCCAATCCGTCGGCGCCGCTGACGAGTCCGTTCGTGACGCAGTCGCTCGAGGATATCGACTCGGCGACCTCGGCCTATGCGCGCGCTGCGCTGTTGTGGCATGTGACGTCGGCTTTCGACGCGACGCTGGCCTACCAGTGGCAAAACGACCACTCGAATGCGTTTTCGCGACAGACCGAAGGGCTGTCGTACGTCGACGGCGTATTTATTCCGCTGGCGCCCGACCATCGAACGGTTGGTCTCGAGGACCTGACCTTGACCGGCGATCTGGGTTTCGCGACCGTGACCTCGTCGACTTCTTACGCAACCAATCATGACCAAAGCAGCTATGACGAATCGCCGTTCCTGATCGCCGCCAATCAAACGAGCCCGCAGGTCTACGGCAACTACCCGCGCCCGACGACGGAATTTTTTACCGAGTACACGGACCGCTCCTTCGTCGAGGAACTGCGCCTGGTATCGAAGGAGGGCGGCGATTGGGATTACTCGGTCGGCGGATTCTTCCGGCGCGAAATCAATGATTTGTTCCAGTACGAGACGATTCCGGGCTTTGCTGCCTGGTCTGAATTGCCGGGGTCGGCCAACGCGGTCAACCAATACGACCAGGCCAACGGCATCAACGCCGGACCGTACGCCAATTTCGCCGATTTCCTGCAGTTCTATTACGGCGGAACGCGGCCGAGCGCTTTGTCGCCCGTCGACCTGAATTACACCTACGCGCGCAATTCCGGCTTCAAGGATCGCGCGCTGTATGGTGAACTCACGCGCCACTTGACCTCGCAATGGCAGATCACGGGCGGTGTGCGCGTATTCTGGCAAGACGTCAATCAAAATCTCTATCAAACGATCCCGTACGGCGGTCCGGTCTATTCGACGCTGCCGTATCCGCAGAATCTCACCGACACGCTGGGCACGACGATCACCGCCGGCGATCAGAAATTTCACAATCATTTGTTCAAGTTCAACACGAGCTATTCCCTGACCCAAGAGCTTCGGACTTACGCGACCTACTCCGAGGGCTTCCGCCACGGCGGCGCGAACGCCAGTGCGATCGGTACCTGTATCTTCTGTGATTCGCCTTCGACGGCGGCCTTCAAACCCGATACCGTCAAGAATTACGAAGTCGGCATGAAAGGCACGGCCGGCAACTGGCTGCGCTTCAGCGGCGACGTATACCTGATGCGCTGGTCCGATATTCAGATTCAGCTGTTCGACTTCAGCGACAGCGCCTACGTCGCCAACGGCGGCGATGCGACCAGCAAGGGGGTGGAACTCGAGTTCGAGGGCCAACTGGGCAAGGGCTGGTCGGCAACTCTCGGATACGGATACGCGGACGCCAAGATCGCCGGAGCGTTCACGATCACGGATCGCGGTGAGACCATCTTAAGCGCCAACGACGGCGATTCACTGCCCTACGTTCCGCGACAGACGCTGACGGCAGGGCTCGGCTATACCCACATCGTCGCGAACGACGTGACCTTGCAGGCGCATGCGGATGCCGCCTATCACAGCGAAGTCAACACGCAAATCAACGCTTCGGCGGCCGGCTATCAAGTGCTGGGCGGCTTCACGACGGTCGATGCGGCGGCGAGCCTGCTGTTCGGCCCGCGTTGGACTGCGCGCCTGTACGTCAATAATCTGACGAACATCCCGGGCGTCTCGGTCGCGGGGCCTGTGCTCAAGAACGCCGACGTTGCAGCGAATTATCGCGAAGAGTATGTGATACGGCCGCGCACGATCGGACTGGCGCTGAGCTTTCGATTCGAGTAACGCGGCGTCACTTGGCGCGGGTCTCGAGCAGTTCCACCTCGACGAAGCGAAACTCGTGCGCGTTGGGGTTGATCACGTTGTGCGTGACCCCGGCGGGTCGCGCATAGGATGCGCCGGCTTCGAGATTCACGTCGCGCGCGCCGCCCGGTTCCTCGAGCCTCAAGACGCCGCTGGTCAACGGCACGACGACATAGTCGTGGGCGTGCACGTGATGACCGGTTTCGGCGCCGGGCGCGAAGCGCCATTCCGTGACGAGTACTCGCTCATTGCGTACCTGAACAAAAGATGTCGCCTTCACGTTATTGAGTCCTCACTGATTCCGGGTTTGGCAGGTTCCTGTCCGATGCCCCGCGGCCGCACTATAATGAGCCATGTCGACCGAGCACGGTATCCCGAGCATCGATCTCGCACCGTTGTTCGGCGCGGCTTCCCCGGCGCGCGCCCGCACGGACGCGCAGATCATGGAGGCCGCGGCAAGCGTCGGTTTTTTTGCGGCGCGCGGGCTGACCGGCGATTTACCGATCGACGCGGCATCGCGCGCCGAATTGCTGCGCTTGTTCCGGCTTGAACCGAGCGCAATTCGGCCCTTGTGGCGCCAGAAATTCGAGCCGTCGCATCCGAATCGGTACCGTGGCTGGTTTCCGCTGCAGACCGGCTTTCTGACCGCCAAGGAGGGCATCGACCTCGGCGCCGACGTGGCCTACGGATCCTCGCTGGTAGAGGCCGATGATCCCCTGCGGGAAGCGACGCCGATGCCGCCTGAGGATGTGCTGCCGGGTTGGCGAAATTCAGTCGCGCGCCGCTACTTGGGTTTGGAAGGCGTCGCGCGGACGCTGATGCAATCCATCGCGCGCGACTTAGGATTGGATGAACGGTTCTTCGACTCGAAGTTCGAGCGCGGCTTGTCGACCTTGCGTCTTATTCGCTACCCCGCGCGAACGGACCTCGAGCAGGCGGCGGCTGCCAATCCGGGGCTCATGGTCGAACATGATGGAGCGCGCTGCCACATCACGGGTATTGCACATGTCGATTCGGGATTCCTGACTTTGTTGGCGCAGGACGGTGTCGCCGGTCTTCAGGCCCGTGATCGCAGCGGCGAGTGGATCGACGTGCCGCCTACGCCCGGCGTATTGGCGGTCAATTTCGGCGCAATTCTGGAAACGTGGAGCGCAGGCAGAATCAAGGCGACGGAGCATCGCGTGATCGGCCGCGGCGAAGAGCGCATGTCCATTGCATTTTTCTACGAGGCTCGGGCCGACGCCGAGATTCGTCCGCTGCCGATGCATACGGCCGATTCGTTTGCGCCGTTTTTTTATGGCGACTATTTGTGGGCGCGAACGACGCAGTTCGTCGAATTCGCGGGGATGGAATCTCTACGCAGACCGTTGCGCAGCCCAATCGCTTGAGGTGACCGCGCGATTGCAGGCCTGACGTGGTTGCGGATCGACGGGGGCGATATGTCACTCATCAAGATCGTTTCGGGCGGCCAGAGCGGCGTGGATCGGGGTGCGCTGGACGCTGCGCTCGCCGCGGGCTTCGGTTGCGGCGGTTGGTGTTCGCAAGACCGTGGCGCAGAAGATGGCGCGATCGCGGAACGATATCCGTTGACACCATTGCAGGGCGGCGGATCCCGGCAACGCACGCTGAAGAACGTGCAGGATAGCGACGGCACCGCGATCCTGTTCCATGCGGCGCTCGCGGGTGGCTCGAAGACCGCTCGGGATTTCTGCATTCACGAGAAAAAGCCTTTTGTGGTGCTCGACGCGACGCAGATCGTGGAGTCGCGCGCAATTGCGGCAATCCTGCGGTTCATCGACGAACACGAGATCCAGGTCTTGAACGTTGCTGGCCCGCGTGCCAGTCATTGGCCGCAGGGCTACGGATTCTCCCTGTCGGTGATCGGATCGGTCATCGCGGCTACGGCCGGTTATTCGGGGTGATATTCGCGCTCCACGTGACCGACGAGGTCGGCCGCGTAGAAGTAGACCGGCCTCAATGCGCCGTCGGTGTAGCGAGCCGTTTGATCGTCGAAGTGCAACGACTTGGGATCTGCGCTCTCCCCGCCGATTGAAACCGCACGCGCCGAGACTTTCTCGCCGAATTCGACTATGGCGACGAAGCTGTTGCCGGCCGTGCCGTAGTACTTGTTAGTGCCGGGATACCGCCGCGCGGCGAACGATGCGAGCGAACCCCAACGGCCCCAGGTAAACGGCACTGCAACGCTGGGCCCGGTATCGGTGAAGTTCTGCACGATTGCGCCCGTCAACCGCTGGAAGCGATTGATATTGCCCCAGGGAATGCGCCAACTGCCGAAGTCGCGCTGAAGTCGATCGCAAACTGCGGCCAAGCCTGCCAACTTGCGCTCCGCACCGGCGCGCTCGGCGATCCAATCGTAGACCGACATGTCCTCGGATTCGGGGTCCGCTTTCGCCTCCTCCCAGAGAGCATCGCCCCACAACACGGCGAGCGTGGTTGCGACCGAATGCAACGACCATCGGTAGTCCCAGCCGCGCAAGACCATCACGGGATCTGCGAGCTTTGGCTTCAGAGGACTCGAGTTGGCGAGTTCGTCATAGCCTCTCACGAGTGTGGGAATCAGGCGTTCGAACGCCGGCAACGCAGGATCGAATGCCGCAGCATTCAACGACGACTGGGTAAAGTCGCGGCGGTCCGCGAGAACCCGCGCGGCGTGGATGCCCCGCGGGTTCTCTCCAGCCGTGTCCATGTAGCGCGGAAATTGCTCGCGCTTGGGGCTGTAGGGACCCGCAGCGGAGTAGGGCCAGTCGTTGGTGTTCATGACCCAGCCGTTTGGCGGATTCAGCACCTGCGGCGCCTCATTGAGCGCATGCAGGCCCTTCCAATCGGTCGCAGGGTCGGCGCCGTCCACCGGATGCGTGTAATCGAAGCGGTCGTCGCGCCGCGGAATGAATTGCGGGTGCAAATACGCAATATCGCCGTCGGCGTCCGCGAATAGCGTGTTGTTCGATGAATTTGCCTGCAGTTCCATCACCTTCATGAACGACGGATAATCCCGCGCTTTGGTGAGCAGAAACGACTGGCTGAGCGCCTCGACCGGCTTTTGCATCAGAGCGATGCTGACCCATTTGCCATCCTGCTGCCGAATGATCGGGCCGTGATGCGTGCGATAGACCGTGAATGTCTTGACCTCAAGGCCGCCATTGCCCCCGCGATACGGGATCCTGATCGTGGAGACCACGACGGGCCGCAAATCGCGGCCGTAGCGATAATAGAGCCGGCCGCGTTTCTCGACGACGGTCTCGAGGAAGAAATCGACGTTGTCCACGCCGCTCGAGGTGTGCATCCAACCGACATGCTCGTTGAATCCCTGATAGATGAAGAATTGGCCCCAGGTCGCCGCGCCATAGACATTCAAACCGTCGTCGCTCGTTGCCTGGAGTTCGGATCGAAAGAAGAAGGACGTATGCGGATTGATCAGTAGCAGCGCGTGGTGGTCGCGGGTATTCGACGGCGCGATCGCCATGCCGTTCGAGCCGTCCGGCTCCATCGGTGATTGCTCGATCGCGGCCGCGGTCTGGATGCCGGCTGCGGGCGCACCGTAGAACTCCTGTAACGGCCCCAACGCCACGCGTTCGATGTCTCCGCCGATGCTTCCCTCGCTGAAACTGAGCGCCATCCAGGGCTCAAAGCGGTGAATCACACGGGGCTGGACCTGCGAATGGCCACGCAGGAAGAAGTTGAGTCCATCAGCCCAGGCGATCATGAGGCGTTTGAGCCAGGGCGGGCTCGCCGCATAGCGTGCCTGCAGATCGAGCGGCTGGATGAACAGCTTCATGCGCAAGTCTTGGTAGATCGCCGGCTCGCCTTCCGCCTCCGCGAGACGCCCCATCGCGTTGATATAGTTGGTTTCGATCCGATTGAAGTCATCTTCGGCCTGCGCATAGCTCACGCCGAAGACCGCATCGGCGTCGGTCTTACCGTGCACATGGGCGATGCCCCAATCATCCCGCACGATCAGCGTGTCGCGCGAGGCTTCCAGCCAGCGCGCCTCTTCGGTGTCGGCGGCGCGCACCGGCGTTGCAGACAGCGCGGCCGACATCAGCAGCGAACCAAGCGCCGGTGCAAACCAGCCTCTCAATGCAAGCATGGACAAAGCCTCGTCGACTCGGAGCAAAGCCGATTGTGCGGCAAACGGCGCGATACCGCGAGCAATCCGCCAATGATGGTGTACCCCCGTGCATGGACGAAACGCCGGCGGCGATTTCCATTAACATCATCGGTCATGATGGAAACCGCACTCGTATTGTCCTTATGCACCTGGATTTTCCTGGTGCTCGCGCGCGGCAGGTTTTGGGTCTCCGGGCCGCAACTACCGCCGGCCGCGCCGTCCGAGTTTCCGGACGTCGACATCATCGTTCCCGCGCGCGATGAGGCACAGACGATCGCTCGCGTGGTCGCCTCATTGCGTGCGCAGCAATACGCCGGCCGGTTTCGCATCATTCTCGTCGACGACAACTCCACCGACGGCACGGCGGCCCTCGCCGGAGCTGCGCCGAACTTGCAGACGATCCACGGTCGAGCCAAGCCGCCGGGCTGGTCGGGGAAGCTGTGGGCATTGCAGCAGGGTGTCGCAGCGAGCAGCGCACCTCTGCTGTTGTTCACGGATGCCGACATCGAGCACGATCCGCGCCATCTCGAGTCACTGGTCGCGGGACTCGAACAGCAGCGCGTCGGGATGCTCAGTGAAATGGTGCGCCTCAATTGCACGAGCCTTGCCGAGCGTTCGATGGTGCCGGCGTTCGTCTATTTTTTTCAAATGCTCTACCCGTTTTCCTGGGTCAACGATGCGCGATGCCGGACGGCGGCGGCCGCGGGCGGAACGATCCTGATACGCCGCGCGCTGCTCGAGCGCTGCGGCGGGATCGAATCGATCAAATCGGCGCTCATCGATGATGTGGCTCTCGCGCGGATCGCAAAGAGGTGCGAGCCGATATACCTGGGCCATTCGGGGCTCGCGGCATCGATTCGTCCTTATGCGCATTTTTCCGATATCTGGAGCATGATTTCGCGGACGGCATTCACGCAGTTGCGCCATTCGGTCGTATTACTTGCCGCGACGCTCGTCGGTCTCTCGCTGGTTTGGCTGCTGCCGCTATGGGGAATTCTCGCCGTTCGCGGCTGGCCATCGGCTTGCGGTCTTGCCGCATTCTCGCTTGCCGCGATGACTTACCTGCCCACGCTTGCACGCTACCGCGTCAGCAAGCTTTGGGCGCTCGTTTTGCCCTTGATCGCGTTGTTCTACATGGCAGCGACGGTTGGCTCGGCTCTGAACCACTGGTTCGGCGCCGGTGCGCGCTGGAAAAGCCGGACCTACGAATCAAGCGAGCCGTAAAGGGCGAGCGTGGGTCGGGTCGCCGAAACCGGTTGCCGGTCAGGTAGATCCGTCGCGTGGATAGCGCGTGCCGTCCTTGTGCGCATATCCTCCGCGGCCCTTGAGAAAATAAAGATCGATGTCGGGATAGTCGCCTTCGTCTTCCGCTACCTTGCGCGACCCGATCTCCAGAACGCAGGCGTCTTGCGACGAGCGATTCTGCAAATGATGCGCGTCCTTGACGCCGGCCTTGAAGCCGGCGCAATCCCCCGCCCGCAGCACCTCTTCGCCGGTGTCCGTGACGAGCACGACCTCGCCCTCGAGTACGTAAATGAACTCGTCCTCGGCCGAATGCCAATGCCGCTGGCTCGACCACACGCCGGGCGGCAAGCGCAAGAAATTCACGCCGAAGTCCTCGAGCCCCGCCGCATCGCCGAGGCGTTGACGCGCCCGTGCCGCGCATGGAAGGTGATAGGGCGCCGGGTAATGTGAACCCGTGACGACTGGAATCGCATCGAGATCAATTCGCTTGGCCATCGACAAACTCCTTGGGTTGTGCATCGAACGAGGCCTCGAATTATCTCATGCGGCCCCGCTGAAACACCGTGGCCGAAGCCTGTCGATGACCGGCGCGGCCGGTCAGTCCGACGGCTTGTCGGCGGACGTGTGCGCCAACAGGCGGACTTCGGTGGCCGGCGCTCCGATCAGGATATCGTGCGTAACCAACGCGGCTGCGACCCGACCAATCAACTCGGACCTGACCGCATCGACCGCAAGGTAGTCGTCGATTCCGACGCTGATCTCGTAGGTGATCAGCCCATCGACGAATTCATGGGCAAAGACCGTCGACGCGCTATCGGCCGCGATGCCGGCGCTCGCGCGCGCCGCCGCCAGAATCGCCTCGATTACTTGCGCGGCCGGCACCCGGTGGTCGATCTGTAGCCTGATGCTGTAAATATGGGCATTGTCGAGGCGCCGGTGGTTCGTCACGACGGCTTTGGCGACGATGCTATTCGGAATCACGACCATTTCGTTGGAGAGCGTCTTGAGGCGCGTCGCCCGCCAGTTGATTTCCATGACAACGCCCGCGGCGCCTCCCTGGATCGTTATCCAATCGCCGGCGGAAAATGGGCGTTCGATATTCAGCGCGAGACCGGAGAAGACGTCGGCGAGCGTATTTTGCAAGGCCAGGCCGAGCACGACCGCCAATACGCCGGAAGTTGCGAGCACCGCCGACACCGATTGCTTGAAGACCGTATCCATGATGCCGACCAGGGCAACGACATAGATGAGGCCGGCCGCGAGATCGGCGAATAGGCGCCTTGCGTGCGGCCGGTTGTCGTCCGGGAAGATCGTGCGACGAAGGATCAGCTCGAGCACACTCCTCGCGATCCATGCACCGAGTATCCACCATACAATCCCAAAAACCTCCGACGGAAACCGCGGCGCGCCGGAACTTGCGGTGAACAGCGGTGCGGTCAGCGTGCTTCCCGGCCGCGGAAACAACGCGCTGAGGGTCATCAGTGCGCTACTTGCCCACAGCAGCGAACGGTAGAGGCGCAACTTCGGCAGCAGAGCGCTTGCGAATAGCAGCACGGCGATCAAGAGCAGCCCGTATTCGATCCATCCCATGCGGGCTCCTTGATGTTGATATGCCCGCGGGCGTCCCCAGCACGAACAGCTTGCATTACCGGCAGCGCGGCGTCGGTTCGATGGCGAACGTTGAGTGCGCCGAATTGGAATTTGGGTACGCGGACGCACCGACCGCATTGCACAGCGCCGATATTCTCGAGCGAGAAAATGAATTCTTGGCGCAAATGACTTGCAAGCCGCTTATGACAATCTTCCACCATGCCGACCGGCAATTGCATTACCTGGAACGCGGGCGCGGTCAGCCTGTGCTGCTGATCCATGGTCTCGGATCGAGCGGAGCCGATTGGGCGATGCAGGTTCGCGCACTCGAGTCGCGCTTTCGGGTGATCGTGCCGGATCTTCCGGGATGCGGGTATAGCAGCGCGCATCGGGACGCTTGCAGCATCGAGAACTTCGCGGCGTCGCTATGGGCCTTGCTCGATCATCTGGAGATCGCAACGACGAATATCGTCGGCTTCTCTTTAGGCGGCGCCGTTGCGCTCGAAATGGCCTTGCAAAGGCCGGACTCGGTGCCCAGGTTGGGCCTGATCAACAGTCTGACGAGCTATCGGCTCGATACCCTGAATAAGTGGCTCGAGGCGTGGATTCCGAGCCTGTTGATCCATGTTTTCGGCATGAAGGTGCTGGGCTGGCTCTGCGCTGCGCGGCTGTTTCCCCAGCCATGGCAGCGATCACTGCGCCACCGTGCGGCCGCCGTGATCGGTGCAACCGATGCGCTCAGTTACCTCGACATCATCGGCGCGCTGGTGCGCTGGACGGCCGTCGATCGGCTCGCACAGCTCAGGAGCCGCGTGCTCGTGCTGGCGGCCGAGCACGACTTGACTCCGCTGGCGCAAAAGCACGAGCTTGCGTCAGAACTGGGCGCCGCGATCGTTGTGGTTCGAGGCTCGCGTCATGGCACGCCCTTCGATGCGGCGGAAGCCACGAATACTTGTATCTTTGCGTTGTTGTCCGATCAGCCGTTTCCGCCCTCCGATAGGGTCGCGTGCGACGAACCGCAGCCGACCCAGGCGCTCGAGTTTGTGGGCAGCCTTGCCGAGCAGCATGCCTTGGGTCCATAGCGACTCTGCGACAAGCTATCCGCGATGAACTCGATTCGAGGCGGTGATCCGGGCGGCATTGATGAGCGCAAGCCCGATTGCCCAGGGAAAGAAATAGGCAATGCGTAGCAGCTTGTCCGCGGTCACGGGATGGACGCGGAACGCATAGGCCGCGAAAGCTGCCCACGGGGCCAGGATCGCCGCGATGCGCAGCCAGCGCGGCAACGGCACGAAAACCGAAATGTTGGCCGCAAACGCAACGAGCAGGGAGATGCCGACCAGTTTGCCCGCAAGGTTCTGTGAGGATAGTTCCGATATGCCGTAGATCGGCGCGAATACCAACATCCTCGCGCCGAAGCTGCGCAAGTCGGCGCCCGGGGTTGCGAGCGAGGCGCAATATAAGAACCAACCCGCAATGGCCAATCGCGTGATTCGGCGTTGCGAAATTGTCGGCAAATCATTGAGAGTGATCAAGTTAGCGCGGCGCTCCTGGCTCGCATCGATCTCGCCGAATAATTTCACTTGCATTGGCATTATCCCCAATCCCGTGGGATAAACCTGTGCATAACCTGAAACCTGCAACCCAAACGTCATCACTTTTCAGCCGCTTAGCACTACGTGGCCAATTTTTGACCAAGCAGCGGCATCGTGCGGCATCGAGGCGTTAGACTGCGCCAGGGCAATTTGCCCGATCGATCCGGCGGGTGGATGCGTTGCCATATCAGTGGTCCCGGCGCGGATGGTCTTGCGGACGCCGCAGTTTGATGAGAGTCGACGCAAGACTCGTCATCGGCGCCGCGATGCTGCTACTCGGCGCATGCTCGAAACAGATCCCCTATTCCGGTGACGGGCGATTGATCGACAATGGGTTCGCCGCGGCTGACCATCGTTACGTGATCGAGTTGGGTTCGCTCGATCTTACGCGCAAGGGATCCAGAAATTTTGTGATGGCGGGGCTTCCGCGGACTTATTTTGTGGTTGGTTTGCAGATTCCCGGCGGGATCAATCGAGGGTCGGATGCAAGCGCGGCGACGCCCGCCGACGTCTCGATCGAGGTGACTCAGGAAAACTACGGCATGGTCGCGTTGATCACCGCGCCGCTGCGCGATTGGACTTGGGCGAATCCAAAGCCCGGGGAGCCTACCTTGGTTTATCTGCGGCGTTCATCGAGATCGTATTTCGATGCCTTCACGGAGGCTCGATATCAAGTGAACGTCGTCGTCAATGTGCCCGATCCATCGATTCCGGAGGGATCACTGGTCGTGTTGAAATCGGCCGGATGGAAGTGAAAGCCGTCGATTCATTCCAATAGCGGGTGCCCCTTCGGCAATTTATGCGCATACCAGGTCGCGAGCCGATGTCGAATCGTCTTTTCCGCGACTTGATCTTCCGGCATCGGCGCAATGGCCTTATCGTGCACGAGCAGGCGATAGACATACAGCGCCTTGTCGCTCGCCGAGTCGGTCGCCTCGAATTCAACCGCGCCGCGGCCTTCCGCATACTCAACGCCCGCAAGCAATGCCGCCTTGAACAATTCCGCTTCGTGTTTGAGCTTTTTCATCCGCAGACTCCCCACCAGTTTCGCCCATGAGCGGCTCCGGGATTATCTACAGCTACTGTAACGCGGTTTCAAGGCTTGGCGGTGCGGTCTAGGTCTTCATCGTCGGGGACCGATGCCTCAGCTCGCGGACGACCAACTCGCTGGTGATCTCGATAACCGAATGTTTGCCGGTTGCGCCGACGTCCTTGCGCGCTTCGACGCGCTGTTCGGCGAAACGCTCGCGCTCTGCGACGCTGACGCGCTTGACCGTCGGCTCGTCATAGAAGCCGGCGAGGTAATTGGCGACCGCCTGAGCGGCTATCTGTTCGCTGAAAAAGCCCAGGCGCAGCGCATGCATGACGCGCCCTTGATCGAATGCCTCGACCGAGTACAAGCGATAAACGCCGAAGATATCGAGATTCGGGACCGTATCGGGATCACACGGCTCGGCGCCAACCGACAGCTGGATGACAAACCAGCGCAATGCATCCTCGTCCTCGAGTTCGATCGACGTGAGTGCGCGAACCGTCTGCGTGGACTCGATGCTGACCTTGGGCGCTTCGTACTCCGCGAGAAAGCGTGCGCCGGGGCTCAGATTGTCCGCCAACTGCAGCGGACTCTTTGGCTTATAGCTGGGCTTGGCATGCGGCGCGGCGGGCCTCGGCGGCGACGTCGCAACGACTTTTGCGCCGTTTGGCGTCTGATCGCTGGAAACCTGTGCTTTGGCAGGCGGTGTCGCGCTGGCCGCGATCTGCGGGGCTGCTGCGATTGGCGCGGCTGCCGCGACCGGCGCCGCTTGTGCGACAGGCGCCGGCTTCGCGACCGACGCGGATTGTACGACTGGCGCCGGCTTCGCGACCGACGCTGCTTGTACGACCGGCGCTGCTGCGGCCTGCACAGTTGGTGCAGCCGATTTCGCAGCGGCGCTTACGCGGTTGTCGATCGGCTTGATTGGTGCCTTGAGTACGGCTTTCGGCTGATCGCTGCGCGCCGCAATCGGCTTCCCGGGTACCTTTTTCGCCGGCGGTCGTGGCGTAATGCGCAGCGGCGGTAATCGCGATTTGCCGAGCGACATGGCTCGCAGCGGCGACGCGAACACGCGTCGCATGCCCGTAACGGCCGCTGAGGCGGCTTTTGGTTCCGGTGCATCTCGCGTATCGCTGACGACCGGATCTTCGACGAGGCTCAACTCCAGAGTCGGCGCTGTACGCTCGACCGGGCTCGCCGCGGCGGACTGTTCGTCAGGCGTCTTAGCGGGTACTTGCGCAGTGGCTTGCACCGATTGTGCGGGCTGCGGCTCGGGCACGAATGCCTGCGCGGGCCATTGCAGTATCGGGGGCTCGGCGGCGGCCGTCGTTGCGGTGGCGGCTGAAACTGGAGCGGCGATGAGCGCTGCGGCCACGGTTGGCTCCTTGGTCGCAGCCAACGTCGCAGCAGCAACTGGAACCTCAGCGGCGGGCGCAGAAGCGACCGGCGCTGCAGCAGGTGGCTCCATCGCGAGCGTCAGCTCGGGCGCCGGCGACGCACGAAAAGCGGGCAGCGAGACGGCCTGCGCGGGCCACTGAAGTACTGGCGGCTCAGCCAGCGGCGACGATTCAGTCGTGGGCGCAGGTGCTGCCGTCGCAGGCAAGATCGGTGTGACCACGATTGGCGCGGGTATCGCGGCGATCGGAGCGACAACGATCGGCACGGTAACTGCCGCAACCAGCGGTGTGGCTACCGGCGCGGGTGTGGCAATCAGAGGCGCCGTGACAGCGGCAAGCGGTGCGACTGCCTCGGCCGTCGCCGCGGGTTTCGTCGTCGCTTGGCTCGCCTCGATAGCCTTGGCGGCCGCCGCAAATGCTTCGATGGCTTTCGCAGCCGCGGCGAACACGGACTTGGTCGCCGATGAATCGCGACCCACGGTCATGGTCGGTGGTGTCGCGGCACGCGGCGCCATCGATGTCGGCGCAGCCGGCGTCGCAGCGCTGAACTTCGCGACTGACGGAGCTGGGGTCGGCGGGGTTGCAGATGTGTCGATCGGGGCCGATGCGGCAATGGCGGACGGCTGTGCTGTCGCTGCCGGAGGGGCAGTCACGGGCGACGGCGCAGTCACGGCCGGCGGCGCAGTCACGGCCGGCGGCGCAGTTGCGGCCGGCAGGGCAGTTGCGACAACCGCGCTCACCGGTGTCGGTGCGTTCACCGCGGCCGCTACATCGGACTTTACGACGACCGTGGGGTTGAGGCCGTGCGTCGCGGTTGGACGCGATGCGGCTTGCGGGGCAGCTTGCAGCGCAGCTTTCGGCGCGGCCGGCGCGATGCTCCTCGCGGCCAGAGAATTGGCGGTCGGCTTTTTCGAACGTGCTTGCTGTGCATCGAGCTTGGCGTGCAGCAATTCGATCGCCCGTAAATCGTCGCTCCCCGCGGTAGCGGTCACGGCGCCGGGGTAGATGTCACGCACCTTGGCGAGCACCTTGTCCGCATGGTCTTCGCTCTCGAACGGACCCAGTCGCAGGCGATAGCGCATGCGCCCATCTTCGGTGCGTTGCAGTTGATAAACGTGTGCACGATCACTGCCGGCAAGCGATTGCGCGGGCAAGCTGATCGGCGCGGTCGATGCACTCAGATTGATGACGAATGGTCCGGGGCCACCGAGCCTGGTTGGCTCAGCAACAGGTGCAAGCAAGTCATCGATGCTTAGGTGCCAGATATCCCCGGTGAGTCGCGAATTTATCGGCTGGGCCATTAATGGTTTTCCACGAGAGATTCGGGTGTGGATAGAGTATTGGCTAATTGCGCCGGATGAAACTGTGACGGGCGTCTCTTAGCGGCGACAAACCTCAACCGCGCAGCTGATTCGCAAGCATTGAGTCGATGAGTCGGTCGATTGCGACGAACTCGTTGAACTTAATGCCTGCAGTGGTGAGCTGGATGCGTATCGCGAGAGCGGAGCGGCGACTATATTAAGTAACGCCGATCCATCGGCGATCAACCATGAGCCATGCGCGGCGCGAACCGCAATCCCGATCGGCCGCAGGCATTCGCAGAAGCGCCGCGTTGGCTATCCGCGGTTGTACCTAGCGCGAACCTGAGGCGATTGCCGCAGACTGGGCTCATCGATCATCACATTGGAGATGGCGCTGTGCATTCGACGGATCCGGTCAACCGCCTCATGAGCCCCTCGGTATTGACCGTGGATATCAAAGATCCTGCGGGCGAGGTGATGCGCTTGTTTGCGGCGTATCCGGTGCATCATTTGCCGGTGCTCGACGGACACAAGGTCGTCGGCATGTTGAGCACCGCCGATTTGATGAAATTGGATTTGTTTCTGCCCAAGGGCAGCAGTTCGCCGATCGAATATCTCAACCAACGCATGAAGGTCGGTGCGATGCTGCACCGACCGTTGATTTCAATTGAAGCGCACCAGTCTATCGAATTCGCGGCCCAGCTCATGGCCGGACACGGCGTACATGCGCTGCCCGTGGTCGACTCCCAGGACCAGTTGCTCGGCATCGTGACGACGACCGATATCATCTATGCCGCGCTACATCCAACTCCAGCGCGGGCGCAACTCAATGCGCTCGCAGCAAACGCTTCCGAATCTCAACTCTTGTTGATGAGTGCAGCACAGCTCGAACAGGCGCAGCGTACAGCCGAAGCGGGGATCGCTACTACGCAAGATCCGAGCCACGTTTCCGATGCACTCGCGTTTCTGCGCGCGCAAGTTGCAATGCTGGACCAGGTGCGAATCGCAGCCGAACGCTATGTCAGTGGTGGTCAGGATGAGACGCTGCATCGGATCCTGATCAAGACTTTGGAAGCCGCCCATAGCGCACAACAGCACGGCTATCACGCTCGGTCGGCCGGACCGGCGGCGCCAAACATTTGAGCAAAACTGCTGGAGCCTTCACAGCGTCCGACCGATGACTATGCAAAGGTCCGGGCATCATCGATAAACGCGGCGTCGTGCCAATGCCAATTTTGCATAAGAACGCGATCTTGCTGGCGAGCCTGTGCGGGCTGGTATCGGCCTGTGCAAGCACCCCGCCGCGAAGCGCGTGGGTCAAATCCAGCGCATCATCGCAAGAGTTCTATCAAACGCAAGAGCAATGTCTGCAAAACTCCCAACGGCGCGAATCCTACGCGGAAGGCGCTGAAGTCGTGATCACCGACGTCGACCGCTTCTCTTCGTGTTTGCATTCCCGGGGCTGGGTTTTGCAGACTTTGGCAAAGAACTGACGTCACTGCTGCCGCGCCTGCCGGCAGGCGTCGCCGTCGGTGCTTTCCCGGGGTGGCGCCCGGCGACCGATTGATTCAATATTCCGCTTCATCGATCCTACCCAATGAGATGCCGATGAAGCTCCTTTATAACCCCGCTTCTCCATTTGTCCGAAAATGCCTGGTCAGCGCCCACGAGTTGGGGCTGCGGGTGCGCATCGAGCTGCAGCCCGCTGCGGCGCATCCCGTGAACCGGGACCGCGCGGTCGTCGCGCTCAATCCGCTCGGCAAAATACCGACGCTGATCGCCGACGACGGCACGGTGCTGTTCGACAGCCGCGTCATTTGCGAGTATCTGAATACGCTCGGCGACGGCCATCTCGTCCCTGCGCAAGCAGCGGCGCGCTGGCCCGTGTTGGTCGACCAGTCGCTCGCGGACGGCATCATGGATGCAGCGGTGCTGATGCGCTACGAGAGTGCCCTGCGCCCGGAGGAGCGTCGCTGGAGCGATTGGACTGCGGGGCAGCTCGACAAAGTGAACTGTGGACTCGCCGACCTCGAGCAACGTGCGCACACATTCCATGGACGCGTCGACGTCGGTACGATTGCGATCGGTTGCGCGCTTGGATACCTCGACCTGCGTTTCGCATCGCTCGGCTGGCGCGATAGCTTCCCGAAGGCGGCCAAGTGGTTTGAGCCATTCGGCGAGCGCGAATCGATGCTGGCGACACGGCCGCCCCCTGCCTGACCGGTGCGGCGAGCGCGCCGTAAGCCAAATCTCGTGTTTCGCGCGCCGAATTCGTCATTTGGCTTCAAGATTTCCCCGCGCATGCCGACCATTTTCGGATGACCGCTCGATGGTTGGCTCGTCCGACCACCGGTGCGGCAGGATATGCGCCGTGGCCGGCGGCCAAGTATGGGGGTTGGTGTGCGGACGACTTTACAATGATCAGCGCGCTCATCGAATCGGTTGCCGATACCACCTCGTATCGCGATCGCGACTCGGTTCACAGGGCCGTCGCCCATATGATCCTGAATCACTGGAGTGCCGATTCAGTCGGAATCTACCGATTGATCGACGATGACGGTGTCATACGCCTGGCGTCGCGCGTCGGGGTGTTGCGCGGCGGAGCCGAGCTCGAGCCGGATTCCATCGACGAGCCTGCGAGATTGCCGGCGCTCCACGATTTGCCCGAGTGGAGCCAAAGCGTTCGCGAGCAGCAGGTCGTTCAATTCCTCGAGCGCGACGGCTTGACCTGCACGGTAATGCCGATCGAGGCGGATCGCGACGTCATCGGTTTGCTGGCGGTCAAAGGCGCAGCCCTACTGGATCCACGCGACGTGCAGCTCGTCGGGTCGATCCTGCGCATTCTGAAGAATCACCTGGCCTTGTTGGACTACGGTGAGCGCGACACCTTGACCGGCATGCTCAACCGCAAGACATTCGAAAAGCGCTTCGAAAAATTGCGGCAGCGATTGGTCGCCGCGGATGCCGCCCACTCGGCAAAGGAGCCTTCCTGGTTGGGCCTCGTCGACATCGACAAATTCAAACTGATCAATGATAGCCATGGCCATCTGTTCGGCGATGAAGTGTTGCTGTTGATCTCCCAGCTCATGCAACGATGCTTCCGCGGCGCCGATCACTTGTTCCGATTCGGCGGCGAGGAATTCGTGGTCGTGCTCGAGAACGCGACCGATGCCGGCGCCGAGGTCGCATTCGAGCGCTTGCGCGCAGCCGTCGAGGCGTTCAGCTTCCCGCAGGTCGGGCAGGTCACGATCAGCCTCGGGTATTCCAAAGTCCTGCCGCCGGACGCACCGTCGACCTGCGTCGAACGCGCCGACGCGGCGCTGTATTATGCCAAGAATCACGGGCGCAATAACATCCGTAACTTCGAGGCGCTCGTCGCTTCGGGGAAATTGACCACCAAGGATCAATGCGAGGAGGCGGAACTGTTTTGAAGGGCCGTTCCGCGGCCGCCTGCGGAATCGACTTGCGGCGCGGCCGAATTCACGACAGACGCTCTGGTTCGCGTTATGCTCGTCGCGCAATGGTCGCGAGGACTGATAGGGATGTGGATCTTCTACGCGCGCGCCGCCTCGACATTATTGGGTCACCTGACATGAGGGCCCCGGTCACCGCGTGGCCGTTTTCACGCGGCGATTGGCTGCACGGCTCGATCGTGGCCCTATCCATCCTTGCGGCCGGCTTGGTCGGTTTCATCCTGCCGATCTTCGGGGCGCACTTCAATTTGCCGTTGTTGCCGAGCGGCATTGCGGTGGCCGCCTGTTGTCGTTGGGGTCGGCGCATGTGGCCGTTCATTTTTGCGGCGGTCGCGGCGGTCGATTTCTGGCACCTGCACATACTTGTGGGATCGCTCGGCTTGGGCGCGGGGGTCATCGAAGCATTCGCCGTCGGCGCCGGCCTTGCCGGCGGCGGGGTCCTGGCCGCATGGCTGCTCGAACGCAACGGATTCAACACGAGCTTTGCACGCGCGCGCGATGTGCCGCTGTTCATTCTGTCTGCGGCCGCGGGCATGACGCTGATGCCTGCGTTCGGCTATCTGGGATTCATGCTGGCCGGGCAGCCGTCGGGGCTCAGTTGGGAAAACTGGTTCAGTTGGTGGAGCAATATAACCGCCGGCGTGCTCGTGGTCGGACCCATTTTGATTCCCATGAGCCGCCAGAGTCTTGCGCGCTTAACCGACCGCAGCTGGCTCGAAGTGGGCCTCTGGTTGCTGGGAGTTGTGAGCTGTTGTGCGGCGATTCTGCTGTTGGGCTCACCGAATGTGCGGCCCCTACTGAGCGTTTACGCGGTGCTGCTGATCGTCGTCGGCGCAATGCGCTTTGATCTCGTGGTGACCGCGAGCGCCGCGTTCGTGATCTCCATGACGATCGCTTTGAGCGCCGCATTCAGTCACGGCGCCTACAGTCAGCTGGATAAATTTTCGGGACTCACGATCGTCTGGTCGATCACGGCCGCGCTCACCGGACTGAGCCTGATCATTACCGCCCTGCTCGCCGAGCGCGACGGCGAGAGCGGCGCGAGATTGCGCGCGGAACGCCGTTACGCGCAGATCTTCGAAGGCAGTCCGCAGCCCGTCTGGGTGCATAGCCGGGACACGGGAAAATTTCTGCTGGTCAACGCGGCCGCGGAACGGCAATACGGCTGGAGCCGGGAGGAATTCTTATCGCGCAGCGTCGCGGATCTCGCGCCTGCCGGACAGCCGCGCGTGTTGCCGGAGCCGGGTGAGGAGGGCACCGAAGAGCCGGCCGGGTCTGCCGCGCGCAACGAAGCGCTCGCGGCCGCGGCGGAACCGTTCGAGACCCGCCACCGGACCGGCGATGGCCGTGTGCTCGATGTCGAGGTTTGGACGCGCTCGATCGATCTTGCGGGACAACCCGCGACGCTGGTATTCGCGATCGACGTCACGGAGCGCCGGGCGTTTGGGCAAGCCTTGAGCGAGGCCATTGCTGGTGAGCAGCGGCGCATCGGTCAGGAGATGCATGATGGGCTCGGCCAGGAACTCACGGGACTGTCTTTGTCGGTGCAAGCCTTGGCGAATCGTGCGAAGCGCGAATGGGCGTCGCATGCGGCCGAGTTGCAGCAACTTGCGGCGCTCGCCGCCAGCTGCATCCAGGGTGCACGACTGATCGTTCAGGGACTCTCGCCGCTGAGCGACGCGGACGGCAGCCTGGAAGCGGCGCTCGAGGCGCTTTCGCGGCGCAGCTCATTGAGTGGCACGCCGGTGCGCTTCAAGGCTCGCCTCGAGGCACCCCTTTCTATCGGACTCGAGACGCGCAATCATTTATATCGCATTGCGCAGGAGGCCGTGCAGAACGCACTCAAGCATGCCGGCGGTACCTTGATCGAGATCGAGCTCAGCGCCAATGCCGGCAGGGTCCGGCTTTCCGTTGCGGATAACGGCCGCGGCCTGCCGGCCGACGCGATGCGCGGTCAAGGTCTCGGCATGCGCACGATGCGATTCAGGGCGCGATCGATCAGCGGCCGATTGTTCGTCGGGCCCGCCGAGGCTGGGGGAAATCGGGTCGTTTGCGACCTGGCGCAATTGGCAGCGCGTCGCGAGAGTGCATGAACTTCGAATTGAGTTAACTGGGCCCAACCGGGCAGCGGTTATTCAAGCCGCCTCTGGCTTCAGTCGATAATCTCCCGGCCGTTAACCCGTTGATCGCCAAGTCGAAGAGCGTTGCGCGGTCGTGTGCCGCTTCAAGGCGATTGCGGAGGTTGGATGAGGATCGTTCGATGCGGGCACGTGCGTGGCGCACAGTCTGCGCAATTAGCGCGATTTGCATACGCATTGCTCGCGATCGTCCTCGGCGGGCAAGCCATTGCGCTCGATCCTGGCCTGCAGCCCAGCCAATACCTGCTCGATAATTGGCAAATCCCCGACGGCTTGCCGCAGGTATCGGCACAAACCATTGCGCGCACGCCCGATGGGTATCTTTGGATCGGCACTCAGGAAGGGCTGGCCCGATTCGACGGCGTTCACTTTGCCGTTTATGACGCGCTCAAAGAGCCTGCAATCCCGAACAAGCATATCTCGGTGCTGTACGTCGATCGTTCCGGACTGCTTTGGATCGGGACACGCGCCGGCGTCGCGGTGTTCGATGGCGCCCACTTTCGCGCGATCAGCGGTGATGCGGGATTCGCACATGCCTACGTGCGGGCAATCGCCGAAGACTCGACCGGTCGGCTCTGGGTGGGCACTGAGACAGGGCTCTACAACATCGAGCACGGCCACATCAGTCTCTATGGCGCCGATCACGGCCTCGTCGCGGGCGCCGCGATCCGCGCGGTTCAGGAGGATGCACAAGGCGCGCTCTGGGTATCCACCGATGCCCAGTTGTTCCGCTACGACGGGAGTCGTTTCGAGGGCATGCCGATATATCCGGGCGATACTGACGACAAAGTCACCGCAATGCTGCGCGGTGCCGATGGCGCACTGTGGTTCGGCACACTCAAAGGCGCGGTGTTGCGACGCAGCGCCGATTACCTCGAAACGATCGTGGAGCCGGGGCGTTTCGGCTCCGGAATCCGCGCGCTCGCGATCGACCGCGATGCGAATCTGTGGATCGGCACGCGCGGGGCCGGGCTCGTGCGATGGCGCGATGGAAAATTCGCGCGTCTGCAATCCAATTTCTTCGACGGCGCCGATCTGCGCGCGTTTTACGAGGACGCCGAGGGGAGCCTGTGGATCGGCAGCACCGGCGCAGGTCTGCTGCGTTTGCGCAACGGGCGGTTTGCGCCGTTCGGCGAGCCCGAGGGTCTGCGCGGCAATCTGACCTGGAGCATCGCGCCGCGCATCGGTGGCGGACTGTGGGTGGGATCGGATGCGGGCCTGAGCAAGTATCTCGATGGCAGCTTCGAGCATATTTCGGGGCCACGGGGTCATGAGAACACGCGCGTACGCGCCGTGCTCCAAGCCCACGACGGTACCGTCTGGGCCGGAACCGAAGGCGCCGGTTTGTTTCGTCTCGCCGATGGCCGCCAGACGACGTTCGACCAAGGCAACGGCCTGTCCGGTGCGCACGTGACCGCGATCGAGGAGGATCGGCAGGGCCGCATCTGGATCGGCACCAACGCCGGGCTCGATCGAATCGAGGCTGGGAAAGTCGCATCGATGGCCTCGGTAGTCGGAGCGACGGATGCGACGGGTATCGGCCTCATTCACGAAGATCGTGCCGGAAATATGTGGATCGGCACCGAGGGCCACGGCCTGTTCCTGTTCGACGGCGTAAGGACGCGCAAACTCGGATTGGCGGAGGGTCTGCCCAGCAACTGGGTCGTCGCGCTCTATGAAGATGAGCGCGGCGTGATTTGGCTCGGTACGACGGATGGTCTTGCGGTGTGGCGCGACGGCAAGATCATCTCGCTGGCCCACGGCGCAGGGCCGCTCGGGGAAACGATACTGCAGGTGCTCGAGGACGATGCGCATCAACTATGGCTGACCACGAACAAGGGACTGATTTCGATCGCGCGGGATCAGCTGGATCTGTTGGCATCGGACAGCGAGGCGGGAAAAGCGCCGCGCGCGCCGGTCATTCACAGTTACGGGATTTCCGACGGACTGCGCGCTGCCGAGTTCGATGGCGGCAATACTGCTCCCGGCTGCCGTACGCCGGACGGCATGCTGTGGTTTCCGGGCATCCGCGGCATCATTCGGGTCGACCCGCTGCACATCGCGGTCAATACGCTGGCGCCGCCGGTGCATATCGAGCGGGTACTCGTCGACGGCGAGCCGCTGCCGCTCGACCAGGCCATTGAGATCGCGCCAGGTTCCCATCAGCTGGAATTCGACTACACGGCCTTGAGCATGCTCGTGCCACAGGCTTTGCATTTCAAATATCGGCTCGACGGGTTCGACAAGACGTGGACCGATGCCGGCAATCGCCGCGCCGCCTACTACACCGGGCTCGCGCCGGGCGCCTACACGTTTCGAGTGCTCGCGAGCAACAACGACGGAGTGTGGAACACCAGCGGCAGTGCGCTGAGCGTCGAGCTCAGGCCGCACTACTACCAGACTGCCTGGTTCATGGTGCTTTGCGCGACCGCATTGCTGTTTGCGGTCGGCGCCCTCTACCGCTGGCGCATGGGTCGCCTGCGGCGACTGGCGCAGTCCCTGAGCGAGCAGGTCACCGCGCGCACGCGGGATCTCGAGCGGGCCAACGAAGAATTGCTCGACGCCAAGGACCGCGCCGAGCTCGCGGCCGTCGCGAAGTCGCAGTTTCTCGCAAATATGAGCCACGAGATTCGCACGCCAATGAACGGTGTCATCGGCATGACCGAACTGCTGCTGGAATCGCCGCTCGATCCGTCGCAGCGGGATCATACGGAGACGATCCGCTCCAGCGCCGCGGCACTACTGACGATCATCAACGACATTCTGGATTTTTCGAAAATCGAAGCCGGCAAGATGGATCTCGAGAGCATCGATATGGACCTGCGCGGAACGATCGACGATGTGGCGCGGCTGCTTGCGGTTCAGGCGCATGCCAAAGGCATCGAATTGATCGTCGACATCGATCTTCAGCTGCCGCATTGGGTGCTCGGCGATCCCGGGCGCGTCCGCCAAGTGCTGCTCAACCTCGGCAGCAACGCGGTCAAGTTCACCAAGCATGGCGAAGTCGTCATCGAACTGCGGGTCACCGAATCCGATTCGAGCGGCACGCGCATACGCTGCGAAGTGCGCGATACCGGCGTCGGCATCCCCGCTGCGCGCATCGGCTCCCTGTTCCAGCCGTTCTCGCAGATCGATGCCTCGACGACGAGATTCTACGGCGGCACGGGTCTCGGCCTGTCGATCGCGCGGCGCCTCGTGGACCTCATGGGCGGCCAGACCGGCGCCGAGAGCGAAGAGGGTGTCGGCTCTGTGTTCTGGTTCACCGCGAATTTCGGCTGCTCTCACCGGGAGCACGAAGTCGCGACGCAGATCCCGCCGGAACTGCGCGATGCGAGCATCTTGATCGTGGTTGCCAATGCGAGCTATCGCCGAGTTCTGCAGCGCCAGCTCTCGAGTTTCGGCGCGATCATGAGCTGTGCGGACGGTGTGGACTCGGCGCTTCGCGTTTTGGAGCATGGCATCGATGCCGGCCAGCCGTTCGATCTTGCCTTGCTCGATCACGGTTTGCCGGGCTGCGACGGCTTCGAACTCGCGCGTCGAATCTCGCAGGACCCGCGTTTCGGCGCAACGCGACTCGTGATGCTGACCTCGATGCGTGACATACCCATCGCACAGCACTTTGCGCGGACGGGTTCCGCACCCTACCTGGTCAAGCCCGTCAGCCTGCGCGAACTACGCGAGCGGCTCTGCCAGGTGTTGCCGGTCGCCGCGGCCGTGTGGCACGCAGCCGTGCAATCGATCAATCCCGGGGAGCCCGCCAAGAATGTCGTGCGCGAGCAGCGCATCCTCCTGGCCGAGGACAACGAGGTCAATCAGAAAGTCGCACGCGCCGGACTCGAAAAATTGGGCTACGCCGTCGAAGTCGTGTGCAACGGCCGAGAAGCGCTCACCGCTTGGGAGAGCGGCCGATTTCAATTGATCCTCATGGACTGCCAAATGCCGGTCATGGACGGCTATCAGGCGAGCCGAGCGATCCGCGATCGCGAGGCTGGCATGCGCCGTGTCCCGATCATCGCGTTGACGGCCGACGTCATGCAGGATGCCGCCACGAACTGCCGCCTCGCGGGCATGGACGACTACCTCACGAAGCCATTGAACCGCACACGGCTCGCCGAGACGCTCGAGCGGTTTCTCGGGCCGACCGAAGCCGCAGAAGCGCCGGCACCGGTTGACTGGAACGGATTCCTCGCCGTCGCCGATGGTGATCGGGTGTTCGCACAGGAGCTCGTGCAGTTGTTCATCGACTCCGGCGACGATGCGCTGCGCGAGATCGGCGCCGCGCTCGGCATCGGAGATCTCGGGGCTGTCGAACGCGCCGCGCACTCGCTCAAGGGTTCGAGTGCGAACATTCGTGCGACGTCCACGAGCGCGGCGGCCGGTCGGCTCGAAGCGGCTGCCAAAGCCGGCGCGTCGGCCGAGATCCCGGCGCTGGCGCAGCGATTGAAACATGAGGCCGGCCAGGCGGCGGCATTTCTGCGTTCGCGGCTCGGATAAGCGCGCCGAGAATCTCAGGCGCTTCGATAGCGCAGGCGCGTACCCAATCGGACCGACATTTCGATTTCCGGAGCCGATAGTTCTGTCGGGAAGTACGTGCCGGAGATGCGCGCGGCGTGCAGGCTCGCTCCTTGCAGCTGGCAGCTGCGCAGGTCGAGTCCGCGCAAATCGGCCTGCCTGAAATAGCAATCCGTCAGATCGGCATTGGCAAGGTCGAATTCGCGCAGATCGAGCCCGCGAAAATTGCAACCATGCAAATCGCAACGGTCGCCCGGCTTACGTTGCCGGTTGAAATCCGCGCTGCGTCCCTCGCGTACCAGCAGGTACATCGGATCGCTGGGTTGGCGCGGAGTTGCCGCTGCCATCGCTGTTCTCCATGAGCATCGGGCGACCGCCGCTGATCGACGGACGTCGGCTCTAAACCCTTGTATCGGCAGGCCGCGCACGGTCTGAACCCACCGAATCCGGGCTCAATCACCGCATCGTGGTGGTCAGGCGAGTTTCAGATCGATCGGGGCGGTGTCCGCGAAGACCTTGGCGTTTTGATCGCCGGTCAAACCCCACATCGTGCGGAACAGGCCGCCCAAGACCGCGCGATAGTCGTTGAGTACCGGATAATCGCGGTCTTGGAACAGCGTGCGCCGGCTCACCGGCTGCTGCTCACCGGCGATCATGCCGCCATTGATGGCTCCGCCGAGCACCCAATAAACCGTGCCGTGGCCGTGGTCGGTACCGCGGTTGCCGTTCTCCCGGAACGTGCGGCCGAACTCCGAGAGCACGACGACGACGGTGTTCTTCCATTCGGCGCCGAGCGATTGCGAGAACGCCTGCAGCCCTTGGCCGAGGCTCGTCAGATTCGTCGCGAGCTTACCTTGCGCTGCACCTTCTCCGACGTGAGTGTCCCAGCCGCCGACGTCGACGAAACCGATGCGGTAGCGATCGCGCATCAAGACACCCATACGTGCCGCTTCGAGTTCGAAGCCCTTGGTGTTGATTGCGTCCCGATTGCCGTTGTTCATCTGATCCGCCATTTGTTGCGCGACCTCGTGGCGCAACTCCAGCCCGTTGCTGACCACGCTTTCGAGATGATGGCCCGCGTACATATCGGTCAGAATTTGCGACTGGCGCTCATCGAACGGCGACTTGCCGACGTTCTTGAGCGACAGATTCGGCACGGTCATCGCGCCTTCGAACGCGAGCGGCAGCGAATCGGTAAACGCAATCGGCGCGGCGCTGATCGGCGACCCCGACAGGGTCTCGGAGAGCCTGCCTAGAAACCCCGATCGATAGTCGCGGCTGCCGCCGAGCGGCTGGCCGAGTTCGATGCTGTCCTGGGTCTCGAAATGACTGCGCGACAAGTCGTCGGTGCCGGCGAATGGTACGAAAGCCGCTTGCCGCTGCAGATACATCGCGCCAATCGTCTCGCGTACCGCGGGCGCGAGTGCCCAGTCGGCATCGAGCGCCAAGGCGCCGGTGTTCGACGCAGCATCGGGCTTTGGAATCGCGATGTTGGGGCGCGATTCATAGTAGTAAGGGCTCGAATAGGGGATCAAAAAATTGGTCGCATCGTAACCGCCGCGCAGAAATACCAACAGAAACCGCGGCCCGCCGGCCGGCGCGGCGTACAAGCGGCCGGCGCCGACGCACATCAATGCGGAGCTGCCGAGTTTGATCAGATCGCGGCGGTTCATGGTGCTACCTCGTGTGCCTCATTCATAACTGAAGTCCGGTGACGAGAGCAGAAAAGTGTTCCATTCCTGCGGAGAATTGGCGCGGTTCAGCGCCACGCGTGTGGTCGGCAGCAGAAATGGCTCGACTGCTTCGAAGTACAGGCGGTTCGACAGCTGAGGAAACCCGCCGGCCCCCGCGGCTGCGCCCTCGTCCGCATCGAACAGGCCGGCGTTGCCGGAGCCGATCGCGCGCGCAATCTCGAAACGGCGGCTCATCTGGCCCGAACTCGCCCAATTCAGCTCGGTCGTCGGATATCCGTCGGGAGTCTGGTGGCCGAATGGCGCCTCACCGAGATTGTTGAGCCAGTTGAGCATGGGCCTGACGTTGGTCAGTGGCCTGCCGTCGTAAGCAAATCGCACTGCCGACACCACGAAGCGCATCGGGTCCTTGAATTTTCCGCCGAGCGCGGCGTCGAAATCCCGTGACAGGAACAAGCTGCGCAGCACCGCGGCAATGTCGCCGTCAGTCCGCATGAAGGTCTGCGCCATATGTTCGACGAGCGCGGGCGGCGGATCGTCGGCGACGAAATAGCCGGCGATTTGACGGGAAATGAATCGCGCACAGGCGGGCTCACGGGTGATCAGTGTTACGGCCTGTTCGACTTCCGGGAATCCGCTCGGCTCGATCGTTCGGCCGAGGAAAATCTTGCGGCTGAAATCATGCCGCGCCGGATTGAATTCGAACGCGCCCGATCGCCGGTACAGCGCCTCCCACTCGCGCCTGAGGTGCGGCGGTTTGCCGGCGTTGATTCCGGAGCCGGTCAATATCAGTGCGAGCTGCTGTACGTCCTGTTGCGTGTAGCCGCTGCCGACGCCGAGGGTGTGCAGCTCGAGCAGTTCGCGCGCGTAGTTCTCGTTGACGTGTCCGACGGCATTTTGGTTGTTGTCGAGATATTGCAGCATCGCCGGATGTTCGAGAGTCGCCATCACGAGATCGCGGAAATGCCCCAGCGCGTGCGGCCGGATCGCGCTTTCCTCGTAATCTCCGACCAGCCAGCGCAGATTGCCCTTGTGCTGGTATACATTGAAATGGTTGAGCCAAAACCAAATCATTTCCTCCTGCAACTGCGACGGCGAGTAAATCGCACGCAGCAGTTCGCGCCGGATCGCCTCATAGGCGATCTTGTTGCCGCGGTCGTTGAGGGCCTTGCGCGCCTGTTCGCGGTCCGGGCCATCCGCCATTGCATTGATGTCTTTGTATTGCGTATTGACGTCGGTGATCCAGACGGCGGGATCCGCGTGCGATATTTCCATCGCGTCGATCTGGGCGCTGATCGATGCGGGCAAACGATGGTCGCTCGCGGCCAATTGCCGCTCGAGAAATCGGGCGCGGCCGAGTTTGCGGTATTCGTCGACAGTTGCGCTATCGAGCCCGAAGCTCACGCGCTCGAGCCACAGCATGTCTTCCCGGTGCAATACCAGCAGTGCGGCGCCGGCCCCGTCGGGGCGATTCAATTCGGTCCTCGCACGCGAGTCGGTTGAACCGGCGCAGCCGCCGAGGACCAGTGTGATTGCGGCGCAAACGCCTGCGATCGCCGCTGCGTAGTTCCCCGCGATGACCCCGTCGAACCCGTGCCGCGCAGCCACCGGACCTCCTGAGCGATATGGTAAACACAAACCATTGCGCCACGGCGCCTGGTTCGAATCATAACGGCTTGCGATAGATCGCGTTGACAGTGGCGATGATCCTATACTCGGTGCCGGAACGCTCATTGACGCTCACGCCGGATCCATGTCAATCGCAAAAGTGTACCTCCGTGTGATCGGCCTGTTGGCCGAAGAGAAGGCGCTCGCGTTTATGTTGGTCGCGGTCAATCTGGGCCTGGCCGGGATCCTGTTGCTCGAACCCTGGCTATTCGGCCATGTCATCGACGCGCTGGTTTCGCAGGCGCGCAATGCAGCATGGCGCTACATCGGGTTTTGGGCGGGCTTCGGTTTGCTCGGGATCGGCGCGGGCGTATGGGTTTCGCTGCAGGCCGATCGGCTCGCGCACCGGCGCCGTCTCGCGGCGATCACGATGTTCTTCGAGCACGCGGTCGCGCTGCCGCTCGCGTTTCACGGCGGACACCACTCCGGGCGGCTGCTGCGCATCATGCACGCGGGCAGCTCGAGCCTCTTCAGCATCTGGCTCGGGTTCCTGCGCGAGCATTTGGCGACCTTGCTGTCGATCCTCGTTTTGCTGCCGTTGGCGCTCACGATGAACTGGAAGCTTGCGCTGCTGATGATCGGTTTGATGCTGGGCTTCGCGACTTTCAATATCTTGACGATGCGCCGCACCCACGATGCTCAGCACCGTGTCGAGCGGCTGCATCACGAGATCGCCGAGCGCGCCGGCGATGTGCTCAGCAATGCGCTCGTGGTCCAGAGTTTCACGGGGCACGAGTCGGAGGTCGCGGACATGAGGCTGCTGACCGAACGCGTTCTTGCCGCACAATATCCGGTGTTGCGCGGCTGGGCGTGGCTGTCGGTCGCGACCCGGGCGGCGAGCACCTTGACGATCGTCGCGATCTTTTTGTTGGGTGCGTCGCTCAATCGCACCGGCGAAGTGACCGTCGGCAACATCGTCACTTTCTCGGGTTTCGCGATGACGCTGATCGGCCGGCTGGAGCAGTTCGGCGGCTTCATCTCCGCGATGTTCTTCCAGATCCCGGCGCTCAAGGACTTTTTCTCGGTTCTCGATACACCGTCGGCGTTCGACGAGCCGCCGTCGATTCCGGCGCTGCCTCCGGTCTTGGGTGCTGTCGAGTTCGAGCACGTGTCCTTTGCCTATAACGACGCCGGACCCGCGCTGCACGACCTGAGCTTTCGCGTGCCCGCCGGTTCGACGGTGGCACTCGTGGGTCCGACCGGCGCCGGAAAAACGACGGCGATGAGTTTGCTGTACCGCGCCTACGAGCCGCGCAACGGACGCATCACCGTCGACGGCGTCGATATCCGTTCGGTGAGCATCAAATCCTTGCGGCGCCAGATCGCGGTCGTGTTCCAGGATCCGGGCCTGCTGTACCGGTCGATCGCGGACAACATTCGGCTCGGTAATCCGGCGGCGACCCAGGAGCAACTCGAGAAGACCGCGCGCGCCGCCGAGGCCCATGATTTCATCGTCGTCAAGCCCGATGGTTACGCGACGCTGGTCGCGGAGAGGGGGCGATCCTTGTCGGGTGGTGAACGCCAACGCGTCGCCATTGCGCGCGCGATGCTCAAGGATGCGCCGATCCTGATTCTCGATGAGGCGACCAGCGCACTCGACAATGCAACCGAAGCGCAGATCCAGCGCGCGCTGAAGACCTTGACCGAGGGTCGCACGACCTTCGTGATCGCACATCGGCTCTCGACCGTGCGAGATGCAGATCAGATCTTGGTGCTCGAGCGTGGTCGCCTCGTCGAGCAAGGCCGATTCGATGAACTGATCGCTCAGGACGGCCTGTTTGCGGCGCTGACGGCACAAGGTCAGTTTGCGTCCGACGCCGTCGATTCGGCATCCCAGCCTGCATGAATTGCGACTCTGATCACGTCTGAGTTCTGTCAAACCAGCAATCATCTTCAGCGTTCCGGCACGTATCGCCGGGGCAGCGGCGCAAATGACGTGCTGCATTGAGCATGATGCGTTAATGCCAAAGACATCTGTCGCCGCGGCGGCCGCCGGCTCATCTCCGTCGACCGCCGTGGCGCCGGCTGTCACGGCCAGGGTGTTACGGCTGGGACTTATCGAGTCGCCGCGACATGCGCAACGCCGCCTCGCGGCCCTGGTAATACCCCGGTACGACACCGATGCGCTCGAAACCCAGTCGCTCGTAGAAAGCGCGCGCCTCCTCGTTGTGCGTGCGCAGCTCCAGATTGATCCGAAATACACCCGCGGTCGTCGCGGTGGCAGTCAGCCAATGCAAGAGCTGGGTGCCCAAGCCTGCGCGCCGGTGTACGGTTGCGACCGCGAGCAAATTCAAATGCGCGACTTCGTCGCCGACGTGCATGATCGCAAACGCCGCGATACGGTTCTCGCGCCGGGCAACGATCACAGTCGAGTCATCGCCGCTGATGAAGTGCTGTACGCGTGCCGGAGTCCAGGACCAGGTCAGCCCTTGCTCGATCAGATCGCGCGACATCTCGGCGATCTCGCGCGCATCCGAAGCCCGTGCCAGCCCCACGAGTGATAGTTCCGACATTAGCGGCTACGGTACCTATCGGTCGCGAGCACCAGTTCATGGGTGTTGCCGGGCTCGAACGCCGAGTGGCCGGCGTCCGCGACGATCCGCAGATCCGCCTCGGGCCAGACGCGGTGCAAATCCCAGGCGCTCCTCGCGGGGCAGACGACATCATAGCGGCCCTGGACGATCGTCGCGGGTATATGGCGGATGCGCACGACGTCTTCGAGCAACTGCGCCTCGCTGCGCAGGAACCCTCGATTCACGAAGTAATGACACTCGATGCGCGCGACCGCGAGCGCGAAATGGTCTTCGGCCCATTTCTTGATGTTTTCGAAGTTGCTGTACAGGAAACTCGTCGATCCCTCCCACACCGACCAGGCGCGCGCAGCGGCCAGCGCGACACGCTGGTCGCTGCCCGTGAGGCGCTTGTAATATGCATTCAGGAAGTCGTCGCGCTCATCCGGCGGAATCGCATCGCGGTACGCTTCCCAGCAATCGGGGAAGATCTCCGATGCGCCATGCTGGTAGAACCAGCGAATTTCCGCATAACGCAGCAGAAAGATTCCGCGCAGCACGATTTCCGTGACGCGCTCCGGATGCGCTTCGGCATAGGCGAGCGCCAGTGTGCTACCCCAAGACCCGCCGAACACGAGCCAGCGTTCGATGCCCAAATGCTTGCGCAAGCGTTCGATGTCGGCAACCAGGTGCCACGTCGTGTTCTCGATCAGGCTGGCGCTCGGGCGGCTGCGTCCGCAGCCGCGCTGGTCGAACACGACGATCCGATAATGCCGCGGGTCGAAAAACTGGCGTGCGCGCTTGTCGGACCCTGCGCCGGGTCCGCCGTGCAAGAACACCGCGGGCTTGCCGGCTGGATTGCCGCATTCCTCGTAGTAGATCTCGTGGATTTCCGAGACGCGCAGAAACCCGTGGCGAAAAGGTTCGATTGCCGGATAAAGCGTCCTGCGCGGGGCTTTTGCGTGCGGCGCTGCGGGCGCCGAGCGCTTGACCGCGTCCCGCCTGACCGCGCCTTGTTTCGCGCGCGTCGCGGAAGTCGGCTTTTGCGCTGCAGATTTGCGTGTCGTCTTCGAACGCGTCGGTGCGCTCGGAGCGCTCTTCTTTTTCTTCATCGCCTTATCCTTTTTTTCACTGAACCGGATCGATTACTTCCGCTGGACCATCGGCCCGAGTGGCCTGCCGCCCAACAGGTGCAAATGCAGGTGGTAGACCTCCTGACCGCCATCCGCATTGCAATTGATGATCAGCCGATAGCCGCTTTCCGCGATGCCCTGCTGCTTGGCCAAATCGCGCGCGACAATGACCATGTGGCCAATCAATGACTCGTCGGCATCGGCGATGTCGTTGGCCGTTGGAATCGGCTTATTCGGGACTATCAGGATGTGCACCGGCGCAGCCGGCCGAATATCCAGGAATGCAATCACGCGGGCATCTTTGAAGACCACGGTGGCGGGCAACTCACCGGCGATGATCTTCTCGAAAAGCGTAGGCATTACAGACCCTTCCGAAGCTTGGGCGAAGCGGTAAGATTAGCAGGAACGGGTGCCGGCTTCCGGTTCGCCGGCCGGCAGTTTATAGTGTGAGCGCGCTCCCAACTCGAAGAATGTGCGGCGCACAAAAAGCGATCTCAATAGTAATGGGAATGATTCTCATATAGAATTGTGAGCATGGATATCGTCGACCACATCCCATCCGAAGTCGGTCTTGCCGATTTGCCGTCAGGATGCCTCGCGCGTGTGGTATCGGTCGCCGCGGTCGATGCAGCTGCGCCGCCGGAGCTTGCGCGCCGCTTGTCCGAGCTGGGTTTTTTGCCGGGTGAGCTGGTGCGGATCATCGGACGCGGGTTGCTTTCACGCGAACCGATCGCGGTTCGGGTCGGCACGGGAACGTTTGCCTTGAGGCGCTTCGAGGCTGCCTGTATCCGCGTTTGTCCGGAGCAGACGCAGATCGCGTAGACCCATGGAAGGGGCACCGATCGCTGCCGCAGCTCCGCTGATCGCTTTGGTCGGCAATCCGAACTGCGGCAAGACCGCGCTATTCAATGTGCTGACCGGCAGCCGCCAAAAGGTCGCCAATTACGCGGGCGTGACCGTCGAGCGCAAGGAAGGCTCGCTGCTGACTCCCTCGGGCCGGCGGGTGCGCATACTCGATCTACCCGGTGCCTATAGCCTCGATCCTATGACGCCCGACGAGCAAGTCACTGCCGATGTCTTGCTCGGACACCGGACCGGCGAAGCGCAGCCGGATTTCGTGGTCTGTGTGGCCGATGCCACGAACTTGCGCCAAAACCTGCGCCTGGTATTGAGCCTGAAGCGTCTTGGCCTGCCGATGGTCGTGGCGCTCAACATGAGTGATATCGCGCATCGCAAGGGCATTGCGATCGACGCGGCAAGGCTCGAAGCGGAACTCGGCGTGCCGGTCGTCGAGACGATCGGCATCAAAACCGATGGGGTTCGCGCGCTCGTCGAGGTGCTCGACCACGTTTCGGTCCCCGCCCACGCGCCGGCGCGTGTCGTGTGGCAAACGCCGACGGCGGCCGATATCGCATGCGATCAGGCCGAGGTGCGCCGCGTGCTGGTTGCGATTGGCGGCGACCGACTCGATGGTCTGACCTTGAGCGACCGGATCGATGCGGTCGTGCTGCACCCGTTGCTCGGGCCTGTGATCCTCGCAGTGGTGTTGTTTTTGGTGTTTCAGGCGGTGTTTGCCTGGGCGCAAATGCCGATGGATGCGATCAAGGCCGGCGTCGACGGCCTTGGGGCCGGCTTCAATGCTTGGCTGCCCGCGAGTTTATTCAGGGGTTTGCTCGTCGACGGCATTTTAGCCGGCGTCGGCAGCGTATTGGTATTCCTGCCGCAGATCCTGATTTTGTTCTTCTTCATTTTGATACTGGAAGAGTCGGGATACTTGCCGCGCGCCGCATTCCTGCTCGACCGCATCATGGGCAGCGTCGGCCTCTCGGGACGCGCATTCATTCCGCTGTTGTCGAGCTTTGCCTGTGCCATTCCGGGCATCATGGCGACGCGCACGATCCAAGATCCGCGCGACCGCTTGGCGACGATCATGATCGCGCCGCTGATGACTTGTTCGGCGCGACTGCCGGTCTATGCCTTGATCATCGGCGCATTCATACCGCGCAGGCAGGTTTGGGGCGGCATCGAGCAGCAGGGCCTCGTGCTGTTCGTGCTCTACGTCGCCGGTGTTGCGAGCGCCATGGCCGTCGCCTATGCGCTCAAACGACGCGGTCGTGGCACGCGATTTCAGACGCTGATGCTGGAATTGCCGGCCTACCATTGGCCGAATATCCGCAATTTGCTGATCGGCCTGTGGCAGCGCGTGGAAATTTTCCTCACGCGCGTCGGCACGATCATTCTGGCGCTCATGGTGATTTTGTGGGCTTTCAGCTCGTTTCCGGCGCCGCCGCCGGGTGCTTCGGGACCCGCGATTCAATACAGCATCGCGGGGCACCTGGGCGCGGCGCTCGCGGTATTGTTCGCGCCGATCGGCTTCAATTGGCAGATCTCGATCGCGCTCGTGCCGGGTCTCGCCGCGCGCGAGGTCGCAGTCGGCGCACTCGGCACGGTCTACGCCTTGTCGGCCACCGGCGAGAACGTCAGCAATGCCTTGACGCCGCTGATCGCGCATTCTTGGAATCTGCCGACGGCACTGTCTCTGCTCGCGTGGTATGTGTTTGCGCCGCAGTGCCTCTCGACGCTCGCGACCGTGCGGCGCGAGACCAATTCGTGGAGGTACCCGATCATGATGGCCGCCTACATGTTTGCGCTCGCGTATGCCGCGTCATTCATCACCTACCGGGTCGCCTTGCTGTTTTGATGCAACATTTCGTCGACATCGTTTTGGTGAGTCTCGTGCTGCTGACGAGCGCGGCCTATGCGCTATTTGCGCTCGGCCCCAAGTCACTTCGCAATCGCGTTGCCGCGTCGATCGGCGGAATCGCGGCGCGAGCGACGGCCTTGCCGCAATTGCGCGGACCGCTGCAGCGGCTCAGCGCGCGTCTCGCCAAAAAGGCGCAGGGCGCGTGCGGGGGCTGCGACAGCTGCGGCTCCGAGACCGCGGCCAACGAGCATGCAGCGAATGCGGATGTGCGCGTGCCGATTGCGAAGATCGGCATGCGCCGAGGGCTGCGCCACCGGCCTCGAGTCCGGCACTAGCGGCCCTTGAATTGAGGCGCGCGCTTAGAGCGAAACGCCAATACCCCTTCGGTGAAATCCTGAGTATCCGCGAGCGCCGTCTGGCCGACGGTTTCAACCGCCAATTGTTCCTCCAACGTACGCGGCGGTTCGGTGTTGAATACCGTCTTGATGCGGCTGAAGGCCAGGCTCGGACCGTCCGCAAGCCGGCGCGCGAGCGCCTCCGCATTCGTCGTCAGCTGTGCATCGTCGACCGCCTCCCAAATGAGCCCCCAGGCCGCCGCCTCGTCGGCCTTGAGTTCGCCGCCGAGCAGTGCGAGTCCCTTGGCGCGCGCGGTGCCGACGAGCCGCGGCAGGAAGAACGTGCTGCCGAGATCCGGCATGAGCCCGAGTTTCGGTGCAAATAATTGCAGGAATACCGCGGAGCGCGCCGCGATGACCAAATCACCGGCGAGCGCCAGACTCGCGCCGGCGCCGGCAGCGATGCCGTTGACTGCAACCACGACCGGCACACGCAGGTGATACCAGGCGCTGATCATCGGATTGAAATGCTCGGTCAGGCTCACCCGGACCATCTGGCCGGGACTCGACTTCGGGTCGTCCAACAAGCCGCCGCGCATGAGGTCGGCGCCTGAGCAAAAGGCGCGCCCGGCGCCCGTGAGCAATACCGCCCGGATCGCCTCGTCAGCGTCGATCGCCACGGCTGCCGCGGTCAAATCCGCGATCAGTGCGCCGTTGAGCGCGTTGAGCCGGTCCGGCCGGTTGAGCGTCACGAACGCGACGTGATCGCGGCGTTCGAACAGCAGGGTTTCAAATTGCATGCGGCCTCCGAATGGCGAGAATTCCTGAGCTCGAGACTACGCCACTGTGCCCGCGAGTTCACCTGGGCGTGTGCCGATGCGCGGACTGACGCATACTGGCGGCGAGTCCAACGAAGCCAAAGTGACGACCATGGCCCTACCGCCGATTCTCCACGATCGATTGCGCTTGCCGGTGATCGGCGCGCCGATGTTCATCGTCTCGACGCCGCAACTCGTGATTGCTCAATGCAAAGCCGGTATCGTCGGATCGTTCCCGGCACTCAATGCGCGGCCGGCGGCGAGGCTCGACGACTGGCTCGCCGAGATCACGGAGGAATTGGCGAACTACGCGCGTGCCAACCCGACGCGGAAAGTGGCGCCGTTTGCGGTCAATCAAATCGTGCATGCAAGCAACGACCGACTCGACCACGACATCGAACTCTGCGTGAAGCACCGCGTGCCGATCGTCATCACGAGTTTGCGTCCGCCCGCCGAAGTCGTGGCCGCGGTGCATGGTTACGGCGGCGTCGTGTTTCACGACGTCATCAATCTGCGCCATGCGCAGAAGGCCGCGGGGCAGGGCGTGGACGGCATCATCGCGGTTTGTACGGGCGCCGGCGGGCACGCGGGGACTTTAAGTCCGTTTGCATTGGTCAAGGAGATTCGTGCGGTCTACGACGGGACGATCATCCTGTCTGGCGCAATGAGCACGGGCGCCGATGTGCTCGCGGCGCGCGCCTTGGGTGCCGATCTTGCGTATCTCGGGACGCGCTTCATTGCCACGGACGAGGCCAATGCGAGCGCCGCCTACAAGCAAATGCTGGTTGATTCCAAAGCTGAGGATATCGTCTATACGTCGCTGTTCAGCGGAATCGCCGGCAACTACCTGCGCGGCAGCGTCGTCCAAACCGGCTTGGATCCGGATAAGCTGCCGGAGGCGAGTAAATCCACGATGAACTTCGGCAGCGGCGGCAACGCCGAACGCAAGGCCTGGAAGGATATTTGGAGCGCCGGCCAAAGCGTGAGCGGCATCGAGGCAGTCGAGTCGGTCGATTCGTTGGTTTCGCGCATGGAAAGCGAGTACCTGGCGGCGCGCGAGCGCATCAACCGCTAGCGGCCCTGCTGACTCGCGCAATTTTCCCCAGCTGCCGATGCTTTTGCGATAATCCGCCACGATGCCGCGCCTGAACCTCGATCAACTGCCCGCCGTGCTCGGCAGAGGCCTGGCACCCGTCTACCTCGTATCGGGCGAAGAGCCGCTGCTCGTCGCAGAGGCGGCGGATGCGATCCGCGCGGCTGCCCGGGCCGCTGGGTACACGGATCGCAACGTGTTTTTCATCGAGCGCGGATTCGACTGGGACGAGCTGCGTGGCGCAACGCAATCTCTGTCCTTGTTCGCCGACCGCCGCATCGTCGAATTGCGTCTACCGAGCGGCAAACCCGACAAGGGCGCGCCGCTCTTGGCCGCGCTCGCCGCCAATCCGCCCCCGGACCTATTGGTGTTGGTAATCACCGAGAAGTTGGATAAAAAAGCCGGCGAGGCGCCGTGGGTTCAATCGTTTGCGCAACGCGGCGTCTGGGTGCCGGTCTGGCCGGTGGGCGCCGCGGCACTGCCCGCGTGGCTCGCGGCGCGTGCCAAACGAGGCGGCGTCGAGATCGAGCCCGGCGCGGTTGAACTCATCGCAGAGCGCGTCGAGGGTAATCTGCTCGCCGCTCAACAGGAACTCGAAAAGTTGAGACTGCTCGCCAACGGGAGGCCGATCACGCGCGAACTCGTCGAGGGTTCGGTTGCCGACAGTGCCCGCTATGACGTGTTTCAACTCGCCGAAGCGGCATCCAAGGGCGACGCGGCTCGCGCACTGCGGATTTTGCTCGGGCTGAAGAGCGAGGGGGTGGAGCCGACGTTGATCCTCTGGGCGCTCGTGCGCGAATTGCGCGGGCTATGGCAGGCGAAGGAACGCGTTCGACTGCGCTCGTCGCAGCGCGGCGGCTGGAACCAAGCGAGCACGCCGTCGGCGGCCGCGCTCGCGCGACTGCGCGATATGCCCTTGGCCGGCCTGCTGCGAGAAGCGAGCCTCGTCGACCGCGTCGTCAAGGGTAACCTGCAAGGTGACCCGTGGACGGGACTCATGAGCCTCACCGCGACGCTCGCGGGCGCTTTGCAACCCACGATGCTTTCAGGCAGGGTAGCCTCATGAAACCAATGGGAATTTTCGGTGGAACCTTCGACCCGATCCACTATGCGCACCTGCGCACGGCGTTTGAGTTGCAACAGGCGCTGCGTCTGCGGGAAATCCGCTTCCTACCGGCCGGTAATCCGCCACACCGCGATCAGCCGCAGGCCGATGCGCAGCTGCGCTTGGCAATGGTCCAGGCTGCAACCGCCGGACAGCCCGGCTTCGTCGTCGATGACCGCGAAGTGCGTAAAGCCGGTCCGTCGTATTCCGTCGAAACCCTCGCTGAATTGCGCCATGAGTACCCGGACCGCAGTCTGTGCCTGATTGTCGGCATGGATGCGTTTTTGAGCCTGCCGAAATGGTATCAATGGCGGGAGCTGCTGAGCTTGGCGCATTTGGTGGTCGCGCACCGCCCGGGGTGGCGCGCGCCGGGCATGGGCCCCTTGGGTGAGCTACTGGTCGATCGCGGCACCGGCCGCATCAACGATTTGCACGAGTCGCGGTCGGGCTGTATCTATATTCACGCGGTGACGCAGCTGGAAATCTCCTCGACCGACGTGCGCCAATTGGTCGCGATGGGGCGAGATCCGCGGTTCCTGATGCCGGATTCGGTGCGTAAGCTCATACTAGACGCCAATTGCTACGCCAAGACATAGGTTACTGAGTGCCAAAGACAAAAAAGAAGACCGCAATCCCACCTCAGGCTAAGCCCAAGACGTCGGTCAAACCGACCGCTGCAAAGGCCAAGGGCTCGACCGCGAAGCCGGTGTCCAAGAAGACCGCTGCCCATCCATCCGCTCACTCGAAACCTGCACACGCGACGCGCGCGCCGAAAAAGCAGTCGTTGCAGGCCGTCGTCGTCGAGGCTCTCGACGACATGAAGGCGCTTGAAATCAAAGTGCTCGATGTACGTGGACTCACGGATATTGCGGACACGATGATCATCGCGAGCGGCACTTCCGATCGGCACGTGCGTTCGGTCGCGCAGCGGGTGGTCGAGAAAACCAAGGCGGCGGGCTATCGGCCTCACGGCATCGAGGGTCAACAAGACAGCGACTGGGTGCTCATCGACCTGCACGACATGATCGTGCACGTGATGTTGCCGCGCGTGCGCGAGTTTTACGGCCTCGAAAAACTGTGGGACATGACGGCCACCAAGCGCGCGGCGGCGCGCGCCTAAGGGCCTACGCCTCCGCGCCAATCATGAAATGCCGGTTAATCGCCGCCGGTACGCGTTTGCCGGATTGGGTCAATACCGGGTTTCAGGACTATCAGCGTCGACTGCGCACGCCGCTGGAGCTCGAACTGCTCGAGATTCCGATCGCCACTCGCCGCTCCGGCGAAAACCCCGCACCTGCGGTTGCACGCGAGGGAAGCACGATGCTCGCATCGATCCGCCGGGACGATTACGTCGTCGCGCTCGAGGTCGGCGGGAAGGCGATGAGCACCGAAGAATTGAGCACCTGGCTTGCGCGTCGCATGCAGGAGGGGCGGGCGCTCGCACTGCTGATCGGCGGTCCGGACGGACTCGCGCCGCAGGTCTCGAGCCGAGCCGACCAGCAATGGTCCTTATCGCCGCTGACCTTGCCCCATGCGCTAGTGCGGGTCATCGTCGCCGAGCAGCTCTACCGGGCCATGAGTCTGCTCGCGGGCCATCCGTACCACCGGGCTTAGGGCTGGTTAAGCTATCCTGCGGTCATGTTCACCCGATTCCTTTATCTTGCGTCCCTTTCGCCGCGGCGGCGCGACCTGCTGCAGCAAATGGGCGTTCCCTTCCAAGTCGTCGAAGTCGATGTCGACGAATGTCCGCTGGCGGCGGAGAAGCCGGATGCCTACGTGAGCCGACTCGCGGCGGCCAAGGCGAGCGCCGGATGGCGTGCGACGCGGCCAAAGGCGCGGGAATCGCAGAGCGCGCCCGTGCTCGGCGCCGATACGGCCGTCGTCTTGGATGACGAGATCCTCGGCAAACCTAGCGATCGGCGGCACGCCGAACGCATGCTCGGGCAATTGTCGGGCCGAACCCACCGAGTTCTGACCGCAGTCGCGGTTCATTCGGATGCCGGCCTCGATCTGCGGGTATCGCACAGCGAAGTGACGTTTCGGCCGATCGATCCCGCGGAGCGCAGCGCCTACTGGGAGACCGGCGAGCCGGCCGACAAGGCCGGTGCATATGCGATTCAAGGCTTTGCCGCCGTTTTCGTCTCCGGATTGCGCGGCAGCTACTCGGGAGTCATGGGCCTGCCGATATTCGAAACGGCCGAACTTCTGGCTGCGGCGGGCGTGCCGCGATGGCGCCGTCCGTGAGCACCGAGATTCTCATCAATGCGAGCGTCAACGAGGCGCGCGCAGCGGTCGTCGAGGGCGGCATCGTGCAGGAGGTATTTCTCGAGCGCGCAAGCCGCCGCGGCCTGATCAGCAATATTTACAAGGGGCGCGTATCGCGAGTCTTGCCGGGCATGCAGGCGGCGTTCATCGATATCGGACTGGAGCGGACCGCGTTTTTGCACGCCTCCGACATCGTCGACGCCAATCACGCGGACACGGGACTCGAGCCGCCGCGCACCGAAAGCATTCGAACGCTCGTCGCCGAGGGCAACGAAATCTTCGTGCAAGTGGTCAAGGACCCGCTCGGAACCAAGGGCGCGCGGCTCACGACCTACATTACGCTGCCGTCGCGGCATCTCGTTTACATGCCTCAGGGCCGCGGCGTGGGCGTGTCTGCGCGCATCGAGATCGAAACCGAGCGCGATCGCCTCCGCAACGCAGTGCAGGCGTTCATCGAGCCGGACGAGAATGCCGGATTCATCGTCAGAACTGCGGCAGAGGATGCCGAGCCGGAAGCCCTGCGAGCCGACATGGTGTATTTGCGCAAACTTTGGGAGTTCATCCGGCAAAAAGGTCTGCGCACGCAGCCCGGCAATTTGGTGCACGCGGATTTGCCGCTGCATCTGCGCATCCTGCGTGATTTGCTGAGTCCATCGGTCGATCGAGTGCTCGTCGATCAGAGCAGCGCCTACCGGGAGATGCAAGAGTTCGCGAGCGCGTTCATGCCGAGCGCACTGCCGCGCATCGAGTTGTATGCCGATGCACGCCCCTTGTTCGAAGTGCAGCACGTCGAAGAAGAGATTCAAAAGGCCTTGGACCGCAAGGTGACGCTGAAGTCGGGCGGATATCTGATCATCGACCAGACCGAAGCGATGACCACGATCGACGTGAACACCGGCGCGTTCGTCGGACATCGAAATCTGGAAGAGACGATTTTCCGCACGAACCTCGAAGCCGCGGTCACGATCGCGAGGCAACTGCGGCTGCGCAACCTGGGCGGCATCATCATCATCGACTTCATCGACATGGAGGAGCCGGACCATCGCCGGCAAGTCATCCATGCACTCGAAAAGGCGCTGGCGAGCGACCACGTCAAGACCAGTATTTCATCGGTGTCGCCGCTCGGGCTCGTCGAGATGACGCGCAAGCGAACGCGGGAAAGCTTGGAACATGTGCTGTGCCGCGCTTGTCCAACCTGCGAGGGCCGGGGTTTCGTGAAGACGGCCGAGACGGTCTGCTACGAGGTCTTTCGCGAAATTGTGCGCCAAGCAAGGCAGTTTGAATGCCAGCAGCTGATGGTGCTCGCGCATCAAGATGTCATCGAGCGGCTGCTCGATGAGGAATCCGCGGCGCTCGGCGAGCTCGAACTCGTGACCGGCAAGCCGATTCGGCTGCAAACCGAGGCTCTCTATTCATTTGATCAATACGATGTCGTGCTGATGTAAATGCGTCTGCGTAAATTCATCAAAATTCTGCTTTATTGCGGCGCGGGCCTGCTCGTGCTCGTGCTCGTGCTGATGCTCGGTGTCAAGCTGGCGCTCGACCGCGTGCCCGAATATCAGGAGCAGCTCAAGGCCTGGGTGCACCAACAAACCGGGTTGCACATTCGCTTCGCACACGTCGCACCGAGCCTGCGCTGGTCGGGTCCGGAGCTCTATTTTGATCAGCTCGAGCTGCGCTCCAAGGACGATAAGCGCGTGCTCGCGCGCGCCGCCGGCGGGCGAATCGGCACCGATATCTGGCAGCTGGTGCGCAGCGGCAAATTGCTCGCGGGTCGCGTAGAACTCGACTCGCCCGAGATTTCCATCACGCGTCTCGGCCCGGACAGCTTTGCGCTTGCCTCGGAGATCGAGCTGCGCGAGAACGGAGCGACGGGCTCGGCGCTCACAATGGACGATCTGCCGGCGGGAAATCTGATCATTCGCCACGGCCGGCTGGTCGTGCAGCACTGGAACGCCGCGTTGCCGGAGTTGATGCTCGATGCGGTCGGCGTCGATTTGAGGCGAGAAGGTGACCACGCCGCGCTCACTTTCAGCGCCCGCCTGCCGCCGCGCCTCGGCGGCGCCGTCGAGATCACCGCAAACGCGCAACATTTGGGCGATCCCGATTCGCTCGCTTGGAGCGTCGATTTGCGCCCAAAAGCCGTGGAATTTCCCGGCTGGCGACTATTGCTGCCGGAGTACTTGAACAATCTGAGCGCGGGCACGGGTGTCTTCCGCTTCTCGGCCGGCGGCACCGGTCTCAATCTGTCTCGCGCGGCGCTCGATTTCGCGGCTCAAGGCGTCGTGACGCACCTCGGCGATGGCTCGGAAACGAAATTCGACGAAATCAGCGGCACGATCACGCTGGCGCACAACGGCGATCGCTGGAATTTGTTCGGCCGGCGCTTGAGCGCGCTGCGCGCGCGCGTCAAGGATCCCGCCGCGCAATTCGACGTCAGCTGGCGCGCCGCGGCCGCCGGTCTGCTCGAGTTGCACGCGGACGCGAACTATCTGCGAGCCGAGACTCTGCTGCCGTTGACCGGCTTGTTGCCGCAGAAGGATTTGCGCGATCGGCTCGCGGAAATCGCGCCGAGCGGGGAATGGTTCGATGCACATCTCGATCTGCAGCGCGCCGACTTGGCTGATCCCTGGACGATGCTCGTGCGGGCGAAGTTTCGCGATTTCGGGTTCGCGCCGATCGGCCGCGCGCCCGGACTGCGCGGCCTCACCGGCGAGATTGCCGGCAACCAGATCGGAGGCCACGTTGATATCAGCGTCAAGTCCGGCCACTTCGTTTGGCCGCTGCAATTTTCTCAACCGGTCGAGATCGCGACGGCCAAGGCGATGTTTTACTGGAAACGAACGCCGGATGCGCTGCTGATCGCTACTCCAGGCATCGTCGTCAAGAACAGCGACGCGCAGTTGTCGGCACTGCTGTCGCTGCAACTGCCGAGCAACGGCGATTCGCCGCAGGTTACACTCGTGAGCCAGCTGGACAACGGCATCGTGGCGAATGCGCGCAATTATTTGCCGCGCGCACAGATCGCGCCGAAGACTCTCGAATGGCTCGATCAAGCCTTGGTCGCCGGCCGCATGTCGCATGCGGACGTGCTGCTGCAGGGGCCGCTCCTGCACTTCCCGTTCCGCGACGGCAGCGGAATCTTCCTCGCGCGGGCCGATCTCGAAGCCCTGACGCTCGACTACCAGGCTGGTTGGCCGCCGATCGAATCGCTCGCCGGACGCGTCGAATTTCGCAATGAAGGCATGTCGGCACAACTTTCCGGCGGCGCAGTCGGCGGCGTGCGCATCGACAGCGGCGATGCGCAGTTCCCTGATTTCAAGACCGGTGAGCTCACGATTCATGCCGCGGCCGGCGGCGACGCCGACGCTGCGATCAAGTTCCTGCGCGCAACGCCGCTCGACGAGATGAGCGGCAACGCGTTCTCGGGTGTCGAGGCCTCGGGCCCATTGGCCGGCAAGATCGAGCTGTTCCTGCCGTTCAAGGACTTCGCGAGCCGACGGATTCTGGTGCACGCCGAAGCCAAGGGCGCCTCGCTCAATCGGCCCGGCTTGCCGCTGAACGCAACCGAGGTCAACGGTGACTTCGACATCGAGGGCGGACAGCTCGCGCGCGCCGACCTCAAGGGCCGACTGTTGGGGGGCGCATTTCGGGCGACCGCGCGCGCTCCGAAAGCGCGACCGCTGACGCGCACCCAAATCGATGTACGCGGCACCTTGAGCGGCGAAGCGCTGCGCACCGCGATGGGTTTGCCGGCCGCCACGCTCCAGGGGCTCTCGGATTGGCATGCCGTCGTCAAACTGGCGCCGGAACCTGCGCGTGAGCGCTCGCTGCATGTCAGCGGCAGCCTCGCGGGTTTGGACATCAAGCTGCCGCAGCCGCTGTCGAAGCCGTATGGAATTTCGATGCCGTCGTGGCTGGACGTTCAGTGGCCGAGCAGCGGTGTGACCCAGGTGAATCTCGGGTTGGGTGCGATCGCGCGCGGCGTATTCGCGCTCGAACCCGATGCGGATCACGACGGCTCGCAATTGACTCACGCGGCGATTCAATTCGGCGAAGGCGATCCGACCTTCAGCGACTCGCAAATCGTCAACATCGGCGGATCGCTGACTCGAGTCGATCTGACCGGCTGGCTTCACACCATTACGCCGGACAAAGCGGGCAAGCCGCTGAGCTACTATCTGAAATCGGCCAAACTTGCGATCGGCGAGGTCGATTTCATCGGCTTGGTGTTCCGCTCCGTCGAGCTGGATCTCGCGGCGAGCGCCGATCGCTGGCGCCTCGGTGTCGATGGACCCAATCTTGCGGGCACGATCTTGATGCCGATGGGCGCCGATTCCAACGATGCATGGGATCTGCATTTCGATCATGTGAAGATCGACGACCAGACGCCGTCTGGAAAGCCGGCCGTGCAAGGTACCCCGCCAACCGCAAGCGCGGCGGCGAGCTCCGATGAAGTCCCGGCCGACCTAAGCGCGGCCAATCCGCGGGCCGTGCCGGCGATGCATTTTTCGGCGAGTGAGTTCAGCTGGGATACTCGCGAACTCGGCGTGGTGCAGGCGACGCTGACCCGGCATGACGACGGCATCAGCCTAGATGAGCTCACGGCGATCAATCCCTCCTTCACGGTCAAGGCGCAAGGAGAATGGCGCGGCAAGGATACGGGTCTAGGCCGCATCGAGGGATCACTCTCGAGCACTGATGTGCAATCGACGCTCACGCAACTCGGCTACGCCGGCGTCATATCGGGCAAGAGCGGGCAGGTCGACTTCGATTTGAGCTGGGTCGGCGCGCCGAGCGCCGATGCGATGCGCGAGACGACCGGGCACGTCAAAGTGGCGCTCGACAGGGGTCAGTTGCTCAGCGTCAAGCCCGGCGCCGGCAGGGTCCTCGGACTCGCGAGCATTGCCGCGCTGCCGCGCCGGCTATTCGGAGATTTCAGCGATGTGACCGACAAGGGACTCGCTTTCGATACCGCACGCGGGGACTTCGAATTCCGCGGCGGCAATGCCTACACCGACAATGTACTGATCAAAGGGCCGGCGGCCGAGATAGGCGTGATTGGGCGTATCGGCTTGAAAAACAAGGATTACGACCAAACAGCGGTTGTTACCGGCAGTATCAGCAATACGTTGCCGATTGCCGGAGCGCTGGCAGGCGGTCCGGTCGTCGGAGCGGCCGTTTTGCTGTTCACGCAAGTGTTCAAACAGCCGTTAAACGGCCTGACGCGGGCGTATTATCGCATCACGGGCGGATGGGACAATCCGACGATCGAACGCATCAACAGTGCCGGTGCGGCCGCAGCGTCCGCCGAGGTTCCGAAAGAAATGGGTACGAAATAGATGGGCAGAACACGATGGGAAGAGTAGCTGCAATTCAAATGACCTCGGGCCATGTCGTGGCCGAGAATCTGGCCGTGGCGGGCAAGCTGCTGCGCGACGCGAAGGATGCTGGTGCCGAGGTCGCATGCCTACCGGAGAATTTTGCGTTCATCGGCCTGCGCGATGTCGACAAACAAAAGATCGCGGAAGCGGACGGCGCGGGGCCGGCGCAATCCTTTCTGCGCGAGATCGCGCGCGAGCTCAAGCTGTGGATCTTGGCCGGTACGATCAATATCCGCAGCGATACCGAATCCAAAGTCGCGAATGCCTCGCTGCTGATCGACGCCGACGGCAAACGCGTCGCGCGTTACGACAAGATTCATTTGTTCGACGTGACGATTCCCGGGCGCGATGAGCAGTACCGCGAATCGAATACGGTTGAACCGGGCAGCAACATCGTGGTGGCCGACACGCCGGTTGGGCGCCTCGGGATGTCGGTTTGCTATGACATGCGTTTCCCGGAGCTATATCGCGAATTGGTCTCGCGGGGTGCAGAATGGCTGGCGATGCCGGCGGCTTTCACGGTGCCGACCGGACGGGCACATTGGGAAACTTTGCTGCGCGCGCGCGCGATCGAGAACCTCTGTTATGTCGTCGCCCCGGCGCAGGCGGGCGTGCACACGTCCGGCCGTGAGACTTATGGAGATACCTTGATCGTGGACTATTGGGGCCAGGTGTTGTCGCGTTTGGAAAAAGGCAGCGGCGTGATAACGGCCGACATCGACCTGGCCGCGCAAGCGGAGACACGCACGCGCTTCCCGGCGCTCGAGAATCGCCAACTCGGTTTGGAAAGCGTTGCGATGGTGCTCACTTGAGCGCATCCATGTTCGAAATCGCCGAGAAGGCGATACTCTCCCCGTCGGGGCTCGACGAGGGGCGATTGACCAAAGTCCTCGACACCGTGATGAGCCGGGGTGTCGACTACGCCGATCTGTATTTCGAGCTGTCGCGCGAGGAGTCCTGGTCACTCGAGGACGGCATCGTCAAAGACGGTTCGCACAGCATCGAGCAGGGCGTCGGCGTGCGGGCCATCAGCGGCGAGAAGACCGGATTCGCCTACACCGACGAAGTGCTGCTGCCGGCGCTCATCGAGGCCTCCGACGCGGCCCGCGCGATCGCGAGGAGCGGTGGGCGCAGCGCGGTCCAGGCTTGGGGCCGCCCGGCGATGCACCGACTGTATCTGCCGGTCGATCCGCTCGATTCGATCCGCGACGAAGACAAGGTCGAATGGCTCATGCGCATCGATGCGGAAACTCGGCGCATCGATCCGCGCGTCAAGCAAGTCATGGCTTCGTTGGCGGCGGTCCACGAGGTCATCTTGATCGCCTCGAGTGACGGCATGCTGGCCGCCGACGTACGCCCGCTGGTGCGCGTCAACGTATCGGTGATCGTCGAGCAAAATGGCAGGCGCGAGCAAGGCTACAGCGGCGGCGGCGGCCGATACGGCCTCGAAGAACTGCTGCGCGGCGAGCAGCCGTTCGAGCATGGCCGAGAGGCGGTGCGCCAGGCGCTCGTGAATCTCGAGGCGGTTGCGGCGCCGGCCGGCTCCATGACGGTCGTGCTGGGACCCGGTTGGCCGGGAATCCTGCTGCACGAAGCCATCGGACACGGTCTCGAGGGCGACTTCAATCGCAAGGGCACATCGGCGTTCTCGGGTCGGATCGGTCAAAAGGTGGCCGCAGACGAAATCACGGTCGTCGACGACGGCACGCTCGATCGGCGCCGCGGGTCCTTGAACGTCGACGACGAGGGCACACCGACCCAGTGCACGGTCCTGATCGAGAACGGGATTTTGCGTGGCTATATACAAGACAAAATGAACGCGCGGCTCATGGGCCAGGCGCCGACCGGCAACGGCCGCCGCGAGTCTTTCGCGCACATGACCTTGCCGCGCATGACCAACACCTACATGCGCGCGGGCACGCGCGCGCCCGAGGAGATCATCACGTCGGTCCAGAAGGGCTTGTATGCGGTCAATTTCGGCGGCGGACAGGTCGATATCACTTCGGGTAAGTTCGTGTTCTCCGCGAGCGAGGCGTACTTGATCGAGAACGGCAAGGTCGGTGCGCCCGTCAAAGGCGCGACGCTGATCGGCAACGGACCCGATGTGCTGACGCGCGTCAGCATGGTCGGTACCGATATGAAACTCGATGGCGGCGTCGGGACTTGCGGCAAGGAAGGCCAATCGGTGCCGGTCGGCGTCGGGCAGCCCACCTTGCGCATCGATGCGTTGACGGTCGGCGGCACAGGCTGATCGGGGGGCGCATGGCACGAGCCTATTGGATTGCCTGTTACAGCGAAATTTCGGACTCCGCAAAGTTGGCCGCGTATGCGCGGCTCGCCGGTCCTGCGATCGAGGCGGGTGGCGGGCGCTTTCTCGCGCGCGGGTCGGCAGCTCGCGCTTACGAGCAGGGGGTGCTCGAGCGCACCGTGCTCATCGAGTTCGACTCGATCGAGCAGGCCGTCGCGGTTCACGACGGCCCGGCCTATCAGGCGGCACTCGAGGCCTTGAGCGGTGGCGCTGTGCGCGATCTACGGATCGTCGCGGGCGTCTAGAGGATTCCACGCGCGGCCAAGTCGTCGATTTGAGCGCTCGGCATGCCTAGCAGATCGGTGAGCACCTCGCGCGTGTGGCTGCCGAGTAGGGGCGGCGCGAGCCGGTAGCTGGCGGGAGTCTTCGATAGGCGCAGCGGACTCGCGACCAATGGCACCGAGCCGGCTGAAGCGTGCGGCATCGAGATCTGCATGGCGCGCGCTCGCACCTGCGGATCGTCGAACACCGCGTCGATCGCGTTGATCGGTCCACAGGGCACTCCCGCGCTCTCGAGGCGGCTGACCCATTCGGCCGTCGGTCGCACTGCCGTCGCGGCACACAGCCGTTCGATCAGGACTTGACGGTTCGCCACGCGATCCTGATTGCGCATGAAGCGAGGATCCTGCGCAAGTTCGGGTAATTCGAGTTCAGCACACAGGCGCGAAAACTGCGTGTCGTTGCCGACCGCGATGATCATGTAGCCGTCGCTCGTCGGAAAGTCCTGATACGGTACGATGTTCGGGTGTGCGTTGCCGAGTCGTTCGGGCGCCTTACCGCTGATCAGATAGTTCATCGCTTGATTCGCAAGGCAGGCCACCTGCACGTCGAGCAGTGCGAGATCGATATACTGGCCCTCTCCGGTTCGATCGCGATGTCGCAGTGCTGCCAGGATGCCGATCGAGGCGTACAAACCCGTGAGGATGTCCGTGAGTGCGACGCCGGCCTTTTGCGGGCCCGCGCCGGCCTCGCCGGCTTTGCGGCCCGTGACGCTCATGAGTCCACCCATGGCCTGTACGAGAAAGTCGTAGCCCGGACGCGCGGCGTAGGGGCCGCCTTGCCCGAACCCTGTGATTGAACAGTAGATCAAGCGCGGGTTTAGTTTCTTCAAGGTCTCATAGTCCAAACCGTAGGCCGCGAGCCCGCCGACCTTGAAATTCTCGATGAGCACGTCCGCGCGCCGCGTCAGATCCTGCACGATTCTGCGCCCCTCGGGCGTCGTGAAGTCGATCGTGACCGACTTCTTGTTGCGGTTGGCGCAGAGGTAATAGGCCGCATCGGCATCGGCGCCGGAGGCGGGATCGTGCAAAAACGGCGGGCCCCAGCTGCGCGTGTCGTCGCCGCTACCGGGTCGTTCGATTTTGATGATGTCGGCGCCGAGATCGCCGAGCACCTGGGTCGCCCAGGGTCCGGCGAGGATGCGCGACAGATCGAGTACCGTGACCTCGGAGAGAGAATTGCTCACGCCGGCACGTCGATCACTTGCCGGCCTTGCCGCTCGCGTAGGTCACGTAATATTTTTTGTAGCCTTGTGTCGACCAATGACCCTTCCAGCCCTTCGGAATCGCAGCGCCTTCGCCTGCCTTGACTTCGAGCACAGTTCCATCGGCCGACGTGAGCTTGACGCCACCCTCGATGAAGTACATGAACTCGTCCTCCGGGTAACTGTCGATATCCTGCTCCGACGGTCCGGCGTCGTAGAGACCGGCTTCCACCTTGCGGTCTTTGGATTTCGCAAGCAGGACGTCGCGGGTCGGGCCATCAGGACCGTTGTCCTTGACGACGTTCTTGCCGTCGAATATCGGGCCGCGCGCAGCCTCGGCGCTGACCTTGACCGGCTTCGTCGTGACCAGCGGCAGGCCGTCGGCCAGCGCAAGGGTAGATGTCGCCATGAGCGCGAATGCGGCGCCAATCAGCATCGTCGACCGATTAATCATCGAGTGTTCTCCTAAGAATGGTCGGGAACCAATCTTCCCGCAGTTTTTGGCCCGCGGTCATCGCATGGCCCGGATAGGGCGGTGAAGTGCGTCCGGGTCGCTCCGCATAGCGCGCATCGTCGCCGACCCAGCGCAGCGAGAGCACGCGGCGCCGGTGCCGCGTCGAATTGCCACGCGCGCCGTGAACGGTCCTGAAATCGAAAATCACCGCGTCTCCCGGCTCCATCGTCCACTCGAGCACGCGCATCGACGCCTCGCGGTCGGGATCGGGCACCGGTAAGTAGTCGCCCTCGCGTTTGTAGAAGTTCCCGTCGTCGATCCAACTGACCGGCTTGACCCAGCCTGTCCAGCGATGCGAGCCCGCAATCATGCGCAGCGTCGCTTCGCGCACCGGGTCGATCGGGATCCAGAAGCTCAAGGTTTGCTCGCCGTCGACGAAATAGTAGGGAATATCCTGATGCCAGGGCGTCGCTTTTTGCGTTCCGGGTTCCTTGACGAGCACGTGGTCGTGAAAGAATTGCGCGGTCCGGGACTTCATCGCCTGTGCGGCGAGTGCGGCTGCCGGGGATTCGCGCACGACACGCTCGAATTCGGGAATCCGCTGCCAATTGCAATAGTCGTCGAAGAAGCTGCCCGGCTCGCCCGAGCGCACGCTCTCGGACGCGAGCGCGCTGGGATCGCGCATATTGCGGTCGATGCCTGCCGCGATGGTGTCGACCCAGTCGGCAAAAAAGCCGCGTAAGCACGCCGCACCGTCGCGTTCGAACGCGGCGAGCGTCTCCGAGTCGATTTGTGGTGCTGCGATCATGCTGTAATGCCCCGCCAATACGGTATCTTGCCGAAATCGCCGAGCGTTGGGAATCATGGGACCGCTACTGACCGCAGAAGTACTCGAACAAATGCGCGGCGCCCTGCGGGCTCGCCGCGAGCGCGTCGAGTGCTCCCTGGACCTCAAGCGCTCGCTGACCACGGTCGAAGTCTCGGATCTCGACTGGATTTGGAACGCCGCGCACTTCCCCTATCCGGACGTCTGCAAGCAGAGGACCATTTATCATTGGGGCGGAACACGCTTCGAGCCGGTATCGCGCTATGCGTCTTCGTTGATCAAGTTGGTGCCGACCGATTGGGGTCCGCCGACCTTCGAGATTGACGGGATCAAAATGCTGCCGACCTCTCGCGTCTCGCCGTTTGCAGATGCCGAACGCAAGGTGGGATTGATCGAGCCGCGCGGCAAAACGATCTTGGACACTTGCGGCGGGCTCGGCTATTTCGCGGCGTGGTGCCTGCAGGGCATGGCGACGAGAGTTTTCTCCTACGAGAAGAATCCCGATGTGCTGTGGCTGCGCAGCTTGAATCCTTGGTCGCCCGCCGAGGACGAACGCCTTGCGCTGACCCACGGTGATATCGTCGCGGCGATCGTCGACTTGCCGAGCCGAAGCTTCGATGCCGCTCTGCACGATCCGCCGCGTTTCGGGATCGCCGGTGAATTGTACTCGCAGGATTTCTACACCGAGCTCGCGCGCGTGCTCAAGCCAAGAGGCAAGCTGTTTCATTACACGGGCACGCCCAATAGATTGACGAGCGGGCGCGATCTGCCGCGAGAGGTCGGCAGGCGTCTGCGAGAGGCCGGTTTTGCGGTCGAACCCAGCGGTGACGGACTGTTGGCGGTCAAGCGTTGAGCCTGGCGGGGAGCCGAGCGGCACGGCTTCAAAGTGCGACGGCCGCCTGGAGTCCCTCGAAAACAGCCTCCTCGGCCGTGCGGGGCGCGGCTGCGTCGCCGATGATCCGCAATCGCGAGCCGAGGTCATCGAGTGTGTCGGTGAGTTCGCTGATCGGTGTGTGGCCCGCGCATAGCACCAGCGTGTCGACCGCGTCGACGACGACGGCCTCGCCGCTCGCAATGTGCTGCAAATAGACCGTGTTCGAATCGCAGCCGTAGAGACGCATATAAGGCATCACCGTGACGCCGAGCCTGTGCAAGGTCGCTGCCGAATCATCGCGCACGTAAAAGGGAAGAATCTCCCCGGCCGCGATGCCGCTGACTGCGAGGCGCACCGAGCGGCCGTTCTCGGCCAGATGTGCCGCGATGCCGATGCCGATCCAGTCCGCGCGCCAGTCGATCACGACGACCGAATTTCCGATTGACACGCTGCCCTGCAGCATCTGCCAGGCATCGACCACTTGCAGGTCGCCCTCGCGCGCGAAGGCCGGCCAGTACGGTTTTGCGCCGGTTGCCGCGATCACGGCATCGGGCGCCTCGGCGTCGATCAGCGCCCGGTCCACGGGTGTGCCGGTGCGGATTTTGACACCGGCGTTTTCCATTTCACGAGCGAGGTTGGTCACGAGTCCGCCGAATTCGGCGCGCCCCGGCAACAGCTGCGCGAGCAGTGCCTGACCGCCGAGGCGGCGCTGCGCCTCGAACAGGGTCACGGCATGGCCGCGCTGGGCGGCAATCGCCGCGGCCTTCATGCCCGCGGGCCCGCCGCCGATCACCATGACCTTCTTCGGTGTTCGCGCGGGCTCGATCTGTCCGAAGCGCAATTCGCGTCCAGATACCGGATTCTGGATACAGGAGATCGGAAATCCCTTGTGAAAATGTCCGATGCAGGCTTGGTTGCAGGCAATGCACGCGCGGATGTCGAGAATCGCTCCCGCGGCGGCCTTGTTCGGCATGTCCGGATCGCAGATCATCGCGCGGGTCATGCCGCAGACATCGGCATGACCCGCGGCGATCACGGCCTCGGCGTCCTGCGGTTGATTGATGCGGCCAGCGACGAACACGGGGATCGATACCGCTTGCTTGATGCGCGCCGCATAGGGAGCCACGTAGGCGTTCTTCATGCTCATCGGCGGCGCGATATGAACGGCGCCTCCCATACTCGAGGAGGTGCCCAGCGTCACGTTGAGATAGTCGATGCTGTTCCCAAGACGCGTGACCGCCGCCAAGCATTCATGCTCGGACAGGCCTTGTTCGTCGGCCTCGCTGCCGGAGATGCGCAGACCCACGACGAATCCCTCGTCGACCTTGGCGCGTATGTCGCCGATGATCTCGCGCAGGAATCGCAGCCGTCCGTCGAGATCACCGCCGTATCCGTCATTGCGCAGGTTGACGCGGGGATTCAAGAATTGCGCGGGCAAGTATCCGTGGCTTGCGACGATCTCGACGCCGTCGAGCCCGGCCGCGCGCATGCGCCGTGCGGCGTCGCCATAACCGCAAACGATCTCGCGTATCATTCGCGGCTGCAACGGCCGCGGCATCACATGAAAGCGTTCGTTGGGCACCGAGGAGGGCGCATAGGCGACCGCGAGCAAGCCGCCGTCGGCCTCGGCGATCTCGCGGCCGGGGTGAAACAGCTGGCCGAACAGAACGGTGCCGTATCGATGCACGGCCTCGGCTACGCGGCGGTATCCGTCGATCGAATTGTCGTCGGTGGCCATCAACACGTGGTTGGTATAGCGCGCGGTCTCGTGTACGCCGGAAACCTGCAGCACGATGAGGCCGACGCCGCCGCGCGCGCGCGCCTCTTGGTAGGCGACGAGCGGCGCATTGACGGTGCCGTCCACGGGCAGCGTCGTGTCGTGGCCCGTCGACATTATGCGGTTCTTGAGCGTGCAGCCCCGAATCCGCAGAGGCTCGAAAAGTCGAGGAAATGGCATCGTGCGCGCATTGTAATCGTCTTTGCGCACTGGCGCGCGCGGCGAGGCTCCGGTAACTTAAACGTACCTACCCGCTACCCGCCCGCAGCCATCACCATGAATCATCGAACCACGGACGCGCAGCGTCGCCAACGCTGCCGAATTTCCCCGATCGCGTCTGCTCGCGGCGTCATGATCGCGCTGCTGCTGATCGCATCCGCACGTGCCGGCGAATCCGTGCCCAAGCCGTTGACGGTGTTGATTTCGATCGACGGCCTGAAGCCGGAGGCCGTCTTGCAGGCGGAACAACACGGA
>JBEKSM010000004.1:0-178772 GCA_049517075.1 Steroidobacteraceae bacterium | reverse complement strand
CCGCTCGATGACCCACACTGCTTTGTCCCAAGCTGCTGAGGGCGGCGACCTGCGCGGCGTTCGCTCGGCGTTCACGATCGTGTGGATGTTTGCAGCGATCGTGCTTTGTCTGCTGACGCTTGCAAGTTACAGCTTTGGGCTTCTCTCGACCGTGCGGGCCTACGTCGGCGGCGAGAGCTTGTGGTCCAAAGCCCAGAAAGACGCGGTTTTCCATTTGCAGAACTATGCGGTCAACCGCACCCCCGAGGAGCTGCGCCAGTTTCGCGCCAATATTGCGATCCCGATGGGTGATCGCGTGGCTCGTCTCGAAATGAACAAGCCGAATCCGGATCTCGATACCGTCCGAAACGCTTTCGTGACCGGCGGGATCCACCCCGACGACATCGAGGGCATGTTCCGCCTCTACCGGAACTACCAATGGGTTGGTTTCATGCAGCGCGCAATCAGCGCCTGGGAGGCTGGCGATCGCTATATCGTCGAACTCGAGCAATCGGGAGACCAGCTACAGCGCGAGATCGAATCGCCGAAGCCGCGCGCCGAACACATCGGATCGGTGCTCGCCGATATCTCGCGAATCAACGAGAACCTCACGCCGATCGAAAACGAATTCGTCGACGCGCTGAGCGCCGCGTCGCGGATGACGTACCGCTTGCTCCAGGGGATCATTCTCGCCGCAACCCCCGGGTTGCTGCTGCTCGGAACCTTACTGTCGCTGCGCATCCTTCGGCAGCGCAGGGCCAGCGAAGAGCGGCTGCATCACATCGCATTGCACGACGACCTGACCGCGCTGCCCAATCGATTGATGCTCAACCGGCGACTCGACGAGGCGCTGAGCCGGCACCGGCGCACCGCAACGCAGTTGGCAATCCTCTACTTGGACCTCGATCGATTCAAGGTCATCAACGACTCGCTGGGGCATGATTTGGGAGACGATCTGTTGTGCCAAGTCGCGGAACGCCTGCGAACCCATTCAAGAGAAGGCGATACGGTCGCGCGCATGGGCGGCGACGAGTTCGCCGTGTTGATCGAGAATCCCAAGACCCTCATGGATGTCTCGAGCTGTGCACAACGGCTCGTCGAGGCGACGAGCGCACCCTATATGCTCGCCGGCACCGATTGCCGTGTGACCGTGAGTATCGGCATCAGCATATTTCCGAACGATGGCAGTGATTCGCAGGCACTCTTGAAGGCGGCCGATGTGGCGATGTATCGCGCGAAGGAAACCGGGCGCAACAATTACCTCTATTACGCGCCCGCAATGAACGTGCATACGGTGGAACGGCTGGAATTGGAATCGGACCTGCGCCATGCGTTGGAGCGCGGCGAATTCCTGCTGCACTATCAGCCGATGATCCAGTTGGCCACGGGTTTGATCGTCGGGACCGAGGCGTTGCTGCGCTGGGTGCATCCGGTACGCGGCCTGATACCGCCGATGGAATTCATCCCGCTGGCCGAAGAGACGGGCCTGATTGCGCAGATCGGCGAGTGGGTGCTCGCGACGGCCTGTGCCCGCACCAAACTCTGGCAGGAGCAGGGTTTCACGAACCTCTGTGTTGCGGTCAACCTGTCGGCGCGCCAGTTCGCCGATCCCATGCTGCTGCCCAAGCTGACCCGGATCATCCGGGCGAGTAAACTGAATCCCGCGAATCTGGAGTTGGAAATCACGGAAAGCATGGTCATGTCGCATGGCGAGAATGCCGTCGCGGTGCTCGAGGGGCTGAAGTCGATCGGCGTATCGATCGCGCTCGACGATTTTGGCACCGGCTATTCGTCGCTCGCCTACCTAAAGCGCTTTCCGATCGACACGATCAAAGTGGATCGATCCTTCATTCGCGATATCTCCGGCGATTCGGACGACCGCAAGATCACGCGGGCGGTCATCGCGATGGCGCACGGCATGAGGCTCAAGGTGGTTGCAGAGGGCGTGGAGACCATGGATCAGCTCGGATTTCTGCGCAACCAACGCTGCGATGCGGTTCAGGGGTACTTGTTCCATCGGCCGCTGCCGGACGCGGAGATCGCGCACGTGCTCGCCGGCAACCGCAAGGACGTTGCGGCACGCGTTGCCGTCGACGCCTGAGCGCGTTTCGCGGCTACGGTAGCGGTCGATGCCGAATCATCTGAACCTCGACGACTTCCCGAGCTCACCGTACGCCTATGAGCTACGGCAGGGAATCGAGCGCCTGCGCTTCGCTCCCGCGCTCGAAGCCGAATACCGAGCAGTGCATCTGCAGCGTGTCCGCCTGCGGGTCCGGATTTGGTTTTCGTTGACCGCGGCTTTGGCGATCCTATTTACGATCAATCAGCTGCGACTTGCCGGCTCCTCGAGCCTCGCATCGCTCGCGCACCTCTATCTGCTGCTTCCCTGCACGTTCGCGTTGGTCTGGCTCGCCTGGACCCCGCATTACGAGCGACTTTATCTGTTGGCCGCGCGAGTCTTGGTGACGCTGTACGGCACGCTGATCGCGGTCTTCATCGCGATTGCGCTCAGCGAAGGAAGGACCGAATTATTGGCGTCGCTGACCGTCAACCTGATGGCGGTCTTTTTCTTCTCGGGGCTGATGTTTCGCCACGCGATCGTCACGGCGCTCATCATGCTGCTCGGCTTCGCGCTCGCCGCCCTCGCAGTGCATCTGCCGGCGGCGATGCTGATCAAGAGTTTGGTGATCACGAGCTTGTCGAGCGGTATCGCAGCGATCGTTTACCGGGATGTCGAACTCGCCTATCGCCGTAATTTTCTCGAGGATGCGCTGATCAGCGACTTGGTCGCGCACGATGCGCTGACGGGACTCATGAATCGGCGTGCCTTCGACGAGCATTTGCTGCGGGTCTGGCAGCATGCGCTGCGCGACCAGCGCCTTATCGCGGTGCTCATGATCGACATCGACCACTTCAAGCTCTGCAACGACCGCTGGGGTCACCAAGCGGGCGACGTTGCGCTGCGCCACGTCGGCAAGATCATTCAGGGGTTCGCGCGCCGGCCGTTGGATCTCGCGGCGCGCTTCGGCGGCGAGGAATTCGCGGTGATCCTCTACGACTTGGCGCTGCCGCACGTCGAGGACATCGCCGAGCGGCTGCGCGAGGGCGTGCAGAAAATGCGCATCACGGGCGCCGGAAGCGACGGGGAGGGTCCCGAGGTCACGGTCAGCGTGGGCGTCGGTCTCGCTGCGCCGGAGATCGGCCGTACGCCGCAGGGCATCGTGCAGTTGGCCGACGAGGCCTTGTATGCGGCGAAGAACGCGGGCCGCAATCGCGTCGTCGTCAAGGGCATCGAGGCCTACGTCTTGCTCAATACCGGCGCGTTCAATACCCCGAGTGATTCGCGGCGCCGGCAATGACCGCGGTCGCGCAGTGCACCATGCGCAGTCCAATCAAGGTTTGGTAATTGGCGCCGATCTGCAGCTGATGAGCGCATAATCCAGTTCACGAGGATCTCGACATGGAGTTCTTTATTTCCCCCTCGCATGCAACGTCGGCTGCCAGAATCTTGATCGTAGACGACCACGGCATTGTCCGAGAGGCATTGGCTGTTTTGCTGGAGCGCAGCGGTGGATTCAAGGTCGTCGGTACCGTCGCGACAGGCGAGGAAGCGGTGCTCGCCGCGCAGCGACTGGTCCCCGATGTGATCATCATGGATCTGGTACTGCCCTCTCTGAACGGCATTGATGCTACGCGGAAGATTCTCGAGCGCTCACCGCAGATCCGCATCATCGCGCTCTCGGCATGCCACTTGAGCGAGCAGGTTATCCGCGCGCTGCATTCGGGCGTGCGCGGATACATCGTCAAGGCTGCGGTCGGTGATGAGGTGTTGCTGGCGGTCAACGAAGTGCTTGCGGGGCGTCAATACTTGAGTCCCGGGATTGCCGCTCAGCTTGCCGACAGCGTCGACAACGCGACGCGGCCGGCGGGTCACTCAAGCCCCATCGAAATCCTGAGTGCACGCGAACGCAAGGTGTTGCGTTTCGTTGTCGAAGGAATGACCAGCTCCGACATCGCACGGCGTCTTTCGCTGTCGCCGAAGACCGTCGACACCTATCGCAGCAGAATTATGGTAAAGCTCGGCGTTACGAATCGCTCGGCATTGATTCGTTATGCATTGGAATGCGAATTGCCGCTCGCGTGACGCGTCTTGCAGTTTCTGTGCACTGATCGGAAGTGCCGCTCGCTATCGACCGCTTGTCACATTTTTCCTGACATCCATCGCTTGAATCCGCTCGATAAGATCCGCCCATCGACGAACGTTTTTGAGTCGGCGTCAGGGAGCAGGAAATGGAAGAGTCAGTCAGGATAGTCCTCATCGAGGATCAGCGCCGCGATTATCCTGTCGCTGCGCAACTACTCGCCTACTATGATTTGGACTTCAGCTGGCTCGGGGTTGCTTCCTCGGAGGAGGCGCGCGAGATTGCCGCGGCTTTCAATCCGAGCATCGTACTGTCCACCGACGGAATGATCGAAACCGCAAGTCACGCGGCACTGGATGCGCTCCGGCTGCTGTGCTCGCGCCGACCTTTGATATTGGTATTGGATGTTCGGGTGATGAACGGCTCGCCCGCAGTGCGTCGCGCGCAAATCGAACAGGCGACGGCACCGGGTTTTCGCCGGCCGCTGACCGCCGCGGCTCGATCGGTATGCAAGCAGGATGTGCAGCTGCTGCGTTCTTGCTTCGCGTCGGTGTTGGAGTCGAGTTCGCGCCCGATCGTCATGAGCGATGGCCACGGCTGGATCACCTACGCCAATGCCGGTGCTTGCCTCTGCCTCGGCGAGGTCTTCGACGGCGCTCTCGGAACCGTTTTTGCGTCGTCGCGGAACCAGCCTCATGGCTCGCCGCATTGGCTCGATACGGCGGTCTGCGATGAAGCCGGACTGCATCACCTCGCATACTTTGATACATGGACCGGCGCGCCGACGCGAGTTCACGTCAGCGATCTGATCGCCTGCGTCAAAGCACGCTCTCATGTCGGTCGGCGCACCGCGGCGCTCGTGGCCGTTGCGGTCGAAAGTGGGCGTATTGCGCCGGACACGGCTCTGTCCGAGACGCTGTCTTATGGGTCGATCGTGCGCATCACGCAGGAAGACTTCATGATGACGCTGCCCGATTTGTCGAGTCCCGCGAGCGCAATGGGCACCTTATTGGCGGTTCTCGATTCGAGCGCCTCAGTCGAGGACTTGCCCTTGCCGCGTCGGAGGGATCGGCGGCTCGGCGCAGAGCATCGCGAGGAAGCGCCGCAGGCAGCGAAATGCTCCGAACACCTCGCTGCCGAACTCGGTGACGCACTTAGCCGTGGGGCGCTGAGCCTGCAGTATCAGCCGCAGTACGCGCTCGATACGGGCTTTGGTTGCGGTGTCGAGGCACTCGCGCGCTGGGTGCGGGTGACCGGCGAAATCGTATCTCCTGCACAATTCATTCCTATCGCGGAACGATCCGGCATGATCACGGAGCTCGGCGCGTGGGTGCTCAAGTCCGCCTGCGAAACGGCAGCCTCCTGGTGCAAGCGGCACGACCGCTCAGCACTGGCGGTCAACGTGTCGGCGTTGCAAATCGACGATAAATTCTGCGTGCTCCTCGAGCGGGTGCTCAAGCATTCCGGATTTCCGGCGCAGCAACTGGAGCTCGAGATCACCGAGAGCGCGCTGATCTCGAATCCGATTCGGGCAATCGAATTGTTGAAGAATTGCAGGACGCTCGGAGTGCATTTTGCATTGGATGACTTCGGCACGGGGTATTCCAGCCTCAGCTGCCTTGCCAGGCTTCCGGTTGATCGAATCAAGCTGGACAAATCTCTGATCGCGATGATGACGATCGATACCAGAGCCGCGGCGATCGCCCGTTCCATCGTTTCTCTGGCGGCGGATCTAGACATGGAGGTGATTGCCGAGGGTGTGGAGACCGAAGATCAGCTGCAGATGCTCGTCGATCTGGGTTGTCCGCGCGGCCAGGGCTACTTGCTCGGCAGACCGATGCAGGCAAAACAAGCGCAGGTCGCGCTTGGGAAACTATGGGGAAACCGTCCCACGCTGGCGCCGCGCTTGGGCGTCGCAAACCTTGGAGCCAATCATGTCCACTGACCGCAATGCCGCCGTTTCGCCCGATCTGTGCTGGGAATCCGGTAACGCTCCTGCCTCACAGCAACTGGCTGCGCGCCATAGTTGTCGCGTGCTCGTGGTCGACGACGACCTGCTCGTGCGCACGCGACTGGCATCACTGCTCAATGCGAGCCAATACGAGGTCGAGCTGGCAGCAAGCGGCAGGGAGGCGCTCAGCAAGCTGGAGGCAAACCCCTGCCAGATCGTGCTGACCGACTGGCAAATGCCCGACATGGATGGCCTCGCGCTGTGCCGCCAAGTGCGCTTGGGTGTTCAGCAGGGCTATGTGTATCTGCTGATGTTCACGATTCGCGACACCGAGCATGACATGCTGACCGGCCTCGCGGCCGGTGCCGACGCGTATTTGGTGAAAGGAGCTCCGACCGAAGAGATCCTCGCGCGGCTGGCAATCGGTCGCCGGATCACCGGATCGATTCCCTTGGCGGAATCCCGGACTTGGGACCAGCGGGATCTGACCCATGTGGACCCGGTGACCGGGGCGCACAACCTCCGCTACCTCGTGCAGCAATTGCCACGCGAACTCGTGCGCTCGCAACGACACGGGCATGCCTTGGCGGTGCTCAGTTGCAGCATCGATGGCCTCGTCCAGCAGGTCAACCGCTTCGGGCGCAGCGCCGGTGACGATTGGGCGCGCGATTTCGTCAATCGCAGCGAATGTTTCCTACGAAAAGGCGACTGGATCGCTCGCACGGGCGCAGATGAATTCATGGTTGTGCTGCCCGAGACGACGGCCGAGGGTGCTCGTTGCGTCGCGCAGAAGCTGGATCGCCTATTCGCGGTGCATCCCTTGTCGACACCGGCCGATCCGGTCGGCTTTACCGTCACCGTCGATGTGACCGCCGTGGAGACCAAACACGACGTTGACTGCACCTACCGGATCGAGTCGCTGGTTCGCGCAGCGCTCGGCCGAAGGTTTGCGTACCGGCGAGCGGGCGCACGTGCCTCGGCGGAGGCGGCCGCGGACAGCCGCTTGAATTTCGACGCACCGCCCGGAGCGAGCAATGGGATCAATTAAATATCGAGGGCGCAATGCGCCACAACCCGTGCCGTTTGGCGACGCGCTGGATGACTTGCGGGACGGGTTTCGCGACCGACTCGACCAGGAACGATTGCAGTTGTTGTCGCTCGGCGCGGCGCTGGTGTCGTCCGAGGGCGGCTGCGCGCGGGTACTGGACGACTTGATTTTTCGCGCGCAGCGATTGCGGGGGCGCGCGCAAGTCCTCGAAATAGACGCGGTGGCGCAAGCGGCGAACGCACTGGAGCGCGCGGCGACGGAGGCCTCGGCGCCCGGGACGCTGCGTGGCGATCCGGCGATTCAGAATGCGCTGGACGCTCTGGTGCATTTGATTTCGACGATCGCGGCGATCAGCATCGCGCGCCCGAACGCGCACAACGGTTGAGACGGCGATACCCAGCCCAGCATTACCAGGTGGAACACGCATGCAAGTCACTATCGATCTGGAAGATACCGCGGAAATCGTGAGACTCGACCTGCCCGTCGCGCCCACGGTATTGCTCGTCGACGACGATGAGCTCGTGCTCGCGAAACTGCAGGAGATGGTGCGGGCGGCGGGGTACCACGTGTATACCGCGACCAACGGGGCCGATGCCTTGGCTTTGTTGGAGAAATTCTCGGCGTCGATCGTGGTCACGGATTTGAAGATGCCGAGCATGAACGGGCTCGAGCTGTGTCGGCGCATTCGGGCGCACGCATGGCCTCAATATATCTACATCGTGCTGCTGACCGCGCGCGACGACGAGGCCTGCATCCTGGCCGGTTTGAATGCAGGCGCCGACGACTACCTCAGCAAGCGCACGTCCGGAGCCCAATTCATGGCGCGTTTGCGAACTGCGCAGCGCGTGCTGTCGCTCGAGTATTCGCTCAAAGATGCGATCGAGAAGAAACGCCGCCTCGCGATGACCGATGCATTGACGGGCGTATACAACCGCCGCTATTTCCTGCGACATCTCGGCCGCGAGCTCAAGCGCGCGCAGCACTTCGGCGGCGATCTGTCGCTGCTGCTGCTCGATGTCGATCATTTCAAGCTGGTCAACGATACCTTCGGGCATGTGGTCGGCGACATGGTGCTCAAACGCTTGACCCGCGAGATTGCCGGCTGCCTGCAGCGCTCGACCGACTGGTGTGCGCGCCTGGGCGGCGAGGAATTCGTCGTCGTGCTCGAAGGGACCAATCTGAACGGCGCGCGCCGCTGCGCGGAGAAAGTCCGCGAGTCGATCGAAAACCTGATCATGCCGACCGAAGGCGGTGCCGTGCGAATCACCGTGAGCATCGGTATCAGCAGTTTGGAGGGGATCGCCGATAAGGCCGCGGCCACCGTGCAATTGCTGCATGAGCAGGCCGACACCAATCTTTACAAGAGCAAGCAGGGCGGCCGAAACCGCGTAACATCGTCGCATCCGGTTGTGATCCAAATCCAGAGCCAAGAAAGCCCGCGACGAGGAGTGACCCATGACAACACGCAAATGCCAATGCATTCTCTACGTTGACGATGACCCCGATATTTGCGAGGTCGTGCGCTCGGCGCTGTCGTTGCTGTCGGGATTCGATGTGCGCACTGCCGAGAGCGGCGAGCGTGCGATCGACCTGGCGTTTGAGCACCGTCCGGACCTGATCCTCATGGATGTCATGATGCCGGGCCTCGACGGGCCGTCGACGCTCAAGCGGATTCGCGCGAGCGCGCTGCTGAGCGAGATCCCGGTGATCTTCTTGACGGCCAAGGTATTGCCCGCGGAAGTCGCTCATTTCCTGGACCTGGGCGCGATCGGCGTGATTCGCAAGCCGTTCGATCCGCTCAAGCTCGGCGCCGAGGTGTTTGCGCTCTGGAAAAAGGTGCACGCGAACCGCCGCCAGGCGCCGCGCGGCCGCGGCACGGCGCTCGAGGTACAAGCGAAAGTCGATTCGCTATCGGACGACTTCCTGGTGCGCACGACCGCCGACGTCGTCGTTCTGCGCGAAATGATCGAGCAAGCGCGCCACGGCGATCTGTCGGTGCTCAAGCAAATCCAGGTCATGGCCCACGCGATCAACGGCGCCGGCGCGATGTTTGGCTTTCCGGACCTCAGCGCATCCGGCCGGGCGATCGAGCGCTCGGTCGAGGATGTCATGGCGAGTCCGCACATCAATCAAAGCCCTGCGGTGCTCAAGGACTTGGCGGATTGCACCGAGACGCTGGCCCGACGCGTCTGGAGCGCGGGACAAATCGTTTCGACGGGATCGGGAATGCTTCATGATCCGGGCAGAGGAGGGGGTGCCGGCAGGTAAGACAAGATCGTCGCCGCGACGTGGGTCGCGGAAACCCGCGATTTGACGAGCACGGTACCCAGGCCGTTGGCGATCGTACCGTTGCCGTCATGGTCTGTGAGGATCACGATCGGCACGGATTTCTTGACGACTTCCGGAATTTGGTCGAGCAAGCCGATTCCGTCCGCGCCGGGCACGGCTTGATTCAGAACGATCAAGTCGAAATGCTCTTGGTCGAGCAGTTGTTGTGCATCCCGCAAACCGTGGGCCCGGATGATTTCGGCGCGACCCGCCAACGACTCACGAATGATGCGGATCAAATCATCCTCGGCCTCCTCGATGTAGAGAATTTTTTGCATGGCGTCGTGGTGATCGAGATTCGATGCGCGGCCGAGTGGTGTTTCGGAGGCCCCGTTCGCAAGCTCCGCGTGGCTCGGATCTCGCGCGCCGTCGGCACGCGGCAGCTCGATATGAAAAATCGTGCCCTGTCCCACGACGGTCGTGAAGCCGATGCTCCCGCCCATTGCCTCGATGAGCTTGCGCGCAATGCTCAAGCCCAGTCCGGTTCCTTCGAAGCGCCGCGACGCCGAGGCATCGGCTTGCGCGAATTTCTCGAAGATGCGGTCTCTGAACGCCGCCGCGATGCCGGGTCCGCGGTCTTCCACCTCGACACGCATCGTGCTTGCAGCCGCCCGGACACGAATCGCCACCTCGGAACCCGGCGGGGAAAACTTCGCGGCGTTCGAGAGCAGGTTGGTCAGGACCTGCATGAGTCGATCCGGGTCGGCCATGACGCGGTGGCCGTTCGATGCGTCCAGCAGAAAGCGGACTTCGTATTTGTGCGCGTAGCTGGAATTCACTTCCACCGCTTGCTGCAGTAATTCCGCCAAGGAAATGCTCACGATCTTGAGTACCAACTGGCCCGCCTCGAGCTTGCCGATATCGAGGATGTCGTTGATGATGCGCACCAGCCGGTCGCTGTTCTTATAGGCAATGCGAATCATCGCCGCGGCTTTTTCCGAAAACGAACCCATCGCGCCCGATTGCAAGAGCCCCAAGGAGCCGCTGATCGAGGTTAGCGGCGTTCGCAGCTCATGGCTGACCGTCGATACGAAGTCGGTTCGCAATCGCTCGATCGCGCGACGCTGGGTCAGATCGGCGATCGAACTGAGCACGAATTCTCCGTCCGAGGTATGCAGCGGGTTTAATCCGATTTCGATCGGCACTTCGGAGCCGTCCTTGCGAAGCCCATAGAGCTCCCTGCCGGCGCCCATTTTTCGCACCGTGGGCGCGGCGAAGAAGACCACGCGATAATCAGGATGATGTGCCCGGAAGCGCTCCGGTACGAGCATTTCGATCTGCTTGCCGAGCAATTCGGCTCGGGAATAGCCGAAGAGACGTTCGATCTGCGCGTTGACCAATACGATCGATCCCGTGAGGTTCATGAGCAGCATGCCGGTGGGGGCGGCGTCGATGGCCAGCCGAAATTGCTCGTCGGCGCGCTTGCGTTCGGTGATGTCGAACGTGACGCCGAAAATTCGAGTGCCGTGGCCGTCTTCGTCGGTTGCGGTGCGCGCGGTCGATCGCAGATACCGGATGCCGCCGTTGGAATTGATGATGCGAAACTCGGTGTCGTAGGCGCGCGTGCCGTCGACCGCGTAGGCAATTTCCCGGATGCACCGCTGGCGATCGTCGGGATGCAGGCTCGCAACCCAAAGATCGTAGGTGCGTGCCGGCGTCGTAACCGGCTGGTTGTAGAGCCGAAACATCAGCGCGTTCCAATGCAGCGCTTGCTCGATGATGTCGAGAGTCCAGAAGCCGACGCCCGCAGCATCCGCAGCATCCGCGGCCGCCGCATACCGCGCGTTTTCCCGCGTAAGTTTCCGGTTGAGCGCTTCGAGTTCCGCGGTTCGCGCGGCGACCAGTTCCTCGAGCATCGCATTCACGGGTTGCGGACCCGCAAATGGCATTGGCATTGGGCCAGGAAGCCTGCCGTCGAGCGATCCGCAATGTTGACAAGACGGTCCACGGTCTGACCTCACGGCTGTACGCCATGGTGATGGCGGTTCGGGCGTATACCCTGTACGGCTGTCAAAACGTCCCCGGCTACCACTACAATCGATTCGCGGTCCCGCGTCTGTTCGAATTCGAACATAGAGCCGTCATGCGTCGGATCGCGCATTGCAGAACTCAAGTCACGGGAGACACCGATGAATACAGTCGTGCATTTTGAAATCGGCGGCAAAGATCTGGCCAAGTCCTCGGCGTTCTACAGCGCCTTGTTCGGATGGAAGATCCTCGACGGGCCCGCCAGCATGATCGAAGGTGCGGGGCTCACGGGCCACTTGAACGCACTCGGCCATGAGCCGTTCAATTACACAGTCGTCTATGTGGGTGTGAACGACATCAAGGCGGCAATCGTCAAGGCTGAAGCCCTGGGCGCGAAGACCTTGGTGGGTCCGATCGCGATTCCGACAGGGCAATTTGCCTGGATTAGCGATCCCACCGGGACGACGATCGGGCTCTGGCAGGCAGCCTAGCTGACGCGACCTCGATCCGCGGTTTCGATGCTAAAATGCGCCTGTGAGGAAATCGTTTTCGGAGCCGCTCGCGCATTAAAATCGCCAATAATATGAATACCTTAGACCGGCGACTCTGCGTTGCCCCGATGATGGAGTGGACTGATCGGCACTGCCGCTACCTGCATCGCTTGTACGCGCCGCACGCGCTGCTCTATACCGAGATGATCGTCGCAGCGGCGATCGTGCGCGGCGATGCGCACCGCTTGCTCGCACAGGATCCGGCCGAGTATCCGGTGGCGTTGCAGTTGGGCGGTTCAGACCCGATCGAGCTCGCCGAGGCCGCGCGTATCGGTGCCGCGGCCGGCTATGCCGAGATCAATCTCAATGTCGGCTGCCCCAGCGACCGCGTCCATAGCGGCGCGTTTGGCGCGTGTTTGATGCTGCGCCCGACGGTGGTCGCGGAGTGCGTCGCCCGCATTCGAGAGGCAGTCCAAGTGCCGGTCACGGTCAAATGCCGGATCGGTGTCAATACGCAGGATGACTATGAGTTTTTCGCGCATTTCGTCGAGCAAGTCGCCGATGCAGGCATCAGCGCACTGATCGTTCATGCGCGCGCAGCGATCCTTGGCGGGTTGAGTCCCAAGGAGAATCGGGAGATTCCGCCGCTCAAATATGACTATGTTCACCGACTCAAACGCGAGCGTCCGGAGCTTGCCGTCGTGCTCAACGGCGGACTCGGCGATTTGGCCTCGATTCTCGAGCACACCGGGCCGAAAGCCCTGAGTCCCGGGATTGACGGCGTCATGGTGGGCCGTGCCGCTTATCATCGGCCGCGGCTGCTCGCCGAACTCGAGGCGGCGCTGATCGACCCGACTTGGCGCGCGCCCGAGCCCGAAGACATCATCGAGCAGATGGTCTGCTACGCGCGCGGACAAAGCCAGGGCGGCGTGCGTCTGCATTCGATTACGCGCCATATGCAGGGCTTGATCGCGGGGCAGGAGGGCGCGCGGGCCTGGCGCCGGTTTCTTTCCGAGGTCGCGGCGCGCCCCGAGGCGACGCCGGAAACGCTGTATTCGGCACTTCCGATCCTGCGGCTGCAGCGGGCGGCATGAGACGATCGGGGCGACAAAAGCCCATGGGTTCAAACACCTGAAGCGGCCGCCCGCCAGGTTAAGTATAATCGGGCATGGTTATGGGCAAAGAAATCGAACTCGCGATCGTGTTTGCCGATGTGGTCGGCAGCACGAAACTATACGAACAGCTCGGTGATCTGCGCGCGCGCGACATGGTGGGCATTTGTATCGAGGTCATGCGGGCCGCTACCGAGCAGAACCAGGGCACCGTGATCAAGACCATGGGCGATGAGGTCATGGCGACGTTTCCGACCGCCGACGATGCGCTGAATGCCGCGGCGCAAATGCAAAAACAAATCTCTACGCATCCGGCGCTCAAGGTCGACGACCACACGGTGGCCATTCGAATCGGCTGCAACTTCGGGCCCGTGGTCGTCGAGAATCGCGACATTTTCGGTTCGGCGGTGCATACCGCCAATCGCATGACGAGCCAGGCCAAGGCGGGGCAGATCATGACGACCGAGAGTCTCGTCGATCAGCTATCGAACGAGTGGCGCGCCTCGGTGCGGCAGATCGACATCGCGACGCTCAAAGGCCGCAGCAGCGAGGTCGCGCTGTTCGAGGTCCTGTGGCAGCCCGAGGAAACCACGAGCATGGTGCCGACGATTCCTGCGCGCAACCGTGCCAAGCAGCTGCGCCTGCGGTTGCGCTATCAGGGCCAGGAACTCTACGTCGACGAGTCGCGCGCCAACGTCAACATCGGCCGTGCCGAAGAGAACGACCTTGTGATCAAGGGCAATCTGATTTCGCGGCTGCATGCGCGCGTCGAGGTCAACCGCAACAAGTTCATGTTGATCGATCAGAGCACGAACGGCACTTTCGTGCTCGGCAAGGATGGCGAAGAGGCTTTCGTGCGCCGCGATTCGATGCAAATTCGGGGCGAGGGTTTGATCGGCCTCGGCAAGGCGCCCGACAGCAATTCCTCGCAGGTCATCCGCTATACCTGCGAGGAATAGCGCTAGCGGGTCTGGACGCGCCGCAACGCCTGGCTGAGTTCCGCTTTGAGCGCTTGCGGCAGACGCTCGCCGAATTCATCCATATAGGTTCCGATCCCGGCGAATTCCTCTTTCCAGGACTCGGGGTTGACCGCGAGCAGTTCGTTGAGCGCGCCCGGCGCCATCTCGAGCCCTTTGGTGTCCAAATCAGCGACGCCGGGCAGCAGGCCGATCGGCGTTTCGCGTGCGCCGCCCGTCCCCGTGCAGCGCTCGATGATCCAACGCAATACCCGCAAGTTCTCACCGAAACCCGGCCACAGAAATTTGCCCGAAGCGTCTTGGCGAAACCAATTGACGTGGAAGATTTGCGGCGGCGATTCGAGTTTCGCGCCGACATCGATCCAATGCGCCCAATAATCGGCGAAGTTGTAGCCGGCGAACGGCTTCATCGCCATCGGGTCACGGCGCACGATGCCGACGGCACCGGTTGCAGCGGCGGTCGTTTCCGAGGCGACGCCGGCGCCGACGAGCACGCCGTGGACCCAATTTCTCGCCTGGTAGACCAGCGGCGCGAGCGTGCGCCGCCGGCCGCCGAATACGATCGCCGAAATCGGGACGCCGCCCGGTGCGTCGGCGAGCTTCGAATACGCTGGATTCTGATGTGCCGATACCGTGAAGCGGGAATTCGGGTGCGCTGCGGGTCCGTGCGCCGCATCGTAGGGTCTGCCTTGCCAGTCGACAGCGGGCACGCCCTCGGTCAGGCCTTCCCACCACGGCTGATTGTCGGCCGTGAGTGCGACGTTCGTGAAAATCGTGTCGCGGCGTATCGTCTCGTAGGCGTTGCGGTTGGTATTGAAATTCGTGCCCGGCGCGACGCCGAAATAGCCAGACTCCGGATTGATCGCATAGAGGCGCCCATCTTTGCCCGGATGCAGCCAGGCGATGTCATCGCCGACGGTCCAGACCTTCCAGCCGGTATAGCTCGGCGGCGGCACCAGCATCGCCAGATTCGTCTTGCCGCAGGCCGATGGAAATGCGCAGGCGACATAGTGGATCGCGCCTTGCGGATTTTGGATGCCGACGATCAGCATGTGTTCGGCGAGCCAGCCTTCGGTGCGCGCCTGCCAGCTCGCAATGCGCAGTGCGTGGCATTTCTTGCCGAGCAGCGCATTGCCGCCGTAACCCGAGCCGAAGCTCTTGATCGAGAGTTCTTCGGGGAAATGCATGATGAATCGGCGTTCCGGATTCAAATCGCCGGTCGAATGCAGACCGCGGACGAATTTGCCGTCGCGCCCGATGCGCTCGAGTGCGGAGCGGCCCATGCGCGTCATCAACTTCATGTTGAGCACGACGTAGGCGCTATCGGTGATCTCGACGCCGCAGCGCGAGAATGGCGAATCGATCGGGCCCATGCAGTACGGCACCACATACAGCGTGCGGCCTTTCATGCAGCCGCGAAACAAATCGTCCATTTGACGATGCGCCTGGGACGGTGCGAGCCAATGATTGTTCGGTCCCGCGTCGTCGCGATTCTTGGTGCAGACGAAGGTCACATGTTCGACGCGCGCGACATCGGACGGGTCCGAGCGATACAAATAGCAACCCGGGAAACTCTTCGGGTTGAGCGGCAGGAATTCCTTGGAGGCGACCAATTGCCGTTCCAAGGATTGGTACTCGGCTTCGCTGCCATCGCACCAATAGACGCTGTCTGGTAGGGTGAGCCGCACGACCTCATCGACCCAGGCTGCGACTTCGCGATTCAATGATGCCAGTGTGCGTAGGTGTTGCGGGGCCGTGGCCATTGGAATCCTTCGCGAAACGTCTTGATCAGATTGATAAGGATGACAGAAGCCCGACGGCCCCGCTACTACAGTCGATCGAATTGAATCGCGTCCCGCAGTCGCTCGATTCGGCGCATCACAAGGCGAGTTTCGGGTTACGATCAAGCCATTGATTAAAATGAAATTGTTTGTCAAATATCAGCATTCAAAACGGCTCCCGGCGGCGCCGCGCGCCAGCGCCGCGCTCGCCATGATCGCGGCGCTGCACATGAGCGTTGTTGCGTCGGCGCAAATACCGCTCGATGATGCAGATCGGGCCGCCGATGCGGGCCGGCCGCTCATCATCACGACGACCGCGGAGCGCGTGAAAACGACGCTCTCGAACGGTCGCGAGAGCATCGAATTGTTGCCCGCCGATCGGCTCGTCGCGGGCGATGTGGTCATCTACACCTTGGAGGTGCGCAATCGCGGCGCGGTCGGCGTCGATCGCTTTGCATTCACGAGTCCAATCCCGCAGCACACGAGTTACATCGCGAACTCGGCGGTCGCGCCCGGTGCGGACATCAGCTTTTCGGTTGACGGCGGCCGCAGCTTCGATGCCGCCGAGAATCTCACCGTGCATGGGCCCGATGGCAAACAGCGGCCGGCGGTCGCGTCGGATTACACGCACATTCGCTGGGTTTTGCGAAATCGCTTGAAGGCGGGCTCAATGACGATCGCGCGCTTTCGCGCCACCGTCTTAAGCTAGACCGATGAACACCGATTACCCCGAACTGTTTGGTGCCGCCGGGCCGCTGGCGCGCGCGCTGCCGGGATATGCCTACCGCCCGGAGCAGGCGGCGATGGCGCGCGCGGTCGGCGCCGCGCTCGCGCGCTTGGAGCCGTTGATCGTCGAGGCCGGCACGGGCACGGGCAAGACATTCGCGTATCTCGTGCCGGCCTTGCTGTCGGGACGCAGCGTGATCATTTCCACGGGAACGCGCACCCTGCAGGATCAGCTATTTCGCCGCGACGTGCCGATGCTCGCGCAGGCGCTCGGCATGCCGGTTAAATTCGCGCTGCTCAAAGGCCGCGCCAATTACCTCTGCCGGCATCGACTCGAACTCGCGACCCAGCAGGGCTCGCTGCTGCCCGGCGAGCGTGGCCAGGCGCGCTTGCTGGCGCGCGTCTCGCGGTGGGCCTCGAGCACTAAGACCGGGGACCTCGCGGAACTCACCGATATGCCCGAACAGTCCTCGATCTGGCCGAGCATCACCTCGACGCGCGAGAATTGTTTGGGCCAGGAGTGCCCGCAATTCTCCCGCTGCCACGTGCTCGATGCGCGCCGCGCGGCGCAGGCTGCCGATGTCGTGGTCGTGAATCACCATTTGTTGCTCGCGGATCTCGCGCTCAAAGACGAGGGCTTCGGTGATTTGCTGCCCGGCGCCGAAGCGGTGATCCTCGATGAGGCGCACCAGGTGCCGGACATCGCCGCGCAGTTCTTCGGCCAGCTCTGGTCGGTGCGCCAGGCACAGATTTTGCTGCGCGATGTCGGCAGCGAGGCGCGCATCGCGGGCGTGCGCTCGCCGGCGCTGACCGGTGCCGCCGAGGATCTCGAAGCGCAGTTCGACGCCTTGCGGGCCCTGCTCACGGGCGGTCCGGCGCGTCGAGAATGGGCGCAGCTGCCCGATGCGTTTCTCGATCTGCTCGCCGACATTCAAACCGCGCTGTCGGCACTCGGCAGCCAGCTCGAAGACCTCGGCGCGGGCGCCGGTACCGCCAACTGCGCGCGCCGCGCGGGCAAGCTCGCCGCGGGGCTCGGCGAATTGCGCGCGACCAGCGACGATGACGGCCTGCGTTGGGTCGAGACCGGACCTGCCGGCCTGGCATTGCAGTTCACGCCGTTCGAGATCGCAGCGCGCCTGCGCGAATATGTGGAGTCGCGCCCCTGTGCGTGGGTATTCACCTCGGCGACGCTCGCGATCGGCGACGACTTCTCGCACTTCGCGGCGCGCGTCGGCCTGCCCGATGCGCGCACACTGTTGATCGAAAGTCCGTTCGACTACCGACAACAGGCGCTGATCTATCTGCCGCCGGGGATGCCGCAGCCGCAAGACCCGCGTTACGCCGCGGCCTTCATCGAGGCCTGCGCTCCACTGCTCGAGACCTGCGGCGGGCGCGCATTTTTGCTCTACACGAGCTACCGAGCGTTGAACGAAGGCGTGCTTGCGCTGCAGCGGCGCTTCCCGCAGCCGCCGTTTCCGGTGCTCGTGCAGGGCCAGGCGCCGCGCGAGGCTTTACTGACGCAGTTTCGCGCCCTGGGTAACGCGGTATTGCTCGCAACCGGAAGCTTCTGGGAGGGAGTCGACGTCAAGGGCGATGCGCTCTCGATCGTCGCGATCGACAAATTGCCGTTCGCGGCTCCGGACGATCCCTTGCTCGCGGCGCGGCTCGAGGGGATCCGCCGCCGCGGCGGCAACCCGTTCGTCGAGTACCAGCTACCGCAGGCGGTGCTGGGGCTCAAGCAGGGCGTCGGGCGCCTGATCCGCGATTTCGATGATTTTGGCGTGATCCTGATCGGTGATCCGCGGCTGCGCACGAAGAGTTATGGCCGCGCGTTTCTCGATGCGCTGCCGCCAAGTCCGGTGGTCACCGACGGCGCGATCGCCGCACAATTTCTGCAGCAGAGATTGGCAGCCTTGCGGCCGTCGACCGCATCAGGCGCAGCGTAAGTGTTGCGCATCCTTGCACTCGATGCGGCGACGGAAGCTTGCTCGGTGGCACTCATCGAAGCCGATGCGCATGCGCATCTCGAGGCCGTGCTCGGTGACTCGGTGCAGCACGCGCGCTACGAGGAGATCGGCAAAGGTCATGCCGATCGGATTCTCGCGATGGTCGATGCGGTGCTCGCGGAGGCGCGCTTGTCTTTGAGCGCGCTCGATGCGATTGCCGCGAGCGTCGGTCCCGGTGCGTTTACCGGCGTGCGGATCACGGTCGCGGCCGCGCAGGGGCTCGCATTCGGTGCCGCGCTGCCGGTCATCCCGGTATCGACACTCGAGGCGCTCGCGCTGCCGGCGATGCGCGGCGAACACGGGCGCGCGCTGTGCTGCCTCGATGCACGCATGGGCGAGGTTTATTGGGGCTGTTTCGAGCGCGATCCGGACCGGGGCGTGCGGGCGACGACGACCGCGCGCGTCAGCGCGCCCGGCGAGGTCAAGCTCGCGCACGGATTCGCGCACCGAGGCGTCGGCCGCGGTTTCTCGGCTTATTCCGCGCTCGGCGAACTGCCCGGTCTCGCACTCTCGGCGGCGGATCGGCTTGCGTTGCCGAACGCGCAAGCGATTGCGCGTCTCGGCTTCTTGCGGCTGCGGACCGGCGAGCGCAGCGATCCGGCCGAGTTGACGCCGCTGTACTTGCGCGACAAGGTGGCACTGACCGAAGCCGAACGAGGCCGGACTTGAGATGCCGCATTCGATTGCGCAGCTTCCGTGATATCGACGTGCGGCGTCACATAACTGTCACACCGCAACGTTGTAATAGCGCGCTTGCAGAATCAAGGGACTACGGGATGACATGACCGCAAAACGCATTCTGATCGTGGAAGACGAAAAAGCGATTCGCGACATGATCGCCTTCGGTTTGCGACGCGCCGGCTACGATGTGCGGGAGGCCGAGGATTGCCGCGAAGCGCGCGCACGCATCGTCGACTTGCGACCCGACCTCATGCTCGTCGATTGGATGCTGCCGGACATGAGCGGTTTGGAGCTCACGCGCGCACTCAAGCGCGCCAAAGACACCGAGGAGATCCCGATCATCATGCTGACGGCCCGGGCCGAGGAGCAGGACAAGGTCGGCGGCCTCGAGGGCGGCGCGGACGATTACATCACCAAGCCGTTCTCGCCGCGCGAGCTGCTTGCGCGGATTCAGGCGGTGCTGCGCCGCTCGGCGCCCGCGGGCGGCACCGATGTCGTCGAGGTCGATGGCCTCAAGATCGACGATTCCAGCCACCGCGTCAGCGCCGGTGAGCGTGAAATCTCCTTGGGACCCACCGAATATCGGCTGCTGCACTTCTTCATGACGCACCCCGAGCGCGTTTTTTCGCGCGGCCAGCTGCTCGACCGCGTTTGGGGCGGCAACACCTATGTCGAGGAGCGCACCGTGGATGTCCATATCCGCCGGCTGCGCAAGGCGCTCGAACCCTTCATGTTGGAGCGGCTCGTGCAAACCGTGCGCGGCGCCGGCTACCGTTTTTCCACGCGAGAAGCCTAGCGCCGTGATGTAATCTCGCCTATGGCAGCGATGTGGACTTTTGCGCTCGCGCGGCTCACGGGCATCCTCCTGGCAGGCCTGCTCGCCGGCCTGATCGTATCGCCGGTTTGGCTCTGGGTGCTGGTCGCGGCGTGCCTGTATCTCGGTTGGCAGCTGCTGAACCTGTATCGGCTCGACCGCTGGCTGCGTCTGCGCTCGCAAATCGATCCGCCGGTCATCGGCGGGATTTGGGGCGACATCATCGCGCAGATCATCCGGCTGCACCGGCGCAAGCAGTACCACAAGCAGCGCCTCGTGCAGTTGTTTCGCGAGCTGCGCCGCTCGACGGCGGCGTTGCCGGACGGCGTGATCATCTTGAGCGTTCAGAGTGAGATCGTCTGGTTCAACCGCCAAGCCGCGCGTTTGTTGGGCCTCAAGCGGCCCGTCGATATCGGCCTGCGCATCGACAATTTGATCCGCACGCCCGAGTTCATTCATTACCTGCACGGCGAAGATTTTGCGCTGCCGCTGATCATCCGTCCGCCGACGCAAGCCGAACTCTACCTCGCGCTGCAGCTGGTTCCCTACGGCGGCGGCCAGTCGCTGCTGCTTGCCCGGGACGTCACGCGGCAGATGCGCCTCGAGGCCATGCGCAAGGATTTCGTCGCCAATGCCTCACACGAGCTGCGCACGCCGTTGACGGTGATTTCCGGCTATTTGGATACGCTCGCGGACGACTCTTCGATCGACCAGGCCTGGGCGGGACCGATCCGCGACATGCGTGCGCAGGCGCAGCGCATGAACGCGATCATCGCGGATTTGCTGGTATTGTCGAAGCTGGAGGCCGCCGACGGCGATGCGCCGCGAGAGCCGATCGATGTGCCGCGCATGCTCGAGCGCCTGTATCGCGATGCGCTCGCGCGCAGCGATCGGCCGCGCGAGGTGCTGCTCGACGTGGAATCGGCCAACGGACTCTACGGCGCCGAACACGAGATCGAGTCGGCGTTCACCAACCTGCTCGTCAACGGCCTCAAATACACGCTGCCCGACGGCGCGGTACGCATGCGTTGGTGGACTGACGACGACGGCGCCTATTTTTCGGTGATCGACAGCGGCATCGGCATCCCGCCCGAACACATCCCGCGGCTCACCGAACGCTTTTATCGCGTCGATGCCGGCCGGTCGCGCGATCACGGCGGCTCCGGGCTCGGACTCGCGATCGTCAAGCACGCCTTGCAGCGGCATGACGGCTGGCTCGACGTGCAGAGCGTCGAGGGCAAGGGCAGCACCTTCACCTGCCATTTCCCGCCGCAGCGAGTCTGGCGCCAGGTTACCCGCGCTGCCGCGAGTGTATGATCACAAATATCAACCCAGCTGTTGACGGCCGCGGCAATCGGATGTAAACGAACGCGAGATTCGCTTACTTCAGCGTTTGAATGTCACAGGGTTTTAAGTCTATGGAAACGGCAGACCTCAGCCACCACATTTCCAAGCGGTTCAACGAGGACCTGGAAAAGGTGCGCAACCAAGTATTGCAAATGGGCGGCTTCGTCGAGCAGCAGCTGCACAAGGCGATCACTGCGCTGGTCGAGGGCGACAGCCGCCTTGGCGAATCCGTGGCGACCGACGACTACAAGGTCAACGGCATGGAGGTCTCGATCGACGAGGAGTGCAGCCGCATTCTCGCACTGCGAGCGCCCGCCGCCGGCGACCTGCGGGTGATCGTCGCGATCATCAAGACGATTACCGATCTCGAGCGCATCGGCGACGAGGGCGAGAAGATCGGCTATATCGCCTCGCGCCTCGCGACCATGGAGCGGCCCGCCGACAAATACCGCGAGGTCAAGCACTTGGGCAGGCAGGTCGCCCAGATGGTGCACGACGCGCTCGATTCATTTGCACGCATGGACTCGCAGGCGGCCTTGAAGACCGCGCAAGAGGACCGCATGGTCGACGAGGAATACGAATCCATTCAGCGCCAGTGCATGACCTTCATGATGGAGGATCCGCGCACGATACGCCGCGCGCTCGAGATCATGTGGATCGTGCGTGCGCTCGAGCGCATCGGTGATCATGCCAAGAACATCTGCGAGTACGTGATCTATATGGTGCACGGCAAGGACATCCGCCACACCTCGCTCGAGGACGTCGCCAAGCAGATCGATCAAGCTCAAGCGCTCATACGACGATGATGTCGACTCGGCTTGCGAATCTATTGGGGTTCTGCGCCTGCGTGGGACTATTGGGATTTGCGGTGTTCGCGCAGTACGTACTGCATCTTGAACCCTGCCCGCTGTGCATTTTCCAGCGTATCGGGATCTTCGTGATCGGCGTGCTGTTCGGGCTCGCCGCGATTCAAGGCCCGAAGCGCTGGGGCCGGACCGCCTACGCGATTGCGCTCGGGCTCGCGGCGCTCGCGACGATCGGTGTGTCGCTGAGACATCTGTATATCCAGAGCTTGCCACCGGGCAGCGTGGCGGCCTGCGGCGCGCCGCTCGAGATTCTGATGAAATACTTCTCGCTGCACGAAGTCATCGCGAAGGTGCTGACGGGCTCGGGCGAGTGCGCCAAGGTCGATTGGCGGCTGCTGGGATTGTCGATGCCCGCGTGGGTGTTGATCTCGGCGCTCGTCCTCGGCATCTACGCAGTTTGGGCCAATGTGCGCAAGCCCGCGCCGATGCTGCGATTCTGATGTCCGATACGCTGGAGCTGACCCGTCAACTGATATCGCGACCCTCGGTGAGCCCAACGGACGGCGGCTGTCAGGCGCTGCTGATCGAACGGCTGCGAGCGGCTGGTTTTCAGATCGAGGATCTGCCGTTCGGGCCGGTCGCGAATTTTTGGGCGAAGCGCGGCCTCGAGGGGCCGGTATTCTGCTTCGCAGGGCACACCGACGTCGTGCCGACCGGGCCGCTCGAGGATTGGCGATCCGATCCTTTTTCGCCGCGGATCGAGAACGGCATGCTCTACGGGCGCGGCGCGGCCGACATGAAGAGCGGCCTCGCTGCGATGGTGACCGCGACCGAGGCCTTCGTCGGCGCGCATCCGAATCACCGCGGCTCCATCGCATTTCTGATCACGAGCGACGAGGAGGGCCCGTCGGTCGACGGCACGCGCCGCGTCGTCGAATCCTTGCGCGCGCGTGGGCAACACATCGATTGGTGCCTGATCGGCGAGCCCTCGAGTGAAAAGCAGCTCGGCGACACGATCAAGATCGGCCGGCGCGGCAGTCTGAGCGGACGTCTGACCGTGCACGGCGTGCAAGGCCATATCGCCTATCCGCAGACCGCCGACAACCCGATTCACGCGCTCGCTCCCGCGCTCGCGGAGTTGGCCGCGCGCACCTGGGACCACGGCAACGCGCATTTTCAACCGACGAGCTTTCAGGTCTCGAATCTCTCGGCGGGGACCGGTGCGCCGAACGTGATCCCCGGGGAACTGAAGGCACGGTTCAACATTCGATTTTCGACCGAACAGACGATCGAATCGCTGCAGGCGACCGTCGAGGAGCTGCTGAAGCGCCATCGGGTCAATTATTCGCTCGATTGGTTCATCTCGGGATATCCGTTTTTGACCGCGCCCGGCGAGTTGTCGGGTGCGGCGGTTCGCGCGGTTCAGGAGCAATTGCGGCTCACGCCGGTCTTGTCGACGAGCGGCGGGACTTCGGACGGGCGTTTCATCGCGCCGATGGGCGCGCAAGTCATCGAGTTGGGTGTGGTCAACGACACGATCCACAAGGTCAACGAATGCGTGCGCGCCGCGGATATCGATCGCCTTCATGCGCTTTACCTGCGCACGCTCGAGCTGCTGCTCGCCGCTTGAGCGCGCGCCAGGGATATGAGCACGGTCGATGAGCCTCGATCCCACTGATGTGGTCGCGGCGCCCGTTTCCTCGACGCCGACCGAGGTGGCCGAGGCGCTGGCTGCCGAGCACTATGGGCTGCAAGCCTCGGCGCGCAGACTCTCATCGGAGCGCGACGAAAATTTTCAGCTGACGGCGGCCGGAAAAGAGTTTCTGCTCAAGATCAGCAATGCCGCCGAGGACCGCGAGGTCGCGGATTTTCAGACCGGTGCGTTGCTGCATCTGGAGCGCGTAGACCCCGAGTTGCCGGTGCCTCGATTGCAGCGCAGCCGCGACGGACACGTCGCGGTGCTGGTGCGCACCGCCGGCGATGCGCCGCGCGTGATGCGGCTGCAGACGTTCCTACCGGGCTTGCCGCTGATTGGCGTCGAGCGCTCGGCGGCGCAAGTCAGCAATCTGGGCGCGATGCTCGCGCGCCTCGATATTGCACTCGGCAGCTACGAGCATCCCGGCGGCACGCAGCCGCTGCGCTGGGACCTCTGCCATGCGCGCACGCTGCGCCCGCTGGTCGCGCTGATCGACGACGCCGCGCGGCGCGCGCTGGTCACGGATGTTCTCGATCGGTTTGAGCGGCTTGCGCTGCCGGTGCTCGCCACGCTGCGCCGCCAGGTCATCCACAATGATTTTCAACCCTCGAACGTGCTCGTCGATGCGCGCGATCCCACGCGCATCACGGGCATCATCGACTTCGGCGACATGGTGCGCGCGCCCTTGATCAACGATCTCGCGGTTGCCGCGGCCTACCAAGTGAGCATCGCGCCGGGGCCGCTGGATTTCGTGTCGAGCCTGATCGGAGCTTATGATCGGCGCTTGCCCGTGAGCGACGCCGAGACGGCGATTCTGTTCGATCTGATTGCAACCCGGCTGGTGTTGACCGCGTTGATCACCAACTGGCGCGTGCGCCTGCAGCCCGGCAATCGCGACTATATCCTGCGCCATGCGGATGCCGCGTGGACCGGCCTGCGGCGCTTCTCGGCCTTGAATCCCGACGCGGCCTGCGCGCAATTGATGCGCGCGCGCCGATTGGAGTGAGCATGTCGATGACCAATGCATTCGAGGCCGGCAAGCTGCCGCTCGACCTCGAGGACCAGGCATTGATCGAGCGGCGCGAGCGCCTGCTCGGTCCCTCGTATCGGCTGTTTTATGACCGGCCGCTGCACGCCGTGCGCGGCGAGGGCGTCTGGCTCTACGACAGCCGAGGGCAGGCCTACCTCGACGTCTACAACAACGTACCCGGGGTTGGCCACTGCCATCCGCACGTCGTTGCCGCGCTCGCGAAGCAGGCCGCGATCCTCAACACGCATACGCGCTATCTGCACGAGGGCATCCTCGACTATGCGGAAGCGCTGCTTGCGACGCTGCCGCGCGAAATCGGCCACGTGCTATTCACCTGCACGGGCAGCGAAGCCAACGATCTGGCCTATCGCATTGCCGAAGTGCACACCGGCGGCACAGGCTTCATCGTCACGCGGCTCGCCTACCATGGCGGCACCAAAGCGATCGCCGCACTCTCGCCCTCGCTCGGCACGCAGCTGCCCTTGGGTGCGAACGTGCGGGTGGTGGATGCCCCCGACGGCTATCGCAGCGACCCGTCTCGCGTCGGCGCGGATTTCGCGGCCGCGGTGCGCAGCGCGATCGAGGATTTGCGCGCCCACGGAATCCAGCCGGCGGCCTTGCTCGTCGACACGATTTTTTCGAGCGACGGTGTGTTCGCCGATCCGCCGGGATTCTTGGCGCCCGCGGTCGGCGCGATCCGCGCCGCCGGCGGCCTGTTCATCGCCGATGAAGTCCAGGCAGGTTTCGGCAGAACCGGCGAGCGCATGTGGGGATTCGAACGCCATGGCTTGCTGCCCGAGATCGTCACGCTGGGCAAGCCGATGGGCGCGGGCTTTCCGATTGCGGGCGTTGCGGTGCAGCCGCAGGTCGTGCGCGAGTTCGGCCGGTCCCGGTATTTCAATACGTTCGGCGGCAATCCGGTCGCGGCTGCGGTCGGTATCGCGGTGCTCGAGGTCATCGAGCGCGAGCAGCTGCGCGACAATGCGAGCCAGGTCGGCCACTACCTGCGGCGCGGCTTGATGCGACTCGCGGAGCGCCACGAGATCATCGGCGATATACGCGGCGCGGGCCTCTACATCGGCGTGGAGTTGGTGCGCGACCGCGCAGCACGCACGGCGGCGCCGCTCGAAACCGCGCGCGTCGTCAACGGACTACGCGAGCGGCAGGTATTGATCAGCTCGGCGGGGCCGAACGCCAATATCCTGAAAGTTAGGCCGCCGCTGGTGTTTTCGATCGATAACGCCGATCTTTTTCTCGACAGCCTCGATCAGGTGCTTGCCGCGGTCGCCGGGAGCAAATCCTAGCGGCGCGGCTGCCGCGCGCCCATTCACAAAAGTGTCACAATGCCTGCCCAGAATGCAGGGGATTCATCAGGGCCGCGTCCGCACCCGGACGCCGCCCACTTCAGCCAATGCGGGGTACAGACTATGCGATTTGGTAAACTCAGGCGGTTTCTGCTCGCAGCAGCGGCCGTGTCGGCAGTATCGGCTGTGCAGGCCGGCGATATTTCCGGCGCCGGTGCGACATTCCCGTATCCGATCTACGCCAAATGGGCGGATGCCTATAAGACGCTGACCGGTGTCGGTTTGAATTACCAGTCGATCGGGTCGGGAGGCGGCATCAAGCAGATCAAGGCGAAGACCGTGACCTTCGGCGCCTCCGACATGCCCTTGAAGCCCGACGACTTGAAGTCCGCGGGGTTGCTGCAATTCCCGATGATCATCGGCGGCGTCGTGCCGGTCGTCAATATCAAGGGCATAGCGCCGGGTAGCTTGCTGCTCGACGGCCCGACGATTGCGAGCATTTATCTCGGCGATATCGCCAAGTGGGACGACCCGCGGATCAAGAAACTCAATCCCAAGCTGAACCTGCCGAGCATGGCGATCGCGCCGGTGTATCGGTCCGACGGTTCGGGTACGAATTTCTTGTTCTCCGACTATTTGTCGAAGGAAAGCCCGAGTTTCAAGGACAAGATCGGCGCGAATACCTCGGTCCAATGGCCGGTCGGTATCGGCGCCAAGGGCAATGAGGGAGTCGCGAACATGACGACGCAGACCGATGGCGCGATCGGCTATGTCGAGTACGCATACGCGAAGCAGAACAAAATGACGTACGTGCTGCTGACCAACAAGGCAGGCAAGGCGATCTCACCGAATGCCGAATCTTTCCAAGCGGCCGCGGCGAGCGCGGATTGGGCCGGTTCGGATTCGTATTACATCATTCTGACCGACCAAGACGGTGCCGCCAGCTGGCCGATCACGGGCGCAAGCTTCATCCTCGTCTATCGTCAGCCCGAGGATCCGGTCCCGGTCGGCGAAGCGCTGAAATTCTTTGCATGGGCCTATAAAGACGGCGGCAAACTCGCCGCGGATCTCGATTATGTGCCCTTGCCCGCGGCGCTGGTCGCGCAGGTCAAGAAGACTTGGACCACGGGCATTTCCGCGGGTGGCCACGCGATTTGGAGCGAAAAGTAATCAAGGCTCAGAAAGCCCTCTGAATGTTCGATGGATGCAAATGGGCACGGAAATCGCGTAGTAGAATGGCGCGGGTTCCGAGCGGCGGGTTTCTGGGAGCGTTACCGACACCGTGGCGATCATCGATTCGAGGCACGCAGCCAAACAACTGATCTATGAGCGAGTATTTCGGTCGGCGACGCTGACCGCGGCGATTCTCGTATTGCTGATTCTTGGTGGCGTCGCGTTGTCGTTGCTGCGCGGCGCGTGGCCCGCGCTCCAGCACTTCGGATTTGCGTTCGTGACGCGCGAGATCTGGAATCCGGTCACCGACGAATACGGCGCGCTCGCGCCGATCTACGGCACGGTCGTCACCTCGGTCATCGCGATGCTGCTCGCGGTGCCCACAGGCTTCGGCATCGCGCTATTCCTCACCGAGCTTTGCCCGCCGTGGCTCAAGCGCCCGATCGGCACCGCGGTCGAATTGCTTGCGGCGGTTCCGAGCATCATTTTCGGCATCTGGGGCCTGTTCGTGCTCGCGCCGCTGCTGCAGCGTCACGTGCAGCCCTGGCTCATCGATCATTTGGGGCCGATTCCGCTGATCGGCAAACTCTTTTCGGGGCCGCCCTACGGCATCGGCATCCTCTCGGCCGGCGTCGTCTTGGCGATCATGGTGCTGCCATTCATCGCCGCGACGATGCGCGACGTGTTCGACACGGTGCCGCCGATGCTCAAGGAGTCCGGCTACGGCTTGGGCGCAACGACTTGGGAAGTCATTTGGCATGTGGTCGTGCCGCATTCGCGCGTCGGCATGCTGGGCGGCATCATGCTCGGCTTGGGCCGCGCACTCGGTGAGACCATGGCCGTGACCTTCGTGATCGGCAATGCACATCGCATCAGCTCGTCGCTATTGGCGCCGGGCACGACGATTTCCTCGGCAATTGCCAACGAATTCACCGAGGCGGTCGGCGATCTGTATACCTCGTCGCTGATCGCTCTCGGCCTGCTGTTGTTTCTGATCACCTTCGCGGTCATCGCGATCGCTCAGGCGATGCTGCGCCATCTGGAGCGACGCGCCGCGTCACCGCTATGAACCGCCGACAGCTCCGCAAGGCGCGCAATGGCCTATTTCTCGCGCTGTCGGTCGCCGCCACACTCGTCGGGCTCGCCTGTTTGGCCGCCATTCTCTGGACGCTCGTGTCGAACGGCATCGCCGGCATGTCCTCGCGCGTGTTCACGCAGATGACGCCGCCGCCGGGATCCGAGGGCGGCTTGCTCAATGCGCTCTACGGCAGCGCGATCATGACGCTGCTCGGGATCTGCATGGGTTCGCCGATCGGCATGCTGGCCGGGACCTACCTCTCCGAATATGGCCGCAGTTCCCGCTTGAGCACGCTGATACGCTTCATCAACGACATTCTGCTGAGCGCGCCGTCGATCATCATCGGCTTGTTTATCTATGAGATCCTGGTCGTGCGCATGGGGCATTTCTCGGCGATCGCGGGCGCGGTCGCCCTTGCGGTGATCGCGATTCCGGTGAGCTTGCGCACCACCGAGGACATGCTCAATTTGGTGCCGGCCGGCATGAAGGACGCATCCGCGGCGCTCGGCGCCTATCCCTGGCGTACCGTGATCAGCGTGGTCTATCCGGCCGCGCGCAGCGGCATCGTCACGGGTCTGCTGCTCGCGATCGCGCGCATCAGCGGCGAGACCGCGCCGCTGCTGTTCACGGCGCTCAATGACCAGTTCTGGAGCACCAAACTCAATGCGCCCATGGCGAATCTGCCGGTCGTGATCTTTCAGTTTTCCTTGAGTCCCTACAAGGATTGGCAGCAACTCGCCTGGGCGGGTGCCTTGATCATCACGGTGACGATCCTGGTGCTGAGCATTTCGGCGCGCATGTTGCTGTCGCTGCTGCAGTCGGACCGGGGGGGCAAGCCATGATGCCCTCGTCGAAGATCCCGAGGTCGCTGAAAATGCGTCCGCCCGCGGCACCGGTGACGGACGCGACCATTGCGGCGCCCGACGTCAAGGTCGAGATCCGCTCCCTGAATTTCTTCTATGGCGCACAGCAGGCGCTTTTCGACATCAACATGACGCTCGAAAACCGCTCGATCACGGCATTCATCGGGCCGTCCGGCTGCGGCAAATCGACGCTGCTGCGTGTGCTCAATCGCATGTACGCGCTGTATCCGCAGCAGCGCGCCGAGGGTGAGGTGCGCATGGACGGCACGGACATCCTCGCCGATCAGGTCGACGTCGCCGAATTGCGCTATCGCGTCGGCATGGTGTTCCAGAAGCCGACACCGTTTCCGATGTCGGTATTCGAGAACGTCGCGTTCGGTTTGCGCCTTGCCGGCAGCGCGCGCGGCGCGCGCCTCAAGGAGCGCGTCGAGTCGGCGCTGCGCGACGCGGCGATCTGGGACGAGGTCAAGGACAAGCTGCACGTCGACGGGCGCAGTCTGTCGGGCGGACAGCAGCAGCGTATTTGCATCGCACGCGCAATTGCGGTCGAACCCGAAGTCCTGTTGCTCGATGAGCCGACCGCGGCGCTCGACCCGATCTCGACCTTGCGCGTCGAGGAGACGCTGCAGACCTTGCGCGAGAAATTTTGCATCGTCGTCGTGACCCACAATTTGCAGCAGGCGGCGCGCGTTTCCAACGTCACGGGCTTCATGTACCTCGGACAACTGGTCGAGATGGGGCCGTCGAGCACGATTTTCACGTCGCCCGCGAATCGCAAAACCGACGATTACATCACCGGACGATTCGGGTGAGGCGCGAATTCCAGTGAACGACGCGCGGCAAACGACGGAACCGGACGCACCGCTGCTCGCGACCGCGAACAACACCGTGATGACTGCGCGCGACGTCAGCGTGTTCTACGGCGACAAGCGCGCGATCAAGGATGTGACGCTCGACATCGGCCGCAATCAAGTGCTGGCGCTGATCGGCGCCTCCGGCTGCGGCAAATCGACGTTTCTGCGCTGTCTGAATCGCATGAACGACACGATCGCGAGCGCGCGCGTCGAGGGACTCATCACGCTCGACGGCAAAGACATCTACGCGCCCAAACAGGACGTCGCACAGCTGCGCGCGCGCGTCGGGATCGTTTTTCAGAAGCCGACGCCGTTCCCGCACTCGATCTATGACAATGTCGCCTATGGTCCGCGCATCCACGGACTCACGCGATATCGGGCCGATCTCGACGATCTGGTGCGCCTGAGTCTCGAGCGCGCCGGATTGTGGGACGAGGTCAAGGATCGGCTGTCGCAAGCCGGCACGAGCCTGTCGGGAGGCCAGCAGCAGCGCCTTTGCATCGCGCGCACGATCGCGGTGAATCCGGAAGTGATCCTCATGGACGAGCCCACCTCGGCGCTCGATCCGATCGCGAGCGCGAAGGTCGAGGATCTGATCGACGAACTGCGGCAGAACTTCGCGATCGTGGTGGTCACGCACAACATGCAGCAGGCGGCGCGCGTCTCCCAGCTGACCGCGTATTTCCATATGGGGGATCTCGTCGAAGTCGGTCCCACCGACATGATATTCACGAACCCGCGCCAAAAGCTCACCGAGGACTACATCACGGGCCGCATCGGCTGAGCGGCAGCCGCAGGCTCGCCGCCCGCGGCTCGGCGCCCCCGGGGTCAGTCGGTGTTGCGCAGCAGCTCGTTGATCGAGGTTTTGGAGCGCGTCTGCTCATCGACGCGCTTGACGATCACGGCACAAGACAGCGAGTACTTGCCGTTCGAGGCGGGCAGACTGCCGGGAACCACGACCGCGCCCGCAGGCACGCGTCCATAGATGATTTCATCGCGCTCGCGATCATAAATGCGCGTGCTCTGGCCGATGAAGACGCCCATCGAAATGACCGCGCCGGTCTCGACGATCACGCCCTCGACGATTTCGGAGCGCGCGCCGATGAAGCAATTGTCCTCGATGATCGTGGGGCTCGCCTGCAGCGGCTCGAGCACGCCGCCGATGCCGACCCCGCCCGAAAGGTGAACATTCTTGCCGATCTGGGCACAGGAGCCGACGGTCGCCCAGGTGTCGACCATCGTGCCCGAGTCGACGTACGCGCCGATGTTGACGAAGCTCGGCATCAATACGACGTTGGGGGCGATGTAGGCGCCCCTGCGCACCGTGGCCGGCGGCACGACGCGCATGCCCGCAGCGGCGAATTGCGCGCTGTCCCACCCGCTGAATTTGAGCGGCACCTTGTCGTAGAAGCCGAGACCGGCGGCCGCCATCGTCAGATTGTCCTTGACCCGAAACGAGAGCAACACGGCCTTCTTGAGCCATTCGTGCATGTGCCAGCCGTCGGCGGTATTCTCGGCGACGCGCAGCGTGCCCCGATCGAGCAGTTCGATCACGGCTTCGATCGAGGCGCGCAGATCGGGCGGCGTCGTCTGCGGCGTCAATTTCGCGCGTGATTCGTAAGCCTGCTCGACGATCTCCTTGAGCTGCTCGGGAGTCTTGGGCTGTTCGTGTGAGGTGGGACGCTCGTAGACCATGGCGTCAGCCCCTGACCGCGTCGCGTCGATCGAGCACGCGCACCAGGGATTCCTTGAGTCTCTCGCACGATTCTGTTTGCAATTTGAAACCATCCGTATCCGTGATGTAGAAAACGTCCTCGGCGCGCTCGCCGACCGTCATGATTTTCGCGCCGGTGATCGCGACATGCTCGGCCTTGAATACCTTGCCGACTTCCGACAGTAACCCGGGGCGGTCGGCGGCCACCAGCTCGAGAATCGTGCGATTGTTGCGCGTGTCGAGGCTGAAGTTGACCTGCGTCGGCGTCGAGAACATGCGCACCTGGCGCGGCGCGCGGCGCGTCACGATCAGCGGAGCGTCTTCCGGCTGCTTCAAATTGCGACCGAGGCTCTTTTCGATCTCGCCGATGCGGCCGAGATCGCTGATCAGTGCGCCGCTGTCCTCGAGCACCACGTAGGTCTCGAGGCTGAAGCCGTTCGAACTCAAGATCAAGCGGGCATCGACGACGTTCAATCCCATCTGATCGAGCACCGCGGTCGTGCGTGCGAAGCTGTGCAAGCCGCGCGGCGTATAGGTGAGCACGGCCGTGCCGCCGCGCTCATGGAGCTGGCGGATCGCGACCAGCGGCTTCGCGTCGGATTCGCCGCGCGCCGCGAGCAGCGTCGTGTGCCAGGCAATTTCCTCAGGTAAGTAGCGCAGGAAATACGCTTCGGTCCACTGCGACCAGACGCGCTCGATCTCGGCCTCGGACAGGCCCGGCATTTTTTCGCGCGCGCTCGCCTGTGTATTGCGAATCAGCTCCTCCTGGTCGACGGGCGTCTCGAGGCCGCGGCGCAGCGCTTGTTTCGTGCGCTCGTAAAACTCTTCGAACAGCCGCGCCTTCCATGCGTTCCACAGCTTCGGATTCGTGCCGCGCACGTCCGCGACGGTGAGCACGTAGAGGTAATCCAAGTGGGTTTGGTCGCCGACGCGCGTCGCGAAATCGTGGATGACCTGCGGGTCGCTGATGTCCTTTTTCTGCGAAGTGATCGAGAGGATCAGGTGGTTGCGAACCAGCCAGGCGACGAGGCGCGCCTCGTAGCGGCCCAAGCCCTGCTCGAGGCAGAACGCCTCGGCGTCGACCGCGCCGAGCTCCGAGTGATCGCCGCCCCGGCCCTTGGCAAGATCGTGAAACAGCGCCGCGAGATAGGCGACTTCCTGGCGCGGCAACGACTGCATGATCTGGCTCAAGGCCGAGAATTCATGATTGAATTTCGGCATCGCGAAGCGCCGCAAATTGCTGACCACGAACAGCGTATGCGCATCGACCGTGTAGGCGTGGAACAAATCGTATTGCATTCGCCCGACCACGCGGCCGAACGCCGGAATGTAGCGGCCCAGCACTCCGTAGAGATTCATGCGCCGCAGTTCGTGCGTGACGCCGACGGGCGCGCAGAGGATCTCGAGGAACAGGCGGTGATTGCGCGGATTTTGCCGAAACTCCTCGTCGATCAGCGGCACGTGCAAACCGATCAGCCGTATCGTCTCGGCACGCACGCCGCGCAAGTGCGGGTTCTGCTGGAGCAGCACGAACATCTCCAGCATTGCGGACGGATGGCGCGCAAACACCTCCGCATTGGTGACTTCGAGATAATCGTTGCGGCTCTGAAAGCGCGCATTGATCGGCACAGGCGGCCCGCTCTGGGTCAGGATCGCCTCGCGAAACAGCTGCAGCAGCATTTCGTTTAGCAGGCTCACGTCCATGACGGTGCGGTAGTACTTTTGCATGAGCTGTTCGACCGCGAGCGTGAAGCTCGCATCTTCGTAGCCGAACAGCTTGGCGAGCTTGATCTGATAGTCGAACAGCAGCCGGTCTTCGCGGCGCGAGGTGAGCACGTGCAGGCCGAAGCGGACTTTCCAGAGGAAGGACTGGCCCGCCTTCAACTTGCGCAGCTCTTCGCGCGTCAGGAACCCGTGGGCAACGAGCTCGTCGAGCGTCTCGGTGCCGAAATGGCGCTTCGCGACCCAGCCGATCGTCTGGATGTCGCGCAGTCCGCCGGGGCTCGATTTGACGTTCGGCTCGAGGTTGTAGGCGGTATCGAAGTAGCGATGATGGCGGTCGCTCTGTTCCTTGACCTTCGCCTCGAAAAAGTCCTGCGAGGACCAGAGCCGATCGGGGGCGAGCGCGCGGCGCATGCCCGCGAACAGCGATTCCGGGCCCGCGAGCAGGCGCGCTTCGAACAGCGTCGTTGCGACACTGATGTCTGCGAGACTCTCCCGCTGGCAGTCGTCGATCGAGCGCACGCTGTGCCCGACCTCGAGACCGATGTCCCAGAGCAGAGCGAGAAATTTCTCGATGTCAGGCTGCCAATCGGCCGAGTCGCTCTTGGGCAGCAGCACCATGATGTCGATGTCCGAGCAGGGGTGCAGTTCGCCGCGGCCATAGCCGCCGACCGCGACCAGTGCGAGGTCCTCGGCAAATCGCCCGGTATGGCGCTTCCAGGCGGCTCGCAGTGCGATGTCGACGAGCCGGGCGCGATCGCGGACGAGTTCTTCGACGTCTTCGTCGGCGGCGAAGCGCTCACGCAGCAGCTCGGTGCCGCGCTCGAGCACTTGGCGGAACACCGGCGGCGAAAACTGGCTTCTTTCGAGTTCCTCCGGCGCTACGCTGAGGTAGGACCAACCGGCCGCATGATCCAAATCGATGCCGATTGCGTTCAAGAAGCCGCCGCGGCCGCTGTCGCATCGACACGGGCGGCCAAGGCGGCCGCGCTCAAAGTGAGCACTTCGAAGCCGGATCTCGTGACCAAGATCGTGTGCTCCCATTGCGCGGACAGCGATTGGTCGCGGGTCACGACGGTCCACCCGTCGTCGAGCACCCGCACTTCGCGGCGCCCGGCATTGATCATCGGTTCGATCGTAAAGGTCATGCCCTCGACGAGCTCGACGCCCGTTCCCGGCTTGCCATAATGCAGCACTTGCGGATCTTCGTGGTAGATCCGCCCGATGCCGTGGCCGCAATACTCGCGCACGACCGAGAAGTTGTTGTCCTCGGTGTAGGTCTGAATCGCATTGCCGATGTCGCCCAAGGTCGCTCCCGGCCGCACGATCCGAATCCCGCGCCACATCGCCTCGTGGCAGGTCTCGGAGAGCCGGCGCGCCGCCACGGGCGGGGTGCCCGCAAAATACATGCGGCTGGTGTCGCCGTGAAAGCCGTCACGGATCACCGTGACGTCGATATTGACGATATCGCCGTTCTTGAGCCGCCGCTCGCTCGGGATGCCGTGGCAGACAACGTGGTTGACCGAGGTGCAAATGGTCTTCGGAAAGCCCCGGTAATTGAGATTGGCCGGGATCGAGCGCAGCTCATCGACGATGAAATCGTGGCAACGCTTGTCGAGATCGTCGGTCGTGACGCCCGGCTGCACGAAAGGTTCGATCATGTCCAAAACGCTCGCAGCCAGGCGGCCGGCTTCCCGCATTTTGTCCTGTTCCTCAGGAGTTTTGATCGTGATGTTCATGCGCGCCGCCGGACTTTGTTTCCACTATGGGTCATGGTATAAAGAGCGGCTTTTTTTAACAACCCCGCACGCGTGTCGTCACAATCGGCCGGGTGCCCGCACCAAAAGCGAGAGCTCGAGGGGCGGGTTGCCGATTGGGATACGCGGAGGCTCAACCCGACCAAGGAGTATTCATGTCTAGCGTGTCCATGCGACAAATGCTGGAAGCGGGCGTCCATTTCGGACACCAAACGCGCTTCTGGAACCCGAAGATGGCTCCGTTTATCTTCGGTGAACGAAACAAAATTCATATCATTAATCTCGAGAAGACCCAGCCGCTCTATGCGCACGCGGCCGCCTTCATTCGGGGTGTTGCCGCCGAGGGCGGCAAAGTGCTGTTCGTCGGGACCAAGCGCTCGGCGCGCGACGCGGTACAAAAGGAAGCCACGCGCTGCAGTATGCCCTACGTCAATCAACGGTGGTTGGGGGGCATGCTGACGAATTTCAAGACCATTCGCCAGTCGATCAAACGGCTCAACGAGCTCGACGAGATGGCGCAAAGCGGCGCACTCGATCGGCGCGGCAAGAAAGAGGCGCAGATGCTGCGCCGCGAAATGGACAAGCTGCTGCGCAGCTTGGGCGGCATCCGCAACATGACAGCGCTACCCGATGCCCTGTTCGTGATCGACGTGGGCCATGAGGAAATCGCGATCCACGAGGCGCGCAAGCTGGGTATTCCGGTGGTCGCCGTCGTGGACACCAATTGCTCACCGGACGGCATCGACTATGTGATCCCGGGCAACGACGACGCGATGCGCGCGATCCTGCTCTATGCCGGCGGTGTCGCGGATTCGGTGCTCGAAGGTAAGGCCTCCTTGCCAGAGGTGCCGGTCGGCGAGGACGAATTCGTCGAATTGGACGAGGAAGGCAATCCGAAGAAGCAGGCTGCCGGTGCGCGTCGGCCGTCCGCGCCGCCGCGCGGCAAGAAGCCGCCACCGCGCCGCAAGGTCCCGGTCACGGTGATCCCGGGTGTTGCGGCAGTTGCCGCGGCCGCCGAGGAAGAAGTCGAAGTGGACGAGGTCGATGCGGTGGATGCCGCACCGGCCGAAACGCGTCCCGCGAGTGCGCCGAGGCGCCGGCCCGTTGGCCGCCGCACGCCGGCGCGCGGCGCCTGATCGGCAGACGATCGGTCGGGCCGGCGACCGCGTCAGCGGGGCCGGCCCTTAATCTCGAAAAATGCAGCGGCGCCACGGGTGCCCCGGAAAAATTAAGACCATGAACATTACCGCTGATGCAGTCAAACAACTCCGCGAACGCACCGGCGCGGGCATGATGGAATGCAAGAAAGCGCTCGTCGAAACCAAGGGCGACCTGGATGCGGCTGCCGAATTGATGCGCAAGACCGGACTTGCGAAGGCCGACAAGAAGGCGGCGCGCGTCGCGGCCGAAGGCACGCTCGCGATCGAGCGCTCGGGCCTCCAAGCGGTGCTCGTCGAGATCAACTGTGAGACCGACTTCGTCGCGCGCAGCGACGAGTTCCAGGCATTTGCCCGCGACGTCGCGCGCGCGGCGTTGGGCGGCAAGGCCGGCGACCTCGCGGCGCTGCTCGCCTCGAAGCATGGCGGCGGAACGCTCGATGAGTATCGGCGGGCGCTGATTGCGAAGATCGGCGAGAACATATCGGTGCGCCGCACCGCCGGCATCACCGCACCGACCGCGCTCGGCACCTATTTGCACGGCGGGCGCATCGGCGCCTTGGTCGCGCTCAAGGGCGGCGATGAGGCGCTTGCGAAGGATCTCGCGATGCACGTCGCCGCGGCCAATCCGGCCTATATCGATGCCGGCGGTGTGCCGCCGGCGGTGCTCGACAAAGAGCGTTCGATATTGGCCGAACAAACCACGGGCGAGAACAAACCGCCGGAGATCATCGCCAAGATGGTCGAGGGGCGCCTGCGCAAATATCTCGGCGAAATCACGTTGCTCGGCCAGCCGTTCGTCAAGGACCCGGATACCACGGTCGAGAAGCTGCTGAAGAAGTCCGGCGCGGTCGTCGTGCAGTTCGTGCGCTACGAGGTCGGGCAGGGCATCGAGAAGAAACAGGATGATTTCGTCAGCGAGGTCATGGCGCAAGTCAAAGCCAACACCTAGGACCCGTGCGATGGCGGTAGATCCCCCAAACCTTGAGTGACTGGAACGCGCCGCGGGCGCCTGTCCGCGTATAGTAGGACGAAGAGTTTATGACCAATACAACCGCCACGGCGCGCTACCGCAGAATCTTGGTCAAATTGTCCGGCGAGGCGCTGCTGGGCGCCGAGGACTACGGAATCGACGCGCTGATCCTCAAGCGCATTGCAGGCGAGATCCGCGATTTGACGCTCATGGGTGTGCAGGTCGCCGTGGTGATCGGCGGCGGCAACATCTTTCGGGGAGCCGGGCTCGCGCGCACGGGCATGGATCGAGTGACCGCGGATCACATGGGAATGCTCGCCACCGTGATCAATGCGCTCGCGATGCAGGATGCGCTCGAAGGACTCGGTACCTATGCGCGAGTGATGTCCGCGCTGCGGATTCATGAGGTCTGTGAGGACTATATCCGGCGCCGGGCGATACGCCATTTGGAAAAAGGCCGAGTCGTCATTTTCGGCGCCGGCACCGGCAATCCGTTTTTCACGACCGACACCGCCGCGAGTTTGCGCGCGATCGAAATCAACGCGGACATCCTGCTCAAGGCGACCAAGGTCAACGGCGTCTACGATTCAGATCCGCTCAAGAACCCGTCGGCGAAGCGCTATGCGCGCCTGACCTTCGATCAGGTTTTGACCGACCGGCTCAACGTCATGGATGCGACCGCGATCGTGATGTGCCGGGAGAACAATCTCCCATTACAAATATTCAATCTTTTCCATGCCGGCGATTTGTTGCGTATCGTGCAAGGCGAGGACGTCGGCACCGTGGTTTCTGTCGAACCTTAAGGGGAACTCATGCTGGATGACATCAAGAAAGATGCCACACAACGCATGCAGAAATGCGTGTCGATGTTCAGAGACCAACTCAAGAAGCTGCGCACCGGCCGTGCTCACACGAGCCTGATCGAGCACATCAAGGTCGATTACTACGGCACCGAAATGCCGCTCAACCAGGTCGCCAACGTCGCGACCGAGGATGCGCGCACCTTGACCGTGACGCCGTGGGAGAAGGCCATGGTACCGATCATCGAAAAGGCCATCTTCAAATCGGATCTCGGACTCACGCCGAACACCGCCGGAACCCTGATCCGCATTTCGATGCCCGCCCTGACCGAGGAGCGCCGCCGCGACATCACCAAAGTCGTGAGGCAGGAAGCGGAGGCGGCGCGTGTCGCCGTGCGCAACGTGCGCCGCGAGGTCATGACCGAGCTCAAGGAAATGCTCAAGGAAAAGCTCATCGCTCAGGACGACGATCGTCGCGCGCAAGAGGATGTGCAGAAGCTCACCGACAAGCACGTCGCCGAGATCGATCATGCGATGGCCGACAAGGAAAAGGAATTGATGCAGGTCTGAGCTTCCAAAGACTTGCACAATCCTCAACTGGTCATGGCCGACTCGCCGCAGCATGTCGCGATCATCATGGACGGCAACGGCCGTTGGGCGCGCGCGCGCGGGCTGCCGCGTCCCGCGGGCCACCGCGCCAGCGTCAAGGTCGTGCGCCGCGTCGTCGAAGAATGCGGCAACCGCGGCATCGGATACCTGACCCTGTTCGCATTCAGCAGCGAGAATTGGCGCCGGCCTCCCGACGAGGTCGGCATGTTGATGAGCTTGTTTCTCGACGCGCTGGTCCGCGAAATCGATGATCTGCATCGCAATCGCGTGCGCCTACGCTTCATCGGCGATCGCGAATTGCTGGGCGCGGAGCTCGCATCGCGGATGCGGTCCGCAGAAGCGCTCACGCACGACAACCCGGGCCTGCAGCTGCTGGTTGCGGTCGCCTACGGCGGCCGCTGGGATCTCGTACAGGCCTGCCGTGCGCTCTCGGCGGAGGTTGCCGCGGGGCGCCTCGCGCCCGCGAATATCGGCGAACAGGAAATTTCGAATCACCTCGCGCTCGCCGGCGTTCCCGACCCGGATCTGCTGATCCGCACCGGCGGCGAACAGCGCATCAGCAATTTCTTGTTGTGGAACCTCGCGTACACCGAGCTGTTTTTTGACGACGTGCTCTGGCCGGAGTTCTCACCGGCCCACCTCGAGGCCGCATTCGAGCATTTTCGCCGGCGTGAACGGCGCTTCGGCAAAACCTCCGCACAAGTGTCCGCCCATACCGATGCTTAAGACCCGAGTACTGACGGCCTGCGTGCTCGGCATCGCGCTGTTGGCCGGCTTATTTTTGCTGCCGCCGCTCGCGGCGACCGTCGCATTCGGCGTGGTGTTCGCGATCGGCGCTTGGGAATGGGCCGGATTCGGCGGTCTGGTGGGCATCCCGGCGCGCCTCGCCTATAGCGCCTGCATCGTCGCACTGCTCGGCCTTGCGTGGGTCTGGACCGCCGATCCGGAGAATGCCGTGGTCGTGCTGTCCGCCGGATGTCTCTGGTGGGCGCTTGCTTTCGCCTGGGTCTGCATCGCGCCGGATCGCCAGATGCGCATACTGACTTTGTTCTGTGGTGCGCTCGTTTTGGTCCCGGCGTTCATCGCGCTGGCTCGACTGCTCAGCGTGGTGCAAGGGATTGCGCACGGACCCGAGGCCGTGCTGTGTTTGGTGTTGCTGGTCGTCGCATCCGATGTCGGCGCGTATTTCGCCGGGCGCAAGTACGGACGTCTCAAGCTCGCGCCGCAGGTGAGCCCCTCGAAGACTTGGGAGGGTGCTGCCGGCGGCCTGCTGTTCGTCGCATTGCTCGCCGCGGCCGGTGCGCTCATCTTCGGCCTGCCGATGATTGCGACCGTGGCTTTCGGCTGCGCGATCGGCTTGATCTCGATCGTCGGCGATCTGACCGAAAGCATGTTCAAGCGCTCTGCCGGTCTCAAGGACAGCGGGCGCCTGCTGCCTGGCCATGGCGGTATGTTGGACCGGATCGATAGCGTTACGGCCGCGGCGCCGCTCTATGCGCTCGGCCTGTTCAGTTCGGGAGTACTCGCATGACCGACGTGCGTGGTGTCGCTGTATTGGGCTCGACGGGCAGCATCGGTCGCAGCACGCTCGCGGTGATTGCCGATCATCCCGACCGGTTTCGCGTGACCAGCTTGGGCGCCAATCGAAATTGGCAGACGATCGTCGAGCAAGCGCAGCGCTTCAACCCGGACCGGGTCGTGCTCATCGACGAGTTCGCGGCCTCGAATGCGCGCGCTGCACTGCGCGCGTGCGGCTCGAAGACGCTCGTCGAGAGCGGCGCTGCGGCGCTCGCGGCCGCGGTCGGCGAACCCGGCGTCGAGATCGTGATGGCAGCCATCGTCGGTGCCGCGGGGCTGCTGCCGACGCTCGCGGCGGTGCGTGCCGGCAAGCGGGTGCTGCTCGCGAACAAAGAGGCCCTGGTCATGGCGGGGAGGCTGCTCATGGATGAGGTGCGCGCGGCCGGCGCCCAACTGATCCCCATCGACAGCGAACACAATGCGATTTTCCAGTGCATGCCTGCCGGCTATCTGCCCGGCGACGCTGCGCGCGGCGTCACACGGGTGATTTTGACCGCATCCGGCGGTCCCTTCCGCACGACCCCGGCTGCCGATTTGCCGTTCGTCACGCAGGACCAGGCCTGTGCGCATCCGAAGTGGAAGATGGGACGCAAGATCTCGGTCGATTCGGCGACCTTGATGAACAAGGGGCTCGAGGTCATCGAAGCGACGCTGCTGTTCGGCCTGCCCGAGGCGCGCGTCGATATCGTCGTGCATCCACAGAGCGTGGTACATTCGCTCGTACAATATGCGGACGGCTCGCTGCTGGCGCAATTGGGCGCCCCGGACATGCGGACGCCGATTGCACAAGCGTTGGCGTGGCCGGAGCGCATCAGTTCCGGTGTAGAATCCCTCGACCTGGCGGTCATAGGTCAGCTCGATTTCGAGCCGCCGGATCATGGGCGTTTTCCCGCTATCGAACTTGCTCGATCCGCGGCGCGGGCCGGCGGAACCGCGCCTGCGTTGTTGAACGCAGCCAACGAGGTGGCGGTCCAGGCGTTTCTCGACCGACGCTTGAACTTTACGGGCATTGCTGCGGTCATTGACCAGGTGTTGCAGCACATTGATGCATGCCCCGTGACGACTCTGAACGACGTTTTGGAGGCTGATGCCTCCGCGCGTCGTTTGGCTGCTGCCTTGATAGAGCCTGCGCGTGGAGCCGTTGCATGAGGATTTTGATCATCGTCGCCTCGTTTCTGTTCGCCATCGGAATCCTGGTGGCGGTGCACGAGTTCGGCCATTACTGGGTAGCCAAGAGGCTCGGCTTCAAGGTTCTGCGCTTCAGCATCGGTTTCGGCAAGCCGCTATGGATGCGCATCGGCAAAGACGCCGACCGCACCGAATACTGCATTGCCGCGATTCCGCTCGGCGGCTACGTCAAATTGCTCGATGAGCGCGACGGCGACGTGGCGCCGGACGAGCTGCACCGCTCCTTCACACGTCGCCCGATTGCGCACCGGATCGCGGTACTGCTCGCGGGGCCGGCGATGAATTTTCTATTCGCGATCGTGCTCTACGCGATCTTGGCGATGATCGGCAGCGAAATCCTCAAGCCCGTCGTCGGTCAAGTGCGTCCCGACAGTCCTGCGGCCGTGGCGGGCCTGCAACGCGGCGATACCATCGTGCGCGTCGGCGATCGCAGCGTCGAGGATACCGAAGAGCTGCAAATCGCGTTGATCCGCCGGTTCACCGACGACGGCGTGATTCCGCTCGAAGTGCGCCGCGACGGCGCAATCAGTTCGATGAGCCTGCACGTCAACGGGGATCGGCGCGCAATGACCGAACCCGGGCAACTGCTCCCCGGGCTCGGCTTCGACCTCGCGAGTTGGAAGGCAACGACCAACGTCATGGAAGTGCCCGCTAACAGCGCGGGCGCCAAGGCGGGGTTGCGTGTCGGAGATCGGCTGATCGCGGTCAACGGCGAGCCGCTCGCCAACAGTTTGGAATTCGTCTCCGCGGTCAATGCCGCGCCGGAGCGCACGATATCGATCGACTTGGAGCGCGCGGGTGAGCACTTGCAGATCAGCGCGGCCGTGCCGAAGGTGCAGGATCAGGGCAGGACGATCGGCCGCCTCGGAATTTCGGTCGAGGACGGTGCGCGCACCTACCCGCCGGGACTCATCGAAATGCGCCGTTCCGGGCCGCTCGATGCGCTCGTCGTCGGCGTCGCGAAAACTTGGGAGATGTCGGCACTGACCGTCGAGATGCTGTGGCGCATGGCGAGCGGTCAGGTTTCCGCGAAGAACATCAGCGGGCCGATCAGCATTGCCGAGTTCGCCGGCATCAGTGCGTTCCTCGGCGTCAGCGCATTCATGGGATTTTTGGCGATCATCAGCATCAGCCTCGGCGTGCTGAATCTGATACCGATTCCCTTATTGGACGGCGGCCAGGTCGTCTATCAATTGGTCGAAGCCGTCAAGGGCAGTCCATTGTCCGAGCGAGCCCAACTTTATGGCCAGCAGATCGGCATTGCGCTGCTCGTGGTGCTCATGAGCCTCGCCTTTTATAACGATATCTCCAGACATTTGAACTGATGGGAAGTCATGAGCAAAAATAACTTAAGGTCTCATTCGCGTGGGATTTGAATTTCGTCTTCTCGGGGTTGTGGCGCTCGCCGTCCAACCCCTCGGCCTTGCTGCGCTCGCACAAGATGCGGTTCCGGAACAGCAGTTCACGGTCGGCGACATTCGCGTGGAGGGTCTGCAGCGCATCTCCGAAGGTACCGTCTTCAACTATTTGCCGGTCAACATCGGCGATCATCTCGACGGGCAGCGCGTCGGCGAAGCGATGCGCGCGCTGTACGCGACCGGCTTCTTCCGCGACGTCGAGTTGCGCCGCGACGGCAACACGCTGCTGGTCGTCGTGGTCGAGCGCCCGTCGATCGCGAAATTCGAGATCAAGGGCAACAAGGACATCAAGACCGAAGACCTGCAGAAGAGCTTGCGCAACGTCGGGCTCGCGACCGGCAAGATCTTCGATCGCTCGGTGCTCGATGAGGTCAAGCAATACCTGACCGATCAGTATTTCAGCCGCGGCAAGTACGCGGTGCGCGTCGATACCAAGGTCACCGATCTGCCCGGCAACAAAGTCGAGGTCATCGTCGACATCAAGGAAGGCAAACGCGCCAAGATCCGCATGATCAACCTGGTCGGCAACACCGCGTTCAAGGAAAAGGACGTGCTCGGCAGCCTCGAGCTGAAGACGCCGAACTGGCTGTCCTGGTACAAACAGGACGATCGCTACTCGCGCGAGTCGCTGCAGGGCGATCTCGAGAAAATTCGCTCGTATTACATGGATCGCGGCTACGCGAATTTCCAGATCGATTCGACGCAAGTCGCGATCGCGCCCGAGAAAGACGACATGTTCATCACCGTGAACGTCAACGAGGGCGCGGTGTTCAAGGTCTCGGAGATCAAATTGGCGGGCACCTTCGTGGTTCCCGAGGCCGAGTTGCGCAAGCTGCTGCTGATTCATCCCGGCGACACCTTCTCGCGCAAGGCGGTCACCAATTCCCAGGAACTCATGAGCTATCGGCTGGGCGCCGACGGCTACGCATTCTCGAAGATCGACCCCGTGCCCACGGCCGACAACGATAAGAAGACCGTTTCGCTGACGTTCTTCATCGAGCCCGGCAATCGCGTCTACGTGCGACACATCAATTTCAACAACGAAACTGCGATCAACGACGAGACACTGCGCCGTGAGATGCGGCAGCTAGAAGGCGGATGGCTGTCGAACTCTGCGGTCGAGCGTTCGAAGGAGCGCATCCAGCGTCTCCCCTATGTCGAGAAGGTCGAGTTCGAGACCAAACCGGTCGCGGGCAGCGCCGATCTGGTCGATGTGGATTACAACATCAAGGAAGGACTGCCCGGGCAATTCGGCGGCGGTATCGGCTATTCGGAAGCGCAGAGATTCAGCATCAATCTGAATTTCGTCCACAGCAACTTCATGGGCAGCGGCGATCGCATCGCGGTCGAAGCGAATGCCGGCAAATACAGCAAGAGCATCACGCTCGCGCAAACCGATCCTTATACGACGATCGACAATGTGTCGCGCACGACCTCTTTGACTTATCGTGCGGTCACGCAGTTCGTGTCCTCCTCGTCGCAGTTCGGCACCAAGCAGCTGACCCTCGCGGAAAGCTTTGCGTATCCGATCACGGAATATCAGGGCATCCAGTTGGGCGTCGCGGCCAACAAGAACGAGCTCGTCACGTCGCAGGGCTACAGCGCGCAGCAGGCCGTGAATTGGGTCCGGTCGAACGGCGATACCTTCGAGCGGCAGATCGAAGACACCAACGGCGACGGCACCGTCAACTCGCTCGACACGCCCTACACGGTGTATGGGACCGACTTCTACACCTTCGAATTCACGGGCGGCTGGTCGATGGATTCGCGCAACCGCGCGCAGTTTGCCGATCGCGGCATGCGCAACGCGCTCTCGTTCCGCTATGCGATTCCGCCGAGCGACGTGCGCTACTACGCGCTCAATTATCAATTCATCAAATACGTTCCGCTGGTCGGCAAATGGTTGATCTCGAACCAATTCACGTTCGACTATGCGTCGGCGCTCGGCAAGACCACCTCGCTGCCGCCGTACTTGAACTACTTCGCGGGTGGTCCCGACAGCGTGCGCGGCTACCGCGAGAGCCGCTTGGGTCCCCGCGACAACATCGGTCTCGGCAATCCCTATGGCGGCAATATGCGTATCGTCAACCGCTTGGAACTGCTGTTTCCGGTTCCGGAGAAGTGGAAGAGCGCGGCTCGCGTGAGCTGGTTCTACGACATGGGTAACGTTTTCTATACCGGCAATGCGGTCAAATTCCTCGGTGTCGATGACACGACGCCCGTCGATTATCATTTCAGCTATAATGCGTTAAAGAGGTCGACCGGCCTTGCGGTGCAGTGGCTTGCACCTTTAGGCTTGTTCCGCTTTTCGTACGCGCTCCCGTTGAATGCCTACCCAGGCGATACGGTGAGATTCAACGACGAAACGGAGCGATTTCAATTTTCGATCGGACAATCGTTTTGACAAAATCCACTTCTCTGAGGTCTTAGAAAGCAACATGTCGACTCTCACTCGTAGCCTTCCCTTGGTGCTGCTCAGTCTCTGCGGCATTTTCGCATCGCAGCAAGCCAGCGCCGAAATCAAGATCGGCGTCGTCAATTTTCAGAAGCTGTTGGAAGATGCACCGCAAACGAAGACTGCGATGACCGCGCTCGATAACGAGTTCGCGCCGCGGCGGCGTGAGTTGCTGACGATGCAGAACGATTTGAAGGCGCGCGACGAGAAGTTGCAGCGCGAAGGCGCCGTGATGGCCGAAGCGGATCGCGCCAAAGCGGAAAAGTCGCTGCGCGACGAACAGCGCGAGTTTTCGCGCAAAGCCGGCGAATTCCAGGACGACGCATCGACGCGTCGCAATGAAGAATTGGGCAAGGTGCAGCGCTACTTGGTCGGCGAAATTCAAGCCTACGCGAGCACGCAAGGCTTTGATCTGGTGCTCGGTGACGGCGTGTTCTTCGCCAAGGGTCAGCTCGACCTCACGGCGAACGTGCTCGCGGTTCTGCTGACGAAGCCGGCGACCTTGCCTGCAGCGCCGCCTGGGCCCGCGACCCAAGGCAAGACTACTCCACCAGGGACCAAATAGAGATCAACGGGCCGTTCGGCGCGGCCGGCATGAGCGCGTGCAAACAGACGGATACAGTCTGGGGGAGCTAGCGGTACGGTTCGGTCTGGAACTGCGCGGCGATCCGAACCTGCGGGTGTCTCGGGTCGCCACGCTCCATCATGCGGGGCCGGGCAGCATCAGCTTCTTCGCGAACGCGCGCTATCGCAAGGCGCTCGCGGCGACCGAAGCCACCGCGGTGGTGATCTCCGCGCAGGATCTCGAGCAGTGTCCGGTCGCTGCGCTAATCGACGCCAACCCTTACCTCAGCTACGCGCGAATTGCGACCACGCTGTATCCGGTCTCGCTCGGGCCGCCGGGCATCGACCCGAGTTCGACGGTTTCGCCGCAAGCGCAGATCGATCCGAGTGTGACGATCGGGCCGCACAGCGTCATCGAAGCCGGCGTGCAGCTTGCGGCGCGCGTCTACGTGGGCGCGGGATGCATCGTTCAGGCCGGCGCGCGCATCGGCGCGGATACCCGCCTGATGTCGCGCGTGACGCTCTGTGCGGGCTCCATCGTCGGAGAACGTTGCATTTTTCATCCCGGCGTCGTCATCGGTGCGGATGGCTTCGGGTTTGCGATCGACTCCGGAACGTGGTTCAAGGTGCCGCAGGTCGGCGCGGTGCGCATCGGCGACGACGTCGAGATCGGTGCCAACACGACGATCGATCGCGGTGCGATTGACGACACCGTCGTCGAGAACGGCGTCAAACTCGACAATCAGATACAAATCGGACACAACGTCACGATCGGAGCGCATACCGCGATTGCATCCTGCACCGGCATATCCGGCAGCACGACGATCGGCAAGCGCTGCATGATCGGCGGACTCGTCGGCATGGCGGGACATTTGACGATCGCCGACGACGTCGTGATCACAGGCCTCAGCATGATCACCGCATCGATCCCGAAAGCGGGCAGTTACTCGAGCGGCATACCGGCCGAAGAGACGAAGATTTGGTGGCGTAGGGTCGCGCAGTTTCGAAGACTAGGCGCGAACCGCCCTGCGTCGCATGGCAAGAGATTTAAGGAGTGACGATGACTGAGCCGATCACGTTGGATATCCAGGAGATCATGCGGCAGCTGCCCCACCGCTATCCTTTCCTCATGGTGGACCGGATTCTCGACCTGGTGCCGGGAGAGCGGATCGTGGCGCTCAAGAACGTGACGTTCAACGAACCGTACTTCACCGGACATTTTCCGCAGCGCCCCGTCATGCCGGGCGTCATGGTGATCGAGGCGATCGCGCAGGCATCCGGCATCTTGGCGTTCAAAACGGTCGGCTTTACGCCGACCGATGCGACGCGATTTTACTTCGTCGCGATCGACAAGGCGCGCTTCCGCAAACCGGTCGAACCCGGCGATCAGTTGATCCTCACGGTGACGCTGCTGCGCTCGTTCAAGGGGATCTGGAAATTTCACGGCCTCGCCGAGGTCGGCGGCGCCGAAGTGGCCTCGACCGAAATCATGGTGGCACCGGATACCAAGGAGCCGGGGAAGCAGGGAGAGCGGGGATGATCGATTCGCGTGCGGTAATCGCGCCGTCAGCGCAAATTGCGGAGGATGTGGCCATCGGCCCGTTCACGGTCATCGGCGCCGACGTGGTCATCGGTGCGCGCACGTGGATCGGGCCGCATGCGGTCGTCAATGGCCCGACCCGTATCGGCACCGACAACAAGATTTTCCAGTTCGCGTCGATCGGGGATGCGCCGCAAGACAAGAAATACGCCGGCGAGCCGACGCGTCTCGAAGTCGGCGACCGCAACGTGTTTCGCGAGTTCGTTTCGGTGAATCGCGGCACCACGCATGACCGTGGAGTCACGACCATCGGCAACGATAATTTGCTGATGGCGCATGCGCACGTCGCGCATGACTGTCGGCTCGGTGACAAGATCGTGATGGCCAATTGCGCGACGCTCGGCGGCCACGTCGAGGTCGGCGATTGGGTCAACATGGGCGGCTTCTCGGGCGCACATCAGCACACCAAGATCGGCGCGCATTGCTTCATCGCGAACAACACGGCCGTGACGCGCGATGTGCCGCCGTATGTGATGGCCGTGGGCCGCCCCGCCGAGCCGCACAGCGTCAATTCCGAGGGCCTCAAGCGGCGCGGATTCGACGAGGTGCAGATCCGCAACATCCGGCGCGCCTATCGGCTGCTGTACCGGTCGGGCTTGAAGCTCAACGAGGCTTTGGATCAGCTCGAGACGATTGCGCGGGAACAGGCTGAGATCCGGCCATTCGTCGACTTCATCAAGCAAAGCTCGCGCAGCATCGTGCGGTAACAGCATGGCGGCGCCACTGCGGATCGGCCTGGTCGCTGGCGAAGCTTCGGGGGATACACTTGGGGCACACCTGATCGAGTCGCTGCGTGCACTCGTTCCCGAGATTCGCTTTTTCGGCATCGCAGGGCCGAAGATGCAGGCGGCCGGCTGCGAGGTGTGGGAGCCGGCCGAATCGCTCGCGGTCATGGGCTTGTTCGAGATTCTGCGTGATTTGCCGCGCCTGCTGCGCTTGCGCGCACGCATCCGCCGGGCGTTTCTCGCTGAAAAACCCGACGTCTTCGTCGGCATCGACGCACCGGAATTCAACCTAGGATTGGCCCGCTCGCTGCACGCTGCCGGCATCCCGACCGTGCAATATGTGAGTCCGCAGGTCTGGGCGTGGCGCCAGAGTCGCGTGCGCAGCATGCACGAGTCGGTCGATCTGGTGCTGTGCCTGCTGCCGTTCGAAAAGCGATTTTATGACGATCAGGGTTTGCGCGCCGAGTTCGTCGGTCATCCGCTGGCGGATGCGATTCCCCTGATCGTCGATCGCGCGGCCGCGCGGGCACAATTGGGCCTCGCGCCCGACGCGCAAGTCGTCGCGCTGCTGCCCGGCAGCCGGCGCGGAGAGGTGACGCGCCTCGGCGCGGATTTTGCCGCTACGTTGCGGGTACTCGCAGCCCGGCGCCCCAATCTGCAATTTCTCGCGCCGATGGCGAATCCGCGCGTGCGGACACTGTTCGCCGAGGCGCTGCGCGCCGCTCCCGAGGTCAGCGTCAAACTGCTCGACGGTCAGGCGCAGACGGCGCTCGCGGCCTGTGACGTGGTATTGGTCGCATCCGGCACCGCGAGCCTCGAGGCCGCGCTCAGTAAGCGTCCAATGGTCGTCGTCTATCGGCTGGGCGCGATGACCGCCTGGGTGCTGCGGCGCCTGAAACTGGTCAAAGCCAAGTATTTTGCACAGCCAAATCTACTTGCGGATCGGCGCGTCGTCGGCGAATATTTTCAGGAAGAAATCGTCCCGGATTCGATCGGCGCGGAGCTCTTGATGTGGCTGGATGACCCTACCCGTCGGCGGGAGCTGGAAGAGGAATTCACGCGAATTCACGCGATCCTGCGGCGCGGCGGCAGTCAGAGTGCGGCGCTCGCGATTTTGGCGCTGGTCGATTCGATGCGCCCTACGGGCGCGGCGCGCCTCGCCGGGCCGCAGTCGGCATGAACGTGCTCGTCGCCGGCGTCGATGAGGCGGGGCGCGGCCCCTTGGCGGGACCCGTGGTCGCCGCGGCGGTGATCTTCCGGCGCGGCCGCGGCATTGCGGGCGTCGCGGATTCGAAAGTGCTGGACGAAGCGTCGCGCACGCGCCTCGCCGCAGCGATTCGCCGCAACGCGCTGTGTTTCGGAATCGGCTGGGCCGACGCGGCCGAAATCGACGCGCTCAACATACTCGAGGCGACCTATCTGGCGATGCGCCGCGCCGTGCTCGCGCTCAGCGTCGTTCCCGACTGCCTCGAGGTTGACGGCAATCGGTTGCCTGCGCTCGCGGGGCTTGGGCGTTGCACGGGCGCGCGCTCGATCGTGCGCGGCGACGCGAGCCGGCCTGTGATCAGTGCCGCTTCGATCCTCGCGAAGACCGTGCGCGATGCCTACATGCTGCGAGCCGACACACTGTACCCGTGCTACCGGTTCGCGGCGCACAAGGGATACGGGACCGAGGCGCACCTGCGGCTGCTGCGCGAATTCGGCCCTTGCCCGATGCACCGCCGCTCTTTTGCACCGGTCGCGGTCGCGCCATGACGCAGTTCGTGCACTTGCGGCTGCACACGGAATATTCATTGGTGGACGGCATCGTGCGCATGCCCGAGCTCATGGCCGCGGTTGCCGCAGCGGGCATGCCGGCGGTCGCATTGACCGATCAAAGCAATTTGTTTGCGATGGTCAAGTTCTACAAGGAGGCGCAGAGCGCGGGCGTCAAGCCGTTGATCGGTGTCGACGCCTGGATCCGCGAGACCGGTGAGCGCGCGCCGCCGGCCAGGATCGTGCTGCTGTGCCAGGACCTGGTCGGCTACCGGCATTTGACGCAGCTCGTGACGCGCTCCTATCTCGAAGGACAGCAGCGCGGCGTCCCGATGTTCGAGCGCAGCTGGCTCGACAAAGAGACCTTGAGCGGACTCGTGGTGCTCTCGGGCGGCCCCGAGGGCGACATCGGCCGAGCGATCGCACGCGGCCGCGCCGACGAGGCGGCGCGCTGTCTCGATGCCTGGATCGCGCTCTGCGGCGATCGGTTCTACCTCGAGGTGCAGCGCACCGGCAGGGCCGGTGAGCAGGCGCACACCGAGGCCGTGCTCGATTTGGCGGATGTGCGCGGCGTCGCAGCGCTCGCGACCAACGACGTGCGGTTTCTCGCGCGGGCGGATTTTGAGGCGCACGAGGCGCGGGTTTGCATACACGACGGCGCCTTGCTCGCCGATCCCAGCCGCACGCGCCGGTACTGCGAGGAACAGTATTTGAAATCGCCCGCCGAAATGGCGGAGCTGTTCGCCGATGCGCCCGAGTTGCTCGCCAACACCGTCGAGGTCGCCCGACGCTGTTCGCTCGAAATCAAGCTCGGCGCAGCGATGCTGCCGGCCTATCCGGTGCCGGCCGGCCGCACGACCGAGCAATTCTTGCGCGATGAGGCGTCCGCAGGCCTGCGCGATCGGCTTGCGGGCAGCTTGGCCAAGAATGCGCCGGCGCGCGACGAGGCCGCCTATGGGCAGCGCCTCGAACTCGAACTCGGCGTGATCTGCAGCATGGGCTTCGCAGGCTATTTTCTGATCGTTGCGGATTTCATCCGCTGGGCGCGCAGGAACGGTGTGCCCGTGGGGCCCGGCCGCGGTTCGGGCGCCGGTTCCTTGGTTGCCTATGTGCTCGGGATCACCGATCTCGATCCGATCGAACACGATCTGCTGTTCGAGCGATTCTTGAACCCCGAGCGCGTGTCGATGCCGGATTTCGACGTCGACTTCTGCATGGAGGGTCGCGACCGGGTCATCGACTATGTCGCGAACAAATACGGGCGCGAGCGCGTCTCGCAAATCATCACCTACGGCACGCTCGCCGCGAAGGCGGTCGTGCGCGACGTCGGGCGCGTGCTCGGCCACAACTACGGCTATGTCGACAAGATCGCGAAGCTGATTCCGTTCGAGATCGGTATGACGCTCGATAAGGCGCTCGAACAGGAGGAGGAGCTCGCGCGCCTGTACAACGGCGACGGCGAGGTGCGCGAATTGATCGACCTCGCGCGCAGTCTCGAGGGCCTGGCGCGCAACGCCGGCACGCACGCCGGCGGCGTCGTGATCGCCCCGTCGGTGCTGACCGATTTCACGCCGCTCTACTGCGAAGAGGGCAGCACGACGCCGGTGACCCAGTTCGACAAAGACGATGTCGAAGCCGCGGGGCTCGTGAAGTTCGATTTCTTGGGATTGCGCACGCTGACGATCATCGATTGGGCGGTGCGCGACATCAACACGGCGCGCGCGCTCATCGGTGAGCCGCCGCTCGAGATCACCGCGCTGCCGATGGATGATGTCGCGACGTACTCGCTGCTCAAGAGCTGCAAGACGACCGCCGTGTTCCAGCTCGAGTCGCGCGGCATGAAGGATCTGATTCGGCGGCTGCAGCCGGACCGTTTCGGCGACATCGTCGCACTGGTCGCATTGTTTCGACCCGGTCCATTGCAGTCGGGCATGGTCGAGGATTTCATCGCGCGCAAGCACGATACCAGCGGCTCGGCGATCGACTACCTGCACCCGGATCTCAAGCCCGTGCTCGAGGCGACCTACGGCGTGATCCTCTATCAAGAACAGGTCATGCAGATCGCGCAGATCTTGGCCGGCTATACGCTCGGCGGCGCGGATCTGCTGCGCCGTGCGATGGGCAAGAAAAAGCCCGAGGAGATGGCCAAGCAACGCTCGGTGTTCGTCAGCGGCGCGGTCGCTCGCGGGGTGCGCGAGGCCCAAGCCACGCATATCTTCGACCTCATGGAGAAGTTCGCGGGCTACGGATTCAATAAATCCCACTCCGCCGCGTACGCCTTGCTGTCCTACCAGACCGCCTGGCTCAAGGCACACTATCCGGAAGCGTTCATGGCGGCCGTTCTTTCCTCCGATATGGACAAGACCGACAAGGTCGTCACGCTGATCGACGAATGCGCGAGCATGGGACTCAACGTGCTGCCCCCCGACGTCAACGAGTCGGTCTATGCGTTCAAGGTCGCGGGACCCGGCCGCATCCGCTATGGGCTCGGCGCGATCAAGGGCGTGGGCGCATCGGCGGTCGAAGCCATCATCGAAGAGCGCAGCGCCAATGGGCCCTTCGAGCGGCTCGCCGACCTTTGCCGCCGCATCGACCTTCAGAGAGTCAATCGGCGTGTGCTCGAGGCGATGATCCGCAGCGGCTGTCTCGACGCGCTCGGCGTCAACCGCGCGACCTTGAGCGCCGAACTCGGCTCCTCGATGCAGCTCGGCGAGCAAAGCTCGCTCGCCGTCTCGACCGGCCAGGTCGATCTGTTCGGTTTGAGCGCCGCGCACGAGGTCGCACCGGCGGGCGTTGCCGTCATCGCCGATTGGAGCGAAGCGGTTCGTTTGGGGTTTGAGCGCGAGACGCTCGGCCTGTTTTTGAGCGGGCATCCAATCACGCCCTATGAGCCGGATTTGAAATTTCTCGTGAGCGCGCGCCTCGCCGACGTCGGCGGTCCGAAACCTGCGGCCGCGCTCGAAGGCGGACGCGCCTGGTCGGCCGGCAAGCCGGTCACGGTCGCCGGTCTCGTGCTCGAAATACGCCGCCGGCCCAATCGCGTGACCTTGATACTCGATGATCGCAGCGGCCGGCTCGAGGTCAGTCTCTACGAGGAAACGTTCCAGCAATATCGCGAGATCATCGTCAAAGACGCGATCCTCGTGATCGACGGTACCTTGCGCTTCGACGATTTCATCGAAGCCTGGCGCCTGCAGGCGAAATCGCTGCTGGACATCGACAAGGCGCGCGAACGGCACGCACGGCGGCTCTGGCTGCGCTGGCACGCCGAATTCGACGGACCCCAGGGCCTCAACCGATTCGAGGAACTGCTCAAGCCCTACCTGCGCGGTCCCTGCGGCGTCAGCATCTGTGTCTCACGCCAGGAATACACCGGCAAAATGAATCTCCCGGATGCCTGGTCGGTGCGCCCCACGCGCGAACTGCTCGATAAGCTCTCGGCCTTGGTCGGGCGCGAGGGATGGTATTTGGTGTATGGTCCCCGCAATGAGCTAAAAGGTGAGGAAACATCTTCATGGCGATGAGTTTTCTGGAGTTTGAGCAGCCGATCGCGGAGCTCGAGGCAAAAATCGAGGAGCTGAAGTTCCTAGGAACCGATGCGAGCGTCAATATTTCCGAGGAAATCAAGCGCTTACAAGCAAAAAGTCGAGCGCTTACGACGAGTATTTTTGCGAATTTGAGCCCCTGGCAGATCACCCAGCTCGCGCGCCATCCGCAGCGGCCTTATACGCTCGACTACGTTTCGATGATCTTCACCGACTGGCATGAACTGCACGGCGACCGCATGTACAGCGACGACCTCGCGATCGTCGGCGGCCTAGCGCGCATCGAGGGTGTGCCGGTGATGTTGATCGGCCAACAGAAGGGCCGCGATACCAAGGAGCGGGTCCGGCGCAATTACGGCATGCCGAAGCCGGAAGGCTACCGCAAGGCGCTGCGGCTCATGCGCATGGCCGAGCGCTTCCGGATTCCGGTGGTCACGCTGATCGATACGCCGGGCGCCTATCCCGGCATCGGTTCGGAGGAACGCGGCCAGAGTGAGGCGATCGCGCGCAATCTGTTCGAAATGTCGAGCCTTGCCGCGCCCATCTTGAGCGTCGTGATCGGCGAGGGCGGTTCCGGCGGAGCGCTCGCGATCGGCGTTTGCGACCGGCTCGTGATGCTGCAATTCAGCACTTACTCGGTGATATCACCCGAGAGCTGCGCATCGATCCTCTGGAAGAGCACCGACAAGAAGGAAATCGCCGCCGACGCGATGGGCGGCACGGCCGATCGGCTGAAGAAATTGGGACTCGTCGATGAAGTTCTCAAGGAGCCGCACGGCGGCGCGCATCGCGACCCGCAGGCGATGGCCGCGACCGTCAAGCAGAGCCTGATCGCTCACCTGACCGAGCTGCGGGCGCTGCCCGTGACCCAGCTGCTCGATGCGCGGCAGGCGCGTTTGCGTTCCTTCGGCGTATTCCGCGAAGGCTAGCGGCCGCGCGCGGCTCTCAAGGGCCTGCGGCCGGCAAGGCCGGGATCACCCACGGGATCAGGTACTGCTCCACAACCACCAGCACGACGAGTAGTACCGTGAGCGCGACGCTGTGAATGAACGTGCGCGCGAAGATCTCGCCCTCGCGACCCTTGAGCTTCGTGACCGACGCGCCGGTCGCGATGTTCTGCGGCGAAATCATCTTGCCCATGACGCCGCCCGAAGAATTGGTCGCCGCGAACAGCACCGGATTGAGGTTCAACTGCCGGGCCGCGACGACCTGCAGATTGCCGAACAAGGCGTTGCCCGAGGTGTCGCTGCCGGAGAGCATGACCGCGACCCAGCCGAGGAACGGCGAGAACAGGATGAACAGCGATCCGCTCGATGCGGCACCCTGGCCGAGCGTATAGGCGAGGCCCGAATAATTCATCAAATACGCAAGCCCGACGATCAGCATCACGGTGAGGACCGCGAGCCAGATTTGCTTGACCGTGTGCTGCACGCAACGAAAGAATTCCGCCGGCGATATCCGCACGAGCAGCGCCGTGATGATGGCCGCAAGCAATATCGCCGTGCCGGTTGCGAGCGGCTGGAATTGCCAAACGGCCGCGTACGGTTTGTCATGATAGAGCGTGATCGAGATCGCCTTGTGCAACCCCGGCCATTCGATATTCTGCTGGCCAATCCCCGCGACCTTGAACGTGGTCCACAGGATCACGATCGCAGAAACCAGGACCCAGGGCAGCCAGCCCTGCCAAGCCGGCACATTGGTCGGTGTCCCTGAGGCCTGCGCTGCGCCCGCCGCAGGCGTGCCGGTCGGTACACCGGAGAGCGCACCGGGCTCGGCTTCGCGCATTGCGAATTCGGGGTCGGGGGCCGGACGCCAGACCTTCAAGAAAGCCACGGTCACGATCAGCGAGCCCAACGATGACAAGACGTCGGTCAGCGTGTAATTGATGAAATTCGCCGTCACGAACTGCGCGATCCCGAAGCTTGCGCCGGCGACCAACAGCACCGGCCAGAGCGCGCGCAGCGAGCGCCAGCCGCCATAGAGCGTCATGACATAGAACGGCAAGATCATTGCCATGACCGGGAGCTGGCGGCCGATCATCGCGCCGAGTGTCGCGGCCGGCAGATTGGTCACCGCACCCAGCACCGTGACCGGTGTGCCGAGCGCACCGAAAGCCACGGGCGCCGTGTTGAAGATCAGCACGAACACGAGCGCTTCGATCGGCGGGAATCCAACCATGATCAGCAGCGAACTCGTGATCGCGACCGGCGCGCCGAAGCCCGCGATTCCCTCGATCAAGGCGCCGAAGCAAAAACCGACCACGACGAGCACGACGCGCTGGTCATCGGGCAAGTGCGCGAGAATCCAGCGGCGAAACGCGTCGCAGCGGCCCGAACTCAAAGCGATATTGTAGAGCAGCAGCGCGTTGACGACGATCCACATGACTGGCCAAAGCGCGAACACCGCGCCGTTGGCCGTCGCGCGCAATGCGAGGCCGATAGGCATTTGCCAGGGTCCCGCGGCGATGATCAGCGCGACGATCAACCCGGCGAGTGCGGCCTGCCACGCGGGACGCCGCAGGACTCCCAATAACAGCACCACGGTGAGTACCGGCAATACTGCGACGAGAAACGACAGCCCCAGGCTGTTGCCGACCGGTGTCAACAATTGCTGAAACATGATGCGACCCCTGCGTGATGGCCTGTTGTTATTGGAATAGGCTAACCCGAAGTGGGGCCGAATGCGCGGCCATTTGCAGAAATGCGGGCGGCTGCGATCCGCCACGCGGAGGGGCAGCCGATTCCGGTACCATGCCGGTACTGGTGCGTTAAGTTCATGAACCGATTTTTCCCCGAAAGTCTCGTGCCGCCGCGCTGGCGCGCCTACCTGACGCTGGCTCCCACGGACCTGCTGCGCGATGCGGTCTATCGGCGGCTTTGGACCTCCATTTTGATTTCCTCGTTCGGCGGGCAGGTGACCCTGCTCGCGCTGCCGCTGACCGCGGCCGTGCTGCTGCACGCGAGCCCCACGCAAATGGGCACGCTCACGGCGATCGAGCTGGCTCCGTTCGTGCTGTTTTCATTGCCGAGCGGTGTTTGGCTCGACCGCGTGCGCAAGATGCCGGTCTACGTGGTCGGCGAACTCTCGCTTGCAACCGCGGTCACGACCGTGCCCTGCGCATGGTGGCTCGGCTGGCTATCGATGTCCTGGCTTTACGTGATTGCGTTCGTGATCGGCACGGTCAACACGACGGCCGGCAGCGCCGCGCAGATCGTGCTCACGCAGATCGTGCCGCGCGCTCGGCTCGTCGAGGCGCACGCCAAGAATGCGCTCGCGTCCTCGACCGCCGAAGTCACCGGTCCCGGCGCCGCGGGCGCGCTGATCAAGATCACCGGCGCGCCGGTCGCGTTGCTCGCCGACGCGCTGCTGCTGCTGACCTCGGCGACGATCTTGCGTGGCGTGCCGGTGCTCGAAACGCCGAGTCGGCGCAATGCTGCGTTCTGGCCCGCGATGCGCGCTGGGCTCAATTTCGTGCGCGGCCATCGGCTGCTCGTCGCGATGGCAAGCTGCGTCGGCGTCTGGCAGATGTGCAATCAGATGTCGATGGTCGTGCAGATCCTGTTTGCAACGCGCGAACTGGGGCTTAGCGAGCGCGCGGTCGGCCTTAGCTACGTCGGCCTCGGCATGGGCACGATCGGTGCGAGCATCATCGGCCAGCGCGTGGTGCGCCGCATCGGCGCGGGCACGACATTGACGCTCGGATTCGGGGTCACGGGCTTTGGCTGGCTGCTGCTGAGTGTAGCGCCGCTCAACGCGTTCGGCATCGCCGCTTACGTGCTGATGCTCATGCTGTTCGGCTTGGGCGCGGTCTTCATTTTCATCAATTTCCTGGCGCTGCGCCAATCGGTGACGCCGGCTCCACTGCTCGGACGCATGACCAGCACGATGCGCTGGCTGATCCTGCTGCCGTCCGGGCCGGGCGCCTTGCTGGGCGGCTGGATGGGCCAGCACTGGGGCCTGCGCTGGGGGCTCGGCGTCGGCGGCGGTCTCGCGCTGCTGCTCGCCGGCGTGGCCTCACGGCTGCCCGTGATCCGCAACGTCAAGACGCTGCCCGCGCTGCAGGCCGAGGCGATCACACCCTATTCCTCGGACGGACTGGGCGAAGCGGAACCGACGAGCTAAAATCTTATCCTCGATACCGGCAATCGGCCGGAAAGCCACCGTTCGAGGGTCTGACCTGATGCACGCGATCCACTCTTCGAAACGCCCGTTGATGACCGTGCTCGCGCTGCTGGCGTTCGCGCTGGCCGGATCCTTGCGCGCGGGCGAGCGCGAGATTTTTCCGCCGCCGGAGCGCGCGGAGGCGGATATCGCCGCGGCGCTGCAGAGCGCGGCAGCGACTCACAAGCGCGTGGTGCTCGATTTCGGCGGCAACTGGTGCGTCGATTGCCAGGCCTTGGATATTTTCCTGCACGATGCCGCCAATCGGCAGATCCTCGAGGCGAACTACGTGCTGGTGCACGTCAATATCGGGCAGATGGATCGCAATCTCGACATCGCGACGCGCTACGCGATTCCGATCTCGAAAGGTGTGCCGGCGCTCGCGGTGTTGGACGAGCACGGTGGCCTGCTCTACAGCCAAAGGACCGGCGAGTTCGAGGCCATGAGCCGCATGCGCTCAAAAGCGGTCACGAGTTTTCTCGAGCAGTGGAAGCCCGCGAATCAGGGATGAGGCGCGGCGCCGCTGTGAATCGCGGCGCCGCATGCACTAGCCGCGTGAACTAAACGGCAGCGAGTGCCTCGCGCAGATCGGCGATCAAATCATCCGGATCTTCGATGCCGACCGATATGCGAATCAACGCGTCGGTGACGCCGAGTCGATCCCGCGTCTCCTTCGGAACGCCCGAGTGGGTCGTGCTGGCCGGGTGCGACATCAGCGTCTCGGTGCCGCCGAGACTCACCGCGAGCTTGATCACCTGCAGCGCATCGAGCAGGCGAAACGCTTCCGCTTCTCCGCCCTTGATGGTGAAGCCGAACGTCGAGCCCGCGCTGTCGCACTGGCGGTCGAAGACCGCACGCAGCGGATCTCCCGGTTCGAGGAAACCGAGATAATTGACAGCGGCGACCTTGTCGTGCGCGCGCAGAAAGCTCGCGACGAGCGCGGCGTTGAGCGAGGCGCGGTGCATGCGCAGCGACATGGTCTCCATCGAGCGCATGATCATCCATGCGGTGTTCGGATCGAGCTGCGTGCCGAGTGCGCCGCGCAGCCGGCGAATCGGAGCCATCATCTCGCGCGAGCCGATCACGCCGCCCGCGACCAAATCCGAATGGCCGCCGACATACTTGGTCAGCGAATACATGATGATGTCGGCGCCGTGGGCGAGGGGGCGTTGGAACACGGGTCCCAAGAACGTGTTGTCGACCGCGATCGGCGGCCGGCCGCCGGCTTGCTCGGCGCCGATGCGCTCGGAGACCTTGCGCATCAGCGCGAGGTCGACGAGGCTGTTGGTCGGGTTCGCGGGCGTCTCGACGAGAATCAGGCAGACCCGTCCGCCGCTCGAGCGCGCCAGCTCGAGCGCGCGCGTCGCCGCGGCGTTGACGGCCGCTGCATCGCAACCCTGGGTGAAGCCGACGGCGCGCACGCCGAACGTCGGCAGCGTCTTTTCGATCAGCGTTTCCGTCCCTCCATAGAGCGGCTGGCTCATGAGCAACACGTCGCCGGGCCGCACATACGCCCACAAGGTCGTGGAAATCGCCGCCATGCCGCTCGAGAACACCGCGCTCGCATCGCCGCCTTCCCACAAGGCGAGTCGATCCTCGAGCACCTCGAGATTCGGGTTGTTGAAGCGCGAATAGACCAGGCCCGCGGTTTGGCCGGCTTTCAATTCGCGCCGACCCGAGGTGTAGTCGAAGAAATCCTTGCCGTCCTGCGCGCTCTTGAACGCAAAGGTCGAGGTCAAAAAAATCGGGGGTTTGAGCGCGCCCTCCGACAAGCTCGGGTCGTAGCCATATCCCATCATTTGGGTTTCCGGCTTCAACAGATGTTTGCCGATGCGGCGCTTGTGATAGCTGTCGTAACTCATGCGAGGTCTCCTGTTCCGATCGCGACAATATACGCTTCGGGATTTGAATTCTTGACACAGCTTTGCACTGACGGACATTCGCGGCACGCGCAATGGCCCTAGAATTTGGGCCGGTCTATTCCCACCGGAGTTGATAACCATGCGTCATCTCAACAGCCTTTCGACCATTGCGCTTAACATCGCACTCGCGGCTTCGGCTGTCGGGCCCGCCGGTCTTGCGTTCGCGGACGATCCGACCCCGCCGGCCGCGGGCGCCGACGGCGCCACGGGCCCCAATGGGCGCCACCACAATGCCGCCTGGGCAGCGTGCAAACAAAAGGCCGACGATCAGAAACTCGAGCGCGGCGATGCGCGCCGCGAATTCATGAAGGACTGCCTCAAATCGGCAGGAAATTCCGCGCCGCCGCCGCCGAGCACCTGAACCCCGTTCGCGCCTGGCGCAGGCGCGGGTGTTTGACGCGTTCATGCCGTAACATTCCGCGGAATGAGTTTTTCCGCGGCCCAACTGGCGACGATTTTGCAAGCGCATGTGCCGAGCGGGGCGAACGGCTACGTGGTCGCGCTGAGCGGCGGCGCTGATTCGAGCGCCTTGCTCGCGGCACTCGCGGAACTGCGCGCCGCGCCGCATTTCTCGGCGATGCGCGCCGTACATGTCGATCACGGCCTGCAGGGCGCGGCCGAGTCGTTCCGCGATGCGTGTGCGACACTTTGCGCGGCATTGAGTGTCCCGCTGTCGATCATCGAGGTGCCGGTGAACACCCCGGCCGGTGCGTCGATCGAGGCGGCCGCGCGCGATGCCCGTTACGCAGGGATCGGCGCGCAGCTGCGCGCCGGGGAATGCCTGTTGACCGCGCATCACGGCGAGGATCAGGCCGAGACACTGCTGTTGCAAGCGCTGCGCGGCGCGGGCCTCAAGGGCTTGGCGAGCATGCCGGTCTGCCGGCCGTTCGCGGGCGGTTGGCACCTGCGGCCGCTGCTGCATGTTCGGCGCGCCGACCTGCGGCAATTCGCGGCAGCGCTCGGCATCACGGGCGCGCCGGATCCGATGAATGAGGACCTGCGTTTCGATCGGGTTTACCTGCGCCGCTGCGTGTGGCCGCTGATCGAGGCACGCTGGCCCGGCGCGGGGGCCGCCTTGTCTCGAACTGCGTCGCATATCGCCGAGGCGCAGGAAATGCTGGACACGATCGCAGACGCGGATCTGGCGCTGCTGCGCGACGGCGATGCGCTGTCGGTGCCGCGCCTGCGCAACCTCGCTTCGGCGCGCCGCGTCAACGCGTTGCGCCGCTGGATCTTCGAGGCGCAGGCCCTGCCGCCGCCGGCGGCGCGCTTGCTCGAAGCGCTGCGCCAAATTCTGGCCGCCGACGCCGATCATTTGCCTGCGGTCGTTTGGGATGCGTTCGCGCTGCGCCGCTATCGCGAGCGCATCTTCCTCACGGCGGCGGTGCCGCCGAAAATCGCGCTCGAACGCAGCTGGGAGCCGCGCGCGCAGCCGCGTTTCGAGCTTGGGGCGGGCCTGGGGCAATTGCATTGCGCCTTGCGTCCCGGCGGCCTGGATCTCGGCCGCTTACCCAAGCTGCTTCGCGTCGGCGGCCGCGCGGGAGGCGAGACGCTCAAGCCGTCGATCGGCGCCTCGACGCGCAGCGTCCAACATTTATGTCAAGAGCACGGCGTGCTGCCGTGGATGCGCGACGCGCTGCCGTTCATTTATGCCGGCGACGCTCTGGTCGGCATCGGCGATCTGTGGCTGGACGCGCGCTGGTGCGGGCCCCGCGGCCCGGGCTTGGCGTTCGAATGGGTCGATGCGCCAAATCTGGTTTGACTCGATTGTCGCGCGGCCTGCGATCTGATAATCTGAATTCCCGTCGAATTGTCGTAATTCCCGTAGTGGCCCATTGTGCTGGTGCCGAATCGCATTGTTCGATTCGCACTGAGTGCTTTATTTTCAATCGGCGGTGACCAACATGACTCGATTCGTTTTCGTCACCGGCGGTGTGGTTTCGTCGCTAGGCAAGGGCATCGCCGCGGCCTCCTTGGGCGCAATCCTGGAGGCGCGCGGGCTCAAAGTCAGCATGGTCAAGCTCGACCCGTACATCAACGTGGATCCGGGCACGATGAGCCCATTCCAGCACGGTGAAGTTTTCGTGACGGCCGACGGCACCGAGGCCGATCTCGACTTGGGCCATTACGAGCGCTTCGTGCGCACGACGACCGGGCGCAACAGCAATTTCACGACCGGGCGTATCTACGAGCGAGTGATCGCCAAGGAGCGCCGCGGCGACTACCTCGGTGCGACCGTCCAGGTCATTCCCCACATCACCGACGAGATCAAATACCGCATCCGCATGGGCGCCGGCGACGCCGACGTCTGCATGGTCGAGATCGGCGGCACGGTCGGCGACATCGAGTCCTTGCCGTTCCTCGAGGCGATACGCCAGATGGGCGTCGAACTCGGTCGAAATCATGTGCTGTATATGCACTTGACGCTCGTGCCGATCGTCGGCGGCTCGGGGGAGATCAAGACCAAGCCGACCCAGCACTCGGTCAAGGAGCTGCGCGGCATCGGTATCCAGCCCGATATACTGTTGTGCCGTTGCGTACAGACGCTGCCCGGGGAGCAGCGGCGCAAGATCGCGCTGTTCACGAACGTCGAGGAACGCGCGGTGATTTCGGCCGTGGATTCGGACGACATTTACAAGATTCCGCTGCTGCTGCACGAACAGGACCTCGACGACATCGTCGTCGACAAGCTGCGCCTCGATGCGCCGCCGACCGATTTGTCGGATTGGCGCGCGGTCGTGGCCGCCAAGCAGAATCCGGAGGCCGCGGTCGACATCGGCATGGTCGGCAAATACGTGCAAATCCGCGACTCGTACATCTCGCTCAACGAGGCGTTGATGCACGGCGGCATCAAGACGCGCACGCGCGTCAACATCCACTATTTCGAGTCGCAGGACATCGAGCGTCTCGGGCCCGGCGCGCTGCAGAACATGGACGCCATTTTGGTGCCGGGTGGTTTCGGCGACCGCGGTATCGAAGGCAAGATCCAGGCGATTCGCTATGCGCGCGAGAATCGCATCCCGTATCTCGGGATCTGTCTGGGAATGCAGCTTGCGATCATCGAATATGCGCGCAATGTGCTCGCACTCAAAGGCGCGAACAGCACGGAGTTCGACCGGGCGACGCATCACCCGGTGATCGCGCTGATCACCGAGTGGCAGGACCTCGCGCGCGGCCAGCAGGTGCGCGATGAAAAATCCAACCTCGGCGGCAGCATGCGCCTCGGCGCGCAGGAATCGCGGCTCACGCCGGGCTCGCTCGCACATGCGGTCTACGGCAAGGAGTCGATCTTCGAGCGGCACCGCCACCGCTACGAATTCAACAACAATTACCTCGACGACCTCACGCAGGCCGGATTGCGCTTCTCGGGTTTCTCGGCCGACGGGCTGGTCGAATTCATCGAATTGCCCAGCCACCCGTGGTTCATGGCGAGCCAATTCCACCCGGAATTCACCTCGACGCCGCGCGACGGCCATGCGCTGTTCACCGGATTCATTCGCGCCGCGCGCGAATACCGCGCCTCGCTGCAACCCGGCCGCGCAGCTACGGCTTAGAGCTAAGGCGCGGCCGTATGAAGTTGGGGTCGTTCGAAGTCGGCGCGGATCGTCCATTGTTTTTGATCGCGGGTCCTTGCGTCGTCGAAAGCGAGGCGCTGGTGATCGAGATCGCCGGCCGGCTGCGCGAGATCACGCAGAAATTGCGGGTGCCGTTCATCTTCAAGGCCTCATTCGACAAGGCCAACCGCTCATCGCGCTCGAGTTTTCGCGGCCCTGGAATCGACGCCGGATTGAAGGCACTCGCGCTCGTGCGTGAATCGATCGGCGTTCCGGTGCTCACCGACGTGCACGAAGACACGCCGCTCAATGAAGTCGCAGCGGTCGTCGACGTGCTGCAGACTCCGGCGCTGCTGTGCCGGCAGACGAATTTCATCATCGCGGCGGCCTCGCAGGGCAAGCCCGTGAACATCAAGAAGGGCCAATTCCTCTCGCCCTGGGAAATGGGCAACGTCGTCGAGAAAGCCCGTTCGACCGGCAATCCCGGGATCATGGTCTGCGAGCGCGGATTTTCGTTCGGCTACAACAATCTGGTCTCCGACATGCGCTCGCTCGCGATCATGCGCAGCACGGGCTGCCCCGTGGTATTCGACGCTACGCACTCGGTCCAACTGCCGGGCGGCAAAGGCGACTCCTCGGGCGGACAACGCGAGTTCGTGCCCGTGCTCGCGCGCGCGGCCGTTGCCGCGGGCATCGCCGGCATCTTCATGGAGACGCATCCGGATCCCGACAAGGCGCTCTCGGACGGGCCGAACGCTTGGCCTTTGCAGCGCATGGAGTCGCTGCTCACGATGCTCGTCGAGATCGACCAATCCGTCAAAAAACATCCATTCGAGGAATCCTTGTTATGAGTCGTATCGTTGAGATCCGCGGCCGCGAAATCATCGACTCGCGCGGCAACCCCACGGTCGAAGCCGACGTCATTTTGGACTCCGGCACAATGGGGCGCGCCGCAGTGCCTTCGGGCGCCTCGACGGGTTCGCGCGAAGCCGTCGAATTGCGCGACGGCGACTTGAAGCGCTACGGCGGCAAGGGCGTGCTCAAGGCGGTCGGCCACGTCAATGGGGCGATTCGCGCCTTGCTCGTGGGCCACGACGCCGAGGATCAGAGCGGTCTCGACGGAAAATTGATCGCGGCCGATGGAACGGACAACAAATCGAATCTCGGCGCGAACGCGATTCTCGCGGCCTCGCTCGCGACCGCACACGCCGCGGCGCGCGATCGCAAGCTGCCCTTGTACCGCTATCTCGGCGGCTCCGCCGAATTGACGATGCCGGTTCCGATGATGAACATCATCAATGGCGGCGCCCACGCCGACAACAGCGTCGACATTCAAGAATTCATGATTTTACCCGTGGGCGCGCCGACGTTTGCCGAGGCGCTGCGCTACGGCGCCGAGGTGTTTCACGCGCTCAAGAAGGTCCTGCACGCCAAGGGTCTGAACACTTCGGTCGGCGATGAAGGCGGATTTGCCCCGAATTTGCCGTCCAACGAAGCCGCGTTGACGACGATCCTCGAGGCGATCGAGAAGGCGGGATATCGCGCCGGCCGGGACATTTATCTCGGACTCGACGTTGCGAGCACCGAATTTTACAAGAAGGGCGTCTATGATCTCGCCTCCGAGGGCCGGAAATTCAGCTCCGCGCAATTCGCCGATTATCTTGCGGAGCTCGTCGCGAAATATCCGATCGTGACGATCGAAGACGGCATGGCTGAAGATGACTGGGCCGGCTGGGCGATACTGAGCGAGAAGCTCGGCAAGCGGGTGCAGCTCGTCGGCGATGACCTCTATGTCACGAACACCAAAATTTTCGCCGAGGGCATCGCCAAGAAGATCGCCAATGCGATTCTGATCAAGCCGAATCAAATCGGCACATTGAGCGAAACGCTCGCGGCGATCCGCATGGCCGCTGCGGCCAAATATGCCGCGATCATTTCCCACCGCTCGGGCGAAACCGAGGACGCGACGATCGCCGACATCGCAGTCGGCACCACGGCGACACAAATCAAAACCGGTTCCTTGTCGCGCTCCGACCGCACCGCGAAGTACAACCAGCTGCTGCGCATCGAGGCGGAACTCGGGCCGAACGCGCGCTACGCGGGGGCCGCCGCACTATCGGTACCAATCTCTTAAGAGATCATGCTAAGCTACTGTCCCAATGAGAGTTTTCGTGTCCATATTGGCGTTGAGCCTGGTACTCCTGCAGTACCGTTTGTGGGTCTCGGACCAGGGTGCGCGTGAGGTCACGCGGCTCGAGGCGGCGATCGGTGTGCAAACGGTCGCGAACCGTGACCTCGTGGAGCGCAATCGCCAACTCGGCGCCGAAGTGAATAACCTCAAGGTCGGCCTCACGGCGCTCGAAGAGCGTGCGCGCAGCGAGCTCGGCATGGTCGGCAACAACGAAACCTTCTACCAGATCGTGACCCCGGCGACCTCGATGCCCGCGGCGCCGGCCACTTCCCTCACCGCTCGCGCGGAATGACCGCGGTGTCCGACGTGCGCCGCGTCTGGGCAGTCGTGCCCGCGGCCGGGCGGGGTATGCGTTTCTCGCCGGGTACTGCCGATCCCGTGCCCAAGCAATATGCGCCGCTGCTGGGGCGCAGCGTGTTCGAGTGGACGCTGCGGCGCCTGCTCGCCGAGCCGCGGGTGCAGATGGTCGTCGCGGTCGTTGCGCGCGACGACGAATACTGGCCCGCGCTAGGCGGCAAGCTCGATACGCCGCGGCTACGCAGTGCGATCGGCGGCGCGAGCCGGCAGCAATCGGTGATCAACGGGCTCGGCTTCCTCGCCGACCACGCCGCCGCCGGCGATTGGGTCTTGGTTCACGATGCCGCGCGGCCTTGTTTGACGAGCCGCGAGCTCGAGAGCCTGTTCGCTGCGCTCGACCGGGGCGCGCCTGGCGCCGTACTCGGCGCACCGCTCGTCGATACGATCAAGCGCGAGCAGGGCGGCGCGATCGCACAGACCGTCGATCGCCAGGGCCTGTGGCGGGCGTTGACGCCGCAAGTCTTCGAATTCGCGCAGCTGCGCGATGCACTCGAGCAGGCCGAGCGTGCAGCAATCACGGTGACCGATGAGGCGCAGGCGATGGAGCTCCTCGGCCACCGGCCGGCGCTCGTCGCCGGCTCGCCGTTCAATATCAAAGTGACCCGCCCTGAGGATCTCGAGGCGGCCGCAAGAATCTTGCGCAATGCAGAGGCAACATCGATGCGTATCGGTCAAGGTTTCGACGTCCATGCGTTCGGCAGCGGCGATCATGTCGTGCTCGGCGGCGTGTCAATTCCCTACTCGCGCGGCATCGTCGCGCACTCCGACGGCGACGTGATCATTCACGCCCTTTGCGATGCGGTGTTGGGCGCACTCGGGCTTGGCGACATCGGACAGCATTTTCCCGACAGCGATCCGCGCTATCGCGGCGCTGATAGCCGCGTGTTTCTGCGCGAGGTCGCCGCGCACCTGCGTGCCGCGGGCCTGAAACTCGTGAATGCCGATGTGACCGTGCTTGCCGAAGGACCACGGATCGCGGCGCATCGGCTCGCGATGGCCGCGAATTTGGCTGAAGATCTCGGGGTCGAGCCCGCACGCATCAACATCAAGGCGACCACCGCTGAACGTCTCGGCAGCATCGGCCGCGGCGAGGGACTCGCCGCGATGGCGGCGGTGCTGCTGGACGCTTGATCGAAGCGCGAGCGCGCATTGAGCGCCGCGCAGCTTCAGGCGCGCAACAGCACGTAGACCGCGCCGGTGCCGCCGTCGATTCCCTTCGCCGAGGTGAATGCCATGACGTCGAAATGGCGGCGCAGCCATTCGTTGACCGCGGATTTGAGCACGGCGCCGCGCGTTCCGGAGCGGGTTCCCTTGCCATGAATGATGCGCACGCAGCGGCGCTGCTCGGCGCGGCTCGCGGCAATGAACTCGGCGAGCATTTCGCGCGCGCGCGCTTGCGAATAGCCGTGCAGGTCGAGCTCACCCTCGACCGGCACGAGACCGCGCCGCAGTTTGCGCAGCATCTGGTCGCGCACGCCGGCACGCCGATGCGATAAGTGCGCTTCAGCCGACACCGACGCGTCGACTAGCGGCATTTCCGCATCGAGATTCAGGCTCGCCGCCGGCGCGTGTGGCCGCACTTTGCGCGGCTTGCGCGCCGCTGCGGGCAATTCCGCGGTTCCTTTCGCAAGCGGGCGCACGCCCTGCATGGCCGCACGAAAATCGAGCGCGTCGGCGGATGGCTTCGGGTCGGCGTCGCGTCGTTTTGTCATAGTCTCGAACGGTCGATCGGCTACCGGGGGTTCCGGCCATGCAGTATAGTCCTCGCGTGAAAATTCTACTTTCGAATGACGACGGTTACCGCGCGGACGGCTTGACGGCGCTGCGCGAGGCGATGCGGCCGCTCGGGTCGGTGTCGGTCGTCGCGCCCGACCGCAATCGCAGCGGCGCGAGCAACTCGCTGACCTTGGATGTGCCGCTGCGCGCGCTCGCCTACGACCGCGATGCGTATTATGTGAACGGCACGCCGACCGACTGTGTGCACATGGGGATCTCCGGCTTGTTCGACTTCGAACACGACATCGTCGTTTCCGGCGTCAATGACACCGCCAATTTGGGCGACGATGTCTTGTATTCAGGCACGGTTGCCGCCGCGATCGAAGGCCGCTTCTTGGGGCTGCCCGCGATCGCGGTTTCCTTGTGCGCCGAAGAGGGCACGCCGCGTAACTTCGCGGGCGCGGCGGCGATTGCCGCGCGCTTGGTCGCGCAGTTGATGCGATCGCCGTTGAAAGGCTCGATGATCCTTAATGTCAACGTTCCCGACCTGCCCGACGGAGGGCTACGCGGCGTGCAGGTCACGCGGCTCGGCAATCGCCACCGCAGCAAGCCCGTGGTGCGGGCCAAAGACCCGCGCGGCCGCGATGTTTTTTGGGTCGGCTCCGCGGGTGAGGGCCAGGATGCGGGACCGGGTACGGACTTCCACGCGGTCGCCGAAGGCTTCGCCTCGATCACGCCGCTGCAGATCGATTTGACACGGCATGGCGCCATGGCAGATCTCGAACGTTGGCTGCAACTTGAATAACTTCATGGCGGACTCGCGTTTGAGCGGCATCGGCATGACTTCGGCACGCACGCGCGAACGGCTCGTTCAGCGGCTCAAGGATCAGGGGATCACCGACGAGCGAGTGCTCGATCGCATCCGCCATGTGCCGCGGCATTTGTTCGTCGACGAGGCGCTCGCGAGCCGCGCGTACGAAGACACGGCGCTCCCGATAGGCTTCGGCCAGACGATTTCGCAGCCCTACATCGTCGCGCGCATGACCGAACAATTGCTCGCGACCGGTGCGACGGCCAAGATTCTCGAGATCGGGACGGGCTGCGGCTACCAGACCGCGGTGCTCGCGCCGCTGGTCGGCGAAATCTACAGCGTCGAGCGCATTGCGAGTCTGCTCGGCAGAGCGCGGCGCACACTGCGCGAGTTGAAGATCCGCAACGCCAACTTTCGGCACGCGGACGGCAACATCGGCTGGGCCGCGCGCGCGCCATTCGACGGAATCCTGTTGACCGCCGCGCCACACACGGTGCCGAGCGCGTTGTTCGATCAGCTCAACATCGGCGGTCGACTGATTGCTCCGGTCGGCCCCGAAGGGCGCCAGGATCTGATCTGCTACACGAAGACCGAAAAAGGCGTCGAGCATAAATCCTTGGGCGCGGTGAGCTTCGTGCCGCTGTTGCCGGGACTGCAGCAATAGCGCGGTGAGCGTGCCGGCCTGGATCGGGGGTGCCGCGCTCGCGCTGCTGCTGCTGGCCGGCTGCGCCGGCGACGAGGTCCGCGAAGCGCGCAGCTATGTCGTGCAGCCGCAGGACACGCTGTACAGCATCGCCTGGCGCCACAATCTGGATTATCGCGACCTCGCGCGCTGGAATCATATCGGACCGGAATTTCGAATCGCGGTGGGCCAGAGCCTCGTGCTCGTTCCGCCGGCCGCGGACAATGTGCCGCGACCGACCGCGACCGCGCCGGCACCACCCCAGGGCGCCCGCGAGCAGCCGCGCGCGGGCCGCGGCGCGCGGCCGACCGTCGCGATCCCGCACTTGAACTGGGTCTGGCCGACCGATCGGAATGTCGCTCCGCGCCCCGTGCAGAGCGGCGGCATCCTATTTCCAGGGCGCCTCGGACAGGACGTGCGCGCCGCGGCCGCGGGCCGCGTCGTCTACACCGGTAGCGGCATTCGCGGCTACGGCCAACTGGTGATCATCAAGCACAATGACGTGTTGCTTTCGGCGTACGCCTACAACCAGGAGGTCGTCGTCAGCGAGGGCCGGGAGGTCGCGGCCGGCGAGACGATCGCGCATATGGGTGCCGGTGCGCACCAAGCGGCAGTCCTATATTTCGAAATTCGCTATGACGGCAAGCCAATCGACCCGATGCCGTTTTTAATGGGAAAGAAATGACGCAATCGGGGCGATGTAAATTCTTGATTAAGTTTGTAACATCATGAATAACAACAAATTAAAATATGTTATGGATAACAGTTCATGGCTTGCGGGCACTGCGGCACTGTGTTTAACTTCGATCCGTCCGCAATGAGGTCATTTGCGAGGCGCCGAAGCATGACACGGGAACTGACGGGGGATAAGAAAGCTAATAAGATCAATAATAAGAACAATATTTCTCAGAACCACTTCAGATAAGTATTCATTGTGCAGAGTGGTGGAGATCCGATCTTCGATTTCCGTACATCAGAGTAGGCGCCTCGCCATTTTATCCGCGCGTCCTGGGCTCATCAGAGCCCAGGCGCAATCTCAAACCATCAATACCGCGAGCGCGCGTCTCTGTTCCGCTACAAGCACGTTGAACGTGCGGCACGCAGCACCGGTATTCATGAGTTCATAACCGACACCCGAGCGCAAAAATTTGGCGCCAAATCGCGCCGCAGCGAACGTCTGTGTAGGTCCGGTGCCCACGATCACGAGCTCCGGGTTCAACGACAGAATGCGCTCCGCGAGTTCGTCCGATAGGTCATCGACACTCTGGATCGTAGGCTCGACCAGCAGTTCATTGGCGGTGACGATCAGCGAGCTCCGGTACTGCTGCGCATTGATCCGAATTTCGCCGGGTGCGTAGCCGCGGATCACATTGACGCCGGAAGTTAAGTCTTGCGTAAAGCGCATGCGCTTAAGATACCGAATTCATTACCGAGGCGCCGCTTGTCCACCGTCTACATCCATTTTCCAATGCCGCCGGGCGACCCATCTGAGCGCGATGCGCAGCGAGCTGCAGCGCCGGCGCGTGCGCCGCTGCTCGAGCGGCTGCTCGCGCGCGCGGACCCCTCGCGCGTCGATGACTGGCGCCTCGAGGCCTTTCGGGCATTGGCCGAGGGTCCTGAGGCCCCACCGGCGGTCGGTGCCGCGGTCTTGGCCGCCGCGCTCGGCGCCGAGCAATCCGCCGCCGCAGGCGCGTGCGCATTCGTCGCGACGCCGCTGCATTGTGTCGCGACGATGACCAGCGTGCGCCTGCCCTCGGGCGGTTTGTTGCGGCTCGAGCCGTCGGAAGCCGACGAGTTGGCGGCCGACTTCAACCGCGTGTTCGACGGTGGCGGGCAACGCTTGATCGCCGCAGACGGGTCCCTGACCTGTGTATTCGAACGCGAAGTTGCGGCTACGGCCAAGGATCCCCAGCAGGTCGTGGGCCGCGACATCCATGAATTCCTGCCGTCGGGCGCCGACGGCGCGATGCTGCGGCGTTTCATGAGCGAAATCGAGATGTGGCTATTCGAGCATCGCTTGAATCGGCGGCGCATCGCGACCGGCGCGTTGCCGATCACGAGCCTGTGGCTCTGGGGCGGCGGCCCGACGGTCTCGCGGCTGCCTACCTTACGCGGCGCGATCGCCGGCGCGGATCCTTTGTTTGCGGCCTGGCCTGCGCTCAGCGTGCGGCCGAGTTCCGACTCGAAGCCCATCTGCGGCTCCACGGTCATCATCGTCGCGCAGCCGCCCGGCACCGAAGTCTGGCAGGATGCGCAAGCCGCGTGGATAGTGCCGGCGCTTGCACGGCTGCGTGCCGGCAGCATCGAGAGCCTGGATTTGTCCGCCGGCGAGCGGCGTTATCGCGTGAGCGCGGGTTGGCGATGGCGGCTGTGGCGGCGAACCAGACCCTGGTGGGAGTATTTCGAGTGACGATCGCACAAATCCGGCGCCGCACGCCGCTGCCTACACCGGATTTCGGCGCCGCGCTGCATCCGGTACTGCGCCGCGTCTACGCGTCGCGCGGCATCTCGAGCGATGGCGAACTCGATCTGTCGCTGCCGCGGCTACTGCCGGTCGGTTCGCTCGGCGGCGTTGGTGCGGCCGCAGAATTGCTGGCCGCGCACCGCGCCGCGGGCCGCGTGCTCGTGATCGGCGATTTCGATGCAGACGGCGCGACGAGCAGCGCGCTGGTCGTGCGCGCGCTGCGCGCACTCGGCTTTGCGCACGTGGATTTCTTGGTGCCCAATCGCTTCCGCTTTGGCTATGGCTTGACGCCCGAGATCGTCGCGCTCGCCGCGTTGCGCAAGCCCAGCCTCATCGTCACCGTCGACAACGGCGTCTCGAGCGTCGAGGGCGTCGCGGCGGCCAATGCGCTCGGCATTCCGGTACTCGTGACCGACCACCATCTGTCCGGTGCAACGCTGCCGCGCGCTGCGGTCATCGTGAACCCGAATCTTGCAGGGTCGACGTTCGCAAGCCCGGCCTTGGCCGGCGTCGGCGTGGCGTTCTACCTGATCGTCGCGCTGGCTCGCCTGCTGAGCGATGTCGACTTCAGACCGGCCGATCTGCTGGATTTGGTCGCGCTCGGCACCGTCGCTGACGTGGTTCCACTCGATCGCAATAACCGGATCCTGGTTGCCGAAGGGTTGCGCCGCATTCGCGCCGGCCGGTGTGCGGCGGGCGTTCGCGCGCTGCTCGAAGTCGCTGGCCGCCGCATCGATCAGATCACGGCGGCGGATCTGGGATTCGCGGTTGGCCCGCGATTGAATGCCGCGGGCCGTTTGACCGACATGAGCCTCGGGATCGAATGCCTGCTCACCGACGATGCCGCAGAGGCAGCCCGGCTGGCGTCGCAGTTATCGACGCTCAACGAGGAGCGGCGCGAAATCGAACGTCGCATGCAGGTCGAAGCGGTCGATATCGCGGCCGCGGTCGCGAAGCAGGCCGACGGAGCGCAATCCCTCGGACTTTGCCTGTTCGATGAGACCTGGCACCAAGGCGTCATCGGCCTGGTCGCCGGGCGCATCAAGGACCGTCTGCATCGGCCCGTGATCGCGTTCGCGCTCGCCGAGGATGGGTCCTTGCGGGGCTCTGCGCGCGGCGTCGCGGGCGTGCATATTCGCGACGCGCTCGACAGCATCGCGGCCCGTCATCCGGAACTGATCCAAAAGTTCGGCGGACATGCGATGGCGGCCGGACTGAGTCTTCTGCGCGAGAATTTTCCGGCGTTCAGCGCCGCATTTGCCGCCGAGATCGCACTGCGCATGACGCCGGAATCGTTGACCGGCGTCATCGAGTCGGATGGCGAGTTGCAGGGCGGCGAAATTTGCATGGAGACCGCGCGCGCGCTGCGCTCCGCCGGTCCCTGGGGACAGGGGTTTCCCGAGCCGGTGTTCGACGGATTCTTCGAGGTCCAGGACACGCGCATCGTCGGTGAGAAACACCTCAAGCTGCGATTGCGCTCGGCTGCGCGCGGCGAGTCGATCGACGCGATCGCGTTTGGCTGGATCGGCAGCGAGGCCGAGAGTGCGGGCTTGCGCGCCGGCGCGCGCGTGGAGGTCGCCTATCGGCTCGAGGTCAATGAATACAACGGCTCGCAGAACATACAGCTGAATTGCCAGCACCTGCAGCTCGCACCGCGCTAGTGCGCCGTCGCAGTTCCGTGTGGGTGCTGTCATGCTTGCGTACAATCGCGCCGGTACGCGTGTGCGCAACAGGAGTGAACGGATGACGACAGCATACAAACTCTATGGGTGGGCGGGTTCAGGGTCGTTCGCGGTGCAAGTCGCGCTCGAGGAAATCGGCGTGCCGTACGAGCGCATCTGGGTGGCGCGCGAGCCCGCTGCGCTCGCGCAATTTCGGCAGTTGAATCCCACCGGCCGATCGCCTGCGCTCGGATTGCCCGATGGCACCGTGATCTTCGAATCGGCCGCGATTCTGATCCACCTCGCAGGGGCTCACCCCGACGCCCACCTGGCTCCGGCGCAGGGTACGAGCGCGCACGCGCGGTTCCTGCAATGGATGGTCTATCTGTCCGCGAACGCCTATGAGGCGGTGTTGCGCATCTATTATTCCGAGCGTTTTTCGACGCGCGGCGCGGCCGACGCGGAGGCGATTCGCGATCAGGGAACGGCGGACTACCTCGCGAGTTTGAGCCTCATCGAAGCGAGTCTTGCGCCCTATGTGCTTGGAACCGACTATTCGATTGCCGACGCCTATCTGTATATGCTCGCGTCGTGGCATCCGGGCGACAAGGCGCAGCTGAATGCGCGCCTGCCGAAGCTCGAGGCGCTGTGCGCGCGAATCGCGACGCGGCCCGCGATCCTCAAGGTCGAGGCCGACCACGCAAGCTAGCCGCCGGATCCGCTCGCCGCTAGATCGGCTCGTCGAGCGACTTGGCCAGCGCCGTGAAGGCTTCTGGGCCCGCGGCCGTCATGTGCCAACAATCCTCGAGCCGCACGCCGAATTCACCGGGAATGTAGATCCCGGGTTCGTCCGAAAAACACATGCCCGCTTCGAGCGGCGTCGCATCGCCGTGCACCAGATAGGCCGGTTCGTGTCCGTCCAAACCGATGCCGTGGCCGGTCCGATGTGACAGACCCGGCAGCCGGTAGCCCGGGCCCCAGCCCTCGCGCTCGTAATAACTGCGCACCGCATCGTCGATGCGGCCCACCGGAACCCCGATCTTCGCGGTTTCGAGCGCGAGTTCTTGCCCGCGCTTGACGGTATTCCAGACCTTGCGCTGGCGTTCGCTGGCCGCACCGAAAACCCAGGTACGCGAGATGTCGGACTGGTAGCCGTGCACGGTGCACCCGCAGTCCATGAGAACCGTCGAGCCCTCGCGTACCGTTTCGGCGCGGTGCGAGCCATGCGGGTAGGCCGATGCTTCGTTGAGCAGCACCAGCGAGAACTCCGGTGTCCCGCCGAGTTCGGCCGTGACGCGGTCCATGAGCGCGCCGATCTCCGCCGGTGTCATGCCGCTCGCGAGACGCGCATGCACGGTGCGCAGCGCTTCGAGCGTCACTGCATTGGCAATCCGCATCAAATTCAGCTCGGCCGGTGATTTGATCAGACGGCAGGCGCGCACGAATGGATCGCCCGACACGACATCGATCGCAGGTGCCGCGTGCCGCACGCCGTCGACGATGAAAAAACGCGTCGTGGATTCGACCGCGATGGTTCCCGCAGCGGCGCCACGATCGCGCAGGCCGGAGGCAATCCGCTCGAACGGGTTGTCTGCCTCATCCCAAGCCCGCACTTCGCCGCCGACCTGCAAGGTTTCGCGCACCGAGGGTTCTTCGAACGCGGGGGTTACGACGATGATCTCGCCGCGCGCCGGCAGGATCGCCGCGGTGGTGCGCTCGGAGCGGCGCCAGCGGACGCCCGTGAAATACTCGAGCGTCGACCCGGATTCGACCAGCAGCGCGCCGGTGTTGCGCGTGATCAGCAGCTTCTGCAGCTGACCGATGCGCGCGCGGCGCTCCTCGGCCGTGATCGGTTTGGCGTCGCCGGTCAGCGATTGCAGCGCGAGCGGGCGGGGCGTGCCGGCCGCCGGTTCGCCGCCCGCGGCCACCAGCGATGCGCCCGCAGCGGCCGCACCTGCCGCCGCAATAAAGCCGCGTCGGCTGATCATGGCGCGGGTCTCTTCGGCGGCGCCGCGCCGGTCTCCATGAGCAGGCGCGTGAACAAATAGAGGCGCGGCGTGACGCTGTTGAGGTCGATCCATTCATGATCGGTGTGAAAATCGCCGCCGACGTAGCCGAGTCCGTCGAGCGCCGGCGTGCCCACCGACATCGCGAGCGCCGACTCCGAGGCGCCGCCGTTGCCCGAGAACGCCACGGTTTTGCCGATTTCGGCGTAAATCGCCTGCGCGCGCGCGCCGAGTGCGTCGATGTAAGCATTCTCGGTGAGCGGCGGGAACGCCGGTTCATGCCCCACGGTGACCGTGGTGTCCGGAATCACGGTCGTGGTACTCATGTCGTGAACTTTCGCGAGCACCGCGTTGAGGTCCTCGATTTTGCGATAGCGAACGTTGAGCGTCGCTTCGGCGTTGTCGGGAATGATGTTGCTGCGTTCGCCGGCTTTCAGAATCGTGAGGTTGACGGTCGTGCCGTCGCCCCAGCGCGGGAACGCGCCATCCAAGGCCGACAGCTGGTGTACGAGCTCCGCGGCTGCGTTGCGTCCATCCTGGGGCGCCATGCCCGCGTGTGCGGCCCGGCCCTTGACGTGGATCGTCACCGCCGCCGAACCCTTGCGCCAGACCGTCAGCGCATCGGGTGGGTCACCCGGCTCCATGTTGAATTCGACGTCGCTCGCCGCCGCCAATTTCTTAATGAGCGTGGTCGAGCCCGGCGATCCGCGCTCCTCGCTGTCGTCGAGCAACAGCGTGATCGTCGCAAAGTTCTTGAAGCCGGTATCGTGGAGGATCTTCAATGCGGTGATCGCATTGACGACGCCCGCCTTCTCGTCGCCGACACCCGGGCCATGGGCGCGGTCGCCGTCGATCGAGAACGGGCGCCCCGCAACGGTTCCCGGCCCGAATACCGTGTCGATGTGCGCAATGATCAGGATCTTGCCCTTGCCCGATCCGTGGAACACCGCGAGCAGATTGTCGGGCAGGCCGGGCGCTTCTGCCGCGGCGGCGCTGACCTCTGCGCCGATCGCCCGGAGGCGCTCGGCGAGCACGGCCTCGACCTTTGCGCCGCCCTCGACGTCGCCGGTGCCCGAATCGATGTTGACGATCTGCGCGAGCAGATCGAGAGCGCCTGGGCGATTCGCTTCGACCGCGCGGTAAATTTGCAGATTTCGATGCGGCGCGGCCGCCGCGGCCGCATTCTGGCCTGCGGCCAACACGGCGAATCCGACGAGGCCCATTGTCACTGCCGCCACACTCAATGCCTTCATGGTGCAACCCTCAAACCGCGGGGCCGCCACGTTAGCATGGGCGCGGAATCGATTCGAGATTGGGTGGTACTCTTCGCGAAACGCCCGAGGTTGCCATGACCATTGCTGCTCGCCAACTACTGCTGGATCGCGACGCGACGATCACCTGCCCGCATTGCGCGCACGAATTTTCGTTGGACCGCGGCTTCGGTCAACAGGTACTCGAACAACTGGCGGAGGCAAGTGCCGGCGCGATCAACGCGATGCGCGATGCCGAACGAGCGACTGTCGAAAGGGTCACCGAGTCCGCGTTCGCGCCGAGGCTCGAGGCACTGCAAAAGGCGGTCCACGAGCGCGACCGCGCGCTCGCGGAAAAGGCGCAACAGGTGGCGCTGTTGCGTGACGAGCAGCTGCAATTGCGCAAAGAGCGCGAAAAACTCAAGGACGAAAAGGCCGCGCTCGCGCTCGAGGTGCAAAAACAGGTCGACCACCAGCTGCAGCGTCGCGAATCGATCGTACGGGCACAAGAACAGCAGCGCGCTCAGCTAGAAAAGGCCGAGCTGCAGAAGAAGCTCGACGATGCGGGCGAGCAGCTCGCGGCCGCTCAGCGCAAGATGGAGCAGGGGTCCCAGCAGCTGCAGGGCGAGGTGCTCGAACTCGCGATCGAGGAAGGCCTGCGCCGCGCGTTTCCGCTCGACGCGATCGATGAGGTCAAGAAGGGCCAGCGCGGAGGCGATGTCGTACAGCGAGTCATCACACGCAGCGGCCAGTCTGCTGGTGCGATTCTGTGGGAAACCAAGCGCGCCAAGGAATGGAGTCCCCAGTGGACTGCTAAGCTCAAGGAAGACATGCGTGCGAGCGGCGCGGCCGTCGGGATCCTTGTCACGATGCCGGCCGCCTTGCCCAAGGATTGGCTCGCCGGCGCCTATTTCGGGCTTTATGAAGACGTGTGGGTCACCCATGCCTCGACCGCATTCGGGGTTGCTGAACTGCTGCGCGCGGGACTGCTGGATCTGCACCGGCAGCGTGCGATCTCGGCGGGCAAAGGCGAGAAGATGGAAGCCCTATACGACTATCTGACCTCGCCGCAGTTCGCGCAGAAGCTCAAGGGCGTCTACGAGGTCTTCAAGAAACTGCGTGACGAGTTGGAGTCCGAGAAAAACGTGACGACGCAGCGCTGGGCGCGCCGCGAGAAGCAGCTGCAAGCCGGCGTCGCGCAGCTGCTCGGCATCGGCGGCGAGATTCAGGGCCTCTCGCAACAGGAACTGCCATTGCTCGAACTCGAGGGTGATGGATCGGCCGCCGATTCCGACCCATGAAGCGCGGCCGGGTGTTTCCATAATCTGGCCGGGACCGGCGTGCCGGCCGGCAGGGCGCGGCAATCGGCGATCAAGGCGGCGATCCGTTATCATGGCTTTGTGGCCCGCACTGTTGCCGCGAGGGGAATCGTGAAACCGAAAACATTCTTTGCTGCGATGCCGATCCTCATGCTGCTCGGCCTGTTCGCCGCCGGCTCGCACTCGGCGCCTGTTTCACACCTGACGGTGCGCATCGCAACCGGATCTCAAACGCTAGTTGCCGGCAGCGACGTCGAACTGCGCATCTACACGATCGGCGGGCGGGTTCTGCGCCTACCCTTGGCGCACGGCGATTCCTGGTCGCGCGACTCCACGCGGGTCATTCCGCTGAACCTGTCGGAGCCGCTCGATGCGCGCACGGTCATGCGCTACAGCATCTACTACCGCGCGGCGACACCCGAATCCCCGCCCTGGGAAATCGCATCGGCTCAGGTGGAACTCGCCTCAGGCAGCGCGGCGCCTGAACTGCTGCTCGATGCGACCGTCTCCGGTGTGATCGCCAAGCAGGGTGAGGTCGCGACCATCGAGCGCAGCGCGGGCTCGCTGGTCTGTGCGACCGACGCCGATTGCGATGATCATCGCAGCTGCAATGGCGTCGAGCGATGCCGGCCCCGGTCCGTGGGCGCGGATGCCCGTGGTTGCGTCAAGGGGGCACCGGTGGCCTGTCCGGTCAATCAAGTTTGCACCGAAGGCCGCGGCTGCGTCGGCCCCGACTCGCTGAACAAGGCCCAGCCGAAAGCGCCGGAAGCGAACTAGCCGCGTCGCGCGACGCCTATTCTCCGGCTGCGCCCGATCCCGTGAGCAGCACTTTTTCGACCGCGGTATCTTCGAGCGCGGCCGACTCGTGCGAGGGCGTCGACTGCCGGTCGGCGATGCTGCGCGCCGCACGTGCCGCGGTCGCCATGTCGATCTTGCCGTTGAAACTCGCGCCGTCGGCGATCGAGACGCGCGGAGCCATCAAATTGCCCTGCACTTTGGCGGTCGGACGGATGCTGATCGACTCGAGCGCGAACAGATCGCCGTCGATGGTCCCGTCGACGATGATGTTGCGGGCGCGCGAGTCGCCCTTGACGACGCCGTCGGTGCCGATCGTGAGATTTTGCGTGTGGTGGATCGATCCCTCGATGCGCCCCTGCATCACGAAGTCTTCGTCGGCGCGCAATTCGCCCTTGAAACGCAGCGTCGGCCCAAATACGGAACTGGCCGGCTTGGTCTCCGGCACCGGTGCGGGCGCCGCCTTGACCTCGGCCGGTTTGACTTCGGCCGCTTTGACTTCGGCGGGTTTGGCTTCGGCAGCGGCTTCGACTTTCGCGCGCGGCGGCGGCACCGGTGAGACGCCCGGCAGCGGCGACTTCAGGTCGAATTCTGCGAGGCGCGGGTCGGGAAAGGTTTCGCGCGGCGCGCGCTTGTCGAAATTCGGGCTGCTCATGGGTACATTCTCTCCAGCGGTGTTCTTGAACCAGGCCATGGTGTGCTCCGGACGGACTTCAGGCGGCGGTCGTCGAGCGCGATCCCGGTGCCGGCGCGGCCGACTTGGCGGCCTTGCCGTCGCTCATGTCGACGCTGCCGTTGAATCTGGCCCCCTGCAGGATGCTCACCGACGGCGCCGTGATGTTGCCGGTCATCAGCGCGGTTTCGGTGACCGAGACGGATTTTTCGGCGCGCACGTCGCCTTCGATCGTGCCTTCGATGACGACCAGCGTCGCCTCGACATTCGCATTGACCATGCCCTCGCGGCCGATCGTCAATTTCTGGGTGCGCGTGATCGAGCCTTCGATCTTGCCGTTGATGACCAAATCCTCTTCCGAAGACAGCTCGCCCTTGAACTTGATCGTGGGACCGAGGATCGAGGTGCGTTCTTTCAAAGTGTTATATGGGTTGCTCATCGACGGACTCCTGGGGGCTGGCGCATCAAGACGAATCGATCGGCGTCAGCGGATGCTACTCGCGGCCCAAGGTGGTCCCCACCAACCACGTCACAAAATGCTTCGCGCCGACTTTGGAAAGAACCCGCGTTTCGGCCGGCGCTCGGGTTGCCGCCGACATTTCATCGTTTGGTCACAAATGTTCCGCAAGCTTGTCGCAATGCGCATACAAAAAAATGTCTTGCACCAATAGAGAGCCATTGAAAACGATCGATTTGGTTTATTTCAACGCCGGCGGCGGCCACCGGTCCGCGGCGACCGCACTCGAGACGGTGATCCGCGAACAGAATCGGCCCTGGCGCGTGCGCCTCGTCAACTTGTTCGAGGTGCTCGACCCCAAGGGCGTGTTTCGCAAGGCCACGGGAATGAACCCGGAGGATTATTACAATAAGCGGCTCGCACGCGGCTGGACACTGGGTCTCGCGCAAGAACTCAAGCTGTTGCAGGCGCTGATCCGGCTCAGCCATAAATCCATCGCCAAGCAGTTGCGCCAGCATTGGCGCAAATCCAGGCCGGACATCGTGGTTTCGCTGGTTCCCAACTTCAACCGGGTCATGTACGAGGCATTGGCGCAAGTCCTGCCGGGCGTTCCTTATCTGACCGTGATGACCGATTTCGCCGATTTTCCGCCGCATTTTTGGATCGAACCCGAACAGGCGCAGCACTTGGTCTGCGGCACTGCGCGCGCGCTTGCGCAGGCGCGCGCCATGGGCTGCGAGGAGCAGCACATCCACGCGACATCCGGCATGATCATTCGGCCGGATTTCTACCGTAAGATCCATGTCGATCGGCGCGCCGAAATGCTGCGGCTCAATCTCGATCCGGATCGCGCCACCGGCATCGTGATGTTCGGCGGCCACGGCTCGCGCGCGATGCGCGGCATTGCCCGGCGGCTCGCGGACACGCAATTGATATTGATCTGCGGACACAACGCGGCGCTCGCCGAGCAATTGCGCGCGATGAGCGGCCAAGCCGGCCGCCTAGTGCTCGGATTTACGGCCGAGATCCGCCATTACATGCGGCTCGCCGATTTCTTCATCGGCAAGCCCGGTCCCGGCAGTATCAGCGAGGCGGTGCATGAGGGCCTGCCGGTCATTGTCGTGCGCAACGCCTTGACGATGCCGCAGGAGCGCTACAACGCACAATGGGTGCTCGAGAACCGGGTCGGCGTGGTGCTCGATTCGTTTCGCGCCGTGCGCAGCGGCGTCGCGGAAGTCACGAGCCGGCTCGCCGAGCTGCGCTCGTCGATTGGACGCATTCAAAATCGCGCGGTGTTCGAGATTCCCGAGATCATCGATGCAGTTTTGCAGCAGCGCCGTCCGTCGCGAGCGGAGGCGCCGGCGCGAGAAGCCGGCTTGATCCTGCATTGACGATGCCCGCGGGCATCACCGGCGCCATCAGGCTCGCGAGGCGCGGCGGATCTTCGCCGTTGACCCAGGCGAACGCGACGATATGCTCGAGGATGTGCTGTACATAGCCGCGCGTCTCGTTGAACGGAATGTTTTCGATCCAGACGGCCGCATCCATCGGCCTCTCGGGCAGCCATCGCGCGAGCGGTGACTCGCCGGCATTGTAGGCCGCGAGGCTCAACGCGAGTCTGCCGTCATAGCGATCGATGAGCTCGCGCAAATTCGCGGCGCCAAGCGGTACCGCGAGCTGCGGGTCGAACAGGCCGTCGGGCCCGGGCTTGGGCAAATGCCAGCGCTTCGCGACCGCCGCAGCGGTCGAAGGCAACATCTGCATCAAACCGCGCGCATCTCGATGCGAGACCGCATCCTTGCGAAACAGGCTCTCCTGGCGCATGACCGCGAGAATCCATTCCTCGGGCAGGCGCGTCAGCCGGCTCGCTTGCGCGGTCGCCGTCGCAAAGGGGCGTGGATAGCGCAGGCGCACATCGTCGAATTCGCCGGTCTGCGCGAGTGTCGCGATCGCCTGCGCATACCATCCCCAGCGCGATGCGAGGTGTGCAGCCTGAATCTTGAGCGCCGGTTCGGCGTGGGCGAGCACCGCGTTCCATTCGGATGTCGCGTCTTCCGACAAATCGCACTCAAACAGCGCGCGCGCACGCGCGAGGCCCGGCTCGGATGCGAGCTCGGCTTGCGCCGCGAGGTCGTCGGGTGAGGGTTTGGCATTGAGGTTGTAGCCACGATGCAGGCGATCGGCTGCAAGATAACCGTAGTAGTCGCGCAAATCGGCGACTTCGGCATAGAGCGCGGCCGCAGCGTTTGCGCCGCTCGTCGCTTCGAGCGCGCGCGCGCGCCAGTAGCGCCAACGCGGTTGGCTCGCGAGGCTCGCCGACATGTGCTCGATCCAGGTGAGCGCCTGCGCATAGTCGCCTGCCCAAAGCGCCGCGCGCGCGCGCCATTCTTGCGCGGACTCATCGCCGGGCTCGATATCGAAACTGCGGAATTCGAGTACGGCCGTCGGGTCGTGATCGTAGGCCGCGCCGAGCGCGGCGGCGCGGCGCAATCGCACTTCGAGCACGGGCGTCGTATCGGGCCGCGAGAGCAGTCGCGGCAACAGCCCGGCCGCGAGGCCCGCGTTGACGCGCGCCAATCGATCGAAGCCGGCGAACAACGCCGCCGGATCGACGCCGACCTCGGGATCCTTGGCGAGCGCGCCCAGCGCCGGCTGCGGCGCCTCGAGCAGTTGCGCCCACTGCAACAGCGCCGCGGCGCGCGCCGGCGGGACCTCGACGGCATCGGCTCGCGCCAAGCGCGGATTCTCGGCCTCGAGTGCAGCGCGGGTTCGGGCCTCGGCGAGCGCCGGCGTCAACAGATTTTGCGCTCGCAGCCAGGCGAAAACCTCATCGCATTCGACCGGCTGCGCTTGCGGTTGGCTCCAGCGCGCCAACGCGAGCGCCGCGAGCCCCTCGGTCTGGCCGGTCGCCAACAGGCCTTGTAATCGCGCACAAATCAGTTGGGGGTCGTTGATGTCACGCGAGCGCGGCAAGAACCAATCCCAGCGGCGACGCATCGCCAGACTCTCGAGCCATTCCCGGTGCAGCGCGCGGCCCACCGGTTCACCTGGATGGGCTTGCAGGAATGCGTCGATCGTCGTGTCCAGGTCCGTGCCGGGCTGTTGCGACAGCGCCCGGCGCAGTCGCGCGGCGACCAGGTACTCATAGATCGGATAGGCCTGCAGCGCCGCCGAGTCGGGCGGTTCGGGCAAGTTGAGGCGCACGAGCCGCAGTGCCGCAGTAAACGCTTGCGCATTGGCGAGTCGTGCGGCATCGGCGCCCGCGAGGCCGGCCGGCTGCGCGGACGCGACGATCGAGACGGCGATGAGCACCGCCGCCGCGGCTGCCGATTGGAGAATGGATGACATTGGCGGATTTTAGCCGCCGCGCGCCATGTCCGTTCGCCTAATCTCGGCCTCGTTCGAGGCGCAGTGCATCGCGGTGCCGGCGCCGGTGGACGCGGCATCTGTGATAAGATTTCGATCCATGGAAATCAACCAAATAAAACGTTTCATCAAAGATCTCGAGGAGCGCACGAATTCCTTGAGGGGGTATCTTTGAGTACGACAACAAGCATGAACGGCTGCAGGAAGTCTCGCGCGAGCTAGAGCAGCCCGGTATTTGGGACAAGCCGGATCGCGCGCAGGAACTCGGCAAGGAGCGCGCCAAACTCGAACTGGTGGTCGGCGGCTTGGATCGGCTCTCGCGGGGGCTCACCGACGCCGGTGAACTGCTCGATCTCGCGGCCGAAGAAGGCGATTTGCCCGCGGCGGAACAGATCGAGCTGGATGCCAATCGGCTCAGCCGCGACGTGGAGCAGCTCGAATTCCAGCGCATGTTTCCGGGCGAGATGGACTCGCACAATGCCTTTCTCGATATCCAGGCGGGGGCCGGTGGGACCGAAGCGCAGGATTGGGCCGCGATGCTGCTGCGCATGTATCTCAAGTGGGCCGACGGCCACGGCTTCAAGACCGAAATCATCGATCAAAGCGACGGCGAAGTCGCGGGCATCAAGGGTGCGACGATCAACGTGATCGGCGACTTTGCTTACGGCTGGCTGCGCACCGAAACCGGGGTCCACCGCCTGGTAAGAAAATCGCCGTTCGATTCTGGGAATCGGCGCCATACCTCGTTCGCCTCGGTTTTCGTTTCGCCCGAGGTCGATGAGGACTTCGATATCGAGATCAATCCGGCCGATTTGCGCGTCGATGTCTACCGCTCCAGCGGTGCGGGCGGCCAGCATGTCAACAAAACCGAATCCGCGGTGCGCATCACGCACAATCCGACCGGCATCGTCGTCGCATGCCAGGGCGAGCGCAGCCAGCACAAGAACCGTTCGACCGCGATGAAGATGCTCAAGGCCAAGCTATACGAGCTCGAGTACAACAAGCGCAACGCGGCGGCGAAGGTGCTCGAGGATTCCAAGTCGGACGTCAGCTGGGGCAACCAGATCCGCAGCTACGTGCTCGATCAATCGCGGATCAAGGATCTGCGCACCGGGGTCGAAATCGGCAATACCACTGCGGTACTCGACGGCGCGCTCGATGTGTTCATGCAAGCCAGCCTCAAGCAGGGATTATGACGGACCAAGAAGACCCCCCGATCGACGAGAATCATTTGATCGCAGAGCGCCGCGCGAAGCTTGCGAAGCTGCGCGAGCGCGGCAATCCGTTTCCCAACGATTTTCGGCGCAATGCGCTCGCGGGCCATCTGCTGACCGCCTATGGGCAGAAGAGCACGGAGTCGCTCGAAGCCGAGGCGATTGCGGTCAGCGTGGCCGGACGTTTGCGTGCGAAGCGCGTCATGGGCAAGGCGAGCTTTGCGAAGATCGAGGATTCAAGCGGCGCAATTCAACTTTTTCTGCAGCAGCAGGCGCTTGGGCCATCGTATGACGAGTTCAAGACCTGGGACATCGGCGACGTGATAGGCGCCGAGGGCACGCTGTTTCGCACCAAGACCGGGGAATTGTCGGTGCGCGCGGTACAGATCCGCTTGCTCACGAAATCGCTGCGTCCGCTGCCCGACAAATGGCATGGCATCGCCGACACGGAATTGCGTTATCGGCGCCGATACGTCGATTTGATCATGAACGAATCGAGCCGGCGGGTATTCGAAACGCGCTCGCGGATCGTGCGCTATTTGCGCGACTTTCTCGACGCTCAAGGGTTCCTCGAAGTCGAGACACCGATGCTGCAGACGATTCCGGGCGGCGCGGCGGCGAGGCCCTTCGCGACGCATCACAATGCGCTCGACATGGACATGTACCTGCGCATCGCGCCCGAGCTGTACCTCAAGCGCCTCACGGTCGGCGGGTTCGAGCGGGTCTACGAGATCAATCGCAATTTCCGCAACGAAGGCTTGTCGACGCAGCACAATCCCGAATTCACGATGCTCGAGCTGTATCAGGCGTACGCCGACTACACCGACGTCATGCGTATCGTCGAACAAATATTCCAGGGTCTTGCCGATACGCTGCTCGGCACGCGCAAAGTAATCTACCAGGGCCGCGAATACGATCTTACCGGCAGCTTCGCGAAGCTTTCGATCGAAGAGATCCTGCTCAATAACAATCCGGACCTCGATCCGATGTCGCTGCGCGACCTCTCTTATCTGCGCAGGGTCTGCGATCAGTTGAAGATCCCATACAAGAACGGCGACGGCGCGGGCAAGCTGCAGATCGAGCTTTTCGAGAGGACCGGTGAGCACACCTTGATTCAGCCGACTTTCGCGTACGCCTATCCGGCGGAAGTCTCGCCGCTCTCGCGCCGCAACGATCAGGATCCGTTCATCACCGATCGTTTCGAATTCTTCCTCGGCGGGCGAGAGTACGCCAACGGCTTCTCCGAGCTCAACGACGCCGAGGACCAGGCGCAGCGCTTCAAGGATCAGGCGGCGCGCAAGAACGAAGGCGACGAGGAGGCGATGTATTACGACGCCGACTACGTGCGCGCCTTGGAGTACGGCATGCCGCCCGCGGGCGGGCTCGGCGTCGGCATCGACCGGCTCGTGATGTTCTTCACCGATTCGGCGTCGATACGTGATGTCCTGCTGTTTCCGCACATGCGGCCCGAAGCTCCTTAAGTTTCCGTGAGCGCCGGGACCTTGCCCATCGGGGTGTTCGATTCCGGCGTCGGAGGCCTGACGGTTTTGCGGGCGCTGCGCCTCGCGATGCCCACGGAGGATTTCATCTATCTCGGCGACACGGCGCGCCTGCCTTACGGCACCAAGAGCGCGGCCACCGTCGTGCGCTACTCGTTGCAATGTGCCGCGGCGTTGTGCAGGCGCGAGATCCGCTGCCTCGTCGTCGCCTGCAATACGGCGTCCGCGTCCGCGTTGGCGGCCTTGCGGATCGAGTACCCTTCGTTGCCGGTGATTGGCGTCATCGAGCCGGGCGCTGCAGCGGCGGTCGCGGCGTCCGAGTCACAGCACATCGCGGTCATTGCGACCGAGGGCACGATCGGCGGCGGCGCCTACCAGAGCGCGATACACCGATTGAGCGCCGATGCCCGCGTGACGTCGCGCGCATGCTCGCTGTTCGTCGCTTTGGCCGAGGAGGGATGGACCGAGGGGCCGATCGCCGAGGCGGTCGCGCGGCGTTATCTGCAGCCGCTGTTCGATGTCGCCGAAGCGCCGGATACGCTCGTGCTCGGGTGCACGCATTTCCCGGTGCTCGAGGCCGCGATCCGCGCCGTGCTGCCGCCGACCGTGCACATCGTCGACTCTGCAGCCACGACCGCAGCGGCCGTCGCGCGGCTGCTGCCGCCCGCGGCATCGTTACGCACCACCACCGGGCGGGTGACCTGGCTCGCAACCGACGGGGCCGCACGATTCGCGCGCGTCGGAACGACCTTTCTCGGCGAGACGCTGCAGGGCAGCGACGTCGAAATCATCGATCTCTAGGCCGGCGCCGGCACAGCATACGGAAGCGGCAACTCCGCGCCCGCCAATTCTCCCTTGGCGGCTTCCTCGAATGCGGATCGTTCGACATTGACGACCGCGAGCGCTTCGCTGTCCTCTGCTACGCGCGCCACTTCGGTCAAGCGGCCGCCGCGTCCGTCGGCGAGGCGCACTGCATCGCCGACCCGCCATGCGCCGCCCGGCAGCTGCAACCGCGTCAGTCGGCGCTTGATGCGGCCGAGGTGCTGGGTGCGCGCGATGATCTCCTGGCCGGTGTAACAGCCCTTGCTGAAGCTGATGCCGTCGGTGAGGTCGAGATTGAGCATTTGCGCGACGAAAACTTCGCTGGTCGGACCATAAACCTGGGGCAGGCCGGCACGAATATCGGCGAGCCGCCAGTCGCGCTCGATCGCATCGCGGTCCTCGGGGCTGCCGGTCACGGCGCGCGCTTCGAGCGACGCCGTTGCGCCGAGCAGCCAGAAGCGGTCGGCCTCTTGTGCCATGCGCGCAATGCCGATGCCGTCGGCCTCGAGGTATCCCGGGGTCGGGGCCGGGACCGGCAATCCGGCGCGTGCGATCGCGTCGCTTCCGTGGACGCCGACGACCGCGATGGTCTCGCTCACATCGTCGATTTGCACCTTCGCACGCAGCACGAACTTGCGCAGGCGCTCGATCGACGGCGCCACGAGTTCGCGCGGCAGGATCGCGAGGATGCCCGAGCTGTGCGGAACCAAGTGCATGACGGCGAGCACGCGTCCCTGGGGGCTCGAATAGGCCGCGAGCAGCGGACCGCCTGCGGCGAGGCGGCGCGTGTCGTTGGAAACCTGTCCCTGGAGGAATTCGGCGCCATCGGCGCCGGAAAAACGCAATATGCCCAACTGGACCAGCCGACCGGAATGCATGTTCATGCTCTCATCAAATGGGGGCTATCCCGTAAAGTCAACCCCACCGACGAGGATTGAGGCTGCGGCAGGTCATCTTCCCGGTGCAATTTAAGGGTCAAGCCAATAGGCTTCAGTGTGCGTTTTCTGGCAAACTTTGCATAGTGACGTCGAATGACTCAAATCCCGGCGACGAGTCGCCCGCGCTCGGCGGATTGCGACTGCATGCGCAAGCAGATTCGCAAGCCGGAGCCGACGTGATTGCATCGGCGGTCGTCATCGAGGTTGGAGGTCGCGGTGGGCTCGATCCAACGCGCTACGGCGATTGGGAACTGAAGGGTCGCTGCATCGATTTTTAGGCTCGCCGCGAGCGTAACGCACCAATCAATCGAAGGATCACCCATGTCTGTACGCGCCCGGCCGCTGTCTCCCTACCTGGATATTTATCGTTGGCGGATCGGCATGTCGATGTCGATCCTGCACCGGCTCACCGGCGCATTCATGGCGATCGGGTTGCTCGCACTCGTCTATTGGTTGATCGCGCTCGCGAACGGCGCGCCGAGCTACGCGCGGGCAATGGCGCTGTTTTCGAGTCCCGCAGGCCTGATTCTGTTGTCCGCTTGGACGTTTTCGTTCTTCTATCATTTGTTGAACGGCCTACGCCATCTGCTCTGGGACGTCGGTCTCGGATTTGAACGCGCCGAGCGCAACGCAAGCGGCTGGCTCGTGATTGCCGGCGCGATCGTCGCGACCGCGGCCGTATGGATGCTGTTGTGGCATTTCAACCGACCGTGAGGACGCGCTCATGAGCCTACGAAGTCCGCTAGGGCGCGCACTCGGATTGGGTTCGGCGAAAGCCGGGACCCGGCATTGGTGGAGCCAGCGCGTCAGCGCCGTGGCATTGGTTCCCTTGACGCTGTGGTTCGTGTTCTCGCTGGTGTTGCTGCCCGGTCTCGATCACGAGACGGTGCGCGTGTGGCTGCAATTTCCGGTGAACGGTTTTCTTGCGATCACGCTGGTCGCGGTCATGGCTTACCACTCCTATCTGGGCACGGTGGTTATCGTCGAGGATTACATCCACACCGAAGCGATCAAGATCTTCGGTTTGCTGGGTTTGCAGTTTCTGCACGTGCTCGCCGGCGGCGCCGGCATTTTTGCGATTCTGCATATCGCATTCGGACGGTAAACGGTTATGAGCGACTATCAATTCACCGACCATACTTACGACGTCATCGTCGTGGGTGCCGGCGGCGCGGGTCTGCGCGCCACGTTCGGTCTAGCCGAGGCGGGCTTGAGCACGGCGTGCCTCACCAAGGTGTTCCCGACGCGCAGCCACACGGTCGCGGCCCAGGGCGGCATCTCCGCGGCACTCGGCAACATGGGCGCCGACGATTGGCGCTGGCACATGTACGACACGGTCAAGGGCTCCGACTGGCTCGGCGATCAGGATGCGATCGAATTCATGTGCAAGGAGGCCTCCTCCGCGGTCATCGAGCTGGAGCACTACGGCGTCCCGTTTTCGCGCACCGACGACGGCCGCATTTACCAGCGGCCGTTCGGCGGTATGACGACGCATTACGGCAAGGGCATCGCGCAACGAACCTGCGCCGCGGCCGATCGCACCGGACATGCGATGCTGCATACGCTGTACCAGCAGTCGCTCAAGCATGAAGCCACGTTTTTCATCGAATATTTTGCGCTCGACCTGATCATGGAAAGCGGCGCCTGCCGCGGAGTCGTCGCGCTGAACATGGCGGACGGCACGCTGCACCGGTTCCGCGCCCATCAAGTCATCCTCGCGACGGGCGGTTACGGCCGCGCTTGGTTCTCCTGCACGTCTGCGCACACTTGCACGGGAGACGGCGGCGGCATGGTGTTGCGCGCCGGACTGCCGTTGCAGGACATGGAATTCGTACAGTTCCATCCGACCGGCATCTACGGCGCGGGCTGCTTGATCACCGAGGGTTCGCGCGGCGAGGGCGGATACCTCACGAATTCGGCCGGCGACCGATTCATGGAGCGCTACGCACCCAACGCCAAGGACCTGGCATCGCGCGATGTCGTGAGCCGCTCGATGACGATCGAGATTCGCGAGGGGCGCGGCGTCGGCAAGCACAAGGATCATATCCATCTGCATCTCGAGCATTTGGGCCCGGCGGTCATCAAGGAGCGGCTGCCCGGCATCGCGGAAACCGCGCGGATTTTCGCGGGCGTCGACGTCAATCGCGATCCCATCCCGGTGCTTCCGACCGTTCACTACAACATGGGCGGCGTTCCGTGCAACGTGCACGGCGAGGTCGTTACCTCGCGCGAAGGAGGCGGCGAGCAGATCGTGCCCGGACTAATGGCGGTCGGCGAAGCTGCTTGCGTCTCGGTGCACGGTGCGAATCGGCTCGGATCGAATTCGCTGCTCGATCTCGTGGTATTCGGGCGCGAAGCGGCGCGTCAGTGCGCACGCACGATCACGCCAGGCACACCGCATCGCGCCTTCAAGGCAGACGCGGGTGAGTTCGCGGTTGCGCGTCTCGACAAGTTCCGCCAGGCCAAGGGTTCGCTGCGCACCGCGGACGTCCGGCTCGAGTTGCAGCGCACGATGCAGCGCGACGCGGCCGTGTTCCGCACCGCCGAGTCGCTCAACGACGGCAAACGCAAGTTGGCCGCGGTCGTCGAGTCCTTCAAGGACGTTGCGGTCGCGGACCGATCGCTGATCTGGAACTCCGATTTGATCGAGACGTTGGAGCTCGACAATTTGTTGGGCCAAGCCGTTGCGACGATGCATTCGGCGGAGAACCGCAAGGAAAGCCGCGGCGCACACGCGCGCGAGGATTTCCCCAATCGCGATGATCAGAACTGGATGAAGCACACCTTGTGCTGGGTGGGAGCCGGGGGTGGCACGGTGTTCGACTACCGCAAGGTGCAATTGAACACCCTGACCGACGAGGTCGAGTCCATTCCGCCCAAGGCTCGCACCTACTGAGGAGTACGATCGATGGCTGAGTTTTCGCTTCCCGCCAACTCCGTTGTTCGCAAGGACGGGCGCTTGTTCAAGGCGCCGCCCGGCGCCACCAACGTGCGGGTCTTCAAGATCTATCGATACGACCCCGATTCGCCCGATAATCCGCGGCTCGACACCTACGAGATCGACATGGACAGCTGCGGACCGATGGTCTTGGACGCGCTGATCAAGATCAAGAACGAAATCGATTCGACACTGACGTTTCGCCGCTCCTGTCGCGAAGGAATTTGCGGCTCCTGCGCTATGAATATCGATGGGACCAACGGCCTCGCCTGCGTGCGGGCCTGCTCGGACATCAAAAAAGACGTCAGGATCTATCCGCTGCCGCACCTGCCCGTGATCAAGGACCTCGTGCCCGATCTGACGCATTTCTACGCGCAGTACGCTTCGGTCAAGCCCTGGCTGCAGACGCGCACGCCGCCGCCGCCGGATGCCGAGCGCCTGCAATCGAAGCAGGATCAGGAAAAGGTCGATCGTCCGTCGGCATGCATATTATGTGCCTGCTGTTCGACGAGCTGTCCGAGCTACTGGTGGAACAGCGACCGTTACCTGGGGCCGGCGGCCTTGTTGGCCGCCTACCGCTGGATCGTCGACAGCCGTGACGAGGCGACCGGTGAGCGGCTCGATCAACTCGAGGATCCATTTCGGCTGTATCGTTGCCATACGATCATGAATTGCACCGAAGCCTGCCCGAAAGATCTCAATCCGGCGAAGGCGATCGCCGAGATCAAACAATTGATGGCCCAGCGCGGCACCTAGATGACCGAGGCCGACGCCCAACAATTCGGCAAGTTGCGCTGGCGGTGCCGCCGAGGCATCAAGGAACTCGATGTCTTGCTGACCCGATATATGGACGAGCGTTTTCGCAACGCGCCGGCGGCCGAGCGGGCGGCCTTCGCGGATCTGCTCGAAGGTCAGGACAACACCATTTACGCCTATTGTTTCGGGCAGCAGGACCCGCCGACGGCTGAATTGTCGGCGCTGGTCGGCCGAATTACCGCGGCGGCGGCGGACAAGCCATAATTCTTGAGATTGCGGCTGTTAGAATGGGCGGATGTGCGTAAAGTCACGCTTCCAGAAAAACGTCTTCACAAATCTTCGAACTTTTTTGATGCCAGTCGGTCCATTGCGACAGGCTGCCCCGAAATGACGATTGACGACAGTGATCTCAAGCTGGTCGAGCGAGTCCAGAGGGGTGAGCGAGCGGCGTTCGATTTGTTGGTCCTGCGATACCAGCACAAGGTGCTGAAGCTGATCATGCGTTACGTTCACGATGCATCCGAGGCCGAAGACATTGCCCAAGAGGCCTTCGTCAAGGCCTATCGCGCACTGCCCTCGTTTCGAGGCGACAGTGCCTTCTACACGTGGCTGTACCGGATCGCGATCAACACCGCCAAGAATGCGCTGGTTGCGACCAAGCGCCGGCCAATGGACTACGATCTGGACTTGCAGGATCCCGATCAATACGAGCTGCATGCGAGGCTCGCCGAGGCCGAAACACCCGAGGCCCTGCTGCTGACCGATGAGATTCGTGACACGGTCAATCGCGCGATCGAGAATTTGCCCGACGATTTGCGCACCGCAATCGTCCTGAGGGAATTGGAAGGCTTGAGCTACGAAGACATTGCAGAAACGATGGATTGCCCTGTTGGAACCGTCCGCTCGCGCATTTTTCGCGCCCGCGAGGCGATCGACAAGAAGCTTCGACCCATTTTTGACGGCGGATTAGGTCGTCCCGAGGACACATGAGCGAACAAATTCGTGAACAGGTTTCGGCGTTCCTCGACGGCGAGCTGCCCAGCTCCGAAACCGAATTGCTTTTGAAACGCTTGACGCGGGACGCCGAATTGCGCGAAAGCTTCGGCCGCTATGCACTGATCGGCGAGGCGTGTCGAGGCGCGAAGCACGCGCATTTGACGCGGGGCCTTTGCGAGCGCGTCAATCGGGCCATCAACGGCGAGGCAGAGATTGCGGTGGCCGCGAGCCTGCAGCAGCCCGCATTACGCTGGTGGCGGCCGATGGCCGGTGCGAGCGTCGCCGCGAGCGTCGCCGTGCTCGCGGTGTTTGCGCTACAACAGCGTGCCAATACCCCAACACCCGGCGCGCTAACCGCGAACAACCTGGTGACTTCGTCGGCGCCGGCGCGAATCGCGGCCGCGCCGCTCGTGCCCAAGTCGAAGGAGCCGGTCTCCTATACGACGCCGGCTGCGTTGCCCGAGGCCCCCGCGGCGTTTCCTGCGGCGCGGCTCACGAACTACGTGTTTGCGCACAGCAAGTACCAGTCGCTGCTCGGCCAGCGAGACGTGTTGACGGACTTGATCGTCGAGCCCGACGAACAGATGCCTGCCGCGGCCGAAAAGACGCAATGATCGCAGCGAGGCGTGGTCCGGCCGCTTGGCTGATTCCGTGCGCAATGATGGGCGCGCTGCTGGTCGCGCTGCCCGAAGCGGTGCGCGCCGGCGACGATGATCCGCGTGTCTGGCTCGAGAAGATGAATCAGGCGCTCGCGACGCGCAACTACGACGGCATGTTCATGCACATCAGCGATGGCCGCGTTGAAACCATGAGAATCGTTCATCGGGTACTCGCAGGTCGCGTGACCGAACGATTGTCCTCGATGGACGGGCCGGGCCGTGAATTCGTGCGCACCAACGACGAACTGACCTGCTATTTGCCCGACAAGAAGACGATATTGGTCGAGTCCCGCCCGCAGCGCGGCCCGTTCTTGGGGTCCTTGCCGCAGTTCGGCGCCGGCGTCAACGAGTTCTATCAGATCGACGCCTTGCCCTCGACGACCGTGATCGGCAAACGCGTGCGCGTGATCGCGGTCAACCCCAAGGACCAGTTCCGCTTCGGCTACCGCTTATGGCTCGAAGAGAAGAGCGCGATGCCCTTGAAGACACAATTGTGCGATGCGCGCGGCGGCGTGATCGAGCAAATCGTATTTGCCCGCCTCGACCTGCCGGACACGATTCCGGACAGTGAGTTGGCGCCGACGGTTCGCACCGAAGGCATGCGCATCGTGCATCAAGATGCGGGCGACAACGCATCGACGGATCTGCCGGGGTTTCGCGCGAGTCAGCTGCCGCCGGGATTTCATCTGACGGTCGCGGGCGCGCAGACTTTGGGCGGGGCCAGTGTCCCCGCGACTCACCTGGTCTATTCAGACGGCCTGGCAACGGTATCGGTGTTTGTCGAGGCCGGGCGCCATGACAAGTCGGCGGCCGAGCAGGCGATAGCCGAAGAGCCGCCGCGCGAGGGCCTGGTGCGCGTCGGATCCGGTTTTGTCTTTTCGACCGTCGTCGAAGGCCATCAAGTAACCGCGGTCGGCGAGGTGCCTGCGCAAACCGTGGAATTCATCGGACGTTCTGTCAAGTCGTCGACGGCCAGCGATTTGCCGCAGCACTGAAGCGCGGGCGATGCGCACGAGCGCTACGGACGCGAAAGTTGAGCTGCTGCTGTTCTCCGCTCGGCGCGCCTGTCCGGGGCGGCTCGATCGCGGCCCAGTGCATAAGGCGCTCGCGACCCTCCATTGACCGGTATAATCCGAGGTTTGCCCAAATCCGGTCCTAGATGAAGAATATTCGTAACTTCTCGATCATCGCCCACGTCGACCACGGTAAGTCGACCTTGGCCGATCGATTCATCCAGGAATGCGGCGGACTCGATGCGCGCGAGATGCAGGCACAAGTTCTCGATACCATGGACCTCGAGCGTGAACGCGGCATCACGATCAAAGCGCAGAGCGTGACTCTCGGTTTCAAATCGGTGACCGGCGAGGTCTACCAGTTGAATTTCATCGATACGCCGGGCCACGTGGATTTCTCCTACGAGGTTTCGCGCTCGCTCGCCGCATGCGAGGGCGCGCTACTGGTCGTCGATGCGGCACAAGGCGTCGAGGCCCAGAGTGTCGCGAATTGCTATACCGCGCTCGAGCAGGGTCTCGAAGTGCTGCCCGTGATCAACAAGATCGACCTGCCATCCGCGGATCCGGCGAAGGTCATCCATGAGATCGAGGAAATCATCGGCATTCCGGCCGAGGACGCGGCCTTGGTCAGTGCCAAGACCGGTCTCGGCGTCCCCGAACTGTTGGAACAGCTGGTCAAGCGCATTCCGCCGCCCAAGGGCGACCCTGATGGACCGCTGCAAGCCTTGATCATCGATTCCCGGTTCGACAATTACGTCGGCGTCGTATCTCTCGTCAGGGTCATGAACGGCGCGCTGCATACCGGCGCGAAGATACGCGTGATGTCCACCGGTCGAAGCCACATCGTCGATACGCTCGGCCGATTTTCCCCGAAGCCGGTCACGCGCGACTCCTTGAATACCGGCGAGGTCGGATTCGTGATCGCCGGCATCAAGGAGATCGACGGCGCGCCGGTCGGCGATACGATTACGCTCGATGCCGACCCGGCCGCGGCGCCTCTCGCGGGCTTCAAGCAGGTTCAACCGCGCGTATTCGCCGGCGTCTTCCCGGTGAGCTCCGACGATTACGAAAAATTCCGCGACGCCCTGAAGAAGCTCAAGCTCAACGACTCGGCGTTGCATTTCGAGCCGGAGGTGTCGACTGCGCTCGGCTTCGGCTTTCGCTGCGGCTTCTTGGGACTGCTGCACATGGATATCGTGCAGGAGCGTCTCGAGCGCGAGTACGATCTCGCGCTGATCACCAGCGCGCCCACGGTCATCTACGAGGTGCTGCTTACCGACGGGACCGTGGTGAGCGTCGACAACCCCTCGAAGCTGCCGCCGCAGGACCGCGTCGATGAACTGCGCGAGCCGATCATCATCGCGAACATCCTCGTTCCACCCGACCATGTCGGCGCCGTGCTGACGCTCTGCAGCGAGAAGCGCGGCGTACAGAAGAAAATGCTGTTTCTCGGCAGTCAAGTATCCTTGCAATACGAGCTGCCGCTCGCCGAGATCGTGCTCGACTTCTTCGACCGGCTGAAATCGGCGACGCGGGGCTACGCCTCATTCGACTACGAGTTCAGCCATTTTCAGGCCGCGCCGCTCGTGAAGCTCGACGTGCTGATCAACGGCGAGGCCGTCGATGCCTTGTCGCTGATCGTACACCGAGACAATTCCTACAATCGGGGCCGAGAATTGGTCGACAAGATGCAGGAGCTGATCCCGCGCCAAATGTTCGACGTCGCCGTGCAGGCTGCGATCGGCAGCCATATCATTGCCCGCGCGAGCGTCAAGGCGATGCGTAAGAATGTGCTCGCCAAATGCTACGGCGGGGATATCAGTCGCAAACGCAAATTGCTCGAAAAGCAAAAGGCGGGCAAGAAGCGCATGAAACAGGTTGGCCAGGTCGAGATCCCGCAGGAAGCGTTTTTGGCCGTCCTTCGGGTCGGCAAGAAGTCCACATGAGCGCGGTCGGATTTGAGCGTCTGAATGATTTTTATCGGGGAGTTTGCTTGTGACCGACGGCGATAGCCTTTTCTTCATATTGTTGTGCGCGGCCATCGCCTGCGTGATGGTGATTCTCGTCGATGCGTGGATCTTGCGGCCGAAGCGCGATCCTGCCGCAACCAGCGCCGAGGAACCCTGGCCCTCGAGGATGGCCGCCTATGCGCTCGTCGCGTTGTCGCTCGGTCTTCTGTGGCGGCTGTTTCGTTACGAAGCGGTCGATTTCAGCATGATGCTCGTGATCGTCGGCGCCTTGGCCGGCGTCATTTGGGCCCTGGATCGCTTGTTCTTCGCCAAGTCCCGGATCCGGGCTGCGGTCGCGGCCGGCACGCCGGAGGAGGCGATCCGTGAACCGGTCGCCGTCGAATACGCGCGTTCGTTCTTCCCGGTCATCGTATTGGTCCTGGTGATACGGTCGTTTCTGTTCGAGCCGTTCCGAATTCCCTCGGATTCGATGATGCCGACGCTCTACGACGGTGATTTCATCTTCGTCAGCAAGTATTCCTACGGGCTGCGCTTGCCCGTCACGAATACCTTGCTGCTCCCGACCGGCGTTCCGCAACGCGGCGATGTGATCGTGTTCCGGCTGCCGCCGAATCCGAAGGTCAATTACATCAAGCGTCTGGTCGGATTGCCGGGCGATCACATCCGCGTCGATGAGAACAATCAGCTCTACGTCAACGATGTGCCGATGAAGCAGACTCCGGGGCCGGTCTACCGCGGACCCAAGCAGGATATGTGGAACTATGCGGGCGCGCCGACCGCGTTCGAGCAATTGGGCGAGAAGCGCCATTTGATCATGTTTTCCAACGGCGGCGGCCGGGCCGGCGAGTGGGTCGTGCCCGCCGGGCACTATTTTTTCATGGGTGATAACCGCAACAACAGCAAGGACAGCCGCTGGCTGTACGATTCGGATGCGCCGGGATTCGTGCCGGAGCAGAACTTAGTCGGCAAAGCAGTGCGCATTTGGCTTAATCTCGACACCCGTGACGGACCGGTGTGGAGCCGGATCGGTCACGCCATCGAATGATCAGCGTAAAGGGCGGGTTCACAATGCGGAGGTTCAAGATGCGGCATCGGCAACGTGGAATGACGTTCATCTCGTTGATGTTTGTCCTCGCGCTAGTCGGGGTCGTCGGATACGCTGGACTGCGGCTTTTCCCGGTGTATATCAATTACATGAAAGTCGTGAGCACCCTGAAGCGGGTTGCATCCGAGAACCGGGGTAGCACCGATGAAGGGAGCATCCGCGGTTCCATCAGCCGTCATTGGAACATCGAAGACATCACGGGTCTGGACGAGGGCCAGGTCGAGATCACCAAAGAGGGTGGCAGCGTCGTGCTGCATGCCGCGTACGACGACAAGGTTCCCTACCTTGGCAATATATCTTTGGTCGTCAGCTTCGATACCTCTGCGAAGATCGAGTGATCGCGCTGCCGGAATCGGTCGAATTGTCGGCCTGGGTCGAACACACATTCGGCTATGTGTTCTCGCAGCCAGAGCTTTGTTGCACTGCGCTAACGCACCGCAGTGCCAGTTCGCGGCACAACGAAAGACTCGAGTTTTTGGGCGATTCGATCCTCAATTGCGCGGTCGCGCGGATGCTCTATGAGGCCGATACGCTGGCTGATGAGGGCGCCCTGTCGCGACAGCGCGCTTCGCTCGTGAGCGGTGAGACTTTGGCGCAAATCGCCGCGGAACTTGGGGTAGGCGAACACCTGCAGCTCGGCGGCGGGGAACTGAAATCGGGCGGCTATCGACGTGCCTCGATCCTCGCGGACGCCTTGGAGGCCATGTTGGGTGCGATTTTTCTTGATTCCGGATTCGATGCCGCCGCGGCGGTGGTTCGGCGCATCATCGGCCCGCGTCTGTCGGAATTGCCGGCCGTGAGCGCGCTGAAGGATCCGAAGACGCGGCTCCAAGAGGCGCTGCAGGCGCGCGGCCTCGCGTTGCCCACCTACACGCTGACTGCGGTCGAAGGCGAGGCGCATGCGCAAGTTTTCGCGGTCAGCTGCGAAGTCTCGGCACTCGGCTTGGCGACGACGGCCGTCGGCGGCAGCCGGCGCCGCGCCGAGCAGATCGCAGCAGACCGCTTGTGGACCTTATTGCCGATCGACATGCGGAGACCGTCATGAGCGCATCCACGTTCCGCGCGGGACATGTGGCGATCGTTGGGCGCCCGAACGTCGGCAAGTCGACGCTCGTCAATGCACTCGTCGGCCGCAAGGTCACGATCGTGGCGCCGAAACCGCAAACGACGCGTCATCGTATTTTGGGTGTCGTCAATCGACCCGATGCGCAGCTGGTGCTCGTCGACACGCCGGGATTGCACGAGTCGGCGCGTCGCGTCATGAACCAATACATGAATCGGGTTGCGATCACCTCTTCCCAAGATGCCGACGTGATCCTGTTCGTGATCGAAGCGATGCGCTTCACGGAAGAGGACAGCTGGGTCTGGGACCGTGTCCGAGGCCTCAAACAGCCGCTGTTCGTGGTCGTCAACAAGGTCGACCGGGTCTATCCCAAGGAATCTTTACTGCCGTTTCTCGAGGAGATGTCCGAGCGCATTCCGGCCTCCGCGATCGTGCCGATTTCCGCGCAGGAGTCGGACAATTTGGACCGTTTGGTCGAGCTCATCGGCGCTCGATTGCCGCTGTCGCCGCCGCTGTTCGCGCCCGACGTGCTGACCGATCGCGACGAACCGTTTCATGCGGCCGAAATCGTCCGGGAAAAGCTCACGCTGAAGTTGCGTGAGGAGCTGCCCTACGGTATCAATGTGCAGATCGAGCGCTACGCCGAGGAAAACGGCCGCATCATGATCAATGCCGTGATCTGGGTCGAGCGCGCCGGCCAGAAGGCCATCGTGATCGGGCAGGGCGGCGAGCGCCTCAAAGAGATCGGCCGGCTCGCACGCATCGAACTCAATGATTTGTGGCAACGCTCCGTGCATCTCGAGCTATGGGTCAAGGTCAAGGAAAACTGGGCGGACAGCGAGATGGCACTGCGCCAATTCGGGTACGACACGCTGTGAGCAGCACCGGCCGGCCATCCGGGCGGCGCGTATTGCTGACACCGGGCTACGTATTGCATCAATACGCCTACCGCGACACGAGCCGCATCGTCGAGGCATTCACGGCCGAACACGGCCGACTGAGCCTATTCGCGCGCGGCGCAGCCGGCCCGAAGTCGGCCTTGCGCGCGGTATTGCGGCCTTTTCAGCGCGTCTTGCTGTCCTGGTCGGGCCGGTCCGAAGCCTGCCAGCTGATTGGCGCGGAGTTGGACGGCGCCTCGACGCGCTTGCCGCCGCAGCGACTCATGAGCGGCTTTTATCTCAACGAACTTTTGCTCAAGCTGACGTTGCGCGGCGATCCGCATGCGGAAATTTTCAGCGCCTATGATCAGACGATTCAAGCGCTCGGCGCGGATCAGGACGAGGAGTGCCATTTGCGACGCTTCGAGAAGCGTCTGCTCGAAGATTTGGGTTACGGCTTGGAATTGGCGAGAACCAATGAAGGCATGCCGATCGAGCCGGGCGGCTATTACCGCTTCCGGGCGCAAAGTGGCCCGCAAGCGTGTGTCGCGGACTCGCCGGGCGCAGTCTACGGCCAGTCGCTCGCCGACCTCGACAAGGAAGCATTTGCCGACGCACGCAGCTTGCGTGATGCGAAACGCGTGCTGCGCGAGGCAATCGACGTGTGTCTCGATGGCAAACCGCTGAAATCGCGCGAGTTTTTGGTCGCCCTACGCCGACGGGAGCGAGCATGAGTGCTACCTACTCTGAGCGCCGCGGAATCGACCTGGGCGTGAACATCGACCATGTCGCGACGCTGCGCCAGGCGCGACGCGGCCGATACCCCGATCCGCTGCAGGCGGCGTTGCTCGCTGAACAATCCGGCGCAGACAGCATCACACTGCATTTGCGCGAGGATCGCCGCCATATCCAGGATCGCGATTTGACCGTGATGCGCGAAGCGCTGCAGACGCGCATGAATTTGGAAATGGCCGTCACCGAAGAAATGATCCGGATTGCGAGTAACGTCTTGCCGCAGGATTGCTGTCTCGTGCCGGAATCGCGCCAGGAGATCACGACCGAAGGCGGCCTCGACGTGCGCGCGCTGTCGGCGCGCGTCGCACAGGCTTGCGCGGCGCTCGGCTCGAAGGGTATTCGAGTTTCCTTGTTCATCGACCCGGATCCGCTGCAAATCGAGGCCGCGCAGCGTTGCGGTGCTCCCGTGATCGAACTGCACACCGGTGCCTATGCCGAGGCCACGGGGGCGGCGCGCGCGCGCGAGTTCGAGCGGCTGCGCAACGGCGCGCGGATCGCGGCATCGCTGGGTTTGACGGTCAATGCCGGCCATGGCCTCAATTACCACAACGTCGAGCCCATAGCCGCGATCCCGCAGATCATCGAATTGAACATCGGTCACGCGATCATCGGGCGCGCCGTATTCGAGGGCTTGGCCGCGGCGGTCCGCGAGATGAAGAGTCTGATGCTCGCGGCGCGCCGCTAGCGCGGTCGGCGCAGCCTGAAGCCGGTGGCCCCATGATCTTCGGAATTGGCATCGATGTGCTCAAAGTCGACCGGATCGAACACGTCTACGGCAAGCACGGCGAGCGTTTCGTCAACCACCTGTTGATGCCCGAAGAGCGCGTCCAGCTGCTGCGCACCGCGCGGCCCGTGCGATTTCTCGCGATGCGATTTGCGGCCAAAGAGGCCATCGTCAAGGGCATGGGCACGGGATTCGCGCATGGCGTTTGGATTCGCGACGTCGGTATCGTGCAGAACGAATGGGGTAGGCCGGAGATCGTCTACTCCGCGCGCGGGGCGGCCGTGCGCGATCGATTGGGCGTCGGCGAGGGCCACGTGACTCTGACCGATGAGGCCGGATTGGTCGTCGCTGTCGCTGTCCTGATGCGAAAGGCTGCGCCGTGAACACCCTGGTATTCGATATCGAGACCGTGCCGGACACCGCACTCGGCCGGCGGCTCTACGACTTGCACGATGTGTCCGACGAGCAGGTCGGCGAGATCATGTTCGCGAAGCGCCGCCAACAGACCGGATCGGATTTCCTGTCGCACGAGCAGCACCGCGTGATCGCGATTTCTGTCGTGATGCGCTCACGCGATACGCTCAAGGTCTGGAGTCTCGGAGACGAAAATTCATCGGAAAAAGACCTCATCGAGCGCTTCTTCGACGGTCTCGACAAATTCACGCCGGATCTCGTGTCTTGGAACGGCGCCGGATTCGATTTGCCGGTTTTGCATTATCGCAGCCTGCTGCACAGCATGAGCGCTGCGCGCTATTGGGAGACCGGTGAGCACGATACGAGCTTTCGATTCAGCAACTACCTGAGCCGCTTTCATTGGCGGCACATGGATTTGATGGATATCCTGTCGGGCTTCCAGGGGCGTGGACGCGCCAGCCTCGACGATATCGCAACGCTCATCGGTCTGCCGGGCAAGGTCGGCATGCACGGTGCCGACGTCTGGGGCGCGTTCCTGCGCGGTGAACTTGCGCGTATCCGCGCCTACTGCGAAACCGACGTGCTCAACACCTATCTCATTTACCTGCGCTTCGAGCTGTTGCGCGGACATTTGACCGGCGCGGAGCATGCGCACGAGGTCGAGCGCGTGCGCAAACTGCTCACCGAATCACCGGCGCCCCACTATCGCGAGTTTGCGGAAGCTTGGCGCGAGCCGTGAAGCCGGGCCCGATCCAAGAAGCCGACGTCGTCGGACTTTCTCACGACGGCCGCGGCATTGCGCGCATCGACGGCAAAGTGGTCTTCGTCGACGGCGCGTTGCCCGGGGAGCGTGTCAGCTTGCGCGTCGTCAAGCGCCGGCGGCACATGGACGAGGCGATCTTGGGCAAGATCTTGGTGCCATCCGCCGATCGCGTCGCGCCGAAGTGCGCGCATTTCGGGATTTGCGGGGGCTGCGCTCTGCAGCATCTCGTGCCGTCGGCGCAACTCGCGGCGAAGCAGGCGCAGCTGCTCGAGGATCTTTCGCGCATCGGGCGCGTCACCCCGGAACGCATCATTGCGCCTCTTCGCGGCCCGGAATGGGGCTATCGCCGCCGCGCGAGGCTCGGAGTCCGGTACGTACCCAAGAAAGGGCGGGTGCTCGCGGGCTTTCGTGAGCGCGAGAAACCCTACCTTGCCGATATCCGGCATTGCGAAGTGCTGGTCCCGCCGCTACGCACGCTGCCGGAGGCGCTCGCCGCGCTCGTCGAGACATTGACAACGCGCGAGCAGGTGCCGCAAGTCGAGGTCGCGGTCGGCGACAATGCGACCGCGCTCGTGTTTCGCATGCTGCAGGCGCCCGACCCGCAAGACCTCGCGAAGCTGGATGCGTTCGGCCGTGCGCAGGACCTGCGGATCTATCTGCAAACCGGCGGCATCGACACGATTCGGCCATTGCACGCCGAGGTCTCGCCGCTGCGTTATGCGATCGAGCCGTTCGGCATCGCGATCGAGTTCGGACCCGCGGATTTCGTGCAGGTCAACCGCAGCATCAATGCCTCGATGGTCGCATTGGCCATCGACGAATTGGCGCCCGAGCCCGGCGATCGCGTGCTCGATCTGTTCTGCGGATTGGGCAATTTCACGCTGCCGCTGGCGCACCGTTGCGGCTCGATCGTCGGTATCGAAGGCGATTCCGGCCTCGTCGCCAAGGCGCGTGCCAACGCGGCCTTGAACCAAATCGGGAATGCCGATTTTTTCGCCGAGAATCTATTCGAGCCGCCGAAGTTCGGACCCTGGGCGGCAGGCCCATTCGATCGGGTATTGCTGGATCCGCCGCGGGCGGGTGCCCTGGAGGTCGTCTCGCGCATGGCGTCTTGGCGTCCGCGCCGAGTCGTGTATATTTCCTGTCATCCCGGCAGTCTGGCGAGGGACGCAGGGATATTGGTTGAAAATCAGGGGTTCAGGCTGGTTGCTGCAGGGGTCATGGACATGTTTCCGCACACGACGCACGTCGAGTCGATTGCCGTATTTGAGCGGCGCGAATGAGCTCATTGCCGTGAGCCGCGAGCCATGAGTCTCGGTCCGCTGATGATCGATGTCGCCGGTCTCGCCTTGAGTGCCGAGGACGCCGAGGTGTTGCGCCATCCGCTGGTCGGCAGCGTCATTCTGTTCTCCCGCAATTACCGCGATCCGCAGCAGCTCGCGGCGCTCACGGCGTCGATCCGCGCATTGCGCAGCCCCGCGTTGCTCACGGCCGTGGACCACGAGGGTGGGCGTGTCCAGCGTTTCCGCGAGGGATTCACCCGCCTGCCGGCGGCGCGCACGCTCGCGCGGGGATTCGATGAAGATCGGCGATCCGCATTGGCGCTGGTGCAAACCGCCGGATGGCTCATGGCTGCGGAGCTGCGCTCGGTCGGCGTCGATTTCAGTTTTGCGCCCTGCGTCGATTTGGATTACGGCGTCAGCGAAATCATCGGCGATCGCGCATTTCACAGCGACCCCGATGCGGTTGGGGCGCTCGCGGTCGCCTATATGACGGGCATGCGCGAGGCCGGCATGGCCGCGACCGCAAAGCACTTTCCGGGCCATGGAGCCGTGGTTGCGGACTCGCATGTGGCTCTGCCCGTCGATCGGCGCGAGCTCGCCGAGATCGAGGCGGACATGCGCCCGTACCGATTGCTGATCGAGAACCATCTATCGGCCGTGATGGCAGCCCACGTGGTATTCCCGCACGTCGATAGTTTGCCCGCGAGCCTCTCGCAGCGCTGGATCGGCGAGATCCTGCGGCGCAATTTGGGCTTCCATGGCTGCGTGTTTGCCGATGATCTGACGATGGCCGGCGCCGCCGCATTCGGCGACGTCGCCGCGCGAGCGCGACTCAGTGTCGCGGCCGGCTGCGATGTGCTGCCGATCTGCAACGATCGGAAAGCCGTGATCTCGGTGCTCGACCAATTCAAACCCGCCGGACTCAATCCGGCTTCGCAGGCGCGGCTCATGCGCATGCGCGGCCATGGCGAGCCGAACCCGCAATTCGTCGGCAGCGATCAATGGAAGGAGGCCGTCGCACGCGTTGCGGCTGCCTTGGCGCCGCCGCCGCTCGTGCTCACCGAAGGACAATCTTGAGCGGCCTCGACCCCGATCAATTTCGCCGGCTCACCGAGGGCTCGCCCGACGGCATCGTCGTGGTCGACGTCCGGCATTCCGATCAGCCGGTGGTCTACGCCAATGCAGCCTACGAGGCGCTCACGGGCTACCGGGCGGACGAACTCCTCGGGCGCAACCTGCGATTCCTCCAGGGTGATGATCGAAAACAAGACGCCATCCAACATCTGCGCGATCACCTGGGTCGCGGCGAGCCATGTCACGTGCTGCTGCGCAATTATCGCAAGGACGGCTCGCTATTCTGGAACGACTTGACGGTCGTGCCGATGCGCGACGGCACTGGCCAGCTCAGTCATTTTGCGGGCTACAGCCGCGACGCGGGCGACCGGCGACGTGGCGATCCGAAGCACGCCGACGCGGGGCAGCGCTTGCCGCCGCCGATCGCCGCGACTCCGCGCGACGATCGGCTGACCGGCTTGTTCACGCTGCCGTATCTGGAAGAACTCTTGAAGCGCGATTGGGCGATAGCACAGCGCGAGCGCCGTTCGATCGCGCTGTTCTCGATCGACATCGACGCACTGGAACTTTACAACACGACCTTCGGGCGGGCCGCCGGAGATTCCACGATTCGCCGCGTCGCGCACTGTATTTCGGGGTGTCTGCGACGCGCGAGCGACGCTTGCGCGCGGGTCGACGGCGGCAGCCTGGTCGCATTCGCACCCGGGCTCAATCTCGAGCAAGCGCAACACCTGGGCAAACTCATGGCGGAACGCGTGCGCGAGCTGCGGATCCACCATCCGCGCTCGACAGTGCTGCGTTACGTCAGCGTTAGCGTCGGCGTCGCCGCACTCGTACCGGAGAGCGCCGAAAGTCCCGCCGAGTTGCTGCAGGTCTCCCGCAAACAACTCGCGTTGGCGAAGAAATCCGGGCGCAATCAAGCCGCATGATCGAAGCCGCGCGGCGGCAAAGTGTGAACTGCGTCACCATTGAGGTCCTGAGCCTCCCCAAATTCTCGGGAATCCCCAAAGTGTTTTGGCCGGCGCCGCAAGTTTCTGTTAACAATGCCGCACATGCGAATCCGCTTAAAAGTGGTGCTTGCGCTTGCCGCATTGATTGCGGTTTTGATCGCGGTGGAAATCGTGATTCAGGACCTCGTGATATTGCCGAGCTTCGCCGAGCTCGAACGCGCGGACGCTCAAACCTCGATGCGCCGCATCGGCTTCGCACTCGACCACAGCATCGACGGACTCGAATTGACGGCGGCGGATTGGGCCGATTGGGGCGAGCTTTTCCAGTTCATGGAGCATCCCAGTCAAAAATTCCTCGATACCTACACCACGCCGGTGGCGATGACGCCGCTCAAGGTCGACATGCTGCTGGTCGCCGATTCGAACGGCAAGGTCGTCATTTCATACGCGCGCGATCTGGAAACCGGATCGCCGCTCGATCTCGATCTGGCGAAACGCTCGACATTGCCGGATGTGTTTTCGAAGCACAGCAGCGGATTGTTGCGCACCAATCTCGGCGCCATGATGATCGCCGCGTCACCCGTGCTCGACGGCAGCGGCGGCGGTCGATCCGTCGGCAAGGTCGTCATGGGCCGGCTGCTGACGGCGGCGCAGCTGCGCCAAATCGGCACCCAGGCGCAGGCAAGCCTCGCGATGGTGGAGATTCGGCCGGCCGCGTCTGAGCCGCAAATCGTCGAAACGCAATCCTTCACCCAGGTGTATCGCACCTTCGTGGGACTCGACGGCGAGCCCCTGCTCACCTTGCGAGTCGAGGTGCCGCGCGAGATCAGCGCGCGCGGCAAGCGCGCGGTCGCGTATGCCTCCGGCTATTTGATGCTCGCCGCGATCGTCACGCTGGTCCTGCTGCTCGTGGTGCTCAATCGAGTGGTGCTGAGCCCGATCGCGCGCATGACCCGCCACGCCGTCGCAGTCGGCGCCGGTACCGATCTGACGGCGCGGCTCGATTTCAAGGGATCGGACGAACTGTCGCGGCTTGCGCACGAATTCGACAGCATGGTCGAGCGCGTCGCGGAGTCGCGCCGGCAGCTCGTCGACCAATCTTTTCAAGCGGGCATCGGCGAGCTCGCCAAGGGCGTGTTGCACAATCTCGGCAATGCGATGACGCCGCTGTCGGTGCGCCTGAGCACGCTCGCGGACCGTTTGCATGCTGCTCCGCTGGCCGACGTCGAAATGGCCGTCGCGGAGCTCGCGGCCGAGAAAGGCGACAGTGCGCGCCGTGCCGATCTGCAGGAGTTCTTGCGCCTGGGATGCCGCGAGCTGGCTGCGACGATCGACGGAGCGCTCGAGGACGTGGAGCTGATGCAACGCCAGAGTCATCTGGTGCAAACCACGCTCGCCGAACAGATGAATCCGGCGCGCAATGCACACGTCGTCGAGTCGGTGCGGCTGCCCGAATTGATCGCGCAGTCGCTCGAGATCGTGCCGGACGCCTGCCGCCAGCGTCTGTTCGTCGACGAGGACGATTCGTTGAAGAAGGTCGGCGTCGTTCGCGTCGCGCGCACCGTGCTGCGCTTGATTCTGCAAAATTTGATCATCAACGCAGCCGACGCGATTCGCGATGCGGGACGCGAGCGCGGAACCTTGCGCCTTGCCGCCGAGATCGTGCGCCAGGAGGGTGGCGATCAGCTGCACTTGCGCTGCGAGGACGATGGCGTCGGCATCGCGAAGGATCACCTGCAGCGGGTGTTCGAGAAGGGTTTTTCGACCAAATCGCCGGCGACCAATCACGGCATCGGACTGCATTGGTGCGCCAATGCGATCGGGTCGCTGGGCGGGCGAATATGGGCTGCGAGCGACGGGCCGGGCCGCGGTGCATCGCTGCACGTCGTGCTGCCGCTTGAGTTTGCACGTAGCGCAATCGACAGCTTAAGGACAAGTGAGGTCTCTCGTGGTTGATCACAGTCGATTGCCGATCCGGGTTCTCGTGGCCGACGACGAGGCCGCGGTGCGCGATGCGTATCGGCAGATCTTGCTCGAAGCGGACGTGAGTCAGGATCTGACCGCGTTTCGCAACTTGCGTGCGCGCCTTTTCAACAAGCCCGCGCCCGAAACCGGCACGCCGGCAACCGCGGCTCGTACGACCTCGTTCGACCCGGTGTTTTGCGAAGGCGCCGAAGCCGCGGTGGCGGCGGTCCGCGAGGCGCTCGCAGCCGGCCAGCCGTTCGCGGTAGCCTTCCTCGATATGCGCATGCCGCCGGGTCCCGACGGAGTCTGGGCCGCATCGCGCATTCGTGAGTTGGACCCCGCGATCGAAATCGTGATCTGTACCGCCTATTCGGATGCCGATCCGGGCCACATCGGCGGCCTCGTACCTCCGGAGGAGAAGCTCTCGTACCTGCAAAAGCCGTTTCATCCGCACGAGATTCGCCAGATGACGATCTCTCTCGGCAGCAAATGGCGCGCCGAACATCGGATCGTCAAGCTCGCGTATTTCGATGCGCTCACGGGCCTGCCGAACCGCGAACAATCGCGGTCGCGTCTGCAGAGCGCGATCGCGCTCGCCGAACAACAACAGCGCAGTATCGCGGTGCTGTATCTCGATCTCGACAATTTCAAGCGGGTCAACGACACGCTGGGGCATGCGATCGGCGACGAACTGCTGTGCCAGATCGCGACTCGGCTGCGAGGCTGCCTGCGCCCGAGCGACGTCGTCGGAGCTGAGTTCTCGAGCAGCACCGGATCGAGCCACATTGCACGGCTCGGCGGCGACGAATTCATCGTGATTTTGCCGCAGGTAACCAGCGCCGAGGATGCCGGCGTCGTCGCGACGCGGCTGATCGCGGAATTGCAACAGCCGATGAGCCTCGCTCTGCACACCCTGGTGGTCACGCCGAGCATCGGAATCGCGCTGTATCCGAGCGACGGCAAGGACGTCGAGACGCTGCTGCGCAACGCAGATCTCGCGATGTATTTTGCGAAGCGCAGCAGTCCCGGCACGTTCGCGTATTTCGACGCGGCAATGAATGCCAAGGCGCTGCAACGCTTCACGATCGAGGCCAAACTGCGCACCGCGCTCGAGCGGGGCGAGTTCGCACTGCACTACCAGCCGCAATTCGACGTGGGCAGCGGAGCGCTGGTCGGCATGGAGGCGCTGCTGCGGTGGACCAATGCGGATCTCGGCTCCGTGCCGCCGCTCGAGTTCATCCCGATCGCCGAAGAGACCGGTTTGATACTGGGGATCGGCGAATGGGTGCTGCGCGGTGCGTGCGCCCAATTGAAGATTTGGAGCGATGAGGGTCTGCCGCCCGTTCGCATGGCAGTGAACGTTTCGGGCCAGCAATTCATCCTCAAGGACTTCCCGCAGCTGGTCGCCTCGGTGATCCAGGAAACCGGCATCGATCCGAAGATGCTCGAACTAGAGATCACCGAATCGGTGGTCATGAAGGACGAGATCTGGGCCGAACAGGCCTTGAAGCAGCTCAAGGATCTCGGCGTCTCGCTCGCGATCGACGACTTCGGCACCGGCTATTCGAGTTTCGGTAGATTGCGGCGCTTCTCGGTCGATCGGCTCAAGATCGACCAATCGTTCGTGACCAGCCTGATCGACTGCAGCGACGATCGCGCGATCGCGGCGGCCATCATTGCGATGTCGCGCTCGCTGCATATCAACGTGACGGCCGAGGGCGTCGAGAATTTTCCGCAGCTGATGTTCCTGCAGGAACACGACTGCCAGGAGGCTCAAGGCTTTTTATTCAGCCGGGCACTACCGCCGGGGGATGCGCACAGACTATTATGCCGTGCAGCCGAGGCGGCCACGGGGACGCGAACGGCGCGACTTCGTACCCTGATTGGTTGAACGCCATTGCCTGAAGACAATCCCGCGCGCACCGTGCCGGCGCGCCGCATACTGTTCGCGAGCTTGATCGGCACGACGATCGAGTTCTTCGATTTCTACATTTATGCGACCGCCGCGGCGCTGGTCTTCCCGAAGCTGTTTTTCCCGCAATTCGACCCCGCGACCGCGGTCCTGCAGTCGTTCGCGACCTTCGCCTTGGCTTTTTTCGCGAGGCCGGTCGGCTCCGCGCTGTTCGGCCACTTCGGCGACCGCATCGGCCGCAAAGCGACGCTGGTCACCGCATTGCTGACCATGGGAGTGTCGACAATCTTGATCGGCCTGCTACCGACCTATTCCTCGATCGGCGTTACCGCGGCCTATCTGTTGGCGCTCTGCCGGCTCGGCCAGGGCATCGGCCTCGGCGGCGAGTGGGGCGGCGCGGTGTTGCTCGCGACGGAGAATGCGCCGCCCGGCAAGGAAGGCTGGTATGGCTGTTTTCCGCAGTTGGGTGCGCCGCTCGGATTCCTGTGCTCGACCGGCGTGTTCGTGCTGCTGACTCACAGTTTGAGCGACGCGCAGTTCTTGTCCTGGGGCTGGCGCGTGCCGTTTCTCGCGAGCGCCGTGCTCGTGCTCATCGGACTGTATATCCGGCTGCAGCTCGTCGAAACCCCGCAATTCGAGGCGGCATTGAGCCACGGCGAGCGGGTCCGGGTGCCGATCCACGCGGTCTTTACGCGCCACGGGCGCGCGCTCGTGTTCGGCACCCTGGCGGCCACCGCGACTTTCGTCGTGTTCTACCTCATGACGGTCTTCAGCCTCAGTTGGGCGACGAGCCGGCTCGGCTTCTCGCGCGAGCAATTCCTCGTGCTGTTGATGATCGGCGTATTGTTCTTCGGAGCGACGATCCCGATCTCGGCCCGGCTTGCCGATCGCTTCGGTTCGCGCGCGATGCTGATCGCGGCGAGCGTCGGGCTGTTTGCGCTCGGTTTTGCGTTCAAGCCGCTGTTCGGCGCTGGAACGGTCGCGAGCGTCCTGGCGTTTCTCGTCGTGGGCCTGTCGGCGACCGGGATCACCTACGGGCCGCTCGGCAGCGGATTGGCGTCTTTGTTTCCGACTCCGGTCCGCTATACCGGAGCCTCGCTCACGTTCAACAGCGCCGGCATCATCGGCGCCTCGCTCGCACCGTATATCGCAACCTCGCTTGCGACCAATTACGGACTTGCGTACGTCGGCTATTACCTTTCATTCGCCGCGCTGATTTCCTTGCTCGCGCTGTTCGCGCTTGCCCCGGCCCATCACGCACAGCGAGTCTGAGGCCTACGCGCGCGGTGTAGCGCCGGTCGGCATTCGGCTCAGGTCAGCTGTTCCAACAGCTGGTCGACGCGCGCGAACAGTTTCTCTTCCGTTTGTGCCGTATGCGAGAAGCGCAATTTCAGCGGCCCTTCGAGCCGGTATTCCTTCGGCCGGCCCTGGATCAGCTTCAGGACCCGCGTCGGCTCGATCTTGTTGTGCTCGTCGAAAACGAAATAGCCTGCCGCAGGACCGACGTCGATTTTGCGGACGCCCAAGTGTGCGGCGCGCAGCTTCAGCAAGGTGATCCGAAACAGCGTCGAGGCGAACTGCGGCATCGGGCCGAAGCGGTCGATCATTTCGACCTTCAATTCGTCGAGTTCCTCGCGCGACGCCAAGCTCGCGATGCGCTTGTAGAGCACCAGGCGCAAATGCACGTCCGGCACGTAGTCCTCCGGGATCAGCGCGGGTAGGTGCAGTTCCACTTCGGGGCCGGCATCGAGCGGACGTTCGAGATCTGGCTGTTTGCCCGATTTCAAGGCCGTCACCGCGCGCTCGAGCAATTCCATGTACAAATTGAAGCCGATCTCCTGTATCTGGCCGCTTTGCTCGTCGCCGAGCAATTCGCCGGCGCCGCGGATTTCGAGATCGTGCGTCGCCAGGGTGAAGCCGGCGCCGAGTTCCTCGAGCGACTCGAGCGCTTCGAGGCGTTTGATCGCGTCGGCGGTCATCGCCTTGCGCGGCGGTGTGATCAGATAGGCATAGGCACGGTGGTGCGATCGGCCCACGCGGCCGCGCAGCTGGTGGATCTGCGCAAGCCCGAAGCGGTCCGCGCGATCGATGATGATCGTATTGGCGGTCGGCACATCGATGCCGCTTTCGATGATCGTCGTGCACACGAGCACGTTGAAGCGACGATGGTAGAAATCGAGCATCAGTTGCTCCAATTCACGCTCGCGCATTTGCCCGTGGCCGACCGCGACATTCGCCTCCGGCACCAATTCGCGGATTGCCTGCGCGGTCTTCTCAATCGTCTCGATCGTGTTGTGCACGTAGTAGATTTGTCCGCCGCGGCGAATCTCGCGCAGCGCCGCCTCGCGCACGACCGTCTCGTTCCACTCCATCACGAAGGTCTTGACCGCCAAGCGCTCGGCCGGCGGCGTCGTGATCAGCGATAGATCGCGCAGTCCGCCCATCGCCATATTGAGCGTACGCGGGATCGGCGTCGCGGTCAGCGTGAGCACGTCGACTTCCGCGCGCAAGGCCTTTAGTTTTTCCTTGTCGCGAACTCCGAAACGGTGCTCCTCGTCGATCACGACCAATCCCAGGTCCTTGAACCGCACCTTGCCCTGCAGCAGCCGCTGCGTCGCGATCACGACGTCGATCGATCCGCCGGCGACACCCTCGAGTACGGCATCGGCCTCTTTGTTCGTGCGGAAGCGCGAAAGGCTCTCGATGCGAACCGGCCAGTCGGCGAAACGATCGGTGAAGGTGGTGTAGTGCTGCTGGGCAAGCAGCGTCGTCGGCACCAGCACGGCCACCTGTTTGCCGGCTTCGACCGCTACGAATGCGGCGCGCAAGGCGACCTCGGTTTTGCCGAATCCGACGTCGCCACAGATCACGCGATCCATGGGCTTGTCGGATTTGAGGTCGTCGATGACCTGCGCGATTGCGGTGGCTTGGTCGGCCGTTTCCTCGAACGGGAAGCCGCTTTGAAACGCGCGATATTCTGCCTCGCCCGAAACGATACGCGTGCCCTGGCGCGCGGCGCGCCGGGAGTATAAGTCGAGCAGTTCGGCGGCGACGTCGCGGATCCGCTGTGCCGCCTTGCGGCGCGCTTTCTGCCATTGATCGCCCCCGAGCTTGTGCAGCGGTGCGGTTTCGGCGGGGGCGCCGGTATAGCGGGATACGAGGTGCAAGGCCTGCACGGGCACGTATAGCTTGTCGCCGTCGGCATATTCGAGCACGAGGAATTCGCTGGTTTGACCGGCGACGTCCATCGTCTGCAGCCCCAAGTAGCGGCCGACGCCATAGGACTCGTGCACGACCGGCGCCCCAATGCGCAGATCCGTGAGTTCCTTGAGTATTTTCGCCGGGTCGCGCTCGGCGCGCCGTCGCCGCCGCTCTTGGCGGGCCCGGTCGCCGAACAGCTGGGCCTCGGTGAGGATTTCGAGCGGCGGGGACTCGAGCTTCAGCCCGGTGACGACTGCGGAAACTGCAATGCCGAGCTTCGAGTGGCTTGCGATAAAGCTCGCGAAATTCTCGAACACTTTTGGCTGGATGCCGCGGCCGCGCAGCAGATCGAGCAGCAGCTCCCGGCGTCCCGCCGATTCGGCCGCGAGCAGCACCCGTGTTGCACTCGCTTCAAGATGCGCGACGAGGGCCGCGGCCGGCTCGTCGGCGCGCGCATCGATGCGCACGGCGGTCGGCGCGAGAGTCGCGAAATTCTGGACCGCGCCGCCGGTTTCAGGCGGCCACTCGAATTGATGCAGCTGAACTTGGCGCCAGGCGCCGAGCTGCTCTTGGAACTCTGCGGGCGGCAGATACAGCTCGCCCGGATCGAGAATCGGCCGGTGGCGGTCATGGCGCAGCTGCTCGTGCCGCTGCACGATCCCGGCCCAAAGCGCCCCGACCGAGGCGCAGGCGTCATTGACGTCGATCAGCGTGCTATTCGGCGGTAGATATTCGAACAGGTGCGAGGTGCGCTCGAAGAACAGCGGCAGGAAGTATTCGACGCCGCCCGATGCGATCCCTTGGCTGACGTCCCGATAGATCATTTGCTCGGAAAGGTCGCCCGGGAACCGCAGTCGATAGCGGCGCCGAAATTCGCGCACGCCATCCGGATTGAGCGGTGTTTCGCGGGCCGGCAGCAGATCGACGCGCTGCAATTGCTCGCCCGAGCGCTGGGTGTCGGGATCGAAGCGCCGGATGCTGTCGACGTCCCGGTCGAGCATGTCGATGCGCAGAGGGAATTCCGAGCCCATCGGAAAAACGTCGAGCAGTGAGCCGCGGACCGCAAACTCACCATGCGCGACGACCTGGGTGACCGCCGCGTAGCCGGCCGCGGTCAGTTGTGTCCGCAGTCCGTCGAGATCGAGCGACTCGCCGACGTGCACACGCAGGGAAAACGCTTCGATGTAGCTGCGCGGCGCCAAGCGCTGCAACAAAGTATCGACCGCAACGACCCATACGCCGGCGCGGGCGCGCGGTAATTCAGCCAAGACCGCGAGGCGCGCCGAAATGATGTCCGGGTGCGCCGAGAATCCGTCGTAGGGCAGCGTCTCCAAATCGGGAAACGTCTTCGCGGCACCGCCGTCCCAAAAAAAGCCGATTTCGTCCGACAGCGATTCCGCGTCGCGCGAACTCGGCGCGATCACGATCAGTGGGCCGCTCGCGATCGCCGCCGCTTCTGCAATCGCGAGCGCCGGTGAGGCGCCGTAGAGCTTGCCCCACTTGACGAGGTACGTTTCGGAATCAGGCAGGCGAGGCGCGAGTAAGGTCATCGATCACGGGGATAGGCGGCAGGGGAACGCTCGAGCGAGAGACGCAGGTTCGCGCAAATAAAAAAATGCCCGCCGCGACAGCGAAGTCGCGGTGGGTTCTGATTCGTCGACGGTGATGTTACGGGATCGGCTATTTAGCCCGCAACCGCATTATCCGGCGGTGGGCTGCCTGCCACGACGCTGTGAATCACGTGGTCGGCCTCGAAATAGACGATAAAGCCTTGATATTCCCAGCGGGAAATCGGCGGCGTACCGACCGCGGGCACCTTGGTGACCGGCGCACCGAATTTTGCGGCGACCGCTTCCATGGTCATACCGCGAGCCGGCGTGGTGACATCGGATTCCTTGACGGCAATCCCATTGTCGACTGCGATCGTTTCGGCCCCTGCGACACCCGTCAGGCTGACGGCGATAAGAGCCGCAAACAGCAGCGTTTGCTTGGTCATTGCACACCTCGTTAGCTAAGCCGAACCCAAACAATTATATCACCGGGCCCTTCGGCATTTGGTTGACTCAATTAACAGTTTGATTATATTGGCTTTTCCAGAGCCCCCTTTGTACCGCCCCGCAGGCCCCCCGCCGTATGGTTTAATCGCGCCGCATGTTTCAGCCCATTCCGCTCTTCGTCGGCCTGCGTTATTCGCTGGCCCGGGAGCACAGCTTCTTCGTATCCTTCATCACTTGGGTCTCGTTACTCGGCGTCGCGCTGGGTGTCGGGGCGTTGATCACCGTACTTTCGGTCATGAATGGCTTCGAATCGGAGCTGCGTTCGCGCCTGTTGAGCGTTTCGGCGCATGCGGTATTGGCTAGCGGCGGCACGGCGATCGGCGACTGGCGGCAGCGCCTGCAGCAACTCGAGGGTGCACGGGGTCTGGTCGGCGCCGCACCGTTTCTCGATTCGGACGCGATGCTGAGCCACGCCCCGTCGATGAGCGGCGCGATCGTGCGCGGCATCGATCCGTCGCTCGAACCGGAAGTTTCCTCGATCGGCGAGTCGATGCATGAGGGCAAGCTTGCCGACCTCACGCCGGGCTCCAACCGGATCATTCTCGGCCGCATGCTGGCCTACCAATTGGAGGTCGGCGTCGGCGATGCGGTCACGGTCATGATCCCGAGCGGCGGCGCGCATGGCGCCGGCGGCGGCGAGCTCGTACCACGGCTGCAGGACTTCGAGGTCGCCGGAATCTTCGAAGTGGGCCTCCAAGATCACGACAGCGTGCTTGCGCTCGTCAATTTGAGCGACGCCGAGGCGCTGCGCGGCCTCGGCGGTCCAACCGGAATACGCTTGAAGTTCGACGATGTGCTCAACGCGCCGGCGTTGGCGCGCGATGCTTCGATGCGCCTCGCGCCGGGCTTGCAGCTGCGCGACTGGACCCAGGACAACGAGGCCTACTTCCGTGCGATCCGCATCGAAAAGACCATGATGGGACTGATCTTGATGCTGATCGTCGCGGTCGCCGTCTTCAACATCGTCGCGACCTTGGTCATGGTCGTCAACGACAAGCGCACCGACATCGCGATACTGCGCACCATCGGCATGAGTCCGCGCGGCGTACTCGCGGTATTCATGACGCAAGGCGTGCTGATCGGCTGGATCGGTACCGCGCTCGGCGTCGGCCTCGGGCTCACTCTCGCGCTCAATGTCGAAGTCATCGTGCCGTTCCTCGAGCAGACCTTCGGTTTTCACATCATGGATCCCGACGTCTACTACATATCGGGTATACCCAGTGAATTGCATCCGCGCGATGTCGTTCTGATCGCGATCGCCGCCTTAGGGCTAACCTTCCTTGCGACGATCTATCCGGCATTGCGTGCCTACCGGACCCAACCCGCCGAGGCCTTGCGCTACGAATGATGCCCCATTGGTACGAAGGGTTCATCGGCTTGCGCTATCTGCGGGCATCGCCCCAGCGCGGTTTCGTCTCGATGATCGCTGGCATCGCGATCCTGGGATTGAGCCTCGGCGTCGCCGTGCTGATCGTCGTGCTCTCGGTCATGAACGGCTTCGAAGAGGAACTGCGCACGCGGATCCTGAGCCTGACCGCCCACGCGACGATTTCCGGCCTCGAGGGGCATATATCAGATTACCGCGCGGATCTCGACAAATTGAATGTGTTCCCGGGAGTGGTCGCGGCCGCGCCCTATATCGAGGCCCAGGCGATGCTCGTACACGGCGAGAAATCCGCCGGCATTTTACTGCGCGGCATCGTGCCCGCCGACGAGCAACACGTCGCGGACTTGAGCAAGCACTTGCTCAGCGGGCATTTGGCCGACCTGGTGCCGGGACGCTATCGGGTCATCCTCGGCGCGGCGCTCGCTCAGGAACTCGGCGCCGCGGTCGGCGACCGTGTGATCCTAATCGTCGCCCAGGGCAACGTGACGCCGGTCGGCGTGATGCCCCGCATGCGCGCCTTCGAAGTCGCCGGCATCTTGTCGGTCGGGATGTACGATTACGACCGGCGCATCGCGCTGGTCGCGATGCAAGACGCCGCCAAAGTGCTGCAGATGGGCGATGAGGTGACCGGCATGCGCCTCAATGTGGCCGATTTGTATGCCGCGCCGCGCATCGTGCGTGACGCGGCGATCGCGCTCGGCGGCGGTTTCTACGTCGAGGATTGGACCGGCCAACACGTGAATTTCTTCCGATCGATCGAGATCACGAAGCGCATTTTGTTCGTGATCCTGTCGCTGGTCGTCGCCGTCGCGGCGTTCAATATCGTTTCCACGATGGTCATGGTGGTCAAGGACAAGCGCCGCGATATCGCGATTTTGCGCACCTTCGGCTCGTCTCCGCGCAGCATCCTCTCGATCTTCATCGTGCAGGGCAGTTTGATCGGTTTGCTGGGCATACTCGTCGGCGTGTTGCTCGGCGTGCTCATCGCGACCAATCTGCAGGAACTCGTTCACGGCCTCGAGAGCGTCGTCGGATTCAAATTCCTCGACGCAAAAGTCTATTTCATGAGTGATTTGCCCGCGCACGTGCGCGTCGCCGACGTGCTGCAGATCTGCGGCATCGCGTTCGTGCTGGCTTGCCTATCGACGATATACCCGGCCTGGCGTGCGGCGCGTTTGCTGCCCGCCGAGTCGCTGCGCAACGATTGAGGCGCACCACGATGAGGAATTTCAAAGCATGCTGACTTCGCAGGACCTGGTGCTCGAAGGGGAGGGGCTCGTCAAGGAGTTCGTGCAGGGTGCGAGCACGCTGCGCGTGCTCGATGGAGCGTCCATCTCGGTGCGCGCGGGTGAACGCATCGCGATCGTCGGCGCTTCCGGCTCGGGCAAGACCACGCTGCTGCAGGTGCTCGGCGGCTTGGATCTGCCGACGCAGGGGTCGATCCGCATTGCCGGCGCCGCGATGAGCGAATTGAACGATACCGAGCGCGGCGAGCTGCGCAACCGCGCGGTCGGCTTCGTCTACCAATTCCACCACTTGCTGCCTGAATTCACCGCGCTCGAGAATGTCGCAATGCCGCTGCTCGTGCGCCGTACGAGCCCGCGCATCGCGCGGCAGCAAGCCGCCGAGCTGCTCGCGCGCGTCGGCCTGGCGGCCCGCCTGGACCATCGCCCGGCCCAGCTCTCGGGCGGCGAGCGCCAGCGCGCAGCCGTCGCGCGTGCGCTCGTGACACGCCCGCAATTGGTGCTTGCCGATGAGCCGACCGGCAATCTTGACGGCACGAACGCCGGCCACGTATTCGAATTGATGCTGGAGCTGAATCGGGAGCTGGGGACCAGCCTCGTGATCGTGACGCACGATGAGCGTTTGGCTGCGCGCCTCGACCGTACGCTGACGCTGATCGACGGCGTGCTAGTTTAGCGCCGGGCGGCGCCGGGTGCGCCTGCGCCTAAGCAGGTAGACGACCCGGGCGCGCCACAGAACCTGTGCGAGCAGGTAGCCGACCGCGGCCGCGACCACGCCCAAGAAAAGCGCACCGAGCAGCAGCGGCCCCCAGAGCTGATGCAGGAATTCGCGCATGTTGCGGTGATTCAGGTGATCGACGGCCGGCATCAGATCCTTGCCCATGAGCAGTGCGCCGACCCAAATCGAGCCCAGGACCTGCGGTACCCAGGTGAACGGATTGCTCACGAAGACCGTCGCGAACAGCACCGGCAGGTTGAGCCGAAACAGCACGCCGATGATCGAACAAATCATCAGGTGAAGAGGAAACAGCGGCGTCGGCGGGATGAACGCGATAAATAGGCCCAATGCAAATGCCCGCGTCACACTACTGCGATGAAAGGTCCAGCAGCCCGGATTCATGATGATCGACATGAATGGCTTGAGAAACCAGAGCTTCTCGAGCGAATCGCGGCCCGGGGTAATGCGTTTTAGCCAGCGTTTCATGGATCTAGATTCTACTAGGCTCTATGGTATGCCGATGTCGACTGATTTGGGATAGCGCATCGTCATTGAGACCGGCACGGGAGTGCGCCGGGCGGGGCGCTCAAGTATCATGCCGGGAGACATCGGATTTAACTAAAGAGGATCTAATGTGGGAGATCATTCGCGCAGGCGGGGGCTTCATGTGGCCCATCATCCTGTGCTCGGTTTTGGCGGTTGCTATCGTATTTGAGCGTTTATGGGCACTGCAGAGCAATCGCGTCATACCACGCGATCTCGGCCAGAAAGTCTGGAACTGGATCGAAGCCGATCAAATAAACGATAAACTCATCACAGCGCTGCAACAGAATTCGCCGCTCGGCGAGTTGCTGGCGATCGGCATCGCCAATCGCGACAAGCCGCGGGCGCTCATGGTCGAGCGGCTGCAGGACGGCGGCCGGCACGTCGTTCACGATCTGGAGCGGTTCCTGAATACGTTGGGAACGATTGCGGCGATTTCCCCGCTGCTCGGTCTGCTCGGCACGGTCGCCGGCATCATTCACGCCTTCAACGCGATCACGGCCAACGGTATCGGCGATCCGCGCATCCTCTCCGGGGGCATCGGCGAGGCGTTGATCACGACGGCCGCGGGTTTGAGTGTCGCGATTCCCTCGCTGATCGCCTACCGCTATTTGCGCGGCAAAGTCGAACAACTGGTCGTGCGCATGGAAAAGGAAGCCATGCGGCTCGTCGATGCACTCGACGAGCGCAGCGCCTTGCTTGCCGGCGCAGACTCGTGAGCTGAAGGACCGACCATGAACATGCAGCCGCGGCGCCGCGAGGATCCGGACATCAATCTGATTTCTCTGATCGACGTGCTGCTCGTGCTGTTGATCTTTTTCATGGTGTCGACGACGTTCAACCAAGAGGGGCGCGTCAAGGTCCAGTTGCCGCAGTCGAGCGACGTACCCGTTCCGAACGCCTCGCACGAGGCACTGGTCGTGACCGTGACTGCCGAGGGCGGCTACCGGGTCAATGAGCACACGCTGATCAATTCGAGCCCCGAAACGCTGCGCGCGGCGCTGCTCAAGGAAGCCGGCACCGATCGCGGCCCGCTCACGATCCGCGCAGACGGCCGCGCGACCCATCAATCCGTGGTCACGGCGATGGACGTTGCCGGCAAGCTCGGCTTCGTGCAGCTGAACATCGCGACGGTGCATGACGAGACCGCGCCTTGAGCGAAGCGGGCAAATCCTGGCCCGTGTACCGGCGACTGCTGCGCTACGCGAAGCCCTACATCGGCGTTTACCTGCTCGGCGTGCTCGGCATGATTTTGTTCGCGGCCACCGACGCCTCGCTGGGTTTGTTCGTCAGATACGTCTTCAAAGAGGAATTCATCCTCAACAACCCGGATACGCTCTGGATGATACCGATCGGTGTCGTCGCGCTGTTCGCATTGCGCGGCATCGGCGATTATGTCGGCAATTATCTTCCGAGCTATGTCGGGCGTCAGGTCATCAAGGGCCTGCGCCGCGATGTCTTTGCGCATTACCTGCGCCTGCCCACCGCCTTTCTAGATCGTGAGAAGTCCGGCAATCTGCTGTCCAAATTGACTTTCAACGTCGAACTGGTGGCGGCGGCCGCAACCAGCGCTTCGATTGCCTTGATCCGCGAGCCGCTCACGATCGCATTCCTGATCGCGACGCTGTTCTATTTGAATTGGCGGCTCGCACTGTTCTGCCTCGCTGCGGGGCCCTTGATCGGCTGGCTCATGCAGACGATCAATCGCAGCTTCCGGCGCTACAGCACCCGTATCCAGAATTCGATGGGCGACATCACACGCGTCGCCAAGGAGGCGATCGACGCGCACCGCCTCATCAAGATCTTCAATGCCGAAGAGCACCAGACGCTGCGCTTCGAGCAGGCCAACGAACAGAACCGCGCCTCGAACATGAAGCTCGCGCGCGCCCAGTCGATCAGCAATCCCGTGATCCAATTCATCGCCTCGCTCGCGCTTGCGGGCGTGCTCTACGTGGCTCTTGGGCAGATTCTGGCGCGGCACATGCAGTTCGCCGATTTGCTTGGCTTCCTGACCGCGGCGCTGATGGTGCCGTCGCCGTTGCGAAGGCTCGTGAACGTCACGGGCCCCTTGCAGCAGGGAATCGCCGCGGGCGAGAGCGTGTTCGGTCTCCTGGATCAACCGACCGAGGGCAGCGGAGGTGCGCGCGCAATCGAGCGTGCGCGCGGAGAGATCGAGTTTCGCAACGTTTCATTCGAGTATTCGGGTGAGAAGGGCGGCGTGCTGCATGACGTGAGCTTCCACGTGAATCCGGGCGAGACGGTCGCGATCGTGGGACGTTCCGGCAGCGGCAAAACGACGCTCGTCGGCCTCGTGCCGCGCTTCTACGACGTCCAGAAGGGCGCCGTACTGCTCGACGGCGTCGACGTGCGCGACTACCGCCTGACCGACCTGCGCTCGCAGGTGAGTCTCGTGAGCCAGGACGTCGTGTTGTTCAACGACACGATTCGCAACAACATCGCATTCAACGCGACCGACAAAACCGACGCCGAAGTCGAAGAGGCCGCGCGCGCCGCCAACGTCATGGAATTCGTCGCGGAGCAACCGCTTAGGCTCGAGACGCCGCTCGCCGACCGCGGTCAAAACCTATCAGGGGGGCAGCGTCAGAGAATTTCGATAGCCCGTGCCTTGCTCAAGAATTCGCCCGTGCTCGTGCTCGACGAGGCGACCGCGGCGCTCGACAATGAATCCGAGCGTCGCGTGCAGCAGGAACTCGCACTGTTGATGCGCGGCCGCACGACCTTGGTGATCGCACACCGATTGTCGACCGTGGAGAATGCCGACCGCATCATCGTGCTCGATCGCGGGCGCATCGTCGAGACCGGCACGCACCGGCAATTGCTTGCGCTCGGCGGCCTCTACGCATCGCTGCACGGGATGCAGTTCAACGAGTGAGCGAGTTCGCCCGGCATGTCGGCACAATCGTGGTTCAATCGAATTTGGTACGGCACCCGCACACCGCCGTGGTGGCTCATGCCATGGTCGCAACTATTTCGCGGCCTCATGGCGGTGCGCCGAGCGCTGTATCGCAGGGGATGGATCGCGAGCGTGCGCTTACGCTGCCCGGTCATCGTCGTCGGCAATTTGAGCGTCGGCGGAACCGGCAAGACGCCGCTCGTGATATGGCTCGCCGCACAGCTGCGTGCACGCGGGCTCGAACCGGGCATCGTGACGCGGGGATTCGGCGGCTCAGGCGGGATTGCACGCCTGATCGGCGGCAGCGATGATGCTGCGATCGTCGGTGATGAGCCCGTCGTGCTTGCTCGGCGAACCGGTGTCCGCGTTGCGGTTGGGCGCGATCGCCCGGCGGCCGCGCAGCTGCTCATCGACGCGGGCTGCAACGTCATCGTCAGCGATGACGGCTTGCAGCACTATGCGCTGGCGCGCGATTGCGAGATTGCGGTCATCGACGGCGCACGCCGACTCGGCAACGGCTGGTTGCTGCCCGCGGGGCCGTTGCGCGAACCGCGCTCGCGCCTCACCGAGGTCGACGCGGTCGTGATCAACGGCGGGGCGGCGGTTGCTCCTGCAATCTCGATGCATTTGGCCGCTGAGCGAGCGATATCCTTGTCGGACGGCGGCACCCGGCCCCTGACCGCGTTCCGCGGCACGGCCGTGCATGCCATCGCGGGCATCGGCAACCCGCAGCGCTTCTTCGAGATGCTGCGCGGGCAGGGTATCGACGTGACACCGCACCCGCTCGATGACCATGCCCGGATCGGGGCCGCCGAGATCACATTCGCCGATCGCAAAGCCGTGCTGATGACCGAAAAGGACGCCGCAAAATGCGCACATTGGGCCGATACGCGGCATTGGGTGGTGCCGGTCGACGCGGCATTCGCCGAGGGCGATTCGGTTAAGCTGCTCGACATCGTGGCAAATTGCCTCGATCGGCGCAGAGCCGCCAACGACGAGGTCAAGCATGGATAAACGGCTGTTGGAGCTCCTGGTATGCCCGATCTGCAAGGGGCCGCTGCGCGTCGCGGGCAGCGGAGCGGCTCTCGAACTCATCTGCAACGCCGACCGATTGGCCTACCCGGTGCGTGAGGGCGTTCCGATGATGATGCCGGATGAAGCGCGAATCTTGGGCGCCGACGATCCGTTGCTCGCTCGTTGAGGCCCTATGAGCGCAAGCAAATCCATGTTTCACGTCGTCATACCGGCTCGCTACGCCGCATCACGTTTGCCCGGCAAACCGCTCGCGCTGATTGCCGGCCGCCCGTTGATTCAATGGGTCTGGGAGCGGGCGCGTGCGAGCGCCGCCGCATCCGTGGTCATCGCCACGGACGACGACCGGGTTCGCGGCGCCGCGGTCGCATTCGGCGCCGACTGCGCGATGACGGCCGCGACGCATGCTTCCGGCACCGACCGCATCGCCGAGGTCGTGCGCGCTTCTAACTGGGCGGCCGAGGACATCGTCGTCAACGTGCAGGGCGACGAGCCCCACATCGAGCCGCAGTTGATCAATGCCTTGGCTGAATGCTTGCGATTGCGTCCGCAGGTCGACATCGCAACCGCGGTCGCACCCATATCGAGCCTGGCGGAGTTTCTCGACCCAAACTGCGTCAAGGCCGTGCGCGCCGAAGACGGCCGCGCACTCTACTTCAGCCGCGCGCCGGTGCCGTGGCCGCGCGATGCGCATGCCGCGGGGCAGCCGACGCATTACGAGGGCGCGTGGCGGCACATCGGCATCTATGCCTACCGTGTTCGCAGTCTGTTGCAATTCGCGGCCTGGCCGCCGGGGCATTTGGAACTCACCGAGAAGCTCGAACAACTGCGCGCGATGGAGCGCGGCATGAGCATTCATCTCGTGACGTTGGCGACTGCGCCGCCCGCGGGCATCGACACGCCAGCCGATCTGGAACGCATTCGCACGCTCCAGACCGGCCGGGTCGATTAGCCAATCGCTCTCTAGTGGCTCGCGACCTGTTCGGTGAACTGAATGGTCACGCGCCGATTGGCGGCGCGGCCGCTCGCGGTCTTGTTGTCCTCGACCGGATTCTGCTCGCCGTAACCCTTCGCGCTCAACAGCGATGCGTCGATACCATGAGCAACCAGGTAAGCCACGACCGCCTCGGCACGGCGCTGCGATAGCTTCTGGTTGTATTCGGGCTTACCGATCGAGTCGGTATACCCATGGATCTGCGCGCTCGAACTGCCGCGCTTCTTGAGGTTGGTCACGACCTCGTCGAGAACCGTGGAGGAATCTCGCGTGAGCTTCGCCGAGGCCGTTTCGAAGTTCACGCCACGCAGCACGACCTCGTTGACGATCGCGGGCTTCGGCGGTGGCGGCGCGACCACGGGCGGCAGCGGCGGCGCCTGTACCACGGGCGGCGGCGGCGGCGGAGCTGCAACCGGCGGCGCATAGGTCACCGGCTGCGCGGCTGCGGGCGTCCTTGCTCCGAAGCGATAGCCGATACCGACGCCGAACAACCATGGATTGATCGTCACAGACGTGACCCTGGCCCCGCCCGGCAAATCCACATCCGATCCGAGCTTGAACCATTTGACGTCGGCATTGAGGTACCAATGGTCCTGCAGCTTGTAATCGAAGCCGGCCTGCAGCGCAGGTCCAATGCTCGTCGAATTGAGCTTCAGAGGACTGACGTTGGGGACCGCCAGATTCACGTCCGATATGATCGTGAAATTGACGCCGACGCCGACATACGGCTGAAAGGCCTCGTTCGGCAGAAAATCGTATTTCGCGGTGAGCACCGGCGGCAGATGCTTGAAGGTGCCGATCGAAGTGCCGCTCACGGTCACCGTCTGCGTTTGCGGATAGGTGAGCACCAATTCCGTCGACCAATTCGGCGTGAAGTAATATTCGAAGTCGAGGTCCGGCAGCCATTTGCCGTTGATGTGAATCGCATTTTCCGGCACGTTGAGGCTCGGAATCGCCCCCGATTGGTTCGCGGGATCTAGGTAGACGCCGCGCAGGCGCACTTCCCAATTACCGTCATCGGCGCGTGCCGGACTGGACGCAATGGTCGCGACCAACGTGGCTGCCGCCACAATGCCGAGTGTACGCAGTATCATAAAAGCTCCTTAAATCACGTCGAAATTGATTGCGTGGGGGAGTTTATGTATGCAATTCACAACGCGGAATCCGGGATATCCACTAGTGTTCTTCGGTATGCGGCGCGGTGCGGGAAATGAGTCGCAATCGCTTTAAAGTCTTGTTCGTTTGTCTCGGCAACATCTGCCGCAGTCCGACGGCCGAGGGCGTGCTGCGCGAGACCGCGGCGCGCGTCGCCCCGCAGCTGCACTTGGAAATTGATTCTGCCGGCACAGCCGACTATCACGTCGGTAGTGCGCCGGATCCGCGCAGTCAGCGCGCGGCGCTCGAGCGTGGCATTGACATCAGTGGGCTACGGGCGCGTCAGGTGACGGCCGAAGATTTCATGGACTTCGATTTGATACTCGCGATGGACGCGCAGAATTTGAGTGCGCTGCGCGCGATCAGTCCGCCGAATGCGCGGGCGCAGCTGCGCTTGTTCTTGGCGTACGCGCCGCAGCTCGGGCGCCTTGAAGTTCCGGACCCGTATTACGGCGGCGCCGCCGATTTCACGGCGGTGCTGGATCTGACGAGCGCCGCGTCCTTGGCGCTGATTGCCTCGCTAGAGCAGGCCGCGCAATAGCCAGTAGAGTCCGCCGGCAAGCGCGATCGATACCGGCAAGGTCAGCACCCACGCCATCAGCAAATTGCGCACGGTGTTCCACTGCAACCCGGAATGATTTGCGACCATGGTCCCCGCGACGCCCGAAGACAACACATGCGTCGTGCTGACCGGCAGTCCGAACGCATCTGCGGCACCGATCGTCACCATCGCGACGAGCTCGGCCGAGGCACCCTGTGCGTAGGTCAAATGCGTCTTGCCGATACGCTCGCCGACGGTCACGACGATGCGTTTCCAGCCGATCATCGTGCCCAATCCGAGCGCGATCGCGACGGCGACCTTGACCCAGGTCGGGATGAACTTCGTCGCATTGTCGAGTTGTTTCTTGTAGGCGGACAGGGTCGTCTGATCCTCAGCGGATATCGACAGGGCCTTGGATTTTCCGATCAAGCGCAAGCTCTCGCTGACCAGATACATGTCGTTGCGGATGTTGACCATCGACTGGGTCGGAATCTTGGCAAGCGAATGATAGGTGTCGACTTCGGCGGCGAGCGATTGGCCGAGCGCCGCGATCGCCGGAACGCCCTCGGGCGTCACTGCGCGCGCGCGAACGATGTCGATCACGGCCGCGTGCGGGTCGGCCGGTGTGGCGCCCCGGCCGTAGCGCGACAGCGCGGTTTGAGCCTGCGCCGAGGCCGACAGGAATTGCGTGACGTCTTGTTCGTGCATCGTGCGATTCAACGCATATGCCGTGGGCACCGTGCCGATCAGGATCAGCATGATCAGCCCCATGCCCTTTTGGCCGTCGTTCGAGCCATGCGCGAAGCTCACGCCCGTGCAGGTCAGCACGAGCAGCGTGCGAATCCAAATCGGCGGCGGCTTGTTTCCCTTCGGCTCGTGATAGAGCGCCGGTATTTTGATCGTCGCCTTGGCGATCAGCAGCAACAACGCGGCCAAGCTGAATCCGATCAGCGGCGAAAACAGCAGAGACTCGCCGATCTTGGTCGCTTGCGCCCAATCGACGCCGCTCGTGCCGTTCGCCTGGGTGGCCATCAGTTGGTTCATGAGCCCGACGCCCATGATCGATCCGATCAAGGTGTGCGAACTCGACGACGGCAGACCGAAGTACCAGGTGCCGAGGTTCCAAAGAATCGCGGCGATCAACAACGCAAATACCATCGCGAAGCCGGCGCCGCTGCCGACCTGCAAGATCAGCTCGACGGGCAGCAGCGAGACGATGCCGAACGCGACCGCGCCGCTGGAGACCAGCACGCCGAGAAAATTGAAGAATCCGGACCACACGACCGCTAGATTCGGCTGCATCGAGTGCGTATAGATGACCGTCGCGACCGCGTTCGCCGTATCGTGAAAGCCGTTGACGAACTCGAATCCCAACGCGATCACGAGCGCAATGCCCAACAAGATGAATGGGAACACGCGCGTCTCGCGCACGACCGATAGGTCTTCGGCCAAGTGGTAACCGGCATAAATGATCCCGGCGACCAGAACGATCAGCGCCAACCCGTTGAACCATGGGCTCGTTTTACTGTGGCGTAGCGGGGACGCGACCGGCGCGTGGGGCACTTCGGCCGCATCGGCAATGGTATGGTTCATATGCGGGTCCTGTTCCTTGAAATTTTGGGACTCAACCCTGGATGTATAAATGCCTAATATGACGGTTTGATGACTCGATCGACGCGCTATGCCATTCACGATTTCCCATGCGGCCGCAATTCTCCCGTTCACCCGTTTTTTGCGGCGCTGGCGCGTCCTTTCCGCCCTCCTGATTGGTGCCATGGTCCCGGATTTCGGTTATTTGATGCCCTGGCGCCTGCCGCGCATCGAGACCCATAGCGCGTCGGCGTTACTGAGCTTCTGTCTGCCGCTCGGGCTGGCCACTTATTGGATCTTCCAGCGCCTGATCAAGGCGCCGCTACGCGAGGTGCTGCCGGACGGCGCCTATGCAGCTTCGCTACCTTTTGCGCCACTTGCCGACATGCGGAGTCCGCGGCAATGGCTGGTCGCATCCTGCGGCGTCATCGTCGGGGCGGTCACGCATTTGATCTGGGACGGCTTTACGCACGAAGGGGCGCGCGGTGTGCGCATGCTGCCGGGGCTGGATGAATGGTTCGTCGACTTCGCAGGGCACGAGCTCCAAGGGCCGCGGTTCTTGGAGGACTTAAGCTCGGTGCTCGGGCTCATCGTGGTTGCGTGGTTCGTATGGCGTTTCCTGCGCACACCGGCGGCCGTGGGCGGGCTGCAGTCCGATTGTCCGCCACGGCGCTTGCGCTCTCCAGAGCGGCGCTCCTGGCGTGTCGCCTATGGCGCGACGGCGTTCGCAGTCGGGGCCGCCGATCTGGTGCTGATCCGTTGGTTCTACCCGCGCGCGAGCGGTATCGGCGCCTATGTGGGCATGGCCGCGATCGCGAGTCTGCGCGGGCTCGGCGTCGCGGTCTTGGGCGTGAGTTTGTGCCTCGCGATCCGGCTGCGCGTCCACCGCTCGGTCGATTGAAGTCCGATCGGCTACTATGGGCCACGTGGATACCGTCACCCGGGCACATAGCGAGCTTCAAGAGGATCCTGCCGAATCGGCCGTCGGACCGAAGCGTGCATGGCCGGGTAAGCATGCACTGGTGCGCGTTGAGACCTGTTACCGGATCCTCGACATCCTCAGTTGGATCGCCGCGATCACGGGCAGCCTCGGTTTTGCAATGGTCTACCGGCTTGCTCCGAGCTGGTTGACGCATAGTTATTGGTTCTGGCTCTTCCCCGCATTTCAATTGCCGATGTTCGCGTCAGCCATCGCTCGCGGCTTGCCGTTCCAGGTGCGCTTCGGTGTGCTCGCCGCCGACCTGCTGATCGCAACGCTGGCGAACGGCGTGTTATTCGCCATTTGGCCGAGCTGGTTCATGGTTGCGCTGCTGCTCGTGATTCCCTCGACCCTGTTCTATGGCACACGGGCCGGCGTCGGCGCGCTTCTCGTCGTCATGCTGCTCAACGCGCTGATCGGCTGGGGCTGGGTGACGGGAGCGCTCCCGCCGCAATCGATCGGCGTCCAATTGAGTTCGGTGATCATGGACAACCGCGTCGCGGCGGTCTGGATTCGGGTCTTGAGCGTTGGAGGCGCCGGCTGTGCGGCGATCGTGATGATGCTTCGCTACGTGCTCGGAGACCTCAATCGTGCGTTGCACGACTCGAACCGCGCGCTGCAACGCTTGGCAACCGAACAGGAGTTTCGCATTCGGGCCGAAGAGGCGCGATTCGCGGCTGAGCAAATCGCCAAGGAGGCGCAAAAGTTCGAGGCGCTTGGCCGCATGGCGAGCGGCGTCGCACATGATTTCAACAACACCTTGTGTGTGATGAAACTCTGGACCGGACTGTTGGCGGACGATCCGGACGCCGACCTCCCGACGATGCGTGCCGCGCTCATCGACATCAAGGAGGCCACGGCAAGTGCGCAGCAACTGACCAGCCATTTGCTCGCATTCAGCCGAGATGAAGCCGGCGAGCGCGGTTCTTGCGATCTTGCGGATGTGGTGCGCCGTGACTCAGAAACGCTGTCCAGGATCCTGCCCGAGAACATCGTGGTCGAAAGCCGGCTCGAGGCCGACGCCTTCGTGCCGCTCTCGGCGGGGCAGGTGCAGGAGATTCTGCTCAATCTCGGCGCCAACGCACGCGATGCAATGCCGAACGGCGGACGATTGCTGATCCAAACGGCGACCGAGTCGCGAGAGTCAGCGACCGACGCACTGCCGCCGGGCCGTTATGGGCTGTTGTCGGTCACCGATACCGGGTTTGGAATGACCGAGGACATCAAGGCGAGAGTATTCGAACCGTTCTTCACGACCAAGGCCCCCGGAGCAGGCACCGGACTCGGCCTCGCTATGGTCTACGGTCTCGTGACCGGCGCCGGCGGCTCCATTTCGGTTGAGAGCCGGCCGGGGCAGGGAACCACGTTCACGATCGCGTTGCCGATCGTGGAGAAACCCGGATCGATCGCGGAGCCCCGGCGCGGCAGCGTCGGTGGCGTGAACCGTTGCCCGGTGCTCGTCGTCGACAAACAGTCCGAGATGGGGACGCTTGTCGAGCGCATTCTCGTGAAGGACGGATTTCCTACCGATTGGGCGCGCAACAGCGCCGCGGCGCTCGAGAAAATTGCCGCATCGACCGTAGCCGTTGGGCTGCTGATTCTCGAGGGGGTCATGCCCGAGGTGCCGACGCTCGAAATCATCAGCGCGGCCTACCGGCGCAATCCGGCCTGCAAGATCATCGTGATCTCGGGCCACATGATGGACACCGCGATCATTACCGGCATCGAAGAGGGCATGTACCACAAACTCTCCAAGCCGTTCGACGCCGACACGCTGCGCCGCGTGGTGTCGGAAGCCCTGGCCGCATAGGCGGGTCGCGCCGACCGCGATTGCAGTCAGCGCGACGGGCTTTGGCGCTAGTGTTCGTCCGGACCGGTGCGCGGCACGGCTTCGGTCGGTGCCGAAGACCAAACCACGTACTTCCCCTCTGCGCCGGTGTTGGCCGTCGGTGCCGAGGCAACTGCCGGCGGTGGCGCACTCATCGGTGCTGCAGGAGCTGGCGGCATCGGGCTGGATTCACGTGCCGGCGATCCGAAATCGCCGGCGGGCGCCTCGGCGATGCGTTCACGCGGCGCAGTATCGCCCGGCGTAGCGACGCCCGGCGCATCGCCGTTGCCACTTGGCTGGGGTCTCGAATCGTTGCTGGCCTCGCTGGAACCGCCCGGTCCGTTGGGGCCTGGTCCGGCCGAAGAGTTCTCGCCGCCTTCACCGCGGCCCCGCCCACGGCCACGCCGCCGGCGTCCTCGGCCGCCACGTTCGCCGCGCTCGCCGCCCGCGTCACGATCGGCGTTGCGCGACTGGTCATTGTTGCGCGGTTGGTCGTTGTTGCGCGGTTGTTGCTCGTTGCGGGGCGCCTGATCGCTGCGGGCCGATTGCTCAGGACGCGGCGATTGCTCGGTGCGTGGCGCCTGCTCCTGCCGCGCGGCTTGATCTTGGCGCGGTGCTTGGTCCGGGCGCTGCGCATCGGGGCGCGGCGCGGCGGCGTTACGCCCATCCGGGTTACGGCCATCGGGTCTTGGACGCGCGTCGCGTCGCGGTTCGTCACGTCGTACGTCGCGCGGTCCGTCGCGGCGCCCATCGCGATTCCGGTCGCGGTCACCGCGGTCGCGATCTCGGTCGCGATCGCGGCTTCGAAAGCGGTCCTGGCGCGCATCACGGTGAGCCGGCCGCTCCCGCTGCGAATGCGTCGTCGGAGTCGCGGGCGGCGCGCTGGCTTCGGGTTTCTTGCTGCCGAATAGCCAGATCCAGAAGCGCGCAAGCGCGCCAAGTTGCGGTGCCTCGCTGATCGCCGCGGCTGGGGCCTGGGTCGCGGCCGCGAGCGGCGGGGGCACGATAGGCGCCGCCGATGCGGGCAGTATGCTCGGGACCAGCGGCGCCTCGCCTTGCGGCTTCTTGTCGCGGTTGCCGATGTTCGAGTCGTCGACAGTCGGCTGTTCGGCGAGCTGGTAGCTCGCGGTCGGATTGTCCAACAGCTCCTTTTCGTCGTCGCGGATTCGGCGCAGCGTATACGCAGGCGTCTGCATATGCGGATTCGGGACGATGACCAGCGAGACCTTGTCGCGCGATTCGATTTGATTGAGCCAATCGCGCTTCTCATTGATCAGATAGGTGGCGACGTCGACCGGGACCTGCGCGATGACGCGGCCGGTGCGCTCCTTGCGGGCCTCTTCGCCGATCAGGCGCAACAATGCGAGCGACATGGATTCCACGCCGCGTATCGTGCCCATGCCGCCGCAGCGCGGGCAGTTGATGTGTGTCGTTTCGCTCAATGCCGGACGCAGCCGTTGCCGCGACAGCTCGAGCAATCCGAAACGCGACAGGCGACCGAGCTGGATGCGGGCGCGATCCATCTTCACCGCATCGCGCAACATGTCCTCGACCGCACGCTGATTGGCCTGCGATTCCATGTCGATGAAATCGATGACGATGAGTCCGCCGATATCACGCAGGCGCAATTGGCGTGCAATTTCTTCGGCGGCTTCCAAATTCGTATTGCGCGCGGTCGCCTCGATGTCCCCGCCGCGCGTGCTGCGCGCCGAGTTGATGTCAATCGAGACCAATGCTTCGGTGTGGTCGATCACGAGGCTGCCGCCCGAAGGCAGTGTGACCTTGTGCGAGTACGCCGATTCGATCTGACTCTCGATCTGATAGCGCGTAAACAACGGCACCGGGTCTTGGTAGAGCTTGAGCTTGCGCTGTGCGTCCGGCGGCATGAAGCGCTGCATGTATTCCTGGGCCTTCTCGAAGGCCTCAGGCTGATCGATCAGGCATTCGCCGACGTCGTCGGAGAAGTAATCGCGCAGGCCGCGGGTCACGGCATCGCTTTCCTGGAAAATCAAAAACGGCGCGGGTCGGCCGTCGTTGGCCGCGACGATCGCGTCCCAAGCGGTCTTGAGATTGTTCAAATCCCATTGCAACTCTTCGGTCGTGCGTCCGACGCCGGCGGTGCGAACGATCGCTCCCATGCCGTCGGGGATCTGCAGGCCGTTCATGGCCTCGCGCATCTGGTCGCGATCCTCGCCTTCGATGCGGCGCGACACGCCGCCGGCGCGCGGGTTGTTCGGCATCAACACCAAAAAGCGGCCGGCGAGACTGATGAACGTCGTGAGGGCCGCGCCTTTATTGCCGCGCTCCTCTTTCTCGACCTGGACGATCAGTTCCTGGCCTTCCTGCAGCAAATCCTTGATGTTGAGACGGCTCCCGGCCGCGGGCTGCCGGAAGTATTCTTTGGAGACCTCTTTTAAAGGCAGAAAGCCATGGCGCTGAGCGCCATATTCGACGAACGCGGCTTCGAGACTCGGCTCTACGCGCGTGATTCGACCCTTATAGATGTTGGATTTTTTCTGTTCCCGTGAAGGTATCTCAATCGATAAGTCGTAAAGTTTCTGACCATCGACGAGTGCGACGCGCAATTCTTCTTCTTGAATTGCGTTGACGAGCATTCTTTTCATTTGCCCCAACTAAAGTGGTAGGGGCCGAGGAGGAGAGCTGGAGAATAGAAGCCGGGGCCGCGACGAGGGACGCGGCAACGAATAGTAAGCTGCCGAGCGCACAGAATGCGACCGGCATTAGAACCCACCAATTCTGCCAAAACGTATGCAGCAAGCCCGGGGCCTTGTTCTCGGTTAACCGCTTGTAGGACGCCGAAGCCACGCGAGGCTTTCTGAAGCGTCTTTCTCATCGGCCGAGCGATGGTCTGGAATTCCAGAACCAACTAATATGCGGCGCTCCCAAAGGATGGGGGCGCCACCGAAACCGGTGCCACTAGGCGACAAACTGGAAATGGGCCGTACCCGTTTTAAAATGGTTCGGCGCCTGACACGGTTTTAGGACATTATCACGCCTCGCCAGCAGGGTCAATGTAATCAATACCTTAGAAGAAACGTCAAAATGAACACTTACGCTCCCGCAGCAGTCGTCCACAGCCATGGAGCGAAGAGTCCAGTCGTACTGCACAAAGTCAGCGACGAGGAGTCCGGACAGCGCATCGACAATTTTCTGATGCGACATTTCAAATCCGTGCCGCGTAGCCGTGTCTACCGCCTGTTGCGCAAGGGCGAGGTGCGCGTCAATCGCAAGCGCGTAGACGCCGAATACCGTTTGGCCGCGGGGGACGAGGTGCGGCTGCCGCCGGTGCGCATCGATGCGCGCGAAGAGCCGGGACGACCGTCGCAAAGCCTGCTGGAGCTCATCGAAGGCGCGGTCATATTTCAAGATCGGCATCTGCTCGTCATCGACAAGCCGAGCGGGGTCGCGGTCCATGGCGGCAGCGGTATGAGCTTCGGTGTCATCGAAGCCTTGCGCGCATCTCGCCCGCGCGAGACGCTGGAACTCGTCCATCGGCTCGATCGGGACACCAGCGGCTGTTTGCTGATTGCGCGCGATCGGCCGACGCTGACCGCGCTGCATGCGTTGATACGCGAAGGCGGATTGCACAAGACCTACATGGCGCTCGTGGCCGGCAGTTGGCAACTCGGCACCAAACGGATTGATGCGCCGTTGTCGACCGATAGTCGCGAACACGGCGAAAGGCACGTACGCGTGGCCACTGCGGGCAAGGCGTCGGTCAGCATTTTCAAGCCGGTGCAGTTCTTCGGTCAGCTCGCGACCCTCATGGAGGTCGATATTCCGACCGGGCGCACGCACCAGATCCGCGTGCACGCATCCTATGCCGGACATTCGCTGCTCGGTGACGACAAGTATGGCGATCGCGAGCGCAATACCGAGCTGAAGCGCCACGGGCTCAAACGCACGTTTCTACACGCACAATCGGTGGCATTCGAATGGCCCGGCTCCGGCGTGCCGTTTCACGTGAGCACCCCGCTGCCGAGCGAATTGGTTGCGGTGCTCGATGCGATCACCCCGGTCAAAACCAAGGACGGCAAGGGTGCGGCGCGGGGCGCCAAATCGAAGCCGCGTGAAGCGGCAGATCCGACTCGCGCCGCGAAGGCGAGCAAACCGCGGGTATCGGGCGGTCGGGCTCCCGCTCGCAATCTCAAGCGCGCCCGCACCGGCGCCTCCCGCAGCGCTCGCTAGGGTACTTGGAAGCCGACCTCCCGCAGCACCGCGGCGAGGCGTATCAGCGGCAATCCAATGAGCGCCGTCGGGTCGACGCTCTCGATCGAGTCGCAAAGGCTTATCCCCAGGCCCTCGCACTTGAATCCTCCGGCACAGTCGAGCGGCGATTCGAGTTCGACATAACGCGCAATCGTATCGGGCTCGAGGCGGCGAAAGCGGACTCGAGTGGTGTCGACAAACTCGAATGCTGTGCCGTCCTCTTGGCGCAAGACCGCAACGGCGGTTAGGAACGCGACGCTGCGGGCCGAACACGCTTCGAGTTGGGCGATGCAGGCCGCCGCGCTGCCCGGTTTGCCTAGAATCTGTGCCTCGGACGGCACCTCCCCGAGCACCGCAACTTGGTCGGAGCCGATGACCCAGGCCGCAGTTCGGCGGGATGCGATGCGTTCGGCCTTGGCGCGCGCCAATCGGCTCGCGAGCGCGAGCGGCGCTTCGTCTTTTTGCGGGGTTTCATCGACCTCGGGCGACAGGCACGTGAACGGCAGCCCGAGCCGCTCCAACAGGGCGCGCCGGTAGGCCGACGTGGAGGCCAAGACGAGGCTGGGAGTGGACTTCAAAAACAACGACTTGCAACCAATTCATTTTGACAGAGGGGATGGCGCACCCTATTATACGCGGCCCATGGCAGGCGGCCCGCCAGACCTTGTCGATTGCTTGCGCTTGGCCGAGTCGGCCGCGACGCTTGAACGGGTCTATGGGCTGCGCGACTTGCCGCGGCTGCAGGATGTTTTGACGGACCCGCAAGGCCACTTGCAGGTAAGCTTCGCGTTCGGCAAGACCGAGTCTGGTCGTGCCGGAGCGACCGTTGCGATTCAAGCGACGCCGATGCTCCAGTGCCAGCGTTGTCTGGAGGGGTTCGCCTTTCCAGTCAAGGCGCGTAGCGAGATCGAATTCGCGGATCAGGAGTTCGCGGGTGCGGACAGCGCGGAGCGCGAGCCGTATGTGTTGACCGGCGGTTCGGCATCGTTGCGCGATCTTGCGGAGGAAGAATTGTTGTTGGCGCTGCCCGTGGCACCGGCGTGCAGCGCGCCCGAGAAATGCGGAAAAGCGCCTCAATATGAGGACGGCGCGCGGGTGGCGGCTCCCGCGCAAGCGATGGTGAGACCGTTCAGCGCATTGCAGGATTTGTTGAAAAAACCTTGATAGGACATAGCGACCATGGCAGTTCAAAAGAGCAGAAAAACCCCGTCCAAACGCGGCATGCATCGATCGCATTCGGCGCTCGCCACGCCGGCCGTATCGATCGACGCAAAGAGCGGCGAAACCCACTTGCGCCATCGGATTTCACGCGAAGGTTTTTATCGCGGCCGTAAGGTGCTCGAGACCAAGGCCGACGCGGCCGCGTCCGAAGAATAGGCTGCAAACCGCCGCCGGCGGTCTTGAAGTCGCCGCCTGAAGTCATCCGAGACGCTTTGCCTGTGTCCGCGCCGTTGAATATCGCCATTGACGCCATGAGCGGCGACAGTGGCCCGACAACGTGCGTGCCCGCCGCGATCGCCGCGGCGCGCGAATTCGGCGACGTGCGTTTCACTTTGGTCGGTCGCGAAGCGGATCTGCAGCGCGAGATCACGAGGGGTGCTCCCGCCAACCTCGATTGCCTGTACGCGGCCGACGTCGTCGAGATGACCGATCATCCGCGCGATGCTCTGCGCCGCAAGAAAGACTCCTCGATGCGACGCGCCATCGATTTGGTCAAGCAGCACAAAGCCGACGCCTGCGTCAGCGCCGGAAATACCGGGGCATTGATGTCGACGGCACATTTCGTGCTGAAGATGCTGCCGGGGGTCGAGCGTCCGGCGATCGTGTCCCTGATCCCATCGCGCGGCGGCCATACCTACATGCTCGATCTCGGCGCGAACGCCACGTGCACACCGGAGCAGCTGCGCCAGTTTGCGATCATGGGTTCGATCTTGGCAACGGATCTCGCCGGCGCGCATGCGCGTCCGCGGGTCGGCCTGCTGAATATCGGCGAAGAGGACATCAAGGGTAACGAGACCGTTCAGGCCGCACACAGCTTGTTGGCCGCGAGTGACATCAATTATGTCGGCTTCGTCGAGGGCCACGACATTTTCTCCGACGAGGTCGATGTCGTGGTCACCGACGGCTTCACGGGCAACGTCGCACTGAAGACCATGGAGGGCGCCGCGCGACTCATCCGCGATGTGATGCGCGAGGAATTCACGCGCAACTTCTCGCGCAAGCTCGGCGCGATCGCAGCGCGGCCGGCGCTGAACGCGCTGCGCGCTCGCATCGACCCGCGACGCTACAACGGAGCGAGCATGGTCGGCCTCAATGGGATCGTGATCAAGAGCCACGGAGGCGCGGACATATTCGGCTTTCAGCGCGCCATCGAGGTTGCAATTCTCGAGGCCCGCGACGGCGTGCCCGCCCGCATCGCCGAACAGCTTGGATTGCCGCCAAAGGCCTGAAGGATTCACCATGTACGCACGCATCGCCGGCACGGGCAGCTACCTGCCGGAGAAAATACTGACCAACGCCGATCTCGAAAAGATCGTCGATACGACCGACGATTGGATACGGACCCGCACCGGCATCGAGCAGCGTCATGTGGTCGTCGACGGCGAGACGACCGCCGATCTTGCCGAACAGGCAGCGCGCCGCGCGATGGCGGATGCCGGCGTCGAGCCGGACGAAGTCGATCTGATCTGCGTCGGCACGACGACGCCGGATTTCATCTTTCCGAACGTGGGTACCTTGCTGCAATCCCGGTTGGGGATCCATGGTTGTCCCGCATTCAGTCTCGAGGCGGCGTGCGCCGGGTTTCTCTATGCTTTGAGCGTTGCCGACAAGTTCGTGCGGCTCGGCGAGGCCAAATGCGCGCTCGTTATCGGCGCCGAGACCTTGACGCGTATCGTGGATTGGACCGATCGCGCAACCTGTGTGCTGTTCGCCGATGGCGCCGGCGCAGTCGTCTTGAAGCCGGCGGCGGAGCCGGGCATCCTGAGCACGCACCTGCATGCGGACGGCCGCTACAAGGACCTGTTGATGTACCCCGACGGGGTCTCGAGCGGCTTCAAACTCGTGCGCGAAGGCACGGCCGGCGTGCGCATGAAGGGCAACGAAGTCTACAAGGTGGCTGTCAATACGCTCGGCGCGCTCGTGACCGAGACGCTGGCGGCGAACCACATCTCGAAGGACCAGATCGATTGGCTGATTCCCCACCAGGCGAACATCCGCATCATCGAGGCGATCGCCAAGCGTTTGGAGCTGCCGATGGAGCGTGTGATCGTCACGATCAATACCCATGGCAATACCTCGGCCGCATCGGTACCTTTGGCACTCGACGCCGGCATCCGCGATGGGCGCATACAGCGCGGACAATTGCTGCTGCTCGAGGCGTTCGGCGGTGGGTTTACCTGGGGATCCGCGCTGATTCGCTATTGATGCAGGCGCTGCTGATCAAGGGGTAAGGTATCAACATGCGTGGGCTATGGTGGTGTGCGTGTTTGTTGGCGGCTGGCGTGGCTCACGCGCAGATCTACGCGCTCGCCGCCGACCAAGACCTGATTGGCGAGGATGGCCAAACGACCTCGGAACGCGAGGATACGCTGCCGGACATTGCGCGGCGCTATCACTTGGGCTACGACGAGATCAACGCCGCAAATCCCGGTGTAGACACCTGGTTGCCCGGTGATGGGACGCTGATTCATCTGCCGCTCGAGCGGCTGCTGCCGAACGTGCCGCGCGCCGGCATCGTCGTGAATCTGCCCGATGGCCGGCTTTACTATTTTCGCACCGACGCCGAGCATCGCACCGTCGTCGAGACCCACCCGATCAGCGTGGGAAAAATGGATTGGAAGACGCCAATCGGCGTAACGACCATCGTCAAGAAGGAAAAGAATCCGACCTGGTATCCGCCCAAGTCGGTGCGCGAGACGCACCTGAAGGACGATGGCGACATCCTGCCCGAATCGATACCCCCGGGGCCGAAGAACCCACTGGGTGTCTATGCGATGCGCCTCGGGATCCCCGGTGGCGCCTATCTGATTCACGGCACCAACATCCCGGTCGGGGTCGGCATGCAAATCACCCACGGCTGCATCCGGTTGTACCCCGAAGACATCGAGTTCCTGTTCAACGAAGTGCCGCTCGGTCTGCCGGTACGCATCGTCAACCAGCGCATCAAGACCGGTTGGGTCGATGGCGCGCTGTATCTCGAAGTGCACCACCCCTTGGACGGCGTGGATCCGGCCGACGTCGAAGATTTGACCGCACTTACGCGCGCGATCGTGGCGGCGACCGCGGAGCGGCGCGTGATCATCGATTGGGATGCAGCCGAGCGCGTATTCGAACAGCAGCGCGGTCAGCCCACGCGGATATCGGTCGATCGCTGGATCAAACCGGACCTCACTCTCAAACAAGCCTCGCGCTAGAGCTCGGGTCGCAAGCGATCAGCCAAAAAAAAGCGCCGCGGCATGCCGCGGCGCTGTGCTCGTCATCGAACGATGATGAGTTTACTTCGATACCGACTTCTTGAAGATGCGATCGATCTTTTCGTTGATCGCTTCAATGGCCGTCTGATTCGCTTGCGCGAGCGACAGTGCCTGGTTCGCAGTGCTCTGCGCACCGGCGGCGGTGGAGGCTGCAGCGTTGGCAGAGGCTTGAGCAGCGGCGGCCTGGCTGGAGGCCTTCGCCGTGTCAGACTGCAGTTTGCTGACTTGGGATTTCAGGTCATCAATCTGTGCCTGAATCGGCTTCAGGTCGGTGCAGCCCGCGAAAACGATTAAGCAAACGGCCGCGGCCGAGACCTTCAGTGTGGTTGCAAGTTTCATAAAATATTCCCCTAGGGTTGATCACTCTTGTCGAAAAAGCCGGAAGTGTTGGCGCAAGCAAGCCCAGTCGTACTGTCGGGCTCACCTGCGTCGCAACACAGTCCTACATTAAAGCGAATTTTGCGCACTCAATGCAACTTAAATACGCGCTTGTCGCCATTAGCCTACGGTTTTTTCACCTCATTTGGGCCGAGCAGAAATTAATTCGTCGTCACGATCCATCGAAGCGGCTGTAACTTTTACAATCGAATACAACGGGAATTTCCGCGAAGCCGCCCATGGCGCTCAGGCGCTCAGTAATTCCATGACAGCGCGGTGCCCCTGATTGATTGCGGAATCCGTGTAGGCCCCGCCGCCGGAATCCGAATTCGCGATTGTGATACGCCCGAACCGTGCGCGTCCGAGCATGTGCGGTCGTTGCGCTTCCGGGACCTCCGGATCGAACAGCGGGTTGTACTCGGGTGCGTAGCCATGGGGCCAGCGATTCACGGTGATCGCCGTGATGTCGCGCGCCGGATCAAAACCGCCGCCGGCGAGCGTGCGGCCGAGTTGATCGCGGATGTTGCGCTCGAATGTCTCGAATGAAGTCGACAGCAGTTCGGCGCGCCCAGCCCGATTTTGCTCGTGTTCCGGCAAGCCCGGACTGCACGGCGTGCGCACCATGTGCACGAGAATCGGGTCAGCCGCGGATTTCGGGCTGCGGTAGGCACCGATATCGACCTGCGTATTCAAATGAAAATACGTATGGTAGCTGCCGGGCGCGTACACGCGGCTCAAGCGCAGCTGCTCGAAGGCACGCCAATCGCGCAGCGCGACGCTCGTATACACCAGAGGTGTCTTGACCAGCTGATGCAGCGCCGCTTTTTGTGCGTCGGGCAGCTCGGGGCAGAGGTACGGAATCATCATGTTGTAGCCGGCCAGCACCGCGCCGCGCGCGCGTGCCGAATAGCCACGCCCGTCGCGCAGATACGTCACCTCGACCGGAGAGTTCGCGAGTGGCTCGCGCAAGTGACGTGCGCGAATCGCGGTGCTGCTCAGGCGCAGGCGCACGCCGGCGTCGCGCCGGTCCAATCGAGCGTAATTGACGCGCGCAGTCACGACGTCGGTGGCGCTCGAGCCCGGCACCGCGCTCGGGATCAAGTCGCGCACCAGCAGCCGCGCGATCGTCGCGTTGCCGTCTGGAAAGTGCAGGCGCAGCGATCCGCCGGTGTCGGCGTAACCCGCGGGCGTGAAGCCCATGCGCGCGATCGCGCCCTTGTCGAGCTTCATGCCCTGGAAGCCGGGCAGGCCGATGCCCCAACAGTCGAGTGCCGAAACGGCATCGGCGCCGACGCCCCATTCGCCCATCGGGCGCGCGTGGTAATAGCGCAAGACTGCGGGACCGACGCGCACGATATCGCGCAAGAATGCTTCGTAGCTGACGCGCGACAAACGGTCCTTCTTCTGGTCCGAGGAGAGGCCCGGCAGGTAATCGACGTCGGCCGTTTCGATTTGCACGATCTCGGTGCGTGCTTGCGCCGACAGCGGTGCTTGCGCCAAAGCGGCGGCGAGCGGTGTGCCTTTCGGATGGACCATCAGCGCATCGCTGCCGAAGCTCTCGGCATCGAAGAACACGCCATCGTGCAAGCCGCGGTGTTCGTAGAAGTCGCGGTGTTCGACACTCTTCGCGAGCTTCGCAACGTCGATTCCGAGCGTGGTCAGCAATCCCGCGGCGACCGGGCCGTAGGGCCTCGGGCTGTCGATCTCGAGCGTTCCGCCATTGAGCAGGTGCATGCGGCCGTTCAAATGGAATTCGTTGCGTTTGGCGTGACCGCCAAAATCGTCGTGATTGTCGAGGATCAGAATTCGGCTGTTCGCGCCGGCCCGGGCGCGATAGAAATGCGCCGCGGCGAGTCCGCTGATGCCGCCGCCCACGACGATGAGATCGTATTCTTCGCCGGTATCGGTGACCGGCGGCTGTGGATCGCCGTCGCGCAGCGCATGGGCCGCTTCGAAGGAGCCGGGATGGCTGCCGCGCATTCCGGTCAGTTGCGGCGGGTAATAGCCCGCGACGTCTTGGGCCGCAACCGGCATCGACGTAGGGGTCTGCGCTGCAGCGAAGAGGGGATAAGCGGCGGTGGCGGTCGCGCCGATCGCGATGCCATTCAAAAAGTCGCGTCGGGTGATCGGCTGCTGCATGCCGAGAGTTTTGTCGTCTTTCACGATGGAGCCTATCGCGCCTTGCCCCGTTGGTCTTGGTGGATTTGTCGTACCGGGTGCATTGGGGCGAAATATTACGACAAATTCCCCGTTGACGATGCGCTGAGTCTGCTGTATATAATTACACTACTGTCTACATATACAGGTGCTGCATGTCGGACCTTACACCCCGCCAAACTCAGATACTCAGGCTCATTCAAGATGCGATCGCCGAAAGCGGGATGCCGCCGACGCGCGCGGAAATCGCGCGCACGCTCGGCTTCAAGTCGCCGAATGCCGCAGAGGAGCATTTGCGCGCGTTGCAGCGCAAAGGCGTCATTGATCTGATTCCGGGCGCCTCTCGCGGCATCCAGCTCAAAGATATCTTGCGCGAACAATTGGGACTGCCGCTGATCGGACGTGTCGCTGCCGGTCGTCCGATTCTCGCCGAGGAACACATCGAGACGCGCTACCAGATCGATCCGCAGCTATTCCAGCCGCAGCCGCATTATTTACTCAAGGTGCGCGGCATGAGTATGAAAAATGCCGGTATTTTGGATGGTGATCTCGTGGCCGTGCATCGCACGCCCGAGGTGCGCAATCGCCAAATCGTCGTGGCGCGCTTGGAAAACGAGGTCACGGTCAAACGCTACCGGCAAGAGGGCACGATCGTCTGGCTGCTGCCCGAAAATGCCGATTTCGAACCCTTGCGTGTCGATCTCAAAGAACAGCCCATGATCATCGAAGGGGTGGTCGTGGGTGTGCTTCGGCGCGGTAAAGATGTGGATGCCGCATGAATGCGCAGGCAGGAAGCCGGAGCCGACGCCCCTTGGGGCGCCCGAAGGGCGCGAGCCCGGGATGGGCGAGCGTCAATGCGCAGGCAGGAAGCCGGAGCCGACGCCCCTTGGGGCGCCCGAAGGGCGCGAGCCCGGGATGGGCGAGCGTCAACCATCCTCGCTCGTGGATCTGTTGGCTGATGCCCGTGTTTGGAAGTTAAAAGACGCCTCGGCCAGTCAGCGCCTGTCGCCGTCTCGCCCGGTTTGGTCCACCGGTAGCAGCGCGCTCGATGCGCGCTTGCCGGGCGGTGGTTGGCCGACGGCGTCGCTCGTCGAAGTGTTGATCGACGCGACCGGTCTCGGCGAGATGCAACTGTTCTTGCCGGCGTTCGTGGAATGTCAGCGCAGGGCCGACGGTGATGTTCCCTGGCTGGCTTGGATCGCTCCCCCGCATGAACCCTATGCACCGGCTTTGGCACAGCAGGGCATTGAACTCGATCGCTTATTGGTGATCCGTCCTGTCACCGCGATGGAGGCCTTGTGGGCAGCGGAACAGGCCTTGAGTTCGGGGGTATGCGCCGCCGTTTTGCTGTGGCTCAAGGGAACCGATGACCGCTGGCTGCGGCGCTTGAAGCTCGCGGCGGAAGCCGGCGGTGCGCTCGGCGTATTGTTTCGTCCTGAATGCCATCGCTTCGAGTCTTCGCCTGCGAGCTTGCGTTTGTTGATGACCCAAGGCGAGCGCGAACCCCGTCTCGAACTGATCAAAGTGCAAGGCGGTCGACCGGGACTCGTTGACCTCGGCGCGCCGTGAAAGCCCACACCGTGAAAACGCAGACGGCGGATCTGTTTACCGCGCCTGCGCCTGCGCCTGCGCCTGCGTCCGCACCCGCACCTGCGCTGAGACTGCCGACCCCGCAGACGCCGCCTGCGCCGCGCAGCACGCAGCTCTGGTATGCGGTGGTGTTTGCGCCGCCGGCGCCCGTGCTGCAGCGCTTGAGCCTGCACGCACAACAATTCACCTCGCTCGTGAGCCTCGAGGCGCCGAATGCCTTGCTGCTCGAAGTCAAAGGTAGTCTGAAGTTGTTCGGCCCACTCGAGCACTTGCAGGCGCTCATCGATGCGCGCTGGCGCTCGCTCGGGCTGCAGGCCGCCAGCGCCGTCGCACCATCGACGCTGGCGGCGCTTTGGTGCGCGCGCGCCGGCAAGTCCTTGGCGATCGAAGACCCTGCGGCGCTCGCAGGGCGTTTGGCACAACTGCCGATTGCTTGCACGGCCTGGGATGCCGATCGATTACAGACGCTGCACTCGATGGGCATCACGCGCCTGGGCGAACTGCTGCGCTTGCCGCGTGCCGGCCTTGCCCGCCGTTTGGGTCCCGCCGCGGTTCTCGATCTGGATATCGCGTTGGCGAGGCAGCCCGGACCACGCAGAGCATTCGTAGCGCGCCAACGGTTTCGTGAGCGATGCGAATTCGAGACGGAAATCGACCACGTCGCCTATCTCGGCAAAGCGCTCGAACCGCTGGTCGGTCGCTGCGCGCAGTTTCTGCGCGAGCGGCAGGCCGGCGTCCAGACCCTCGCACTGAAGCTGCGCCACCGCGCCGGGCCCGCGACGCAGGTGCGTTTGGGGCTCGCGAGCGTCACGAGCGAGCGCCGCCGCTTGGCCGACGTGCTCGATCAACAGTTGAGCCGGCTCGAGTTGCGGGCGCCGGTGCGCGCGCTCGAACTCGCCTCCGGCGCTCTGCAGCCGCTATCGGCGGTCTCGCTCGATGCATTCAGCGGGTTCGGCAATGCCGGCGGTCCGGACACGGCGGCGCAGTTGGTGGAGCGCCTGCGGGCGCGTCTCGGCGAACATGCGGTGTACGGCGTCTCGACGATTCCCGAGCACCGTCCCGAAGCGGCCTGGCGCCGCGTCCACGAACTGCAGCTGGACGCCGCGTTCGCGATCGCCGCAGACAGGCCACACGATGCGATGCCTCGGCCGGTGTGGCTGCTCGATGAGCCCTCGCTGTTGTCGCGGCAAGAAGCACTGCAGCCGAACGGCTGGATTCTGGAACAGGGCCCTGAGCGTATCGAAAGCGGCTGGTGGGACGGTAAAGGCGTAGCCCGCGATTATTACTGCGCGCGTCAAGCACGCGGCGCCAAGTTGTGGATCTTTCAGGAACGCCATACCAAGTGCTGGTATTTGCACGGCGTGTTCGCTTGAGAGCGCCGCGCCATGTACGCCGAATTGCATGCCTTGAGCAATTTCTCCTTTCTGCGCGGCGCTTCCCAGCCCGAAGAGCTGATGGCGCAGGCCAAGCGGCTCGGCTATCGGGCGCTCGCGCTCACCGATGAATGCTCGCTCGCCGGCGTGGTGCGCGCGCACGTCGCGGCCAAGGAACACGGGATTGCGCTGATCGTCGGAGCGGAGTTGTGCTGCACGGATCAGCTCAAACTCGTCGCACTGGCGACGAGCCGCGCGGGCTACGGGGCCTTGAGTCGCTTGATCAGCCTGGCACGGCGCGCGAGTGCCAAGGGCAGCTACCGGCTCGCACGCGAGCAGCTCGAGAATGCGCTCGACGGTTGCGTGTTGATCTGGCTGCCGGGCGAGGGCCGGGAGCGCGAATCCTGCCGGGAGGAACAGGGGTGTTGGCTGCGAGAACGGTTCGCCGGGCGCTTATGGCTCGGTGTGGAACTGTTGACGAGCGGCTTCGATGCGCGCCGTTTCGCGCTGCTCGAGGCGCTGGGAAAAGACCTGGACATTCCGCGCGTCGCCGCCGGCGACGTACACATGCATCGGCGCGGCCGCCGCGCATTGCAAGACGTGCTGACCGCGATACGCTTGAATACGCCGATTTCTGCGGCGGGTTTCGCTTTGTTTCCAAACGGCGAGCGCTCGCTGCGCTCCTTGAGCCGCCTGCGCGAGTTGTACCCGGCGCCGCTGCTCTCGGCGACGCTCGAGATCGCCGAGCGCTGCAGGTTCACGCTCGATGAATTGCGCTACGAGTATCCCGAGGAAATCGTACCCGCGCATGCCACGCCGACGAGTCATTTGCGCGATTTGACGGAGCGCGGCGCCCTCAAGCGCTGGCCCGGCGGCGCACCAAGCGCGGTGCGCGATGGTATCGAGCACGAGCTGCGTCTGATCGCCGAACTTAAGTTTGAACCCTTCTTTCTGACCGTGCACGACATCGTGCAATTCGCGCGCGCGCAAGGCATTCTCTGCCAGGGACGCGGATCCGCGGCCAACTCCACGGTCTGCTATTGCCTGCAGATCACCGAGGTGGATCCGTCGCGCATGTCGATGCTGTTCGAGCGTTTCATATCGAAGGAGCGCAACGAGCCGCCCGATATCGACGTGGACTTCGAACACGAGCGGCGCGAAGAGGTCATTCAATACATTTACAGCAAATACGGCCGCGAGCGTGCCGCGCTCGCGGCCACCGTGATTTGCTATCGTCCGCGCAGCGCGCTGCGGGACGTCGGCAAGGCCTTGGGGCTCGAGCCCGAGCAGGTCGACCGGCTCGCGAAAGGCATCCAATGGTGGGACGGTCAGCGCATCGACCCGGAACGCATCCGCGCGTCGGGCTTCGAGCCGGATGATCCGCGGATTGCGCGTCTGATCGCGCTCGCGAGCGAGATCTTAGGATTTCCGCGGCATTTGTCGCAGCACGTCGGCGGCTTCGTGATCGCGCGCGGCCGTTTGGATGAGCTCGTGCCGATCGAGAATGCGGCGATGCCCGACCGCACGGTCATCGAATGGGACAAGGATGATCTCGATGCCTTGGGGCTGCTCAAAGTCGATGTGCTCGGCTTAGGTATGCTGAGTGCGATACGCCGGGCGTTCGATCTCATCAACGCCTACGGGCCCTGTGCGGCGGCGGCGGGTGAACTGAATCTTGCGACGGTGCCGGGCGAAGATGAATCGGTCTATGCGATGATCTGCCGCGCCGACACCACGGGCGTGTTTCAAATCGAATCGCGCGCCCAGATGGCGATGTTGCCGCGCCTGCGCCCGCAAAATTACTACGATCTGGTCATCGAGGTGGCGATCGTTCGCCCCGGTCCCATCCAGGGCGAGATGGTGCATCCGTATCTGCGCCGCCGCAGCGGCGAGGAGGCGGTGACTTATCCGAGCGAGGCCGTCGAGGATGTGCTCAAACGCACGCTCGGCGTGCCGATTTTCCAGGAACAAGTCATGCAACTCGCGATCGTTGCGGCCGGGTTCACGCCCGGCGAAGCGGATCGTCTGCGCCGCGCGATGGCGGCCTGGAAGCGCAAAGGCGGTTTGGATTCGTTCGAGCGCCGCTTGATCGACGGCATGCTCGAGCGCGGTTACAGCGAAGCTTTCGCGCGGCAGCTGTTCAATCAGATTCTGGGTTTCGGCGAATATGGCTTTCCGGAATCGCATGCGGCGAGCTTCGCGCTGCTCGTCTACACTTCCGCCTGGCTCAAGCACTACGAACCAGCGGCGTTTTGCGCCGCGCTGATCAACAGCCAGCCCATGGGCTTTTATGCGCCGGCCCAGCTGGTGCGCGATGCGCGCGCGCACGGCGTCGAGGTGCGCCCCGTGACCGTCGGCCTCAGCGCTTGGGATTGCAGCTTGGAGCGGCGGGGCGACGGCAAGCCGGCGCTGCGTTTGGGACTGCGGCTCGTGCGAGATTTGTCACGTGCCGGCGCCGCGCGGCTGCTCGCGGCGCGCGATGCACGAATTTTCACCGACATTGCGGATTTGGCCGAGCGCGCGATGCTCGATCACGGCGATCTCGAGGCGCTTGCGGCCGCCGATGCGCTCGCGGACCTGACGGGCCATCGGCACCGCGCGGTATGGCAGGTCAGCGGCGTCGAACGCGTGCTACCGCTGCTGCCGGCGGCCACCGTCGCCGACGAGGGCATACCGCTGCTGCGTGCGCCCCGCGAAGGCCAGGAGATTGTCGCCGACTATGGCAGCATCGGGTTGACCCTACGGCGCCATCCGCTCGCTTTGCTGCGCGAGCGGCTGGCGCATCGCGGCATCACGGCGACGCAGGATCTTTGGGAACAGCCGAACGGCAAGCGCATCAGCACGGCCGGCCTCGTCATTACCCGTCAGCGACCGGGCAGCGCCGGCGGAGTGACTTTCGTGACCATGGAGGACGAAACCGGCTACGTGAATTTGATCGTCTGGGAGCGCATCGCGAGCGCGCAGCGCACCGCCTTGCTCGAGTCGCGTCTGCTCGAGGTGCGCGGCAAGATACAAAGAGAGGGCGATGTATTACACGTGATCGCGGAGCGCCTCACGGATCTTTCCGCGCTGCTGGGGCAGCTCGTGGTCGAATCGCGTAATTTTCACTAAAGGCGCATTCAAAGCGCCGCGGCGGATCGCGTCGCAGCGGGTCAGCGGCTTTTCTTCTTCTTGCGCACCGGCCGATCCACCGCGGCCTCGGCGTCGCCGTCGCCGCGAATGTCATAATCGTCGAAGTCGCTGAGCAGTTCCGCGGTCCGGCGCTCTTCCATCACGCGTTCGAGCCGCCGCCAGGCCGGCTCCGCCCCCTTCGGCGATCGCCGTCGCTGCGAATCGACGTCGCGCATGATGTGGTCCACATCGACGTCATCCCCGCCCGGTGCGGACTCCTCCGCATCCTCTTCCTCGAATTCATCCGATTCGGGTTTTTCGCTCATGCCACCGAAGCCTTGGCCTCATGCAGAAGTAGGGTGCTCACGCGCGCGTTTATAAACGGAAACGCTGCAAGTACGCAATACCACCTTACCTCTTTATGTGAGCTACTTCACGAGGTCGTTCAATTGAAAAATCGGCAGCAGCAGCGCAATGACGATGAACATCACGACAGCGCCCATGAATACGACCATGAACGGTCCCAAAAGATTGGTCATGGTCGCGAGCAGGCCGTCCATTTCCCGTTCTTGATTGCTGGCGGCCCGTTCCAGCATCTTCTCCAGCTCGCCGCTGCTCTCGCCGCTCGAGATCAAATGAATCATCATCGGCGGAAAGATCTTGCGGGCGGCCAGGGACTTGCCGATCGGCGCACCCTCGCGCACCCGCAGCGCGGCATCGACGACGGCCTGCTTCATCGGCAGGTTGTTGACCACGTCGGCCGAAATCTTCAATGCCTCGAGCACCGGTACCGCACTTGCAGTCAGAATGCTGAATGTTCGCGCGAAGCGCGCGGTATTGAGTCCGCGTATCAACTTTCCGACCAGTGGCACCCTGAGCAGCACGCGGTCGAAGCGCAGCCGCGCTTCCGGCGCTCGGAGCCAGCGCGAGAATCCCCAGCCAATGACCCCGATGGCGATGAGCCCATAGAACCAATAATGGCGCACGACGTCGCTCGCGCCGATCAACAGACGGGTCGCGACGGGGAGTTCCTGGTGCCCCTGCTCGAACACGGCCACGACTTGCGGCACGACATAGGCGAGTAGGAACGAGACGATCGCGAACGACAGCACCATGAGCACGATCGGATAGACCAAGGCATTACTGACTTGCTGCCCCATGACCTGGCGCGACTCGGTGAAGTCGGAGAGCCGCTCGAGCACCTGGTCGAGTTTGCCCGACTGCTCGCCGGCCGCGACGGTGGCGCGGTAAATTTCAGGAAAAGCCTGCGGAAAATCGCGCAAACCATCGGCGAGCGGGTGGCCCTCGACGACCTTGCTGCGCACCCCCAGGATGATGCGCTGGACGCGCGGCTTCTCGGTCTGTTCGGCAACTGCCTGCAAGGATTCCTCGAGCGGCAATCCGGAGTGCAGCAAGGTCGCAAGCTGGCGGGTCAAGAGCGCCAAATCGAGCGTCGAAATACCGCGGCGCATGAATCTGCGTGCGCGGCTTTGCTTCAGTTCGCTTTGCGCCGCCTCCTGAATCTCCATCGGCAACAGCTGCTTCTCGCGCAGCAGCTGGCGCACGTGCTTCGGTGTATCGGCTTCGATCAGCCCCTTGCGTTCCTTGCCGGAAACATCGAGCGCGGTATATTCGAACGCGCCCATCAATCCTCGCGCGTGACGCGCAGTACCTCTTCGAGCGTCGTGTCGCCGGCGAGCACCTTGCGCCGCCCGTCGTCGCGGATGCCCGGGCTCGATGCGCGCGCATAACGCTCGAGTTCCTGCTCGGAAGCGCCGTCATGGATCATCGTGCGCATGTGATCGTCGACCGAGATCAATTCATAGATCCCTGTACGTCCGCGGTAGCCGGTTCCCATCTCGTTGCTCGGCCGATACAGCTGCGCTGGCTCGCCGTCCGGCTCCAGATTGAGCAGGCGCCGCTCGTATTCGCCGGCGATGAACGGCACTTTCGTGCTGGGGTGCAGCACCCGTACGAGCCGCTGCGCGAGAACACCGATCAAGCTCGAGGACAAAAGAAACGGCTCGATGCCCATGTCGCGCAATCGCGTGACCGCGCCGACAGCCGTGTTCGTGTGCAGCGTCGACAGCACGAGGTGCCCCGTCAAGCTCGCCTGCACCGCGATTTGCGCGGTCTCCAGGTCGCGAATTTCGCCGATCATGACGACGTCGGGATCTTGTCGCAGGATCGCGCGCAGGCCGCGCGCAAACGTCATTTCGACCTTGGTGTTTACCTGGGTTTGGCCGATGCCGTCGATGTAGTACTCGATCGGGTCTTCGACGGTCATGATGTTGCGCATGTTGTCGTTGATGCGCTCGAGCGAAGCGTAGAGCGTCGTGCTCTTGCCCGAACCCGTCGGTCCGGTCACCAGAATGATGCCGTGCGGCTTGTGGATGATTTCATCCATGAGTTCCTGGGTGTGGGGATCCATGCCCAGCGAGGTCAGCTCGATGCGTCCGGCCTGTTTGTCGAGCAAGCGCAACACGACGCGTTCGCCGTGCCCGGAGGGCAGCGTGGAGACGCGAACGTCGACGGCACGCCCCGCGATGCGCAGTGAGATTCTGCCGTCTTGCGGCAAGCGCCGCTCGGCGATGTCGAGCTTGGACATGACCTTGATGCGCGAGACCACCAGCGGCGCCACGGCGCGCTTGGTCTGCAGCACTTCGCGCAGCACACCGTCGACTCGAAATCGGATCACGAGCCGATTCTCGAACGGCTCGATGTGGATGTCCGAGGCACTTTCCTTGACGGCCTGCGTGAGCAGCGCGTTGATGAGCCGAATGATCGGCGCTTCATCGTCGCTCTCGAGCAGGTCGGAGGATTCCGGAATGTCTTCGGCCAAATCGGCTAGATCGGTATTGTCGTCGAGACTCTCGAGCATCTGCATCGCCGCGCCGGACCCTGCCTCGTAGGCGAGGCGCAGCATCAAGTCGAATTTTTCGACTGATACGCGCTCGAGTTTCAGCGGTACGCCGATGTAGCGGCGCACTTCGGCCAGCGAGATCGCCGATACGCCCGGGCGGCAAATGATGTCGGCGGTGCCGTCAACGATGCCGCGCAACAGCACGCCGTGGCGCTTCGCGAACGGAAACGAGAGCTTGCGCGGCGGGATCGGCTCCTTGACTTCGCCGTTGAGGTCGACTTCCGCGCTCATGGGTTCGGCGATACCGGTTGGGACGGCAGCGGCGATGGGCCGGTCACCGGCGTGACGCCGGTATTGCCGGCCGCAGGCTTGCCATCGTCCGGCGCCGACGGCTGTGGTGCTGCGGGCTGCGCCGCAGGCACGAACACGGGGGACGCGCCCGCCGCATTCGTCGGCATCACAGGTCCGGTCGCGCGCGACTGCGGCGGCGGCGGCGGGGGAGGGATCGCGGGCTGTGTCTGGCCCGGCAGCAGCGTGATGTGCCCGCCGTGCAGCGATTGTTCCTCTTTTCGCATGCTGTTGTACTTGCCTTCGCTCAAAGTCTCGGTCTGCACGTCGTCGCGCAGAATCCGCGGCCGGATGAACACCAGCAAGTTCTTCTTCTGCCGCGATCCGCTGCGCGACTTGAATAGCTGTCCGAGTATCGGGATCGCGCCGAGAAACGGCACGCGATCCTCGCTTTCGGTGACCGTATCGGACATCAGGCCGCCGAGCACGATGACGCCGCCGTCTTCGATCAAAATCGTCGTCTTGATCGAACGTTTGTTGGTCGAAATGTCGGCAGAATCGGTGAGCTTGGCGCCGGGTGAGGAGTCCTCCTGCTCGATTTTCAGCTGAACTGTGTCGCCTTCGCTGATGTGCGGCGTCACTTTGAGGATCGTGCCCACCTCTTCACGCTGGATCGTCTCGAACGGACTCGACGTGCCGTTGACGCTCGCGGTCGAGCTCGTGTAGGAGCCCGTGATCAACGGAATCTCCTGGGTCACTTTGACCTCGGCCTCTTCGTTGTTCATCGTGATCAACGACGGCGTCGATATGATGTTGCTGGTGCCGTCGCTGCGCAATGCCTGCACGAGCGCCGCGAAATTGATGCCGGAATTCGGGTTGTAGCGGCCGATCGCAAATGTCGCGCCGGTGCCGATCGTCGAGCTGCTGATGCTCGAGGCGGTCGAGCTGACGCCGGTGGTCGAGCCCGACACGCCGCTCGAGCCGATGCCGGCGGCCGCCACCGCGAGATCGACGATGCTCGTGCCGGAGCCCGGCAAGTTGACGATGCCGGCGACGCTGTTGTTGCCCTCGGTGATCCACTGCACGCCGAGATTGGAGCTGTTGTTGACGTCGACTTCGACGATGATCGCCTCGACTTCGACCTGCGCGCGGCGAATGTCCAGCTTATCGATAACCGCCATCAATGACTTCATGATTTTTGGCGGCGCCGTGATGATCAGCGCGTTGGTCGGCACGTCGGCCCACAGCGTCACGCTGGCATCGAGGTTCGATGAACCCGAGCCACCGCCCGTCGCGACGCTCGGCTGAGGTGTTGCACCGCCGCCCGGTCCGCCTTGGGCCTTCGCGGTCGCGGTCGCCTGGCCTTTGAGTTTCTCGGCAAGTTTCTCCGCATCCGCATAACGCAGGTAACGGACCTCGGTATCACCCGCGCCGCCCTTCTTCGGCGTGTCCAAGCTGATGATCAAGGCTTTGATTTTGAGGCGCAGCGATTTCTCGCCGCTGATCAGAATGCTGTTGGTGCGCTCGTCGGCGACGACTTTGATGCCGACGCCGGCTTCGGCGCCTTGCGCGGCGCCCTGGTTCAGCTGATTGATGGTGCGCACCATCTCGCTAGCGCTCGCATTGTGCAGTTCGACGAGGTCATAGGGTTCGTCGCCGCTCTGATCCATGCGCTCGACGATGCGCACGATGCGACTTACGTTACTCGCGCGGTCCGCAATGATCAGCATGTTGCCGCCGGAAAATGCCGCCAAGTGCCCGTATTGCGGAATCAAGGGGCGCAGCACCGGAACCAGCTGCGATGCGCTGATGTTCTTCAATTGGATGATCTGTGTGACGATTTCGTCCGAGTTTCCATTCACATCATTGGGCAAATCGTTGGCGGGGAACTGCCGCGCATCCGTATTCGGCACGATCTTGATGACTTTGCCGGCCGGTACCGCCACATAGCCGTAGACCTGCAACACCGCGAGAAATGCTTCGTAGAACTGCGCCGGCGACATCGGCGTCGCCGAGAGCATCGTGACTTTGGCGTTGACGCGCGGGTCGATGATGAAATTCTTGCCGGTGACCTCGCTGACCGCCTGGATGATCTGGCTGAGGTCCGCCTCCTTGTAGTTCGGCGTGATCGTTGCGCCTTCTTGCGGCTTGACCTGCGGTTGCGCGGCGACCAGCGTCGCCACCGTCAACAGGACAGTCAATGCGCAGATCGCGGTCTTTCGCGGCAGCTTATGCATATTCATGGAGTTCCATATCATAATTCTCGGGTGTTAAACGCGTTCGACCAGCGCTTTGGCAATTCGTTTAATGATGAATACCGGACTAGGGCTCCGGTAACGGCGGTACAGGGGCGCTGCCGCCAGGCGCAGGCCCGGAAGGGGCATCGGCGCCGCTGCCGGGAACCCCGACGGCTGGAGCTGCGCCGGGCGTCGCGGGCAAGGCCGAATCGCTTGCGGGCGGCGGTTCGGACATCGCGGCCGGCGCCATGGGTCCCGGATTTGGCCCCGGAATCGGCGCAGCGGGTGCAGCCGCCAAGTCCTTGCTCGCCTCTGAAGCGATCTGCGCAATGTTCATCGATACGTCGATCGTCTGGCCGCCGCGTTCGATCGTCACGGTCGCGCTGGTCGAGGTCTGGATCGTGTTGAAAATTTCCTGGCCGCGCTGGGGATCGTCGAGTGAGGTGCCGTTGATTGCGGTCACCAAATCGCCCGGCCGCAGCCCTAATCCATTGAAGGCCGACCGATTGCGTCCCGGATAGACGCGGAAGCCGCGCAATTTGCCCGCCTTGTTGTCGTATGAGGCGACCGTACGCATGACTTCGTTGAGCAGGCCGGGGTCCTGCTGAACCATGCGGCGCACATTCTCCAAGTTGGCGGCCGTATTCGGATCGGCGCCGATTTGGCGGCGCGCCGCCGGCGCCGTGCCCGCGAGCTTCAAGCGCGGCAGAATCAAGGTTTCCAGCGCGCCGGCGCGATCCAGCACGACATGATCGAGGTAGACCGAATGCAAGGACGCGCCACCGATGTGGTCGCCGACCGAATAGACTTTCGACGGACCGCCGTCGCTGACGATGGCGATGCCGTGTTTCGGATCCTGAGTGGCGATCGTGCCGGCGAGCACCAGATTCGCGGTTGATTGGGGCGCATTACTCTCATCCTGGGCAGCGCGTGGCGCCATCCCGAACAGGTGCGCCGCGACGATGCTTTGCACATCGATGCCGGACGCCGGATTCGGCTGCGACGGCCGCTGGGCGCTGGGCGGCAGCTGCACGGTCTTGACCGGACTTGCGCCCCACAGTGACTGTGTGACGAGCGCCAATTCGACCGCGATCAGCGCCGACAGCGCCAATGACACGAACCAGGGGCCATTTTGAGGCAACTGGGATAGCCAATCATTGATTCGCGTCTGCGGCATAAGTGGATCGCGGGCGTTATAGTGACTGATTGCGCCGAATGCTGGGCTGCAAGCTCGCCAAATGTTGATCGAGTTCGCAATGATACGGGCTACTTGCTTGGCCGCTCAAGCATTTGTTTTTCCTTGTTAAAATTAGCTGACACCAATTGGCGACATTTGCGTCCAAGCAGCGGGGTTGGGAGCCACGTCTTGTAAAGCGCAGTGCCGCGCCCTATAAACTGATATCTGATGCGCGAGAACGAAAGAGGTCGAGACGGAACGGGTTTGGTCGTCGAGGAAGCGGCGCCGAAGCTCAAGCGCCCCCCTCTGTTTCAAGTCGTGTTGATCAACGATGACTACACGCCGATGGAGTTCGTCGTCGATATCTTGCAGCGATTCTTCAGTATGGACAGAACCAAAGCAACTCGCGTTATGCTGGAGGTCCATACGAAGGGTAAAGGAGTGTGCGGCGTCTTTACTTTTGAGATTGCGGAGACCAAGGTGGCTCAAGTGATCGCGTACGCGCGACAACATCAGCATCCGCTGATGGCAACGCTAGAAGAGGCGTAACCAGTGCTTAGTCAAGAACTCGAATTCTGTCTCAATGATGCGTTCGCCGGCGCCCGCGAGGCGCGCCATGAATTCATGACCGTCGAGCATTTGCTGCTCGCGATCGTCGACACACCGAAGATCCGCGAGATCCTGAAGTCCTGTGGTGCGGATACCGCCAAGCTGAAGACTGAACTGAAGCAGTTCATCGACCAAACGACGCCGCGCTTGCCGACCGGCGAGGATCGGGACGTGCAGCCGACGCTCGGCTTTCAGCGCGTGCTGCAGCGGGCCGTCTTCCACGTGCAGTCCAGCGGCAAGAAAGAAGTCACGGTCGCCAACGTCCTGGTCGCCATTTTCAGCGAAAAGCAGTCGCATGCGGCCTATCTGCTCAGCATGCAGGACGTCTCGAGGCTGGATGTCGTTAATTTCATTGCGCATGGGCTCTCCAAGGCCGGCGGCGAAGAGCGCAACGACCGCGATACCGACGGCTCGTCGGCGGACGCAGAGCGCGAAGCGGACGGCGGCGGCAGCGCGCTCGAGAAGTATTCGACCAATCTCAATGAGGCGGCGCGCAAGGGCAAGATCGATCCGTTGATCGGCCGTAAGCTCGAGGTCGAGCGCACGATCGAAATCCTCTGCCGCAGGCGCAAGAACAACCCGCTCTATGTCGGCGAAGCCGGTGTCGGCAAGACCGCGATCGCCGAGGGCCTGGCACGCATGATCGTCGAGAACAAAGTCCCCGACGTGCTCTTGGATGCGACCATTTACTCCTTGGACATGGGCTCGCTGGTCGCCGGAACGAAATATCGCGGTGATTTCGAGAAGCGGCTCAAGGCCGTTCTTGCGGAGGTCAAGAAACAGCCGGGCGCGATCCTGTTCATCGACGAGATCCATACGGTCATCGGCGCAGGCGCGGCGTCGGGCGGCGTCATGGATGCATCGAATCTGATCAAGCCGGCGCTCGCCAACGGCGAACTGCGATGCATCGGCTCGACGACTTACAGCGAATACCGCGGCATCTTCGAGAAGGACCACGCGCTTGCACGCCGCTTTCAGAAGATCGACGTGTCCGAGCCCTCGATACAGGACACCGTCGATATTCTGCGGGGCTTGAAGTCCCGCTATGAGGAACATCACGGCATCATGTACGAGGACGACGCGCTGCAGGCCGCCGCGGAACTGGCTGCCCGGCACATCAACGACCGTCACATGCCCGACAAGGCGATCGATGTCGTCGATGAGGCCGGCGCAAACCTGCGGCTGCAACCGGTCGAGAACCGCGGCCCTTCTGTCACTGTGACCCATATCGAAAACGTCGTCGCGCGGATTGCGCGCATACCGCCGAAGAATGTCTCGCTGTCGGATCGCGACGTGCTGCGCAATCTCGAGCGCAATTTGAAGCTCACGATCTTCGGCCAGGACAAGGCGATCGAGGCCTTGGCGGCCGCGATCAAGATGTCGCGCTCCGGGCTCGGCGATCAACGCAAGCCCGTGGGCTCATTCTTGTTCTCGGGCCCCACCGGCGTCGGCAAGACCGAGGTCACGCGACAACTGGCGATTGCGATGGGCGTCGAGTTCGTGCGCTTCGACATGTCGGAATACATGGAGCGCCACACGGTGTCGCGCCTGATCGGCGCGCCGCCCGGTTACGTCGGGTTCGATCAGGGCGGCTTGTTGACCGAGGCAATCTCGAAGCATCCGCATTGCGTGTTGTTGCTCGACGAGATCGAGAAGGCCCATCCCGACGTGTTCAACCTGCTGCTGCAGGTCATGGACCACGGTACGCTCACCGATAACAACGGCCGCAAGGCGAATTTCCGGCACGTCGTCATCGTCATGACGACCAACGCGGGCGCCTTCGAAATGAGCCGCCCGACGATCGGATTCACCCAATCGGACGCGGTGTCCGACGGCATGGAGGCGATTCGGCGATTGTTTTCGCCGGAGTTTCGTAATCGCCTGGATGCGGTCATCCAGTTTGGTGCGCTCGATCAGGCGACGATCGAACGCGTCGTCGACAAACTGCTGGTCGAGGCCGAAGCACAGCTCGAGCACAAGCACGTGTCGATTTCGGTCGACGAACCCGCGCGCCGCTGGATTGCCAAGCGCGGCTATGATCCAAAAATGGGTGCGAGACCGATGGCTCGCATCATTCAGGAGTTCATCAAGCGGCCGCTCGCCGAGGAGTTGTTGTTCGGCAAACTCGTGAACGGCGGCCACGTCGAAGTGACCTTGAGCGAGGACGGCGAGAAGCTGAAACTCGAGACGCGCGCGGCCAACGAGCCGGCATTGTTATCGCACGAGACGTGACGCGAGGATCATCGCGGCGGGGCTTGGCAGCGGCGAGCGGTCGGCCTAGCGGCCGCGATAGACGATGCGCCCCTTGGTCAGATCGTAGGGTGTCATTTCGACGGTGACTTGGTCGCCGGTCAAAATGCGGATGTAATTCTTGCGCATTTTACCGGAAATATGCGCAGTGACGACGTGGCCGGTCTTGAGCTTGACGCGAAACGTGGTGTTCGGCAGCGTCTCGACGACCTCGCCTTCGAACTGAATTGCCTCTTCTTTTGACATGCGTCCTTATGGTGTGCCTGAAACCGCGCGCATTGTGCATAAAGCACCTCGGTAAAGCAATTTAAGCGCCAGCTTCTGCCCAGGAGCCGCGCGGTTGGCGTCGTGCATATTGGTGCAGCAGCGAGCAGAAGTCCCGTCTCGGCACCTCCCGTGCGCCGAGACTCGCCAGATGCGCGCTAGCCACCTGGCAGTCGATGAGCCGGATATCGCGTCGCCGGCACTCCTCGACGAGCCGCGCGACCGCGACCTTCGAGGCATCGCGCTGCCGGCTGAACATCGATTCACCGAAGAACACGCCACCGAGTTGCAGGCCGTAGAGGCCACCGACCAGCTGGTCGCCTTCATACGTTTCGACAGAATGGCCGAAGCCGAGCATGTGCAGTTGCTCGTAGGAGGCAATCATCTCGGTATTGAGCCAGGTGTCGGCGCCCGAAGCCCTTGGCGACGCACAGGCGCGGATCGTCGCGCCGAATGCCTGATCCAAGCGCGTCGAGTAGCGGCCATTGCGCAGTGTCTTGCGCAGGCTGCGTGAACACTTGAATTTGTCTGGAAACAAGACCATACGTGGATCCGGCGACCACCAGAGAATCGGCTGTTGGGCCGAATACCACGGGAATACGCCGCGTTCGTAGGCCGCGAGCAGGCGGGAGGGACGCAGGTCGCCGCCGGCCGCTAGCAGGCCCGGCGGGTCGCGCAGCGCCTGCTCAACCGGAGGGAACCAGTCCGGGTCGGCCTGTTCACCGAGCCATACGAGGCGGCTCAGAGCCTTAACTCCTCGTCCGGAGCGCGATGATAAGGGACATGCTCGCTGACCGCGGCCACGTATTGATCCACGCCGCGGGCTTCTCGAGCCGTGAAATCACGGATCGCCGCCGCGAATCGCGCATCGACAATGTCATGCGCGGAGCTGACCAGCGTCGGCACGAAGCCGCGCGGCACCTTGTGCTCCCCCTGGGTTCCGGGTTCAAAGCGCCCTAAGCGGTGTTCGATGCAATACTCGATTCCTTGGTAATAGCAGGTCTCGAAATGCAGGCTGTGATAATTGCCGCCGGCTCCCCAATAACGGCCGTAAAGCGCATCGGCACCGACGAAGAAGATCGCGACCGCAATCGGTTCAGCGCCGTGGCGGGCGATCTTGAGCATCAGCGCGTCGGGCATGCTTGCCGCAACGCGCTTGAAGAAATCCAGATTCAGATAAGGCTCATGCCCGTGCCGATAAAAGGTATCGGCATAGAAGGGGTAGAGGGTTTCCCAGAGTGCATCATCGATATCGCCGCCGAGCCGCGTGTCGAATTCGATGCCGGCCTCGGCCACGCGCCGCCGCTCGCGCTTCGCCTTTTTGCGCTTTTCGGCGGTAAAGGTCGCCAAGAACGCCTCGAACGACGTGTAGTCCCGGTTGTACCAATGAAATTGGCAATCACGCCGCTCGATCAAGCCGGCATCGCGCAGCAGATGCTCGGTGTCGGCCGCGGGGAACAGCACGTGCAGTGACGACAACTGCTCGGCGCGCGTGTAGTCGGCGGCGTCTTTGATCAGGCGTGCGCGAATGTTCTCCGCGTCCGCAGCCGCGCCAACCAGCAGGCGCGCACCACGCACCGGCGTGAACGGCACGGCCGACAGTAGCTTCGGGTAGTAGGACAAGCCGTGCTGGGCGTAGGCGTTCGCCCAGGAAAAATCGAACACGAATTCGCCCCTCGAGTGGCTCTTCAGATACAGCGGCATCGCGCCGATGGCCTGGCCGCGGGCATCCTCGAGCAGCAAGTGCCGCGGGCTCCAACCGGTCCGCGGGGTTGCGCAGCGCGACTCCTCGAGCGCCAGCAGGAACTCGTGCCGCAGGAAAGGCTGTGCCGCGCCCGCCAGCGCATTCCACGCTGCCGGCTCGATTTGCGCGATGCTGGATAGAATCCGCGTTCGTCCGGCCGGTGCGGTCACGCGTGCACGGTGCGCCGTTTGCTGTGCGATTCGCTTTCCAAAAGCTCCAGGTAGCGATCCGCATCGAGAGCTGCCATGCAGCCGGTGCCGGCCGAGGTCACCGCCTGGCGATAGACGTGATCGGCGACATCGCCGGCGGCGAACACGCCCGGGATCGATGTGGCGGTTGCGTCTCCGGCACTGCCGCCCTTGACGATGATATAGCCGCCGCGCATATCAAGCTGCTGTTCGAACAAATGCGTATTGGGCTGATGGCCCACGGCAATGAAGACGCCATCGACCTGGATCGATCGGGTGGCATTGCCCGGCAGCGCGCGTAATCGGGCGCCGGTCACGCCTGCCTCATCGCCGAGAATCTCGTCGATCTCGTGATTCCAGATGATGCTTGCCTTACCCGCGGTTTCAGCGGCAAAAAGTCGATCCTGCAGAATCTTCTCGGAGCGCAATTTGTCACGCCGATGGATCAGCGTGACATGCGAGGCAATGTTGGTCAGATACAGCGCTTCCTCGACCGCTGTGTTGCCGCCACCGACCACGGCTACCGGTTTGCCTCGATAGAAGAACCCATCGCAGGTTGCGCAGGCCGAGACGCCCTTGCCGCGATACAGCTCCTCGGACGGCAAGCCGAGATATTTGGCCGAGGCGCCGGTCGCAACGATCAAGGCATCGCAGGTGTACTCGCCGCTGTCGCCAAACAGGCGAAACGGCCGCTTGAGCAACTCCACGCGATTGATGTGGTCGAAGACAATGTCGGTCTTGAAGCGCTCCGCGTGTTGACGCATGCGCTCCATGAGCGCCGGTCCCTGCAGGCCCTCGACGTCGCCGGGCCAATTGTCCACGTCGGTCGTGGTCATGAGCTGGCCGCCTTGTTCGAGGCCGGTGATCAATAGCGGCGCCCGGTTGGCTCGGGCGGCATACACGGCGGCCGTGTAGCCGGCCGGGCCAGACCCTAGAATGACGAGACGGCTATGCCGGTTGACGCTCATGCTTCGAGTTCCTTTGTGTTGCAGGTCAGTCATGGTAAGGAAATCTTGGGCCATCGGCCAATTACCACAAGTGCAGGCGCCGCATCTGGGCGGCGGGTTGCCGCTGCGGACTCAACTCAGTTACTATTACATAATATTCAACCAGTTAAGAAGTAAATATCATTAAAGGTCTAGATTTAACTGCAGGTGCTGAGGGTAAGGGGGCAAAGCCGAAGTCGAAGCTTTCGGCTACCGTCGTGCGTTCGCTGCGCGAGGGTACGTTGTGGATCCTCGGCGCCATCGCGCTGATCCTTCTTCTCGCGCTGATCACCTATCGCGCGCGCGATCCGGGATTCGCCGACACCGGGGAACCCGGACCCGTGGCCAATTGGATCGGCCCGATCGGTGCTTGGACTTCCGATTTTTTCTTTTTCCTGTTTGGGCGGCCGGCGTATTTGTTTCCGGTGATGCTCGCGCTGGCCGGCTGGCTCGTGCACAAGGACCAGGGTCTCGGCGATGCGCGCTCGCGCATCAATACCGTGCTGCGCTCGGCGGGATTCGTGCTCACGTTGTTGACGAGCTGCGGCCTCGCGACGCTGCATTGGGACGGATCCGGCCTGCCGCACAACGCCGGCGGTGTTCTCGGCGACCTCGTCGGTGCGGGAAGTGCGCGCGGCTTGGGATTTCTCGGCGCGACGCTGTTGCTGCTGGGTCTGTGGTTCGCGGGCGTCGCCTTGTTCCTTGGCGTCTCGTGGTTCGACGTCATGGACGCGATTGGCGCACGCACGCTGCAGGCGATCGAATGGGCGCGCAAAAAGATCGACCAGCGCCGTGAACTCGCCTCCGGCCAGCAGCGCAAGCAGGCGCGCCAGGAAGTCGTGCGCGAGGAGCAGAAGAAAATCGCGAGCCGGCCCCCGCCGCGCATCGAGGCTGCGGCGCCGGTGCCGATCAAGAGCGAGCGTGTCGAGCGCGAGCGGCAAGTGCCCTTGTTCGATGCGCCGAAATCAAGCGAGCTGCCGGCCTTGTCGTTGCTCGACGAGCCAGGGGCGCGTGAGACTTCGTATTCTTCCGAGGCCCTCGAAGCCATGTCGCGGCTCGTCGAACTGAAACTCCGAGACTTCGGCGTCGAGGCCGAAGTCGTTGCGGTCCAGCCGGGTCCGGTCATCACGCGCTTCGAATTGCGCCCCGCGCCGGGCGTCAAGGTCAGTCAGATCAGCAATCTCGCCAAGGATCTGGCGCGAGCGCTGTCGGCGATCAGCGTGCGCGTCGTCGAAATCATCCCCGGTAAATCGGTCGTCGGCTTGGAGATTCCCAACGAGAAGCGCGAGATCGTCACGCTCGGGGAAATCATCAAGTCGAAGCCCTATGATGCCGTTGCTTCGCCGCTTGCGCTCGCGCTCGGCAAGGACATCGGCGGCGTGCCGGTCGTCGCGGATCTTGCGCGCATGCCGCATTTGTTGATCGCCGGCACGACCGGATCCGGAAAATCCGTCGGCATCAACGCGATGGTGTTGAGCCTCGTCTACAAGGCGACACCGGAGCACGTACGTTTGATCATGATCGACCCGAAAATGCTGGAACTTTCAGTGTACGAAGGCATCCCGCATTTGCTCGCGCCGGTCGTGACCGACATGAAACAGGCGGCCAATGCGCTGCGCTGGTGCGTCGCTGAAATGGAGCGGCGCTATCAGTTGATGTCGGCCTTGGGCGTGCGCAACATCGGCGGATTCAACCGCAAGGTCAAGGATGCCGCGGACGCGGGCAAGCCGATCAAAGATCCGATTCGCATGCAGAAGATCGCGCAGGGCGTGCCCGGCATCGTCGAGAACGACGTTCCGGAGCTCACGAGCTTGCCGTTCATCGTCGTGATCATCGACGAGCTCGCCGATCTCATGATGATCGTCGGCAAGAAGGTCGAGGAATTGATCGCGCGACTCGCTCAAAAGGCGCGCGCCTCGGGAATCCACCTGATTCTCGCGACGCAGCGGCCGTCGGTCGACGTGATTACCGGACTGATCAAGGCCAACATCCCCTCGCGCATCGCCTTTCAGGTTTCGGCCAAAGTCGACTCGCGTACGATTCTCGATCAGAGCGGCGCTGAATCCCTGTTGGGGCACGGCGACATGCTCTATTTACCCCCGGGAACCTCGATACCGACGCGTATTCACGGGGCGTTTGTATCCGATCAAGAAGTGCATCGCGTTGTTGCGGGGCTCAAGGCGGCGTCGCCACCGATCTATATCGACGAGATCCTCGAGGGTCCGCGCAATGCGATTCCGGGATTCCCCGCCGACGACGACGAGGCCGGCGAAGGCGGCGTCCCGGACGCGGAACAGGACCCACTCTACGACGAGGCGGTTCGCATCGTCACCGAGACGCGCAAGGCCTCGATCTCCGGGGTACAGCGGCGCCTGAAGATCGGCTACAACCGCGCTGCACGGCTCGTCGAGGGCATGGAAGCCGCCGGATTGGTCGGCCCTCTGCAGCCGAACGGCGCACGCGAGATCTTCGGTGCAGCCCCGCCCGAGGAGTAAGCCGATGCCGAAGACATTCATGCTGGTCGCTTGGACCGTGAGCGCCCTGGGGCTGCTGGCACCCGGGCTCGCCGCGGCCTCCGCCGCGAGCCGTGTCGAGGGCTATCTTGCCGGCCTGTCGAGCTGGTCGGCGGATTTTGAGCAAACGATCGGTGACGGCCACGGCAACGTGCTGCGCAGCGCCGCGGGCCACCTGTATTTGCAGCGGCCGGGTAAGTTTCGCTGGGATTACACCGATCCTTCCGAGCAACTCGTGCTCGCCGACGGCTCGAAGCTGTGGTTCTACGACAAGGATCTGGCGCAAGCGAACGTGCGCGACATGGATGCGACGCTCGCGAGCACCCCCGCGATGTTGCTGTCCAGTTCCGATCCGGTCAGCAGCCAGTTCGATATCGCGGCACTGCCGGCGAGCGAAGGGCTGGAATGGTATCGCCTCACGCCGAAGCGCTCCGGCACCGACTTTCAATCCGTGAAGATCGGTTTCTCGAAGGGCGAGTTGGCGCAGATGCTGCTCGTCGACAAACTCAATCAAGTCACGCGACTGACATTTTCGGCGGCAAAGCGCAATCAGCAATTTGCGCCGGATCTGTTCTCGTTCACGCCCCCGCCGGGGGTCGACGTGATCGGGCGCGACGGCAAGTGAAGCCGCTACGCGACGGCACCTACCGCCCGCTGGCTGATCGACTACGGCCGCAATCCCTCGATGAGTACGTCGGACAGGCGCACCTGCTCGGCGTGGGCGCACCGCTGCGACGTGCGCTCGAAGCCGGCCGTCCGCATTCGATGATTCTCTGGGGACCGCCCGGGACCGGCAAGACGACGCTCGCGCGTCTCGTGGCGAGCGGCGCCAATGCCGAGTTCGTCTCGCTGTCTGCGGTGCTAGCGGGCATCAAGGATATTCGCGCGGTCGTCGAGCAGGCGCGCGGATTGCGCGGCACGCGCGACACGGTGCTGTTTCTCGACGAAGTCCATCGCTTCAATAAGTCGCAGCAGGACACTTTTTTGCCCTACGTCGAGGACGGTACCCTGATCTTCGTCGGTGCAACAACCGAAAATCCCTCTTTCGAAGTCAACAATGCGCTGTTGTCGCGCGCCCGAGTCTACGTTCTCAAGCCGCTCGATGCGGCCGATCTGGGCAAGCTGCTCGATCGGGCGACCGCGGATCCGGAGCGCGGGCTCGGCGCGCTCGGGCTCGAGATCGAGCCGGCCGCACGCGAATTGCTGCTTGCCGCAGCCGACGGCGACGCGCGCCGTATGCTCAACCTGCTCGAGACCGCGGCGGATTTGGCCGAGCCTCGGGGCGCGACGCGCGAGCTCGGTGTCGACACGATGCGAGCCGTGATCGGCAGTACCTACGTGCGCTTCGACAAGGGTGGCGAGAACTTTTACGATCAAATCTCCGCCCTTCACAAATCGGTGCGCGGCAGCGATCCGGATGCTGCCTTGTATTGGCTCTGTCGCATGCTGGCGGGCGGTTGCGATCCCTTGTACATCGCGCGCCGCGCGCTGCGAATGGCGAGCGAAGATATCGGCAATGCGGATCCTCGCGCTTTGACCATGGCGCTCGAGGCCTGCGCCGTGTATGAACGCCTCGGCAGCCCCGAAGGGGAACTCGCGATCGCCCAGGCCATCACGTTCATGGCTTGCGCCGCGAAGAGCAATGCGGTTTACACGGCTTACAACGCCGCGACCGCGGATGCGAAGTCGCTCGGCTCGCTCGAGGTGCCGCTGCACCTGCGCAACGCGCCGACGCGCCTGATGAAGGAAATTGGCTACGGCAAAGACTATCGGTACGCGCACGACGAACCCGACGCCTATGCGGCCGGCGAGCGCTATTTTCCCGATCGTATGACGGACCGACGCTATTATGTGCCTGCACCTCGCGGGCTCGAGATCAAGATCGGCGAAGCGCTCGAGGCGCGCCGCGCCCGCGACCGGCAAAAATCTCGTGCACCGGGCGCGGCCGAATCGTGACCCGCCCAGCGCATCGCATACAATAGCGCCGCTTGCTGAGAGGAATTCATCGTGCTCGATCCAAAACTGCTGCGTAGCGATTTGACCGGAGTGGCCGCTCAACTGGCGCGGCGCGGCTTCGTGCTCGATGTCGTCGGTTTTGCCGCGATCGAAGAGCGCCGCAAGGCCGTGCAGATCGAAGCGGACCGGCTGCGCGCCGAGCGCAATGCCAATGCAAAGGCTGTGGGATTCGCGAAGGCCAAGGGGCAGGACTGCGCGGCCTTGCTCGCGACCGGCGAGACCCTGGGTGTCGCGCTCGAGGGCGTGAGCCGGCAGCTCGAACAGCTGCAAACGGAGCTCGAGAACCTGCAGCTGGGCTTGCCGAATATCCTGCATGCGAGCGTTCCGGCAGGAACCGACGAGGCCGCAAATGTCGAGATTCGCCGGTGGCGCGAGCCGGCGCCGCTCGGATTCGAGCCCAAAGATCACGTCGCCCTGGGCGAGCGCTTGGGCATGGATTTCGAGGCCGCGGGCCGTATCTCGGGAGCCCGCTTCGTCGTGCTCACGGGTGCGCTCGCACGGCTGCATCGATCGCTGGTTCAATTCATGCTCGATTTACACACCTCGGAGCATGGGTATTGCGAAGCCTATGTGCCCTACCTCGTGCACGCCAACGCACTCGTCGGTACCGGTCAGCTGCCGAAATTCGCACAGGACTTGTTTGCGGTCGGCGGCGATCCAGGATTTTTTCTGATTCCGACCGCCGAGGTTCCGGTCACGAACCTCGTGCGCGACCAGATTCTCGGCGGCGAGACTTTGCCACTCAAATTCGTCGCGCACACGCCGTGTTTTCGCTCGGAGGCGGGTGCGGCCGGCAAGGACACGCGCGGCATGATTCGACAACACCAGTTCGACAAGGTCGAGTTGGTGCATATCGTGCGACCCGAGCAATCGTATGAGGCGCTCGAACAGTTGACCGGTCACGCCGAGGCGGTGTTGCGGGCGTTGGAGCTGCCGTACCGCGTGATCGCGCTGTGTGCCGGCGATGTCGGCTTCAGCAGCGCGAAGACCTATGATCTGGAGGTTTGGCTGCCGTCGCAGCAACGCTACCGCGAGATCTCATCGTGCAGCAATTGCGAGTCCTTTCAGGCGCGGCGGCTACAAGCGCGCTGGCGCAACCCGACGACCGGCAAGCCCGAACTCGTCCACACCCTCAACGGTTCCGGGGTCGCGGTCGGGCGCGCACTCGTCGCAATCTTGGAAAACTATCAGCAAGCTGACGGCAGCGTTCGCATACCGACGGCGCTTCAGCGCTATATGGGAGGAGCGGTCCTGTTGAAGTAGACCGCTCCCCACCAAAGGTTTTCTCCGCCTCGGCTCAGTTGCGGTTGCCCATCATCAGGCGCAGCACGTACCAGAACATCAGCGCAATCGAGGCAAATAGCTGCATTGCCGCCGATACATAGCGGTCTTCCGGATAGTAGTGAATGATGTTCGAGGTGTCGTAGAGCACCGCCGCGCCCGCGAAGCCGATCATCGCGACCGAGAACCAGGTGCCGAGCTGGAAACCGAACACCACGCCGCCGACGATTGCGACGAGCGCGAGCACGCCGCCCCACATCAGGATGGCCCGCAGGAACGAAAAGTCCTTGCGCGTGCGGTGCGCGACGAACATCAAGCCGCCGGCGCCCATGAAGGTGACCAGAGTCGCGCTGTCGATCGTTCCGGGCGCCTTCGCGTCGGCGATATACAGCAGCGGCACGAAGATCAGTGCTTCCGCGACCACGTAAGCCGCGTACGCGAAATATTGCATGCCGATCGACGTGCTGGTCTGCGCCGTGCGTGTCGCCAGCCAGCCGGTCAGCATGAACGCGGCGAGGATCAGGATCCAGTTGAACCCGAACATGAAACGGGCGATGTCGCCGGCCCAGCCGGATTCGAACAGCGCCAACTCGACCAGAATGAAGCCGAGGATTCCCGCCACCAAATGCGTATAGGTGCGAGTGATGAACACGGCGCGGCTGTCGGCGCCGGCGCCCGTAAACGACGCATTGCTGTTGGGGAAAGTGGCCATTATCAACACTCCTATATAGACCGCGATTGCGCGGATTTTAGCATTCCCCGGGCAGCCGTGCCGCCTGTGGCCCAAACTGCCGCCCGGTGGCGTTGAAGTGGAGGCGGGGGCCGGGAGTTCAAGGGCGCTATTGCGCGTTTCCGGGAAAGCACCGAAAATGGCGCGCATCACGATGCTCTCACGCGACGCTGCTCTTTACCCGATTCGACTAAAGGAGCCGCCGCGACACATATGCCTGATCCGGCTCTCGGCGATCGGCGACACCTGCCACGTCATTCCGCTGATTCGCACGCTGCAACGTACCTGGCCCGAAGTGAAGATCACCTGGATCATCGGCCGGGTCGAAGCGCGGCTCATGTCGCTGTTGCCGGAGATCGAGTTTCTCACCGTCGATAAGCGCAATTTCGCCGCCGATTTCTGGCGTCTGCGCAAGGAGCTCAGCGAGCGCCGCTTCGATCTGTTGCTCGACATTCACGTGAGCTTTCGCGCGAATTTGTTGAGCGCGCTCGTGCACGCGCCGATCAAAATCGGGTTCGATCGAGCGCGGGCGCGCGATTTGCAATGGTTGTTCATGAACCGCCATATCCGGGCGCGGCAGCACGAACACGTGCTCGACAGTTTCTGGGGATTCTCCGAGGCACTCGGCATCGACGAACGCCGTCTCGAATGGAACGTGCCGCTGCCGCAGGCAGTGCTCGAGGCCGCGCAGCGCATCATTCCCGACGCACAGCCGACATTGCTGATCAGTCCCTGCTCGAGCCACGTGATGCGCAATTGGCGGCCCGAGTATTACGCCCAGGTCGCCGATTACGCCGAGAGCCGATGGCGCATGCGCGTCGTGCTCTGTGGTGGTCCGAGCGCGGTCGAACTCACGATGCGCGATGCGATTCTCGCGAATGCCAAGGGCTCGCCGGTCGACCAAGTCGGCCGCGATACGCTGCCGCAGATGCTCGCGTTGATCCAGCGCGCGACGCTGTTGCTGACGCCCGATTCCGGGCCCGCGCACATGGCGGCCGTCGTCGACAAACCGGTGATCGGCCTTTACGCGCCGACCAATCCCGCGCGCAGCGGCCCCTACCGCAGCCTTCGGTGGTGCGTAAACCGCTTTCCGGAGGCGGCGCGAGCCTTCATGCGGCGAGAGCCGGAGGATTTGCCATGGTGGGTCAAGATCGAAAAGCCCGGCGTCATGGATTTGATCAAACCGGATGACGTCATCGAACGCCTCGATGCATTCATGCAGCGTGACCCAGCCTCAGGGTATTGACTGGCGCAGGATGCACGTGCGCCTCATGCCAGGTCGATTTCCCGGCGCGCGGCGTCCCGGGCAAGATTCCTGGCGATATTCGCCTGGGCCCGCGGGGCCGCGGATGGGTCGCTAGACGACGGAGAGGCGGCAGAGCGGTTGAATGCACCGGTCTCGCATACCACTAAATGACTCAGCAAGCACAAGCGAGCGTAAACAAAATAACAAATAGCGCTCGATGACCCCCGTTACCATCGAGTTGGAAACAAGCGTGGAAACAAAGAATTATCGTCGCGTCCGATCCAAATGGTGTCGCCCAAATATTGATTGGGTTGATGCACAAATAGAAAGCCCGGCGCATGGCCGGGCTTGTCGAACAACGCGAACGCGAGCTTAAGCGGTGACGCGATTGGGTGGGCGCCGACCTCGCAGGACCAACAAGCTGCCCAGCAGTAACATGAGGCCACTGGCAGCGGAGGCGGGGTCTATCTCGGGGGCGGTGGTCGGAGGGGTGGTAAATTCGGGCGTAAGCGTACCGACCATGTCCGTCGTGAAATCACTACCCAAACCACTTGCCCCACTGACGCCTTCAGTGACGCCAGAGACAAATCCGCTGACGGTATTGCTCGATAAGCCAAAATCGAGGCTCAGATACGGCGCCTGTGATGCGCCGAAGGAAAGAACTTCCAAGTCAAGCCCAGATCCGAAATTTGGAGTGGATCCGGAGGAGGTGTTAAAAGTGAATACAAACTGCGTGGGGCCAACAGGCTGACAGCAAGTGGTGATGGTAGCTGCAACGATGGTATCTGTTGAAATATCAATGGTTGCGGCTCCGCTGAAGGTCCCCGGGGCGTAATTATTACAGGTAAGCACAGCGCAGCCGGAAGCCCCTAAATTCGTAATTGACTGCTCTTGGCTGTCAGTTCCGGAAACGGCAAATGTTGTGTACGTGTCCGCGTTCGCCATTAAAGGCAGTAGTAAGAGTGCGCTGAACGCAGTAGCCGCAAGTTTCATCCCGTTCTCCTCTATGAGACAGAACCGATCGCGGACGTTTGTGCGCCGCCGTCAATTCTGTTTATCAATCTTTAAATGTGCAATTCTGAATATGCGCAGGTCCGAAATCGACCGGATGCGCCGAATATAGTTTGTTCGATCAATGCAAGCAATCCGTTGCAGCAGTTCATGACGGGCTTCGCAAGCGAGAACGCGATAAGGTAAACCGCATTTCGATCACAGCGAATGCGGCCGAGCGACGGTGCGGCTCCGTCAGCCACAAAAAGGTGCATTGGGCTTCCCAAGCGGCCCCGTTGTTCCGCCGCCATTCTCCACGCGTTCAGTATGAGAGCGTGACGGCGCACTCGGCGCCGCGTCGCGGCGTTCAAGCCTTGCGGGATGCTCGCCCGCGGATGCGTCGGGAAGATCGCACTTGCTGCCGTCGAACACGGTTTCGCCACTCGCAACGCCGCGGTCAATATGGACAAGCTACTGAAGGCCGAAGGCGAGGGCGTTACCGAATCGAATGTGCACACGCCGCCAGGAGCTGCGCAAGCTGATCGAGTCGAGCCCGGACCCTTGCGGTATGCCGATCATGTCCGCGGCACTTAAACGCTGGAAGCTGCGGTGTCCGATCAGCAAGCAAGACAATGCCGCACTGCGCAGGGCGAAGGTCCGACAGGAAAGACTCCACGACTTGCGCCATTCGTTCGCGAGCAATCTGCTTGGGGCCGGCACCGATATCGTGACCGTCAGTAAGGCTCTCGCACATGCCGATGTTCACATAGTGCTGACGACTCACGCGCACGCCATTACACGCGAGCGGCAAGGTGTCGGTGACGCACTGAGCCCGCCCGGCAAAATGGAAACATGGACCGCTAAAATCGGCATCCAGATAAGGCATAATGAGACGCAAGCTGTTGATGCAGAAGAGTACGGAGAGGTGGCAGAGCGGTTGAATGCACCGGTCTTGAAAACCGGCGTTCCTTTACCGGAACCGTGAGTTCGAATCTCACCCTCTCCGCCAGATTAATCAGAGGATTGCGCTCACAGGCGAATTTCAGCTGTGAGCCCATTGCTGCCGCTTCATGCGTGCTTCGGCCCAGGGCTCAGACGCGCATACAGACACTGATCGCGAACCTCCCCATCCTTAACGGCACTGCACCTCATGGTACCCTCCAGCTCGTATCCTGCCTTTTCGAGCACTCGCCGCGACGCCAAGTTGCCAGCAAATGGCTGGGCAAATATTCGCAGAAAGCCATGGGCGCCGAATGCCCAATCCGTGACGAGCGTCACCGCCTCGGTTGCAATTCCGCGACCCCAAAAAGCCGTACCAATCCAATAGCCGATCTCGGCGGTTCGCCGATTGACATCGGTCATCGGCTGAAGTCCCACGCCGCCGGCTGCACGGCCTTCGACAATGATCACCAGCGAAAGCGGTGGGTCCAGTGACGCAACGCGACTGATGTGGCGCTCAGCGTCGGCGACATGATACGGATGGGGGAAGAGGTCGCGCAGTTGCAGCCAAATGCGACGGTCGTTCGCTACGGAGGCGACGGAAGCGGCGTCTGCGGCGACGAATTGGCGGATGATGCACCGTGTTCCGACCAGCTCAATATTCATACCCGTCCCATGGCGCTCTCGGCGTCCACAAATCCTAGCGTAGGTAACTTCGCGCGTCAGCTCTATGGTCAAACTTGCGGAATTGAATTGACCGGCAGCTCGTGTTCCGGCAACCGGTAAGTGGGTCTGAAGTGACTTAGAATTTAGCCGTCGTGCTCAAACCCAAGCAGTTGGCCTAGAATTGTCGAGCGGTCCCATTGAGGAGTCGTGCCTGACGAGTCGCAGGCATGCAGCCGTGGCCGGCAAAGAGCAACTTAGCTCGCTCTGCGCGGGCCCCGCTCGAATCATCCGTTCAGCGATTGTCTTGCAACAATTCTTGCAAGAACGTGGAGGGATACGATGGCAGTAAGGTTAGTTCGCGCCAAGGACACACCCGAGGCCCAGCTTCGATCTCTCATCGAGAACTTCGATCCCAAGGATCAGCGGCTCATCCGCTCGGTCCGCTCTGGTGTGCGCAAGCGATTGCCGACTGCAAACGAGCTGGTGTACGACTACGGCAACTCACTTGTCATCGGGTATTCGCCGACCGAGGCCGGCGTCGAGGCGATAGTCGCAACAACTGCGCGTGCCGATGGTGTGAGCCTGTATTTCAATCAAGGGAAAACATTGCCCGATCCGAAGAAGCTGCTGATGGGGTCAGGTAAGCAGGCCCGCTTCATCCGAGTGGAGGCTGCGAGCCGGCTAAGGCATCCGGATGTGGAGGCGCTGATTGCTGCCGCGATTGAACAGGCGCGCGTCCCATTGGCGTCCATGAGACACGGCACGCTCGTCATCAAGTCGACTGCTGCTAAGAAGCGGCTTCGAACAATGCCGGCGAAGTGAGACGAGGCGCAGCAAATCGCTGGAGTGTCCGCGTCCGTTGCATGCCGCGACTGATGATCTGGAAGACCGCTTCGCAACACGCTTGACCGCTCCGCAACATATCGGAGGACAGGCTCACCATCAGCGGCTAGGATCACATCAATTGAATTGAATGCAAAGTTCAACGCCTTCGAATGTTTTGTTTGCTGCCGCTGCACCACTGTTCTGCGCAGGCGGACGGGTTTGAACCGACATCGTCCGAGGAGAAATGAATGTTGAATCGAATTCTCAAGCTGCTGCTCTTTGCCTGCTTTGCTATGAGCGCGGTATGGGCAGCTGGCGATCCCTTTGTAGGCAAATGGAAGGTGAACCCGTCCAAGAGCAAAATCACCGACGAAATGAAGGTTGAGATCGTGGGCGAAAACAAATATGCCTTCACCTTTGTTCCCGGTGCAGTAGACACAATCGTAGCCGACGGGACCGACCAGCCAACCCCGGATGGAACCACACTGTCCGTTACGGTAGAGGGGCCGAACAACTGGAAGGTCGTCCGCAAGAAGGATGGGCGGAGAATAATCTCGGCGATTTGGACGCTCTCCGCGGACAGCAAAACGCTCGATGACGCCTTCACACAGTACCAGCCCGACGGTTCACCAATAGGCGTGCACTTCAGATACCAGCGAGCCGCGGGCAGCTCAGGTTTTGCGGGCACATGGGATAGCGCGAGCTCCGGAGGGCTGGACTCGAGCATCGAGCTCGACATTCTGCCGTACGACGGCGACGGCCTTTCACTGGTCAGTCCCGTTGTGGGAGGCACTCAGAACATCAAATTCGATGCGAAGGATTACCGGCGCGTGAACGAACGCAGCCTGGAAATCACAAACAGATCGCAACAAAAGAATAGGGTGACCCGAATTGAGGTTTCTGCAGATCTAACCATCTTGACGCTAAGCGTACACCGGGTCGGCGAAAGTAAACTTGGAACCATTCTGGTGTTTGACCGGGAGTAGGTATCTTGGAGATGCAGGAACGCGCGCTTTCTCTGGGCCCCTGCGGTTTTCTTGGACAACATTCCCGGGCTGTTCTAACTTAGAATCTTAAAATGAAGAACCGCTGGCCGGTCTGGGTGGCGGCGATCCTCCTGTGGAGCGCCCTGGGCATACTGTTCGCCCTGCCCAGTCTAACGAGTCTCTCGTCCGGCAATTGGAGGCGCACTCTCCTCGGCTCTCTCGCCCAGTGGTGGTCCTGGGGCTTGATCGCGCCGCTTATTTCTTGGATCGACGCGCGGCTTCCCTTCAGAGAGAACCAGCTCCTCAGGCGTGTTCTCGCGCATTTGCCCGTGAGCGTGGTTGTTACCGTCCTGTATGGTTACATTGTCAATTCGATGGGCGCCCTTTTCGGCCTGGAAGCATGGAGTGGGATGGCCAGTACGCGCTTTCTTGCGACACTCTTCCAGGGCCTTTTGTGGAGCTGGCTGGTCTATTGGGTCATCTTTGGCGTGCAGCAGACTTTCCACTACTACCAGCGCTATCTCGCCAGCGAATTGCGGCTGGCCCGAATGGAACGCAGTTTTTCTGAGGCACGCCTCAATGCATTGCGCATGCAGTTGGATCCGCATTTCCTCTTCAACGCACTCAACACCATCTCGGCACAGGTGGATCGAGATCCGCGGCTGGCGCGCACGATGATCGAGCACTTGGGCGATCTGCTACGCCTGTCTCTCGACGCGCGGGACAAACAAGAGATTCCGCTTGCCGAGGAGCTGGCTTTTCTCGACCACTACGTAGCGATCCAGAAGATTCGATTCGCGGAACATTTGCGCATCGAAATACAAATCGATCCGGAAGTGAAGTACGCGCTCGTACCTAGCCTGATCGTGCAACCGCTCGTTGAGAATGCCATTCGTCATGGCATCTCTCGACGCGGCTCCGGCGGCACCGTGACCGTGACGGTCGGGCGCGGCACCAGGCACGTGGAGATCCGCGTTGTGGACGACGGCGTTGGATTGCCCGCCGGCTGGACGCTAGAAACCTCTTTGGGTACTGGACTGTCCGTCACGCGCGAGCGCATCCTCGGCCTTCACGCCGACGGAAATTGCCGCTTCTTCGTTCGGCCTCGTACCGGAGGAGGAACCGAGGTGGAGATTTCGTTGCCGCTGAGATTCGCGGGAGCGAGCTAATGGCGCCGGCTGAACGTCTGCGGGTTTTGGTCGTGGATGATGAAGCGCCCGCGCGCCAGCGTCTGGTCGATTTGCTCAAAGTGGATCCGCAGATCGGTGCCGTACTCGAAGCGACCAACGGAAGAGCGGCCGTGGAAATTATCGGATGCGAGAAGTTGGATCTAGTTCTTCTCGATGTGCAGATGCCCGAGCTGGACGGTTTGCAGGTGATCGAGACCGTCGGCGCCGCCGCGATGCCCCTCACCGTATTTGTCACAGCCTACGATCAGCACGCGATTCGCGCGTTCGAAGCGAACGCTCTCGACTATTTGCTGAAGCCGTTCAGCGATGAACGCTGGGAGGCCGCGCTTGCCCGTGCGAAAACTCGTCATGACGAGCACACCCTGCGCGAATTCGGCCGCAGCGTCTTGCACATGCTAGCCACACAGTCCGAGCCCGGCCGTTATATCGATCGCCTGGTGGTAAAGGGCGGTGGCACGACTCGTTTCATTCCGGTGACCGACATCGATTGGATCGAGGGCGCAGGAGTCTATGTGAATTTGCACGTCGCGGGTAAAGAGCTGCTTTACCGCACCGCACTGAAGGAGCTGGCCGGCCATCTTGATCCGCGGCGATTCATCCGCGTTCATCGATCGGCAATCGTGAACATAGACAGCATCTTGCAGCTTCAGCCCATCTCTCACGGCGAGTTCGAAATCGCATTGAAAGGCGGCGGCCGCTCGCGCGTTAGTAGGTCCTATCGCACTCAACTTGAGAAGCGCCTGGGTCAATCGTTATGACGATGCAAACTGTTTGTTCTGTTGCAAGTGCTCGGGATAAGTCGCGGTCTGACGGTGACACTTGAAAAAGAGGATGCCGGCTCAGGCAAATCATAGGCATTTCCGGTGGGTGCCAAAAAAAGTGTTGCGCGGATGAATTTCAATGGCCTAGCAGCCGGAGTTGGCCGGAAGTGTCCGATCATCGGTTAGCCGTTAATGTCAGCGAGTCCAAGTGCGAACTCAATTGCGCCTTACGCGGCTCGAATTGTCGACGCTGACGAGTGAGTGATCGGTGCGCTTTTGTTCGCTTTTGGGACGGTCTGTATATTGTCGAAGTTGGCGGCGCAGGTATCAGGCAAACCATCTTCCGCGGTGAGCACGACTTCACTCGGAATACTACCGATCGTTGACGCAATCGGCGCAACCATGCCGATCCGCGATTTCATGGCACAATGGACGAGCGCGGCCTCAGGGCCCGTGCTGCGGCGCAGATTTCAAAACGGGGGGGGCGCATGTTGAAGAAATCGTGGCTAGGGTTGGCGGCGCTCGGCGCTGCGGGCGCGTCATTCGCTGGCACGTTTTCGGTTACGGACGCGATACCCAATCAGGGCAAATTTGTGGTCGTCAACCCCGCCACGCAAAGCCTTTATGTGGCCGTGAGCAAGGGCACCAGCCTCGAGGGCGGTCCGTTCAACGATATCGTCGTCTACAGCACCGCGGACGATACGGTGCGGGCAAACATCCCCAGCGCCTCGCCGGCCGCCGTCGTCCAAAACCTGATACTCGACAGCGCGAACGATGTTCTGTATGCGGCGAACGCGGATGGAACCTTGACGGTCATCGACGGCGTCACCAATACCATCGATGCGGTGATCACGGTCGGTCAGGGTCCGATCGGGATCGCGGTCGATCCCGGACTCAATGTTGCCTATGTCGCCAATGCGAACGACACGTTCATCAGCGTGATCCAAGGGCCGGTTCGGAACGGCGCGGGGGCCATCACCGCACCTGCAAAGCTGTTACGAAACATCGAGCCCGCGTATCCGCCGGCCGGTGCGATTGTCGTCGATAACGATACCCACACGGTGTATGCGGTAGTTAGCCCCGGCGGCGCCAGCAGGCCCCTGCTCGTAGCGATCGACGGCACGACCGATGCCATTACCGGTTATCCCTTGCAGCTCGGCTCCGACCCTGGTCCGGGGGGTATGGTCGAAGATGAGAGCACCCGTCGCCTGCTGATTGTTGTTAATTTTGGTTACGCCGTTTTCTGGGTCTACGACCTGCAGACCCAGTCGATGGTGTGGTCCTTGAGCCGCCCGATGACCAGCGACTCCCCGACCAGCGCAATCCTGGTGGATTCGATCAATGAGGTGGCCTACGTGGTGGGCGAATATTCGATCGATGAGCTAAGCCTCAACGAGTCCCGCATTTGGGGCCAAGCGGGCGTATACACGGCCGCCACCGGCGCCTGCCCCGCGGGCGTCGCGTTCGCGCTCGATACTGAATCCGGCCTCGCGTACTACACCTCCTGCGATCGGACGGGCGCCAACCTCAACGTGTGGGACGGCGCGAGCGTCGCCCCGTCCCAGGTCGCGCAAATTCCGATCGGAAATCCAGACAACAAATTCGACGATGCGAGCGGCACATTTGCGCTCGCGGTGAATCCAGCCACCCATGTGGCGTACGTGTCCAACTCGACGTTCTATCCGCTCGCCGCGCCGCCCCAGATCGCGGCTCCTGCAATCGACGTAATCAATGGACCGGCAGCCGGTCCCAGTCCGGAACTCTCGATCACCGTGAGCGGATCGCCGAGCGTTGCGCCTCAGGCCCTGGCATTGCCGCTCGACTACAGTTTCGGATGCGTCGCCGAGAACAAGGCGACACCCGCGATATTCACAATCACGAATTCGAGCGCAGTGTCCGCGATGGTCCGCGCGCCGATTGCGCTCGGCAGCGGATTCACAGTCCAAGGAGGGACTTGTACGGCGGCTGCGGCCGTAGCGGGGCGTGGTGGTGTCTGCGAGGAGACGATCGATTTTGATCCGACCGTGACCAGCAACTACGCGGGAGGACTCGCCTGGATCGATAGCGAGCGCGACACGCCGCAGGTGATGCGCTTGAAGGGAGGGGGAACGGGACCCTTCCTCAATGTCAGTCCGAACACGCTGCCCGCGGGCACCGTCGGGATCGCCTATCCTTTCTCAGGTCAAGTGACCTTCAGTGTCACCAATGCCGTGGGTACCTCGACCGTCAACATTTGCGCGACGCAGGCATCCGGGCAACCGAACAAAGCATCTTGCTGTCCGAGCGGTGGCGGCGCATGCCCAGGGATATTGCCGCCCGGCATGAACTTCACGGCACCGCATCTCTTTGCTCCCGCAAGCAGCCTCCCGACGTCAGGGACCTATCCCTTCAGCGTGATCGCCGTGGATTCAAACAACGACCGGGGCTTTCGCAACTTCAAGCTGATCATCGATCCGGCGCCGTGAGTTGATGCTTCGTCCTGCAAGCGCGTGTCCACCGCACATCATGGCGCGGTCGCCCGCGCGATGTGAGGTCTGCGCCCGAGCCTGGCCGCGAGTGTTGGGCAGAACGAACAGAAATGAGCCCGCAGATGGCGGCCTGTGCGAAAGTCAAAGCGGTTCAGTTGGGTTCCAGGCGGCAAATGCTGCCCGGAACCCGACGCCGGCGAGCATCAAGCCTTCCGCCTGCAGCTTTTGTGCGGCGAGAGTGACCGCATTGACGTAAGTCGCATGATCCGAGTAGCGCTCCTGGATAGATAGACGTGGATCGCCCGCAGCAATTCGTTCCGCCTGCGTCTCGAGGAAGGGGATGCACTGGCCGGATGCATCGCAGCCATCGACCTTCGGCACCGAAATACCCGGCAAGCGGATTCGCATGATGCCGTTGTAGAAAACGCCGGGGATATTCGGAAATCCCATGCCCGACTGCGGCAGCAACGGAACCAGCGTCCCGCTGGCGCGCGTCGCGATTCGGTTGGTCGGCGGCGCGCTTCCGTACGTCACCCACTGGTCCATCTCGATGGTCAGCGCTCGCAAGGTCGTGCTCGCCGTCAGAGGGTTCTGCGGCTGGCAGGCAAGATCGTAAATTCCGCGATTTTGAGGATCAGGATGGCAAATGGGTCAGCTCAGTCCCAATTCCGCTGTCAGTATCGTCCGACGGCCGCGAGAACCACGCAGTGGTGCTTGCAGATCGTTAGAGGGCGCGCCGGCCGAACTGGTGACTGCGATGCCGCATGAATATGTTATGTGAATCACATCTCAGGCCATTTATCCTGAAAATGGCCCCTCAGATTGCCGGCCAATGACATCCGTCACGCCGTCCGCAGGGGCTGCACGGTCACAATGACATAATTAAGGGTGCTGCACGGTAGGCTGGATGTCATTGAGAATGCGGCAATTTCGACTAATCGCTTTGATCTGTGTCATGACGTGGGCTGGCGCGGCGGTCGCCGCTCCGGTCCGGCAGACCCTCATCAATCAGATCGAGATGCTCGACTGGTCCGATCCCGAGCGCGCGGAAAAAATGATCGACATGGCCTCGGTGACCGCCGACAGCAGCGCGTCAGAGGTCGAAATGCTCGAAGTGTGCGGCATGGTTTATGTCGACGTGCGTCGGGATTCTGACGTCGACGCGACGATCGCAGATCTGCAAACGATCGCCCAGGATGGCGATGCGTCCGCCGCACTCGCGGCGCACTTCGTCAAGGCCTATTCACTCTATGAGCGCGACCAGTATGCCGCCGCGGACGCGGAACTCGCGGGCATCGATATCAAATCGATTGCGAGCGATGTGGAGCGCTACCGGTTCTCGATCCTGCGCGGCAATACGCTGCGCCTTCTCGGGAAGGCGGAAGCCGCATTGCCGTTTCTGGAGAGCGGCTTGGACATTGCGCACGACATGCAGGATGACATGCGTGTGCTGCATGCCACGTTGTGGATGGCACGCATCTACACGAATACCGGCAATCTCGATCGCGCGACGGACCAGTTGACGGCGGCTAAACAACTCGCGATCTCCCTCGGAGACGAGGCGGCACTGTCCGAAGTCGACGTGGTCGCATCGGACGTCGCCGATCGGCGCGGAGATTCGGCGGGGGAGCGCCGCGCCAGCCTATCCTCACTCGAGCACGCCAGGCTCTCGGGCAGCAACAAATGGCTCGCCCACGCGCTCGTCAACTTGGGAGATTCCTTTCTGAGGACTCGCGACTTCGCCGAGTCGCTCAAGTATTCCAAACAGGCGCTGCCGCTCGTGATGAAGCTGCGCGGCAGCGGCGATGAGCCGATCGTGCTGTTCAACGAAGGCATCGCCTACATCGGCCTCGGCAAGATCAAGCCGGGCGAAGAGCTGGCGGAAGGCGCAATTGCCGCGTCGCTCGCCGGTGACAACCTGTTGGACGCCAAGGAGCTTCTGCGCGAATACGCCGATGCCCTCGAACACGCGGGCTACTTGATGATGGCAATTCAGGCGTATCACCGTTACGACGCGATCGGCGACAAAATCATGACGAGCACGCGGCAGCGCGCGTTCCTCGAGTTATCGGCGAAGTTTGACGACGAGCGCAGGGCGCGTGAACTCGAGTTGTTGCGGCGGGAAAAGGCGCTCGACGATTCCGAAATGCATGCGCAGCGCTTGCGCCTGCAGCTGATTCTCACCGGGGCGTTTTTGGTAACCTGTCTTTGTGCCGCGCTGTTTTGGGCGTTCACGCGCGTCAGGAAGGCCAATGATCGGCTACGCTTCAACAGTGAGCGCGATGCGCTGACCGGCCTACGCAATCGCCGCTATTTCAACGAACACGTATTGAGCGTCGAAGGCGCGCGACCTATCGGGGGTTGTGTATTGCTCGCCGATCTCGATCATTTCAAGCTGATCAACGACACGCTGGGGCATCCGGCGGGGGACGCGGTTTTGGCGACGGTGAGCCATCGCCTGACGGCGGCGCTGCGCGAGAGCGACAAACTCGTTCGTTGGGGCGGCGAGGAATTCCTCGCGATCCTCGATCCGATTACGCCGGAACAGGCGGATATGACCGTCAAGAGACTATTGAGTGCAATGCGCCGGGACCCGGTGCTGTGGAACGGGCAGGCGATCAAGTGCACGATATCGATCGGCTATGCCTGCTTTCCGATGGCTGGCGCGGAATCAGAAATTTCACTCGAGCGCGCGATCGGCCTCGTCGACAAGGCGCTTTACGAAGCCAAACGCCGTGGCCGCGATCGAGCATGCTTGATCAGCGCAGTGACCGCCCACGATGCACAGGAGCTGACCGTCATCAGCGCCGAATTCGAAACTGCCACCGCCGACCGTAGGATTCAGTTGGTCGAGATGGGCGTCGCGGCTTGAGTTGACCGTCGGATCGAACGGAACTGAATCAGGGGTTCGGCGAACAGCAAGGGTACCGACCAGCAGGCCCAGGCGAGCAGTGTGTCGAGCTCGCTCGCGACGGGGTCATCCGGCACCTGTATCCAGCCGCTCAGCACGGCCGACGCCAGCCGGAAGCTCACAAACGCAAAGGTGACCGTGTAACTACGCAACATCCATTCGCGGTGTCGCTCGACGCGCCGCCCGTGAATTGCATAGAGCGCCATGCCGGTGGTGAGCACCCAGGCGATGCAAAGCATGAATAGGCCCGTGCTATAGGCGAGGTGCTCCGGAATCGTCAGGGCGAGGTAGAAGCCGCCGAGGCTGCCGATCAGGA